>NZ_JBDZDP010000015.1:0-87586 GCF_040044995.1 Xanthobacter pollutisoli
CGACAGCTACCTGCGGTGGTATCACCTCGCCGTCCTCCCGCGCGCTCCTTCACCCCGCGCGGTCCTCGCCGCAGCCGGGGGAATGCTGAGTGTTAGACCTGCGTGCATAGCTAATGCTAATTGAGCCGCTCGATTTGATCATGGCGGCGATGGGCAGGATGGTCAGCACCGTGCCCGAGCCGTAGCCGGCGGCGGTGAGGCCCACCGCGAGGCCGCGGCGATCGGGGAACCACTTCAGCGCGGCGTTGACGCAGGTGGCGTAGACGCAGCCGACACCGACGCCGCCGACCGCAGCCGCCACGTAAAGGGCGGTGAGCGAGGTGGCATAGGAGTTCAGCACCCAGCTGAGGCCGGTGAGCAGGCCGCCCACCATCACCATCACCCGCGGGCCGTACTTGTCGATGAAATAGCCCTCGATGGGCGTCAGCCACGTCTGCACCACCACGAAGACGGTGAAGGCGATCTGCACGGAGGCGCGCGTCCAGCCATGCGTGCTGACGATCTCCGGAACGAAGAGCGTCCATGAATATTGAATGTTGGCGGCAGCCACCATGCAGACGACGCCGGCGATCAATTGCAGCCAGCGATTCGTCGCCGGTGCTTTTACTGCAGTATCAACCATCTCTTCCTACCCCTTGAGACCTTTTTTGTGTGTTATCTGATGAACCGCCCCACCCTCTTTTGTCCCTCGTGAGGCAGCGGATTTTCGACGGCTGGCGTTCGCCCTCCCGTCAGACGGCACCGGCGGCACGCATGCCGGCGATCTCTTCAGCGGTGAAGCCCACGCTCGCGAGCACCTCGTCGGTGTGCTCTCCGAGCAGCGGCGCGCGCTCCACCGGAACCTCGCTCTGCGACAGCGCGATGGGCGAGCCCACAGTCACATAGGTGCCGCGCTCGGGATGGGGCACCTCCACCAGGAACCCGCGGTCGTAGAGCGCGCGGTCGCGGAGGATGTCGGCGGTGGAGAGCACCGGGCCGCAGGGCACGTCGATGGCGTTGAGCGCCTCCATCACCTCGAACTTGGTACGCCGTGCCGTCCACCGCTCGATGATCTCGAAACACTGGTCGAGCCGCTGGGCGCGGGCCTCGTGGGACGCGAATTTGGGATCGTCGATAAGGTCCTTGCGGCCCACGAGCCGCATCAGCGGCGCCCAGCCCTGGGGCTGGATGATGACGTAGCAATAGTCGTTCTCGCCGCCGGGGGCGCAGCGCAGGGCCGCGCCGGGCTGGCCGCCGCCGGAGCAATTGCCCGCGCGCGGCACCCACTCGCCGGTGGGGGCGCCGGGATATTCGGTGAGGGGTCCCGCCTCCAGCCGCTGCTGATCGCGCAGCTTCACCCGCAGCAGGTTCATGACGCAGTCCTGCATGGCGACATCCACCCGCTGGCCCTCGCCCGTCATGGTGCGCTGGAACAGGGCGGCGAGGATGCCGGCGACGCAGTGGATGCCGGTGCCGGTGTCGCCCACCTGCGCGCTCGAAGCGGTCGGCGGGCCGGAGCGCCATCCGGTGGTGCTCATGGCACCGCCCATGGCCTGGGCGATGGTTTCATAGGCCTTGGCGTCGATGCCCGAGGCTTCGGCGAAGCCGCGAATGGACGCATAGATCAGGCGCGGGTTGCGGGCGCGAACGGCGTCATAGCCGAAACCCTGGCGCTCCAGCACGCCGGGGCCGAAATTCTCCACCAGGACGTCGCTCGTCTCGATGAGACGGTTCAGCGCCTCCTGGCCCTGGGGAGTCTTAATGTTGAGGGTGACGCTCTTCTTGTTGGCGTTGAGCATCGTGAAATAGAGGCTGTCGACGTTGGACTTGTCGCGCAGCTGCGAGCGCGTGATGTCCCCGCGCCGCGGCATCTCGACTTTGATGACGTCCGCGCCCAGCCACGCAAGAAGCTGCGTCGCCGAGGGGCCGGACTGCACGTGCGTCATGTCCAGGACGCGCACGCCGTCAAGCGCCTTGCCCATGCACCCACTCCCGGAATTTCCTGCCCTAATCTTGCGGGATGCCGGTCTGCGCCGGCTTGGACTGACCCTGAGGGTGTGGCCCGTGGCATATCGGGTATTGAATTACGTATGCCAGATACAGAACTGTAACACTCTCCCCGCCCCGTCGCAATTGGTTTAAGCGACGGAGCGTCAGCCTTCGTCATCGCGCACTGTCAGCGCAGCGCGGCGAGCCCGGCTTCGAGAGCGCCGCCGGCCGTCTCCGGCAAAGGCGTCGCCTCGGTCTCCTTGAGGAAATGGCGCATCAGGTCGGTGGCGCTGATGACGCCCACCAGGGCGTAATTCTCGATCACCGGAAGGTGGCGCACCTGATGTTCCACCATCAGCCGCAGCACGGTCTCCATGCTATCGGAGAGGGCGCAGGAGATGACCTCCCGTTTCAGGAACGTGGCAAGCACCACCTTGGGCGTGTTCGCACCGTGCTCCAGCACCGCGCGCGTCACGTCACGCTCGGAAAAGACGCCCACCACCGTATTGCCTTCGGTGCGGCAGACATCCTTGACGATGACGGAGGAAATATTCTCCCGCTTCATCACGAGCACGGCGTCCGCCACCGTCTCGTGCATGCGCAGGGTGATGATGCGGGTGTCGCGCTTCTCCCGCAGGATATCGTCCACGGTGATCATTGGCTGTCCTCCCCCGGCGCTTTGGTGCGCCGTCCGGGCGGGGCTTTGCTGAAATGCACCCCGTCTCCGCCAACAATGCTGGTATTCAGAATACATTCTGTCAACGCAGATGGTGGTACCCCCGCCAAGAACACTTTTGCATTGCAGCAATTCGATCCATCCCTGCGGCAATGCTTGCCCTCTAGCGCGGGGCGCGCATCTGATATGATGTATTTGGTCCGCAAGGGGGGAATCACCGAACCCGCCTGCCCGCCAAGAGCCTAAGGCGAAGGGGTGCGATGACGTACCAGGATATCAACGTGAAGCCGATCGAGACGGAATCGAGCTTCCGGATGAAGGCTTACAAGGCGCTGAAGGCGGCCATCATGGAGATGGACATCTACAGCCATCCCGAGGAAATCCGCCTGGAGGAGCGCCAACTCTCCGAAAAGCTCGGCGTGTCGCGCACCCCCATCCGCGAGGCGATGACGCTTCTGGAGCAGGAGGGCTTCGTGCGCTCCGTGCCGCGGCGCGGAATATTCGTGGTGCGCAAGACCAAGCGGGAGATCATCGAGATGATCACCGTGTGGGCAGCGCTGGAGAGCATGGCAGCGCGCCTCGCCTGCGAGCGGGCGACGGAGGCCGAGATCCGGCAGCTGCGCGAAAACGTCCGCGCCTTCGCCGATCGCAACCCGGAAGAGAACGTCTCGGAATATTCCGAAGCGAACCTCGCCTTCCACAAGCTCATCATCCGAATGTCCGGCTGCGCGCTGATCGCCGAGACGACGGAGAACCTGTTTCCGCACATGCGCGGCGTGCGCAAGGTCACCATCGGCCAGGACCACCGTGCCCAGCGCTCCATCCTCGACCACAACCACATCGTCGAGGCCATCGAGAAGCGCGACGCGGATCTGGCCGAGCGCCTCGTGCGCGAGCACACCCTCGGCCTCGCCCGCCACGTCGCCGACCACGGTGAATTTCTGAACTGAGCGTCACCCGAGACCCAAAATGAAAGAGGCCGGCTCCCGAAGGCGCCGGCCTCTTTCATTTTGATGTGCGGTGCGGACGGCTCAGCCCGCCTTATGCTTCTCGATCATCTCGATGAAGCGGTCGAACAGATAGTGGCTGTCCTGCGGGCCTGGGCTCGCTTCCGGGTGGTACTGCACCGAGAACACCGGCTTGTCGGCCAGAGCGATACCGGCGTTGGAGCCGTCGAACAAAGAGACGTGGGTCTCCACCGCATTCTCCGGCAGGCTCTCGCGGTCCACCGCGAAGCCGTGGTTCATGGAGGTGATCTCCACCTTGCCGGTGGTGAGGTCCTTCACCGGATGGTTCGCACCGTGGTGGCCCTGGTGCATCTTCACCGTGCGTCCGCCCACGGCGAGGCCGATCATCTGGTGGCCGAGGCAGATGCCGAAGGTCGGCACCCCCTGCCCGATCACCTCGCGGATCACCGGCACCGCATATTCCCCCGTCGCCGCCGGATCGCCGGGGCCGTTGGAGAGAAAGACGCCGTCCGGCTTCAGCGCCAGGATCTCGTCGGCCGAGGCGGTGGCGGGCACCACCGTCACCTTGCAGCCGGCGCGGGCGAGCAGGCGCAGGATGTTGCGCTTCACCCCATAGTCCACCGCCACCACGTGGTGGCGCGGGGCATCCTGATGGCCGTAGCCGGTTTCCCAGCCCCAGGTGGTCTCGTCCCAGCCGAACCTCTGGGTGGAGGTGACGCCGGGCACGAGGTCCATGCCCACGAGGCCTGGCCAGCCGCGGGCCTCGGCCTTCAGGGCCTCGAGATCGAAGACGCCGTCCGGAGCGTGGGCGATCACCGCGTTCGGCATGCCGCCTTCGCGGATGAGCGCGGTGAGGGCGCGGGTGTCGATGCCGGTGATTCCGGGAATCCCGCGCGCCTTCAGCCAGTCGTCGAAATGGCGGGTGGCACGGTAGTTGGACGGGTCCGTCACCGCCGTGCGCAGCACCACCCCGCGCACGCCCGAGGCCGAGGCCATGGACACCGTCTCGATGTCCTCCTCGTTGGTGCCCACGTTGCCGATGTGCGGGAAGGTGAAGGTGATGATCTGCCCGGCGTAGGAGGGATCGGTGAGGATCTCCTCATAGCCGGTGATGGCGGTATTGAAGCACACCTCGCCAGCGAGGCGGCCGGCGGCGCCGATGCCGAATCCTTCGAGCACGGTGCCGTCCGCGAGGACGAGCACCGCGGTGGGCTTGGGCTCGCTCCAGCCTTCGGCGGCGGGCGCCGGCCGGACCTGATCTTGTTCGTTCGTCATGGATCGCCTAGATAGAGGCTCGCGCGCCGCGTTTCCAGCGCCACGCGCGGGAATTTGCGTGTCGCGGCCGCCGGCCGCCCGGAATGGCACCCCGGCCTTGCGGATCGCTCCGCCGCCGACGCGTCATCCCAAGGCCGGACATCGCCACAGGACCGGGCCCATTGGCCCGGGAATTGGGCCGAGAGAAAGGCCGAGGACCCGCCGGCCGGCGCGCCGCTTATCTTCGGCGAGGCAATCCGCCGGACTCACAGCTTCAACAAGGACACATGCTCCGTGCTTCGTGACGACATCACTGCGGCTCTGAAAGAGGCGATGAAGGCCCAGGACAAGCGGCGCACCGCCACGCTCCGCCTCATCAACGCGGCGCTGAAGGACCGCGATATCGAGCAGCGCGGCCACGGCAAGGACCCGCTGACCGACGACGAGCTGCGCGCGCTTCTCGCCAAGATGGTGAAGCAGCGCGAGGAAAGCTCGAAGATCTATGACGAGGCCGGCCGCCCCGAGCTCGCCGAGCAGGAACGGGAGGAGATCGTCTATATCCAGGCGTTCCTGCCGCAGCAGCTCGGCGAGGCGGAGACCCGCGCCGCCATCGCGGCGATCATCGCCGAGACCGGCGCCAAGGGCATCAAGGACATGGGTCGCACCATGGCCGTCCTGAAGGAGCGCCACGCCGGCGCCATCGACTTCGGCAAGGCCTCCGGCTGGGTCAAGGAGGCCCTCACCGCGGCCTGAGGCCCACCGTCCCCTGTGAATTGCGGGGAATAGGGGACGGCGGTCCTCTATTCTCTGCCGATGCCGCCAGGCCCCGCGCGTGCGGGGCGGCCATCGGGCCTCCGGACCCATAGCGCGCCGTTCCCGGAGACTGCCGCCGGGCCGTTTCCATCTGACCGTATCGCGCTCTAGGGTGTAGGATTGCGGCCGAGCCGGTGTCCGACTGATGCGCTTTCCGCCCGCCTTCCTCGACGAGATCCGCGCCCGCCTCCCGGTTTCGGAGGTGGTCAGCCGTCGCGTGAAGCTGAAGAAGCAGGGACGCGAGTTCGCCGGTCTCTCGCCCTTCAACGCGGAAAAGACGCCGTCCTTCTTCGTCAACGACCAGAAGGGCTTCTACCACTGCTTCTCATCCGGCAAGCACGGCGACGTCTTCGATTTCCTGATGGAGACCGAGGGCGCGAGCTTTGGCGATGCCGTGGAGCGGCTTGCCGCCATGGCCGGCCTGCCTTTGCCGCAGGAAACGCCCGAGGCGGCGGCGAAGGAGCAGCGGCGGCGCACCCTGTTCGAGGTGATGGCGCTGGCCGCCAGGCATTTCGAGGACACGCTCCAGTCCCGCCTCGGGGCGAAGGCGCGGGGCTATCTCGCGGACCGCGAGCTCGGATCGGCCACGCAGAAGCGATTCGGTCTCGGCTATGCCGCCGGCGAGCGCTTCAACCTCAAGGAGGCGTTGGGAAAGCAGGGCGTGAGCGTCGAGGACATGGTGGAGACGGGCCTCCTCATCGCCGGCGACGACATTCCCGTTCCCTACGACCGGTTCCGCGACCGGGTGATGTTCCCCATCACCGATTTGGGTGGCCGCATCGTCGGCTTCGGCGGCCGGGCGCTGGAGAAGGACGTCCCGGCCAAGTATCTCAACTCGCCGGAAACGCCGCTCTTCCACAAGGGATCGCTGCTCTACAACGGCTTTGCCGCCCGCACCGCCGCCCAGTCGGGGGCGCGGGTGATCGCCGTCGAAGGCTATGTGGACGTGATCGCCATGGTGGAGGCCGGCTTTGCCGGCGCGGTGGCGCCCCTCGGCACGGCTTTCACCGAGGAGCAACTGCAATTGCTCTGGCGCATGTCGGACGAACCGCTGCTGCTGTTCGATGGCGACAAGGCCGGCCGCCGCGCCGCGCACCGCGCCATAGACCTCGCGCTGCCCCATCTGAAGGCCGGGCGCAGCCTCGCCTTCGCCACGCTGCCGGAAGGCCAGGACCCCGACGACCTCATCCGCCGCTCGGGCCGCGAGGCCATGGAGCAGGTGCTGGCCCAGGCGCGGCCGCTGGCCGCCGAGCTCTGGGCGCGCGAGAGCGAGGCGGCGCCCCTCGACACGCCGGAGCGGCGCGCGGCCCTGGAGGCCCGCATCGGCGAAGTGGTGTCCGCCATCGCGGACGAGACCGTGCGCAAACATTACCGCGCCGATCTTCTCGGGCGCTTCAACGCGCTGCTCGCGCCGCAGGATCGGGGCCGCGGGGCGACCGGACGGCGGAACGGTGGGCGGGAAGGCTGGCAGGCGGGACCGCGGGGCCGGCGGGGGCCACCCGCCGCACCGCCGCTCGCGCCGCGCGGGCCTGAAATCGGCCGCAGCGCCCTGGTGCGCGGGCCGATGGCTGCCCTTCCGCGTAACGAGGCGTTGCTCCTCTTCTGCCTCATCAACCACCCCTTCCTGCTGGACGAGGCAGGCGAGGAGGTGTCGAGCCTGCCCTTCGCCAATCCCGAGGCCGATCGTCTGCGCCGGATCCTCATCGAGGCGCATCTGGAAGGGCTCGGCGCGGAGGCGGTGGACATTCGGCTGGATCAGGCGGACCTGGAGGCCCTGACGCGGCGCGTGAAGGCCCTTGCCAATCCGCGACATGACTGGCCCGCTTACCAAAATACCGCGGAAAGCGATGTCCGGCTCTGGTGGAATCAGCGTACGGCCTTGCATCGCAAGGCTCACGCGTTATCTAGAGAGTTGAAGGAAGCTGAGCGCAGCTTGGGCGAGGACCCGAGCGAGGCAAATTTCGCGTGGCTGAGGGACGTACGCGAGCGTCTCTCGGCAATCGAGGGAACCGAGGCCCTGGTGGAAGGGTTCGGTGCGTCCTCGGGCCGCTCGACCGTGCGCTCGCTGTGATCGGAGCCGTGCAAGCGGCACAATTCCGCCAGGAGGCGGTGGCATGGGCGGTGCCATCGAACTGGCCAACCAACGGAAGGCAGCCTACCGCATCGACCATGGGGGTTGGAAGCGCGTTCAGGCTGGTTTAACGGGATGGCGTCAAAAAAGCCGCTCCCGGGTTCTAGGGCAAAAGGTGGCGAGGCTGAAGAGCCGCGCCGCCGTTCTGCTGTTGGAAATCGGCGGGATCAGCAGGAGAAGTCCATGGCGAAGCAGTCTTCCGAAGCCACAGAGGCCCCGGAGAAGGAGACCGACGCGCCCGACGGGCCGTTGCTCGACCTGTCCGATGCCGCTGTGCGGAAGATGATCAAGAACGCCAAGCGCCGCGGCTACGTGACCTACGAGCAGCTCAACGAGGTGATGCCCTCCGAAGAGGTGACCTCCGAGCAGATCGAGGACACCCTCGCCATGCTCAACGACATGGGCATCAACGTCATCGAGGCCGAGGAAGCCGAGGCCGAAGAGGGCAGCGAGGAAGCCGAGACCACCGACGAGGCGGAAGAGAGCGAAGGCGGCGAGCTGACCGAGGCAGCGCCGCGCGCCGTCGCGCGCTCGGAGACCAAGTCCGAGCCGGCCGAGCGCACCGACGACCCGGTACGCATGTACCTGCGCGAGATGGGCTCGGTGGAGCTGCTCTCCCGCGAGGGCGAGATCGCCATCGCCAAGCGCATCGAGGCGGGCCGCGAGGCCATGATCGCCGGCCTGTGCGAGAGCCCCCTCACCTTCCAGGCCATCATCATCTGGCGCGACGAGCTCACCGAGGGCCGCGTGCTGCTGCGCGACATCATCGACCTGGAGGCCACCTACGCCGGCCCCGAGGGCAAGAATCCGCCCGCCGCGCTCGGCGAGGAAGCGGCCCTTGCCCCCGAGGCGGGCGAGGACGGGCTTCTGGGCGACGGCGCCGGCCCCGAGGGCGAAGAGGACGACATGGAGAACTCCATGTCGCTTGCCGCCATGGAGGCCGAGATCAAGCCGAAGGTGGTGGAGACCTTCGACCGCATCGCCTCCAGCTATACCAAGCTGCGCCGGCTGCAGGACCAGAACGTCGAATCCAAGCTCAAGAACGAGACCCTCTCCCCGGCGCAGGAGCGCAAGGCGAAGAAGCTCAAGGAAGAGCTGGTGGGCGACGTGAAGAGCCTCGCCCTCAACCAGGCCCGCATCGACGCCCTGGTGGAGCAGCTCTACGAGATCAACAAGCGCCTCGTGGGGCTCGAAGGCCGCCTGCTGCGCCTGTCCGACAGCTACGGCGTGACCCGCGACGACTTCCTGAAGAACTACATGGGCTCGGAGCTCGACCCCAAGTGGGTGCTGCGCGTGTCGAAGCTCGGCTCGCGGGGCTGGAAGGGCTTCGTCGCCCACGAGAAGGACACCATCCGCGACATCCGCGGCGACATCCACGGCCTCGCCACCGAGACGGGGCTGGAGATCGCCGAGTTCCGCAAGATCGTCCAGATGGTGCAGAAGGGCGAGAAGGAAGCCCGGCAGGCGAAGAAGGAAATGGTGGAGGCCAACCTGCGCCTCGTCATCTCCATCGCCAAGAAGTACACCAACCGCGGCCTGCAGTTCCTGGACCTGATCCAGGAGGGCAACATCGGCCTCATGAAGGCGGTGGACAAGTTCGAGTACCGCCGCGGCTACAAGTTCTCCACCTATGCGACGTGGTGGATCCGGCAGGCCATCACCCGCTCGATCGCCGACCAGGCGCGCACCATCCGTATCCCGGTGCATATGATCGAGACGATCAACAAGATCGTCCGCACCTCGCGGCAGATGCTGCACGAGATCGGCCGCGAGCCCACCCCGGAGGAGCTGGCCGAGAAGCTCGGCATGCCGCTGGAGAAGGTGCGCAAGGTGCTGAAGATCGCCAAGGAGCCCATCTCCCTCGAGACGCCCATCGGCGACGAGGAGGACAGCCACCTCGGCGACTTCATCGAGGACAAGAACGCCATCCTGCCCATCGACGCCGCGATCCAGAGCAATCTGCGCGAGACGACGACCCGTGTCCTCGCCTCGCTCACCCCGCGCGAGGAACGCGTGCTGCGCATGCGCTTCGGCATCGGCATGAACACGGACCACACCCTCGAGGAAGTGGGCCAGCAGTTCTCCGTGACGCGCGAGCGCATCCGCCAGATCGAGGCCAAGGCGCTGAGGAAGCTCAAGCACCCGAGCCGGAGCAGGAAGCTCAGGTCCTTCCTGGACAATTGAGCGGCACGGTCTCTCCACTTTCGAAAACGGCAGGCTTCGGCCTGCCGTTTGCGTTTGGGAGCCGGGCGGAACGATCTCGCGCCCGTGTCATTGTCCTGATGTGACCGCGCGAACGCACGCCGGTTTTGCGGGCCTGCCCCACGGCGCCCGCTCCCAATTCATCAAAGATGGAGGCGAACATGCCAGGTCCCCTGGACGGCAAGCGCATTCTCATTCTGGCGACCAACGGCTTCGAGCAGTCCGAGCTCGAAGTGCCCCGCGACCGGCTGAAGGAGGCCGGCGCAAAGGTCGATGTGGTCTCGCCCGAAACCGGCGAGATCAAAGGCTGGGACAAGAAGGACTGGGGCCGTCCGGTGACGGTGGACAAGCCGCTCTCGCAGGCGCGTGAGGCGGATTACGACGCCATCGTCCTCCCCGGCGGCCAGATCAACCCCGACCTGCTGCGGGTCAACAAGGACGCGGTTGCGCTGATCAAGTCCTTCTACGATGCGGGCAAGACGGTGGCCGCCATCTGCCACGCGCCGTGGCTGCTGGTGGAAGCGGGCATCGCCAAGGGCAAGCGCATGACCTCCTACACGTCCATCCGCACGGACGTGGAGAATGCCGGCGCCCGCTGGGAGGATTCTTCCGTCGTCACCGACGCCGGCGTCATCACCTCCCGCAACCCCGGTGATCTGGAAAACTTCAGCCGCAAGATCATCGAGGAAGTGCGCGAAGGAAAGCACGAGCGCCGCGCGGCGTAAGGCGCGCCTATTCGTGCCTCCTGAAGCCGGCTGCTGCCGGAGCGTCATCGCCCGGCTTGTCCGGGCGATGACAAGCAGACATGACAAGCCTCGTGCCCCGGACGCATGGAGCGGCAGCGGAATGCGAGCCGGGGCCCAGCGCAGAGGTCCGCCGAAGGCGCTTCCTGACAGACCACTCTAGACTTTGCCCGCTTCGCGGCAGTTAGGCGCTGGATCCCGGATCGGCGCTCCGGCGCCGCCGTCGCTTGTCCGGGAAAATGGACTGTGTCGACGCCAGCGGCTCACACCCCCAGATAGCGCCCCACCAGCCCGGCATCTTCGGCGAAATCGGCAGCCAGACCGGCATGCACCACGCGGCCCTTCTCCATCACTGCCACCTGATCGCACAGGCCGGCCAGCGCGGAGACGTGCTTGTCGATGACGATCAGCGCCAGTCCCTCCCCCTTCAGCACCGACAGCACCCGCCAGATCTCCGCCCGGATGAGCGGGGCGAGGCCCTCCGTCGCCTCGTCGAGGATGAGGAGGCGTGGGTTGGTCATCAGCGCGCGGCCGATGGCGAGCATCTGCTGTTCGCCGCCGGAGATGCGGTTGCCGAAATGCCGCCGCCGCTCGGCGAGGCGGGGGAAGAGGGCGTAGACCCGCTCCAGCGTCCAGGGGGCAAGGCCCGGGCGGGGCGGGGCGGCGGTGGCGACGAGGTTCTCCTCCACCGTCAGCGTCGGGAAGATCTGCCGGCCCTCGGGCACGAGGCCGAGGCCGAGGCGGGCGATGCGGTGGGGCCTCAGGCCCCTGAGCGACGTGCCGTCGAAGATGAGCGTGCCGCCGCGCGGCGGCACCAGCCCCATCAGGGCGCGCATGGTCGTCGTCTTGCCCATGCCGTTGCGGCCCATCAGCGCCAGGGCGCCACCGGCCGGCACGGCGAGATCCACGCCAAACAGCACCGGCGTTCCGCCATAGCCGGCGGTGAGACCCTCGATGGCGAGGAGGGGGGTGCTCATGCCTCCTCCCCGAGATAGGCCGCGCGGACGGCGGGGTCGGCACGCACCACGCCGGGCGGACCGCAGGCGATGATGCGGCCCGCAACCAGCACGCTGATGCGGTCGGCGAGGCGGAACACCGCATCCATGTCGTGCTCCACCAGCAGCACGCCGTAGCGCCCCTTCAACTGCTCCAGCAGCGCCACCATCACGGCGGATTCCGCCGGCCCGGTGCCGGCCATGGGCTCGTCCAGAAGCAGCAGGCGCGGGCGGGCGGCCAGCGCCATGGCGAGCTCCAGCGCCCGCTTCTCCCCATGGCTGAGGCCGCCGGCAGCGACCTGCGCCCGTGCGCCGAGACCCACCTCATCGAGCCGCGCCGCCGCCTCCTCCAGCGCCGCGCGGTCGGAGGCGGCCGGCCGCAAAAGGCGCAAGGTGCGTCCGCGCGCCGCCATCACCGCCAGGGCCACATTCTCCAGCGCGGTGAAGTGCGGGAAGACAGAGGTGATCTGGAACGCCCGCGCCAGCCCCAGCCGCGCCCTTTTGTGCACCGGCAGGCGGGTGATGTCGGCGCCGCCGAAGCGGATCGTACCGGCATCGGGCATCACCTCGCCGGCGATCTCGCCCACCAGGGTGGTCTTGCCCGCGCCGTTGGGGCCGATGAGGGCGTGGATTTCCCCCGCCTTCACCGCAAGGTCGACGCCGGCCGTCACGTGGAGCGCGCCATAGGCCTTGGCGAGGCCGGTGATCTCGAGCAGCGTCTCATCCATCGCGCCGCCTCCCCAGAAGCGCGGAGAGATTGCCGCGCAGCAGCACCAGCAGCACCAGCAGCAGCCCGAAGAGGATGCGCCAGTGCTCGGTCAGCCGCGCCAGCCCGTCCTCCACCAGCACCACCCCCAAGGCGCCGATGACCGGGCCGATGGCGGACGTGGCCCCGCCCGCCACCACCATGACGATGAATTCGGCCGAGCGATGCCAGGAGAGATAGGCCGGGCTGACGAATTCGGTGAGGTTGGCATAGAGCGCACCGGCCAGCCCCGCGAACGCGCCGGCGATGACATAGGCAAGCAGGCGGTAGGGATAGGGATCGACCCCGAGCGCCCGCAGCCGCCTCTCGTTGTCCCGGCCCGCCGCCAGCACCCGGCCGAAGGGCGCGCGCGCAAGCATGGCGCAGACCAGCACCGTGACCGCGAGGAGGCCGAGCACCACGTAATGGAAGGTCCAGGGATCGCGCAGCCAGCGCTGGCCCGCCAAGGTGGAGCGGGCGGCGAGCGTCAGCCCGTCGTCGCCGCCGTAGGCCGAGAGGCTCTGGGCGACGAAGAAGGCCATCTGCCCGAAGGCCAAGGTTATCATGATGAAATAGACGCCCCGCGTCTTGAGCGAGATGGCGCCGGTGACGAGGGCGAAAAGCCCCGCCGCCGCCATGGCGAGGGGAAAGGCGATGAGGGCATCGCGCACTCCTTCCTCCATGGCGATCCCCACCGCATAGGCGCCGATGCCCATGAGCGCCGCATGGCCGAAGGATACGAGCGCCCCCTGCCCCAGGATGAAGCCGAGGCTGGCGCTGGCCAGGGCGAAGATCATGCCCCGCGCCACAAGGGTGAGCGTCGCCGTATCGGCGAAGACGGGCACCGCGGCGAGCAGGCCGAACACCGCGAGAGCGAAGAGAAGCGCCCTCATGCGGGCGCCGGAAACAGGCCGCGCGGGCGGAAGAACAGCACCAGCGCCATCAGCAGATAGACGCTCATGGAGGCGAGCGCCGGCCCGGCCGCGCTGGCGGCGGAGGCGGACATGACGAGCTTGAGGACGTCGGTGAGGAAAGAGCGGCCCAGAGTGTCGATCAGCCCCACCAGCAGCGCCGCCACGAACGCCCCGCGGATGGAGCCGATGCCGCCGATGACGATGACCACGAAGGCGAGAATGAGCAGGCCGTCGCCCATGCCCGGTTCCACCGAGAGGATCGGCCCGGCCATGGCGCCGGCGAAGGCGGCCAGCATGGCGCCAAAGGCGAAGATGCGGGCGAACAGGGCGGCGATGTCGATGCCCAGAGCCGACACCATGGGCGCGTTGGTGGCCCCGGCCCGCAGCAGCATGCCGGTGCGGGTGCGCGTCACCAGCACATAGAGCAGGCCGGCAACGCCGAGCCCGGCGCCGATGAGCACGAGGCGGTAGACGGGATAGTTCAGCCCGTCCATCAGCCGCACCGAGCCGGACAGGGCCTCGGGCATGGGGATGGCGAGGGGAGCCGAGCCCCAGGCCATTTTCACCGCCTCGCTCACGAAGAGGATGACGCCGAAGGTGGCCAGCACCTGCTCCAGATGATCGCGACCATAAAGCGGGCGGATGACGAGGCGTTCCAGCACCAGCCCCAGCGCCAGCGCGGCGAGAAGCGCCAGCGGCAGGCCCAGCCAGAAGCTGCCGGTGAGGGCCGTGGCCGTCACCATGAGATAGGCGCCCAGCATGTATTGCACGCCGTGGGCAAGGTTGATGACGTCCATCACCCCGAACACCAGCGTCAGCCCCGCCGCCACGAGGAACAGCAGCAGTCCGAGCTGGAGCCCGTTGAGGAGCTGGACGAGGAAAAGGGTAAGGGACATGGACCGTCAGGACAGGTTGGCGCCCCGGACAAGCGACGCCGAAGGTGGAGCGCCGATCCGGGGCCCAGGGGAAAGGTCGGCGAAGCCGGCGAGAGCCGCGGCTCCCCGGGGTTCAGGCCGCCTGCGGCGGTCCCTTGCGCTGGACCCCGGCTCGCATTCCGCTGTCGCTGCATGCGTCCGGGGTGCGAGATGAAGTGAGCGTGCTCACTTCATCTCGCACTTTTCCGCATAGGCGTCGCCATAGTTGGAGAAGACCTTCTCCGCCACCATGGTCTCCACCTTGCCGTCGGCGCGCTTGCCCACCTTCACCAGATAGAAGTTCTGGATGGGGAACTGGTTGGTGTTGAACTTGAAGTCGCCGCGCACGCTGGAGAAGTCCGCCTTCTTCAGCGCCGCGCGCAGGGCCGCCTTGTCGGAGGTCTTGCCGCCCGTCGCCTTCAGCGCGCTGTCGATGAGCTTGGCCGCATCGTAGCCCTGCGCGGCGTAGAGCGCGGGGATGTAGCCGTATTCCTTCTCGAAGGCCGCAACGAACGCCTTGTTGGCCGGCGTGTCGAGGTCCGGCGCCCATGCCGCGCCGGAGAAGAAGCCGAGCGCCGCCTCGCCGGTGGCGGGCAGGGTCGTCTCGTCCACGGTGAAGGCGGAGAGGAAGGGCGTGGTGTCGGCAAGGCCGGCCTGACGGTACTGCTTCACGAGGTTCACGCCCATGCCGCCGGGCATGAAGGTGAAGACCGCATCGGGCTTCGCCGCCGCGATCTTGGCAAGCTCGGCGGAGAAGTCGAGCTGGCCGAGCTGGGTATAGATCTCGTCGGCCACCTCGCCCTTGTAGTAGCGCTTGAAGCCGGCCAGCGAATCCTTGCCCGCCTGGTAGTTGGGCGCCATCAGCACCACCTTCTTGAATCCCTTGTCCTGCGCATACTTGCCCAGCACCTCGTGGTTCTGGTCGTTCTGGTAGGAGGCGGAGAAGAAGAAGGGGCTGCAGCCGGCGCCCGCGATGGTGGAGGGGCCGGCATTGCCGGAGATGAGGAAGGTCTCGTTGGCGGTCACGGGCTTCGCCACCGCGCCCATCACGTTGGAGAAGACCACGCCGGCGACGAAGTCCACCTTGTCACGCTCCAGCAGGCCCTTCACTTTCTGCACGGCGATGTCGGGCTTCAGCTCGTCGTCCACAACGACCACCTCGGTCTCCTGCCCGCCGAGCTTGCCGCCGAGCTCCTTCACCGCCAGCAGGAAGCCGTCGCGCATGTGCTGGCCCAGCACCGCGGAGGGGCCGGACAGGGTGGAGACCAGCCCCACCTTCACCGGATCGGCCGCCGCCGCGCCCGACAGGGCGAGGGCGCCGAGGAGCGCGGTGGAGGCAAGAAGTCGGGCGAGGGGCATGGACTTGAGCGGCATGGTGGCGAGGATCCCGGTGAACATTTTGACGTCGCGGCACCCTTGCAGAGCCTCGCGCGGCAGACAAGGTGGGATGTGAAGTCGCCAGCATTCCAGCGCCGCGAGCCCCCCGCCGTCGCGCCCGCATTCCCGCCGCCCCGGCTCCCTCCCGCCGTCGCCCTCCGGCTTGACCGGAGGGCCGCTCCCTCCGCCGGGACAAACGGCGCCATGGGTGCTCCGGTCAAGCCCCAGCACGACGACGGTTTGGGGGCTTTAGGACGGGCGCCCTTCCCTTGGCCGGGACCGGTTAGGTGACGGTGGGCGAGGCAGGCGATTTCGTATCACCCTCATTCCCATTCGTATCACCCTCTTTCCCGCCGCCCCGGCTCCCTCCCGCCGTCGCCCTCCGGCTTGACCGGAGGGCCCATCCCTCCGCCGGGACAAACGATGCCATGGGTGCTCCGGTCAAGCCGGAGCACGACGGCGGTTTGGGGAGAGAAAGGGGAGCACGCTCGCCGGAGCGGGCAAGCGTGGGCGTGAGGAGAAGGCGGTCCGCCCTATCCCTGCCGGAACCGCATCCGGATGCGCTGCTCCAGCTCGTCGCGGACGGCGCGGTAGGCCTCGAGGCGCTGCTCGCGGTTGCCGCCCTCGCCCGTAGGGTCGGGAGTCGGCCAGTATTCCACATCCAGGGCGTTGGTGCGGGTCAGCTCCAGGGCGCGGTGATGGGCGTCGGGCGAGAGGGAGATGGCGAGGTCGAAGGACAGGCCCTCATATTCCTCAAGGTCCTCGATGCTCTGCGGCCGGTGCTTTTTCACGTCGAGGCCGATCTCCTCCATCACCGCGGTGACGAAGGGGTCCGCCTCGCCGGCGATCACCCCGGCAGAGCCCACATACAGCGATTTGCCGAACAGATGCTTCGCCAGCGCGGCCGCCATCACCGAGCGCACCACGTTCTGTCCACACATGAAGAGAACCGATTGCGGCCGCGCTGAGCGCTTCGGCGCCGCAGGAGGCTGCATCGCCGCTCAGCCTTTCCAGTGGAGCGCGCAGATGAGCGTGAACAGGCGCCGCGCGGTGTCGAAATCCACCACCACCTTGCCCTCAAGCCGCTCCTGCAGCAGCGTCGATCCCTCGTTGTGCAGGCCGCGCCGACCCATGTCGATGGCCTCGATCTGGCTCGGGGAGGCGGTGCGGATGGCGTTGTAATAGCTCTCGCAGATCAGGAAATAGTCCTTCACCACCTTGCGGAACGGCGTCAGGGAGAGGTGGTGCTGCACCACCTGCGCCCCATCCTCGCGCTTGATGTCCAGCACGAGGCGGTTGTCCATCAGCGAGATGGCGAGCTGGTAAGGGCCTTCCCCCGGGTCGCCGCACGGCTCGAAGCTGTTGTCCTCGACGAGGTCCCAGATGGCGGTGGCGCGCTCGTGATCGATGTCGGCGCTGGAATGGCCGATGGAGGCGTCGTCGAGCGTGACGGCGCACAGGCGGGCGGCGGGGCGAGCATCGCGGGGGTTTTGCTGGTCGCTCATCGCCGCTTGTTCCGTCAACGGTTGGTGCGGATGGACACGGAGCGCCCGTGCGCGTCGAGCCGCTCCACGGCCGCGAGCCGCACCGCGGCGGGGCCGAGCTGTTCGAGCGCGTCCGCGTCGAGCTTGAGGATGGACGTGCGCTTCATGAAATCGAGCACGCCGAGCCCGGAGGAGAAGCGGGCGGAGCGGGCGGTCGGCAGCACGTGGTTGGTGCCGCCCACATAGTCGCCGATGGCCTCGGGGGTCCAGGCGCCGATGAAGATGGCGCCCGCGTGCCGCACCTTGGCCGCCAGCTCGTCCGCGTCGGCGGCGTGGATTTCCAGGTGCTCGGGGGCGATGCGGTCCACCAGCGGCAGGGCCGAGGCGAGGTCGTTCACCAGGATGATGGCCCCATGGTCGCGCCAGGAGGCCGAGGCGATCTCCGCCCGCGGCAGGGTGGCGAGCATGCCCTCCACCGCCTTCTCCACCTCGTCGGCCAGTGTCGCGGAGGAGGTGATGAGGATGGACTGGGCGGCGGTGTCGTGCTCGGCCTGGGCCAGGAGGTCGGCGGCGATGAAATCGGCGCTGGCGTCGCCATCGGCGAGGATCAGCACCTCGGAGGGGCCGGCCACCATGTCGATGCCCACCTTGCCGAAGACCTGCCGCTTGGCCTGCGCCACAAAGGCGTTGCCGGGACCGACGATCTTGTCCACCGCTTGGATGGTCTCGGTGCCGTAGGCCAGCGCCGCCACCGCCTGGGCGCCGCCGACGCGATAGACCTCGTGCACGCCGGCAAGGCGCGCCGCCGCCAGCACCAGAGGCGCAATCTCGCCGTCCGGCGCCGGCACCACCATGACGATGCGCGGCACGCCGGCGACGCGGGCCGGCACGGCGTTCATCAGCACCGAGGAGGGATAGGCGGCGGTGCCGCCCGGCACGTAGAGCCCCACGGCGTCCACGCTGGTCCAGCGGTGGCCGAGGGTGACGCCCGCAGCGTCCACATAGGTCTCGTCCGACGGCTTCTGGCGGCCGTGATGCGCCTCGATGCGCGCCTTGGCGAAATCCAGCGCCGCGCGGGTCTCCGGCGGGATGGAGGCGAGCGCTGCGTCCAGCTCTTCATCGCTCACGCGGATGCCGAGGGCGTCGAGGTCCACCCGGTCGAAGGTGCGCGACAGCTCCACGAGGGCGCGATCGCCGCGGGCGCGCACGTCGGCGATGATGGCGGCCACCTTGTCCTGCACATCCACGGACGACTCACGCTTGGAACCGAGGAAATCGGTGAAGCGCTCGGAAAAATCGGCTTGCTGGGTGGTGAGGCGGATCGGCATGCCGCCTTGCTAGAGCAGGTTCGCGCGCGAGGGAAGCCCCGCCGGTGACGCGGGGCACGGCGCGGTGCCGCTTGGGCGGCCTCAGGCCGCGTCGTCGGCGTCCTGGGGCACCTTGTGGACCGGCTTGTGGGTGCAGCCCCAGGCGGGTCCGAGATCCTTCAGGCCGGCCTCGATGCACTCCACCTCCAGCCTCACCTCGGCGCCGCCGGAGAAGGTGAGGAGCACGTAGCCCGACGGCGCCTCGCCCGGAACGAAGGTAACGGCGAGCAGGTTGAGCACGCCGGTGCGGCGCGCCTCCTCCATCCCGCGGCACTTCACGTCGCGCACCCGCTCGAAATGCAGGCCGGTGCGGCGGCGCACCTTCTCGTTGGCGATGACCATCTGGTCCCAGTCGAAGCGGTTCAGCAGCATGGCGAAGCGCTGCGACCGGGGCAGGAAGCCGATGTCGGCCATCTTCACCACCGCATCCTGGAGATGGGCGGAGAAAATGGCGAGATCCTCCTCGTCAAGGGCGATGAGCTTCAGGTTTTCCATGGCGATACGCCTCGTTGGGGCTTGCACCGCAGATAGCGACGCAGGCCACCGGCCGCAAGGGGCGCAAGGGAAGGTTCGGCGCCGTCTGCGGCCCTCATGACCCCGCCGCGCAGCCGGCGGGGCTTCATGCTTCCCGCCCGGCCGAAAAAGGTTCTAGGTTCGCCGACTGAAGCGCGGCAGGGGAACCTCGGACACCATGCGATATGTCGGACCGCTGTGGCGGGGCGCGCGGCGCCTGCTGAAGCTTGCGGCGCTCCTCGTCTTTGCCGTCGTCGCCACCATCTTCGTGGTACGTGCGGTGGATTCCCAGCGCGGCCCGTCCCTCGAATTGTGGCATACCTACAGCCCGCCGGAGCTCGACCGCCAGCAGCTGGCCAGGACGGACCTCGCCGGCTACCTCGCCGCGGAGGCCGAGGCGATCGCGGCGGTGCGGACCCACGTGACCGACCGGCTCGATCCCGAGGACCGCGTCCGCTTCAACCGCTATTTCGCGTCCAGCCCCATCTATCCCGGCCGCTTCGCCCAGGACTTCAACCGCACCTATGTGCTGGAGCCCAAGGGCGAGCCCGCCGGTGCGGCGGTGTTCCTGCACGGGCTTACCGATTCACCCTACAGCCACCGGCATCTGGCGCAGCTCTATGCGGATCGCGGCTTCGTCGCCATCGTGCTGCGCCTGCCGGGGCACGGCACGGTGCCCGGCGCGCTCATGGGCGTCGATTACGAGGACTGGATCGCCGCGACCCGCCTCGCCATGCGCGAGGCGGGCCGGCGCGTGGGGCCGGACCGGCCGGTCCATCTCGTGGGCTATTCCAACGGCGCCGCGCTGGCGCTCATGCACGCCCTCGATGCGCTGGACGATCCGGCGCTGGTGGCGCCCGCCCGCATCGTGCTGCTCTCGCCCATGGTGGGGGTGACGGAATTCGCCCGCTTCGCCGGCCTCGCGGGCCTGCCGGCCATCTTCCCGGCCTTCGCCAAGGCGGCGTGGCTGAACATCGTGCCCGAGTTCAACCCCTTCAAGTACAACTCCTTCCCGGTCCATGCGGCGCGCCAATCCTTTCTGCTGACGCAGGCGCTTCAGGCCAATATCGAGCGGCATTCGCGCGCCGGGCGCCTCGCCGGCCTCGCCCCGGTGCTCACCTTCCAGTCGGTGCTGGATCACACGGTCAGCGCGCGGGCGGTGGTGCAGCAGCTGCATGCGCGGCTCGACGACAACGGCAGCGAGCTGGTGCTGTTCGACGTCAACCGGTCCGGCGATTTCGAGGAGCTTCTCACCGTCGGCTCCAACCGGGCCCTGGCAGACCTTCTGCCGCCGGCGCCGCGCGCCTTCCGCACCGCCGTCATCGCCAACGTCGAGCCCGGAAAATCCGCCGTTGTGGTGCGGGAAACGCCCGCCGGGGAAACGCAGGCCACCCCGCGCGCGCTCACCGCGACCTATCCGGAGGATGTCTATTCCCTGTCCCACATCGCCCTCCCCTTCCCCATGAGCGACGGGCTCTACGGATTGGAGCCGGACCGCGCCGACGCCTTCGGCATCCGCCTCGGCGACATCGCCGCGCGGGGGGAGTATGGCGCGCTGGTGGTGGGGGTGGAGATGCTGGTGCGCATGACCTCCAACCCCTTCTTCCCCTACCTTGCCGAACGGGTGGCGGCGGGCCTGCCGCCGCCCCGCTGAGCCGGCCTCAGCCCGCGGCCGGGGCGCTCTGGCCGGAGAACAGCTCGGCGATATAGCGGGTCTCGGGGTGGTGGGCGCACAGGGTGAGGCCGGCAATGAGGATCGGCACGCCGATGAAGGCGCCGGAAATGCCCCACAGGAAGGCGAAGAAGAAGACCGAGAACAGCACCAGCACCGGCGAGACTTCCAGCGCCTTGCCGGCGAGGCGCGGCTCCAGATAGCTCCCTGACAGGAACTGGATGATGTTGAGGCTCACGAACACGAATACCGCCATCTCCCAGCTCTCGAACTGGGCGAGAGCGAACAGGGTGGGCAGCAGCGTCGCCACGAACGGGCCGATGAAGGGGATATAGTTGAGCGCGAAGGCGATGGCGCCCCACGCCAGCGCCAGCTCGAGCCCGGCGGTGAGGGTGAAGACCCACACCACCGCGCCGGTGGCGATGCTCATCAGCGTGCGCACCGCCATATAGGTCTGCATCTTGCGGGCGATGTCGGCGAGGGCCGGTGCCAGGAAGGACGCCCGCCCGGTGCGGGCAAGGCGGATCACCTGGCTTTTCATGGCATCCACCTCCAGCAGGCCCAGCAGCACATAGATGAAGGTGAAGACGAGGAAGCTTGCGAGCCCCTGCAGCCGGGTGGAGATGTCCTGGAACAGGCGCAGCAGCCAGCGCACGTCGAAATGCTCGGTCATGAGGCCGGCAAGCACGAAGCCGTGGCCCTCCAGCCAGACCGCCGCCTGCCCATAGAGCTCCTGGAAGCGGGCGGCGTTCTGGAACACCCAGGCGCCCACGTGGCTGAAGCCCCACACCACCACGGACGAGACCGCGCCGACGACAGCGAGCGTGACGAGGAGGGTGAGCAGCACCGCGACGAGCTTCGGCAGCCCCCTCTCCAGCCGCATCAGCAGCGGATGGGCCACTGCGATCACCAGCAGAGCGAACGCCACGGGCGCCAGCAGCGTGCCGGTCACGTACAACCCCGCGCAGATGACCATTGCGGCCGCGAGCCCCACCAAGCCTCTCATCCCCATATCCCCCGCCGCGCCGTCCTGCCGGGCTTGGCGCCCGCCCGGGGCGATAGCCTACGCGGGGGGAATTGGCGAGAGGCTCAGGCCGCAAGGATACGGCGCATGGCCTTGAGGCCCACACCCGCGGCGCCGGGGCCGTTGCACAGAGCGAAGACGCCGGCGGGTGCCGGCGCGCCGGTGCCCTGCCAGGCGGGAAAACCCATCCAGGCGGTGAAACCGGCCACTGCGCCATCCTTGGTGACGAGCGCCAGCGGCCCGGCGGGCGTTGCCACATCGTGGAGGATCCAGCCGTAGGCGGTGCGGGGCGCCCGCCCGCCGCCGCAGCGCGGCGATGCGAAGGCGGGGCCCTGGAGATAGGCCAGCGCCGGGCTCGACATCCCGCCCTCTCCTAGGCCCATGCTGTGGCGCAGGAAGGCCAGCATGTCCGCCCCGGTGCTGACGATGCCGCCCGAGCCGACCCCGGCAGGATAGGTGGGGCGATAGTCGGCACCCGGAGGCAGCGCCCGCCAATCCCGCCGATAGGCCTGGGGCAGGCGCGCCTTGACCTCTGGCCGGAAGACGCCGGTCGCACTCATGCCGAGGCCCTTGCCATAAGCGCGCAGCGCGCTGTCATAGCGCTCGGCGAAGGCCGCGGCATTGCCGGACCCTGCCCCGGCGCCGGCCATGGCGAGGAGCGACCAGCCGAGGTTGGAATAGGAATAGCAGCTGCCCGGTGGAGCGATGGGCTGCGCGCCGGCCAGATAGCCGAACAGGCTGTCGAAGCTCGCCATGGCGCCCGGCGGCAGCACCGCGCCGTGATTGTCCTGGGCGAGGCCGGGCTGGTAGCGCGCCAGATCGGCGAGCGGGATGGCGGCAAGGCCGCGCGACAGACGGCGGGGCGCCAGCCATTCCCCGAGGCGGCCGGTGAACGGGCCGTGCTTCTGATAATGCAGGCAGGCGGTGAAGACCTTGGCGATGGAGCCGATCTCGAACGGCGTCGCGCCGTCGAGGATGAGCCGGCGTCCGCCGGGATTGGTCAGCCCCTCGCGGCCGGCGAACAGCAGCCGGCCGCCGCCGCGCGGCCCCACCACGCCGAGCACCACCGCAAGAGCCGCGCCGTGCCGTGCGCGAGCGGCACTGGCCTCGGCCTCGATCATTTCCTGGAGTGCGGCGACGGGCACCACGGCCGGTGCCTGAGCCGCGGCATGGCGCAGACCGGCCGGCGATGCTGCCAGCACGAGGCCGCCTTTCAGAATGGTGCGCCGGTCGAACATGGCGTGTCTCCGCAGACAGGATGGCCTGATGCAGGCGCGGTTGCGAGGGGGCCTTCAATCTGTATGCAATGCTCGCGTGAACGATCAAACATGCACATTATTTATTCAATCCTTGCACACCGGGGACGCAGCGGTGCGGCCGCAGAATTTGCAACGTATTGAAAACTCAGCATCGAGCTTCTGGCACGCCGCTTGCTGCAATGGGGATGAGTTGGTGGCTAGGGTTCCGGCATCGAGGCGATGCGCTGGTCCGAGAGCTGCCACCGCGCCGGGAGACATCCGGCGCGGGTGCACGGCGGGATAAAAGCCCGGGAGACCTCAGTGGCCAAGGAATTGGCGGCACTCGGGTTTCCGCCAGTTCCCAATCGTTTTCCAGCGAAGGGGAATTACATGCGCACTCCGTTCTCGCTTTCCGCCCATCGTCTGAAATCCCTCGCCGTCGGCGGCCTCGCCGCGATGGCCGTGGCCGGCCTTTCCCTCGGCGCCGGTCCGGCGCAGGCGGCCCCCAAGAAGGAGTTCAAGGTCGCCTGGTCCATCTATGTGGGCTGGATGCCGTGGGGCTACGCCAAGGACGCCGGCATCGTCCAGAAGTGGGCCGACAAGTACGGCATCAAGATCGACGTGGTGCAGTTCAACGACTACGTGGAGAGCATCAACCAGTATACGGCCGGCGCCTTCGACGCCCTCACCGTGACCAACATGGATGCCCTCTCCGTGCCCGCCGCCGGCGGCGTGGACACCACCGCCGTCATCGTCGGCGACTTCTCCAACGGCAATGACGCGGTGATCCTGAAGGGCAAGACCAAGCTCTCGGACATCAAGGGCCAGAAGGTCAACCTCGTCGAGTTCTCGGTCTCGCACTATCTCCTCGCCCGCGCGCTGGAGAGCGCCAAGATGCGCGAGCGCGACGTCAAGGTGGTGAACACCTCCGACGCCGACATGGTCGCCGCCTTCAAGACCAAGGCCGTCACCGCCGTCGTCACCTGGAACCCGCTGGTGTCCGAGATCCTCGCCGACAAGAACGCCCACAGCGTGTTCGATTCTTCCAAGATCCCCGGCGAGATCATGGACCTGATGGTGGCCAACACCCAGACACTCAAGGACAATCCCGACTTCGGCAACGCGCTGGCGGGCATCTGGTACGAGACGACCGCCCTCTTCACCGCCGACACCGATGCCGGCAAGGCCGCCCGCGCCGCCATGGGCAAGGCCTCGGGCACCGACCTCGCCGGCTTCGACAGCCAGCTCGCGGCCACCAAGCTGTTCGGCAAGGCCTCCGACGCCGTCGCCTTCGTGCGTTCGCCCGAGGTGGGCACCACCATGGACCGGGTGCGCAAGTTCCTGTTCGAGAAGGAGCTCCTCGGCTCGGGCGCCAAGTCGGCGGACGCGGTGGGCATCGAGCTCGTCGGCGGCAAGGTGCTGGGCGACTCCAAGAACGTGAAGTTCCGCTTCACCGACACCTATATGGGCATGGCCGCCGACGGGAAGCTGTGAGGCGCTCGTAGCTCGAACCACGGTCGTCCTCCGGCATAACCGGAGGACTCTCGTTCCCCGTCCAGCCAATGGATGCTTCGGTCGAGCCGGAGCAAGACGGCGGTGCGAAGCAAGCAGCGGAGCCCTCCAACCGTCGTCGCCCTCCGGCTTGACCGGAGGGCCCATCGCGCCGCCGGGCGCCGGCTTCAGCGGGGACATGGATGCTCCGGTCAAGCCGGAGCATGACGGATTGCAGCGAACCAACAGGACCACCCTTCAGGAGCCGCGCGGATGCGCCTCGTCAATGTCAGGCCGGACCGGGGAACGGCGCTGGTCCTCGCGATCTTGCCCTTCGCCCTCGTGGTCCTTGCCTATGTGCTGGGGTCGGCCGAGCGCCTCGCGCTCAATCCCGACGACAAGCTCCTGCCGAGCCTCGGGTCGCTGGGCGACGCCATCGTGAAGGTGGCGTTCACCGCCGATGGGCGGACGGGCGACTATCTGCTGTGGTCCGACACCTTCGCGAGCCTGGAGCGGCTGTTCGCGGCCCTTGCCATCTCCACCGCCATCGCCCTCGTCGTGGGGATGCTCATCGGCATGCTGCCGGTGGTGCGGGTGCTGCTGGCGCCCTTCGTCGCCATGGTCTCCATGGTGCCGCCGCTGGCGCTGTTGCCCATCCTGTTCATCGTCATGGGGCTGGGCGAGGAATCCAAGATCGCCCTCATCACCATCGGCATCACCCCCTATCTCATCCGCGACCTTGCCATGCGGGTGGAAGAGCTGCCGCGCGAGCAGATGATCAAGGCGCAGACGCTCGGCGCCTCCTCCTGGCAGATGGCGCTGCGCGTGGTGCTGCCGCAGATCCTGCCCCGACTGATGGACGCCCTGCGCCTGTCGCTGGGCCCGGCCTTCCTCTTCCTCATTGCGGCGGAGGCCATCGCCTCGGACTCAGGGCTCGGCTACCGCATCTTCCTGGTGCGGCGCTATCTCGCCATGGACGTCATCCTGCCCTACGTCGCCTGGATCACCCTTCTCGCGGTGGCCATGGACTTTACGCTGGCCCGCGCCCGCCGCTTCTTCTTCCCCTGGTTCGGAGCCGCGCAATGACGGCCATTGCAGTGCGCCACCTGTGGAAGGAATACGGCGACCAGATCGTGCTCGAGGACATCAGCCTCGATTTCGCGCCGCGCGCCTTCATCGCCCTTGTCGGCCCCTCGGGCTGCGGCAAGACTACCTTCCTGCGCATCCTTTTGTCGGAAGAATCCGCGACCCGCGGCGAAGTGCTGATCGGCGGCAAGCCCATCGCCCGCGAGCCGGGGGCGGACCGGGGCGTGGTGTTCCAGCGCTATTCCGTGTTTCCCCATCTCACTGTGCTGGGCAACGTGGTGCTTGCCGCCGAGATGGCGGAAGCCCCCGTGACCGGCCGCCTCTTCGGCACGCGCCGGCGGGCGGCGGAAGAGGAGGCGCGCGGCCTCATCGAGGAGGTCGGCCTGAAGGGCGCGGAGGACAAGTACCCCGCCGCCCTCTCTGGCGGCATGCAGCAGCGGCTCGCGCTGGCCCAGGCGATCATGCGCAAGCCGAAGATCCTGCTGCTGGACGAGCCCTTCGGCGCGCTCGATCCCGGCATCCGGGCCGACATCCACCAGGTGATGCTGAAGCTCTGGCACACCTGCGAGCTGACGGTGGTGATGGTGACCCACGACCTGAAGGAGGCCTTCACCCTCGCCACCCGCATCATCGCCTTCGAGCGCCGCCGCAACCGGCCGGAGGAGAAGGCGCGCTACGGCGCCACCATCGCCAAGGACATCGAGGTCTGGCCCAAGAGGGTCGCGGGAACGCGTATCGCCCGCCAGCCGAAGCCCACTTTCGCCACCCCCGGCCGGGACGACCCGGCCATCCCCTCGGGACCCGGCCGGGACGACCCGGCGCATGAGACGGCTTGAGGAGACAGCATATGACCGTCAGCGAGGACACCCGCCGGTTCATCGAGGAGAACAAGCGCCGCTACGAGGCGCTGAAGGCCGCCGGCCAGCAGCATGCGCCCAAGGCCCTGCCCGGCCCGACGCCGCGCGGCGGAGCACCCCTGCCCGAGGGCGCCGTGATCCATGCCGAGACCATTCCCGGCGGATGGTACTGGTCGACCCAGATGAAGGCGGGTGAGGCGCTGCGCCTCCACCTCGCCCACGGGCCGGCGGCCGTGTCCCTCATCGCCTGGGCGGCGGCGGACAGGAGCGAGCGGCTCAACTACGCCGACACGGTGAAGATGCAGTGGACGTCCGCCCTCGGCAAGGGCCGGGTGCTGTTCTCCGATATGGGGCGGGTAATGTTCTCCCTCATCGAGGACACCAGCGGCATGCATGACGCGCTGGTGGGCGGCTCCACGAGCGCCTCCAACCGCGCGCGCTACGGCGAAAAGGCGCTGCGCAACACGCGGGACAACTTCATCCTCGCCGCCGGAAAGCTCGGCTACGACAAGCGCGACATTCCCCCGGCGCTCACCTTCTTCGCCCCCGTGCGCACCGATGCGGACGGCGCCTTCCGCTGGATCGAGGGGGCCCGCCAGCAGGGTGACTTCGTCGACCTGCGCGCCGAGATGGACCTCGTGGTCGCCCTCTCCAACTGCCCGCACCCGCTCGATCCCGCACCTGAGTATGCGCCGCCTCCGGTCGAGGCGATCCGCTTCGCGGCGCCCGCCGCCGCGGCCGACGACCTGTGCCGCACCGCCACCATCGAGGCCGTTCGCGGCTTCGAGAACACCGCGCGCTGAGGGGAGGACACCATGAGCCAGTTTTTCGCCTCCCCCGTGCGCGATGCCGCCGCCGCGCGCGACGCACACTTCGTGCCCGCTAACGCGCCCTTCTCCTGCTTCGTGAAGAAGGGCGAGAGCGTGCGCATCGTCGATCTCGAAGGCCAGCAGGCGGTGGATACTTTGCTCTACCGCGCCGACGACGTCTCCGAGCGCTATTCCTCGCAGGATACCCTGCGGGTGCAGGGCTCGGCCTATGTCTCCACCGGCACGAAGCTCATCTCGTGCGAGGGCAACGTGATGGCGGTGGTCACCGCCGACACCTGCGGGCGCCACGACACATCGGCCGGGGCCTGCTCCTGCGAGGCGAATACGGTGCGCTTCGGCCATCAGGTGAAGTATCTGCACGCCTGCCGCGAGAATTTCATCATCGAGGTCGCAAAGCACGGCATGTCCAAGCGGGACATCGTGCCCAACATCAACTTCTTCATGAACGTGCCGGTGGAGCCCTCGGGGGAACTCGCCATCGTCGACGGCATCTCCGGGCCCGGCGACTATGTGGAGCTGAAGGCCGAGATGGACATCCTGCTGGTGATCTCCAACTGCCCGCAGATCAATAATCCCTGCAACGGCTTCAACCCCACGCCCATCACGGTGCTCGTGTTCGGCGCGGAGGACTGAGCCGTGTTCAAAAAGGTCCTCATCGCCAATCGCGGCGAGATCGCGCGGCGCGTCATCCGCACGCTGCGCGCCATGAACATCGCATCGGTCGCCGTCTATTCCGACGCCGACCGCTTCACCCGCGGCGTGCTGGAAGCGGACGAGGCGGTGCGGCTCGGCCCGGCACCGGCCGCCGAGAGCTATCTCGACGTGGACGCCGTCATCGCCGCCTGCAAGGCGACCGGCGCTGAGGCGGTGCATCCCGGCTACGGCTTCCTTTCGGAGAATGTGGGCTTCGCGCGGCGCCTCGCAGCCGAGGGCATCGCCTTCATCGGGCCGAGGCCGGAGCATCTGGAAGCCTTCGGCCTCAAGCATACGGCCCGCGCGCTGGCGCAGGCCTCCGGCGTGCCGCTGCTGCCAGGCACCGACCTCCTCGACAGTGCTGAAGAGGCGCTGGCGGCGGCTGAGGCGATCACCTATCCGGTCATGCTGAAGTCCACCGCCGGGGGCGGCGGCATCGGCATGCAGCTGTGCCACACGCCGCAGGATCTGGCCGAGGCGTTCGAGCGGGTGCAGCGCACGGCCCGCGCCTCCTTCGGCGATGCCCGTGTCTATCTGGAGCGTTTCGTTGCCGAGGCGCGCCATGTGGAGGTGCAGATCTTCGGCAATGGCCTGGGCCGCGCCGTGGCGCTCGGCGAGCGCGACTGCTCGCTCCAGCGCCGCAACCAGAAGGTGGTGGAGGAGACCCCCGCCCCCCTGCTGTGCGACGCCGTGCGGACCCGCCTGCACGCCGCCGCCGTGCAGCTCGCGCAGAGCGTTGCCTACGAGAGCGCCGGCACGGTGGAATTCATTTACGACCCGGCCCGCGAGGACTTCTATTTCCTGGAGGTGAACACCCGCCTGCAGGTGGAGCACCCCGTGACCGAGGCGGTGTTCGGCATCGACCTCGTGGAATGGATGATCCGCCAGGCCGCCGGCGAGGATCCCATCGCGTCCGCCGGTCCGCTCTCTCCCGAGGGCGCGGCCATCGAGGTGCGGGTCTATGCGGAGATCCCGCACGCCAATTTCCAGCCTTCCGCCGGCCTTCTCACCGAGGTGAAATTCCCGCAGGACGCGCGCATCGACGGATGGATCGAGACCGGGACGGAGGTGACGCCCTATTACGATCCCATGCTCGCCAAGGTGATCGTGACGGGCGACGACCGCCCCGCCGCCATTGCCGCTTTGCGCAAGGCGCTGGCCGAGACCTCCATCTGCGGCATCGAGACCAATCTCCAGTATCTCTGTGCCATCGCCGCGTCCGATCTCCTCGCCTCCGGCAAGGTGGCGACGACGGCGCTGAAGGACTTCGCCTTCCGCCCGTCGAGCGTGGAGGTGCTTGCCGCCGGCGCCCAGTCGAGCCTCCAGGAACTGCCGGGGCGGCTGCACCTGTGGCACGTGGGGGTGCCGCCCTCCGGGCCCATGGACGAGCATTCCTTCCGCCGCGCCAACGCCCTCGTCGGCAATGCCGAAACCGCCTGCGCGCTGGAAATGACCGTCAACGGACCAACGCTGCGCTTCCATGACGATGCGGTGGTGGCGATCAGTGGCGCTCACATGCCGGCCAAGCTCGACGGAGCACCCGTGCCGCACGATGCCGCATTCCCGGTGAAGGCGGGCCAGATGCTCGCCGTCGGCACCATCGAGGGCGCCGGCCAGCGGGCCTATCTGGCAGTGGCCGGGGCCCTCCAGGCGCCGCAGGTGCTGGGTTCGCGGGCGACCTTCGCGCTGGGCCAGTTCGGCGGCCATGCCACCGGCACGCTGAAGGCGGGCGATGCGCTCGACCTCGCTCTCGCCGCCGCGCGCCCCACCGGCCCGGCCACGCAGATTCCCGCCCCCGCCCCGCTGACGCGGGACTGGCAGATCGGCGTGCTTTACGGCCCGCACGGTGCCCCCGACTTCTTCCAGCCGGAGGACATCGCCGACCTGTTCTCGGCCACCTACGAGGTGCATTACAACAGTGCCCGCACCGGCGTGCGCCTTATGGGTCCGACGCCGCGCTGGGCACGCGCGGACGGCGGCGAGGCGGGGCTCCACCCTTCCAATCTGCACGACAATGCCTATGCCGTCGGCGCCATCGACTTCACCGGCGACATGCCCATCATCCTCGGCCCGGACGGCCCTTCGCTGGGCGGCTTCGTCTGCCCGGCGGTGATCGCCCGCGATGAGCAATGGAAGATGGGCCAGCTGAAGCCCGGCGACCGGGTGCGCTTCGTGCCCCTTCCCCGGCCGGAGGACCCCATTGCCGGCCCCGCCATTGTCGGCGCGCCGGAAGAGACAAGCTCCCCCATCCTCGCCATCCACGACGACGGGCCGGTGCGGGTGGTCTACCGCCGGCAGGGCGACGACAACCTCCTCGTCGAGTTCGGCGACATGCATCTCGACGTGGCGCTGCGCCTGCGCGCCCACCTCATGGCGGAAGCCGTGCGCGCCGCGAAGCTGCCGGGGCTGATCGACCTCACCCCGGGCATCCGCTCGCTGCAGATCCACTACGACGGGACGACCCTGCCCCGCCGCAAGCTGCTGGATGCCCTCGCGGAGATCGAGAAGGGCCTGCCGCGGGCCGAGGACGTGGTGGTGCCGAGCCGCATCGTCCATTTGCCCCTCTCCTGGAACGACCCGCAGGCGGAGCTCGCCATGCGCAAATATCAGGAGCTGGTGCGGCCCAACGCGCCGTGGTGCCCTTCCAACATCGAGTTCATCCGCCGCATCAACGGCCTGCCGGACGAGCAGGCGGTGAAGGACATCATCTTCGGCGCGAGCTACCAGGTGCTCGGCCTCGGCGACGTCTATCTCGGCGCGCCGGTCGCGACCCCGCTCGACCCGCGGCACCGGCTGGTGACCACCAAATACAACCCGGCCCGAACCTGGACGCCGGAGAATGCGGTGGGCATTGGCGGCGCCTACATGTGCATCTACGGCATGGAAGGCCCGGGCGGCTACCAGCTGTTCGGCCGCACCATCCAGATGTGGAACACGTGGCGCCGGACGCTGGCCTTCCGCGATACGCCCTGGCTGCTGCGCTTCTTTGACGAGATCCGCTTCTTTGCGGTCTCCCATCAGGAGCTCAGCGAGGCGCGCGCCGCCTTCCCCCACGGGGCGTATCCGGTGCGCATCGAGGACAGCCGCTTCTCCTATGCGGACTACGCGGCCGGCCTTGCGGCGAATGCGGGCGAGATCACCGCGGCGAAGGCCCGCCAGCAGGCGGCATTCGAGGCGGAACGCGCGCGCTGGAAGGCCGAGGGCCTCGACAGCTTCGTGGTGGAGGACGGCGGCGCCGCCGTTGCCGAGGGCGAGATGCCGGAGGGCTGCTTCGGCGTGTCCGCCGGCGTCCCCGGCAATGTCTGGAAGGTGCTGGTGGAGGAGGAAGCGGTGGTCGCCGCAGGCGACACCATCGCCATCATCGAGAGCATGAAGATGGAGATCTCCATCACCGCCCATGCCTCCGGACGGGTGCGCGAAGTCCGCGCCGTCCCCGGCCGCACCGTGCGTACCGGCGACGTGGTCGCCGTGCTTGAAGCCTTGTGAGGAGCCGCCATGATGACCGATGCATCGCTCAGCGGTGATCGCCCGTTCCTGCCCCCGGCCGAAGCCCTGCCCATCGCGGTGGTGGGGGCCCATCTCTCCGGCATGCCGCTCAACCGGGAGCTCACCGAGGCGGGGGCCGTGCTCGTGCGGCGCTGCCGCACCGCGCCGGACTACAGGCTGTTCGTTCTCGCAGGGACCGCGCCGCAAAAGCCCGGCGTGGTGCGCGCGCCCGGCTTTGCCGGCCCGGGGCTCGAGGTGGAGGTCTGGGCGCTCGACCCCGCCGCCTTCGGCCGCTTCGTCGCCCGCATCCCGGCGCCCCTGGGCATCGGCAAGCTCAAGCTCGACGACGGCAGCGAGGTGCCCGGCTTCCTGTGCGAGGCCCATGCGGTGGCGGCGGCCGAGGAGATCACCGCCCTCGGCAGCTGGCGCGCCTATGTGGCGGGCCAGCGGAGCTAGACCGGCCCTCGTCATCGTCCATCGGACCGACCGGGGCGGGAGGATCTGGCGGAACCCATTCCGTCCCGCCGTCGTCCTCCGGCGTGACCGGACGGCCCATGGTCCGGCCACGCACCGCGCCAGGCGGAGGGATGGATGCTCCGGTCAAGCCGGAGCATGACGGCTTTGGGGGGCGACACGGATGGACAGCATCGCGACGGCTCCCCCACGCCGTCCAATGAACCGTCTTGGGCAGTTCCCGCTCCCCCGCACCCCGAAATGCACCACCGTCGCCCTCCGGTGACCGGAGGGCCCATGGTCCGGCCACGCACCGCGCCAGGCGGAGGGATGGATGCTCCGGTCAAGCCGGGGCATGACGGCTTTGGGGAGTCTGAGAGCTGCCCACGCCGAGAAGAACCACCTTGGGCAGTTCCGCTCCCCCGCTCCCCCGCACCCCGAATGCACCACCGTCGCCCTCCGGCTTGACCGGAGGGCCCATGGCCCGGCCGCGCACCACGCCGGGCGGAGAAATGGATGCTCCGGTCAAGCCGGAGCACGACGGGGTGGGGGAGTTCGAGGGCTGCCCGACGCCGGGAAGAACCGCCTTGGGCAATTCCCGCTCCCCCGCACCCCGAAATGCACCACCGTCGCCCTCCGGCTTGACCGGAGGGCCCATGGCCCGGCCGCGCACCGCCGGGCGGAGAAATGCATGCTCCGGTCAAGCCGGAGCATGACGGGGTTACGGAATAAGCAGCGCCGCGCCAAGCGAAGGCAAGAGCCGCCCCATTTGACAATCCCGCCCGCCCTGCCTTTAGTGGCGGGGTCGAAGGTCCCGTGTTCCCACACGGGCGTAAAAGGGAATGCGGTGCGGGAAAGGAGCTTGCTCCAAACCCAATGCCGCGGCTGCCCCCGCAACTGTCGGCGGTGAGCCCCTGCCAGACGCCACTGGAGTAATCCGGGAAGGCGGCAGGGGCGCGGAACCGCGAGCCAGGAGACCTGCCTTCGACGAGGTCCGCGCCGGGCGGGGTGCTCCGGTTCTGCGTCCCTTTCAAGCCCGCGTCAGCGGGCGCCCGCGCGCACCCGCAGGTCTGATCCGGTGGAGCGAGGCGACAGTCCCGACACGAACGACATGGACGCCCAGCGGCTGATCCCGGCGCCGGACGAGGCTGCGCCGTTCGCCGCCGTGGCTCCGGCGACGCCCACCGTCACCCTCTTCGTCTGCACCACCTGTCGCGCCGCCGATGTGCCGCCGGCGGACGCGGCCGAGTCGCTCACCCCCGACGGGATCGCGCTGCTGGACGCCGTCCGCGCCCTCGCCCTGCCGGAGACTGTCGCCGCCACCGGCGTGCGCTGCCTCGGCAATTGCAAGCGCTCGCTCTCCGCCGCTCTGGTGCGGCGCGACGGCTGGACCTACGTGTTCGGCGGGCTTTCCGCCGCCGGCGCGGCAGACATCGTGGAGGGCGCGCGGCTGCTGGCGGAAAGCACCGACGGCCTCATGCCGTGGCGCGGCCGCCCCGAAATCCTGAAGCGCGGCATGGTCGCCCGCATCCCGCCCCTTTCTTTGCCCGAGGACATCCGATGACCGCGCTCGCCCGCGTGCCCTGCACCATCGTCACCGGCTTCCTCGGGGCCGGGAAGACCACCCTCATCCGTCACATGCTGGAGAATGCCGGCGGGCGGCGCCTCGCGGTGATCGTCAACGAGTTCGGCGACGTGGGTATCGACGGCGAGATCCTGAAGGGCTGCGGCATAGAAAGCTGCGACGCGGGCGCCATCGTGGAGCTCGCCAACGGCTGCCTGTGCTGCACGGTGGCGGACGATTTCGTGCCGGCGCTGGACCAGATCCTCGCCCGCAGCCCGCGGGTGGACCACATCCTCATCGAGACCTCGGGCCTCGCCTTGCCGAAGCCCCTGGTGCAGGCCTTCCAGTGGCCGGCCATCAAGGGCCGGGTGACGGTGGATGGCGTGGTGGCGGTGGTGGACGGCCCGGCGCTGGCGGAAGGCCGCGTCGCGCCCGATCTCGCTGCGCTCGACGCCCAGCGCGCGGGCGATGCGAGCCTCGACCACGACGACCCGGTGGAAGAAGTGTTCGAGGACCAGATCGCCTGCGCCGACCTCGTCATCCTCTCCAAGAGCGACCTTCTCGACGACGTCGGTTTCGCTGCGGCCGAGACGGCCGTGGCCGGCGCCCTGCCCCGTGCGGTGAAGCTGGTGCGGGCGAGCGGCGGACGGGTCGATCCCGCCGTCATGCTCGGCCTCGGCATGGGCGCGGAGGATGCCATCGACGCCCGCCGCACCCATCACGACGACGAGGAAGACCACGACCACGACGAGTTCGAGAGCATCGTGCTGCCCCTGCCGGAAATCGCCGATGCCGCCGGCCTCGCCGCGCGGGTCGAGGCAGCGGCCGGCACGAAGGACGTGCTCCGGGTCAAGGGGTTCGCCGCCGTGGCCGGAAAGCCCATGCGCCTTCTGGTGCAGGGGGTCGGCCCGCGGGTGTCGCACCATTTCGACCGGCCGTGGGGCGCGGGGGAGGACCGGCGCGGCGCGCTGGTGGTCATCGGGCTCAAGGGCTTCGACCGCGCCGCGGTGGAGCGGGCGATCCTGGGCTGAGGCCGGCGCACCATGCACATCCTCGCCACCACATCGACGACGCTGGAGGATCTGGCCGAGCCGGTCGATCTTGCCCAGCCGCCCGGCGACATGGTGGCCCTGTCCTTCACCGACAGCGACCTCATCGCCCTGTCCGCGGCCTGGCGGGCGCGGCGGACTGATCTGCCGAGCCTGCGCCTCGCGCGGCTGAAGGACCTGCGCCATCCCATGTCGGTGGACCTGTGGGTGGAGAAGGTGGCCTCCCGCGCCAAGGTGGTGCTGGTGCGCCAGCTCGGCGGCCTCGACTGGTGGCGCTACGGCGCCGAGCAGCTGGCCGCCACCGCGCGGGCGCGCGGCATCGCCCTCGCTTTGCTGCCGGGGGAGGACCAGGACGACCCGCGCCTCGCCGCCCTCTCTACCCTGCCGGAGGTGGAGCTGTCCCGCTGGCTTGCCTATTTCCGCGCCGGCGGGCCGGACAACATGGCGGCGCTGCTCTCCGCCATGGCCGAGCAAGCGGGGCGGCCCGCCGCCGTGCCCGCCGCGGCCCCGGCGCCGGTGCCGGCCACCGCCTTCCACCGTGCGGGAAAGGGCCTCGCCGATCTCTCGGCGATCCGGGCCGAGGCCGCGGACGACGCACGGCCCCGCGCCCTCCTGCTGTTCTACCGCTCCCAATGGCTCGCGGCCGACACCGCCGCGGTGGATGCCTTGGCTGAGGCCCTCGGCGCGCGCGGCATGGCGTGCGACTGCCTCTTCGTGCCAAGCCTGAAGGCGCCGGAAGCCCGCGCCGCGCTGAAGGCCGCCTGTTCCGCGCTCAGCCCCGCCGCCATCGTCACCACCACCGCCTTCGCCGCCGGCGATGCGGCGGACCTGTTCCCTGCCGGCGGCCCGCCGGTGCTCCAGGCCGCTCCCGCCACCACCGCGCGGGACGCGTGGGCGGCCAGCCCGCGCGGCCTCTCGGCGGCCGACCTCGCCATGCATGTGGTGCTGCCGGAGCTGGACGGGCGGGTTCTGGCCGGCGCTCTCTCCTTCAAGGATTTCGCTCCCGCCGACGCGGACCTCGCTTTCACCCCCGCGGTGAACCGGCCGGAGGCGGATCTCGTGGCCCATGTGGCGGACCGCGTCGCCTCCCTGGTCCGCCTCGCCCAAACGCCGCGCGCCGACCGGCGTGTCGCCGTCATCCTTCCGGACTATCCCGGCGCCGAAGGCCGCGCCGGCTATGCGGTGGGGCTGGACGTGCCGGAAAGCGCCCGCCGCCTGCTGGCGACGCTCGCCGGTGCCGGCTATGGCGTCGGGCATGTGCCGCCCGATGCCGCAGCGCTCCTCGCCGCCATCACGCCGGCGCCCGGACTTTCGCTGGAGGCCTATGGCCGCCGGTTCGCCGACCTCCCACCGGCCGCGCGCGATACCGTGACCGCCGCATGGGGGCCGCCGGAGGCGGATGCCGACCTGAGCGGCGGCGCCTTCCAGTTCCGCCTCGCCCGCTTCGGCGCCGTCACCCTCGCCTTCGCGCCGGAGCGGTGCGCGGCCCTGGACCGCCGCGCGGATTATCACGATCCCGCCTTGCCACCCCGCCATTCGCTCATCGCCTTCGGACTGTGGCTGCGGGAAACGATGGACGCCCATGCGGTCGTCCACCTCGGCGCCCACGGCACGCTGGAATGGCTTCCGGGCAAGGCGGTGGCGCTCACCCCCGCCTGCTTCCCGCAGGTGGTGATGGGGGCGCTGCCGGTGGTCTATCCCTTCATCGTCTCCAATCCCGGCGAGGCGGCGCAGGCGAAGCGCCGGCTCGCCGCCGTCACCCTCGGCCACCTGCCGCCGCCCCTCGCTGCCGCCGGCCTCGGCGCGGCGGAGCAGCGGCTGGAACGGCTGGTGGACGAATATGCCCAGGCCGACGGCCTCGATCGCCGCCGCCGCGAGCGCCTTGCCGCCCTCATCGTCGAGACCGCCGCCGAGACCGGGCTCTCTGCCACCGCTGGCGTTGCTGCCGGCTCCGATCCCGACGAGGCCCTGCGCCGCATCGACGCCTGGCTGTGCGACCTGAAGGACCTCGCGGTGAAGGACGGCCTGCACATCTTCGGCAGCGTGCCCGAGGGCGAGACGGACGCCCTGCGCGCCGCCTCGGCGGAAGCCGAGACCCAGGCGCTGCTTGCCGCCCTCGACGGCCGCTTCGTGCCCGCCGGCCCCGCCGGTGCTCCGGCGCGCGGACGGCGAGACGTGCTGCCCACCGGGCGCAACCTCTTCACCGCCGATCCCCGCACCCTGCCCACCCCCACCGCCTGCGACCTTGCCCGCAAGGCGGCGGACGAGGCGCTGCGCCTCATTTTGCAGGAGCAGGGCGACTGGCCGCGCGCGCTGGTGCTGGACCTCTGGGGCAGCGCCAGCCTGCGCACCGGCGGCGAGGAGATCGCCCAGGGCCTCGCCTTCCTCGGCTGCCGGCCGGTGTGGGAGGCCGCCACCGGCCGCGTCACCGGCATCGAGGTGCTGCCACCGGCGGTGCTCGACCGGCCGCGCATCGACGTGACCTTCCGCATCTCCGGCCTGTTCCGCGACATCTTCCCCACCCAGATCGCCTTGCTGGACGCCGCCGTGCGCGCGGTGGCGGAGCGCGGCGAGACGGCGGACGAGAACCCCCTCGCCGAGGCCCGGCGCAACGGCGAGGACCTTTCCCGCCTGTTCGGCTCGGCGCCGGGAGCCTATGGCGCGGGCATCGAGGCCCAGCTGCAGCGCGGCGCCTTCGAGGTACGGGAGGAGCTGGGCCGCGCCTATCTCGATGCCGCTTCCCACGCCTATGGTGGCGCCGACGGCGCGGCGCGGCCGGCGCCCGGCCTGTTCGCCCGGCGCCTCGCCTCCGCCGACGCGTTGGTGCATGGGGCCGACGATGCCGCCCGCGACCTGCTGGACGGCAGCGAGGACGCCGCATTCATGGGCGGCTTCGCGGCGGCGGGCGCCCTGCTGGGGCGGGCGAGCCATCTCATCGTGCTCGACACCACCGATCCCGACCGCCCCCGCGCCCGACCCCTGAAGGATGCGCTGGCGCGGCTGGTGCACGGGCGGGTTTCGGCAGTCTTCATCGCCGGGCAGATGCGCCATGGCCCGCGCGGCGCGGCCGAGCTGGCCGAGACGGTGGACCGCCTGGTCGCCTTCGCCGAGACCACGGAGCAGGTGCCCGCCGGCCTCTTCGACCGGCTGCATGCGGCCTATGTGGCGGACCCGGCCGTCCGCGCCTTCCTGCTCGCGCACAATCCCGAAGCGGCGCGCGCCATCGCCCGACGGCTGGCCGACGCCCGCCGCCGCGGCCTGTGGCACGCCCGCCGCAACGACCTCGACGCCGATCTCGACGCCCTGCGCGCCGCTGCCGCGCCACGGGAGGCCGCCGAATGAGCCCGCGCGTCGCCCTTGCCTCTCCGCCCCTTCCCCCGGCCCGCCGCGGCGCCTGTCCCGCCTTCCGCGCGCCTATGGAAACCGGCGATGGCCTCATCCTGCGGCTCGTGCCCGAGGCGGGCGCACTCTCCGCCGCCCAGTTGCGCAGCCTCGCGGCCGCCACGGCGCGCTTCGGCAACGGCCTCATGGAGATCACCGCCCGTGGCAGCCTCCAGGTGCGCGGGCTCACTATGGAGACGGTCGCGCCGCTCCAGCAGGCGGTGCTGGACCTCGGCATCACCCCGCGTCTCGGCCTCGCGGTGGACCTGTCGCCCCTGAGCGGCCTCGACCCGACAGAAGAGCGGGACGCCCGCGCGCTCGCCGCCGCCATCGGCGCCGGTGCCGCGTCCTTCGCCGGCCGTCTCGGACCCAAGGTGTCGGTCATCGTCGACGGCGGTGGCGCCATCTCTCTCGCCGGGCAGAAGGCGGACGTGCGGCTCCGCGCGGCCGGCGGCGACCTCTGGGCGCTCAGCGTCGGCGGATCCGCGCCGCGCCTGCTGGAGGAGGGCGACGCGGCCGCCGCCGCGCTCGACGCCATCGCCGCCATCGCCGGCCTCGACCGCGACCGGCTGGGACGGGCGGGCCGGGCCACCGATTTGCCGGGCTGCGGCGGCAGCGGCCCGGCGCGGCGCGCGCCGGCGGCGCTCGGCCGCCTGCCGCTGAACGACGGCAGCTTCGCCTTCGGCATCGGCCTGCCCTTCGGCGCCGGCGAGGCCGACCTCGTTTCCGCCCTCGCCGATGCCGCGGAGGCGGCCGGCGCGCGGGACCTCAGGCCCGCCGCGGAGCGGGTCCTGCTCGCCACCGGTCTCTCGGCCGCAGGCGCGGAGGCGTTCGCGCAGACGGCGCAGACGCTGGGTTGCCTGGTGCGGGGCGATGACCCGCGCGCGTTCGTCTCCGCCTGCGCCGGCGCACCGGCCTGCGCCTGCGGACACTTTCCAGCCCGGGCGATGGCGCCGGCTCTCGCCGAGTCGCTCGCGCCGCTGCTGGACGGGACGGTGTCCGTGCACCTCTCGGCCTGTACCAAAGGCTGCGCCCATCCCGCGCCGGCCACCCTCGCCGTCGTGGGCATGGACGGCGGCGCCGCGCTGGTGCATGACGGCCCGGCATCCGGCGCCGCGGGGCCGGTGCGGGCCGTGGCGGACCTTGCCGCCATGCTCGCCCGGCTCGCGGCGGCGGCCCGGCACCAGCCGGGCGAGACTGCCCGAGCCCGCCTCGCCCGCCTTGATCCGGCGGACATCTGGGCACGCGGGCTGGAAGACGCGGACCCGACGACGCAGAACCGATGACGGACCCGACGATCAGCGCATCATGACCTCTTCCTTCGATTACGTGCGCGACGGCACGGCCATCTACGAGCGCTCCTTCGCCATCATCCGCGCCGAGGCGGACCTCTCCGCTTTCTCAGCCGAGGAGGAGGACGTGGCCGTGCGCATGATCCACGCCTGCGGCCTTGTGGAGGCGGCGCGCCATTTCGTGTTCGGCCCGGGCGTCGTGAAAGCCGCCCGCGCCGCGCTCACGGCCGGCGCGCCCATACTGTGCGATGCCGAGATGGTCGCCCACGGCGTCACCCGCGCCCGGCTGCCCGCCGGCAATGGGGTGGTCTGCACCCTGCGCGATCCGGCGGTGCCGGAGCTGGCGGAAAGGCTCGGCACCACCCGTTCCGCCGCGGCGCTGGAGTTGTGGGGCGATCGGCTCGCCGGTGCCGTGGTGGCCATAGGCAACGCGCCCACCGCCCTCTACCACCTTCTGGAGATGCTGGATAAGGGCGCGCCGCGCCCGGCCGCCATCCTCGGCATGCCGGTGGGCTTCGTCGGCGCCGCCGAATCGAAGGATGCCCTGGCCCAGGACCCGCGCGGCGTGCCCTTCGCCATCGTGCGCGGGCGGCTCGGCGGCAGCGCCATCACCTCGGCCGCGGTCAACGCTTTGGCGAGGGCCGGGCTGTGAGGGGGCGGCTCATCGGCGTCGGCGTCGGCCCCGGCGACCCGGACCTCCTCACCCTCAAGGCGGTGAAGGCCATCGGTGCGGCGGACGTGGTTGGCTATTTCGCCAAGGCGGGCAACGCCAGCCATGCCCGCGCCATCGCCCATGCCCATTTCGGCGCGCACGCGCTGGAGCTGCCCCTGCTCTATCCGGTCACCACCGAGATGCACCGCCATGACGACGCCTATCGCGCCGCCATAGGCGCCTTCTACGACGTCTCCGCCGCCGCGGTGGCCGAGCACCTCATGGCCGGTCGCACGGTGGCGGTGCTGAGCGAGGGCGATCCGCTCTTCTACGGCTCCTACATGCACCTGCACGTGCGGCTCGCGCCGCGCTTCCCGGCGGAGGTCATCCCGGGCGTCACCGGCATGTCCGGCTGCTGGTCGCAGGCCGGAGCGCCCATCGCCCAGGGCGACGACGTGCTGATGGTGCTGCCCGGAACGCTGGACGAGGCCGAGCTGGCGCGCCGCCTCGCCGAGGCGGATGCGGCCGTCATCATGAAGGTGGGCCGCAATCTGCCAAAGATCCGCCGGGCGCTCGCCGCTGCCGGGCGGCTGGAGCGCGCGCTCTATGTGGAGCGCGGCACCATGGCGGACTGCGCCCTCGTGCCCCTCGCCGAGCGGGCGGACGAGCGGGCGCCCTATTTCTCCATCGTGCTGGTGCCCGGATGGGAGCGCGCCGCGTGAGCGGGCAGCTCACCGTGGTCGGCCTCGGCCCCGGCCCGGCCCGGCAAATGACGCCCGAGGCGGAGACGGCGGTGGCCGCCGCCGACATCCTCTTCGGCTACGCACCCTACCTCGCCCGCCTGCCCGAGCGGCCGGGACAGGAGCGGCGCGCCTCGGACAATCGCGAGGAGATCGCCCGCGCCGGCGCCGCGCTCCAGGCTGCCGTTACAGGGGCGCGCGTGGCGATGGTCTCCGGCGGCGATCCCGGCGTGTTCGCCATGGCGGCGGCGGTGTGCGAGGCCATCGAACACGGCCCGGCCGAATGGCGCGCCCTGGAGGTCGAGGTGGTGCCCGGCGTCACCGCCATGCTGGCCGTCGCCGCCCGCTGCGGCGCGCCGCTGGGCCACGATTTCTGCGCCATCTCCCTGTCGGACAACCTCAAGCCCTGGGCGCTGGTGGAAAAGCGCCTCGCCCTCGCCGCCGAGGCGGGGTTCGTCATCGCCCTCTACAATCCCATCAGCCGGGCCCGGCCCTGGCAGCTTGGACGCGCCTTCGAGCTGCTGCGCGAGCACGTGCCCGGCACGGTGCCGGTGGTGTTCGGCCGCGCGGCGGGGCGCGACGACGAGCGCATCACCCTCGCGACGCTTCAGGATGCTGACCCCGCGCAGGCGGACATGGCCACCTGCATCCTCATCGGCACGGCGGAGACCCGCATCGTGCCGCGGGCAGGCCGCGCGCCCCTCGTCTACGCGCCGCGCTCGGCGCCGGCTGCCCCGTGAGACGGCGCGCGGAAGCGGCGGTCGAGCCACGCCTCGGCCTCGGCCGGGCTGGCGGCGGCCTCCACCTGCGGCACGGAAGGCCGGGCGATCAGCACCACTTCGATGCCCAGCGCCCGCGCCGCCGCCATCTTGCCGTAGGTGGCGCTGCCGCCGCTGTTCTTGGCGACGATGGCGTCAATGCCGTGGGACTTGAGCAAGTCATGGTCCTCGCGTTCGCCGAACGGGCCGCGGCCGAGCACGTAGTCCGCCCGCGGCACGGCGAGCGGCGGCTCCACCGGATCGACGCTGCGCACCAGAAAGGCGTGCTGGGGCGCCGCCTCGAAGGCGCGCACCTCGTTGCGCCCGAGGGCGAGGAAAACCCGGCGGGGCGCCGCGCCCAGCGCCGCCACCGCCTCCGGCACGTCCGCCACCTCGCGCCAGCGGTCTCCCGCAATCGGCGTCCAGGGGGCGCGGCGCAAGGCGAGCAGCGGCACGCCGGTGGCCGCGCAGGCCGCGGCGGCATTGAAGGACATGCGCGCCGCATAGGGATGGGTGGCATCCACCACCGCGGCGATGCCCTCCGCCCGCAGATGGTGCGCCAGCCCGTCAACCCCGCCGAAGCCGCCGATGCGCACCGGCACCGGCTGGGGCGCGGGATGCTCGGTGCGGCCGGCGAGGGACAGGATCACGTCATACTCGCCCCGGCCGGCGAGGCGGGTCGCCAGCGCGCGCGCCTCGGTGGTGCCGCCGAGCAGCAGCAGGCGCACAGGCGGGTCCGGGGCGACGGGCGCGGAAGCGGAGGGGCTCATGGCGGCGATTGATGCCCCAGCAGGACGCTGGCTGTCCATCGTCGGCATCGGCGAGGACGGAGTGGACGGCCTTTCGCCGGCCGCCGCCGCCGCGGTCTCCGCCGCCGCTCTCGTCTTCGGCGGGCAGCGCCACCTCGCCCTCGCAGCCCCGCTGATCCGCGGCGCGGCGCGCCCCTGGCCGAGCCCGTTCAGCCTCGACGACGTGCTGGCGGCCCGCGGGCAGGCGGTCTGCGTGCTCGCCTCGGGCGATCCCTTCCTCTACGGCGTCGGCGCGAGCCTCGCCCGGCATGTGCCGGCGGCGGAGATGGCCGCCTTTCCGGCGCCCTCCGCCTTCGCCCTCGCCAGCGCCCGCCTCGGCTGGGCGCAGCAGGAGGCGGACCTCGTCTCGCTGCACGGCCGGCCCCTCGCCCGGCTGCGCCCCTTCCTCCAGCCCGGCGCGCGGCTGATCCTCCTCACCTCCGACGGCGACGGGCCGCGGCAGGTGGCGGACTTTGCCACGGCGCACGGCTGCGGCGCCTCCCGCCTCGTGGTGCTGGAAGCTCTCGGCGGGCCGGCCGAGCGCCTGCGCGAGACCACGGCCGCGGGCTTCGACCTTTCGGACGTGGGCGCGCTCAACGTGGTGGCGCTGGAGGTGACGGCGGATGCGGGCGCGCCGCTCCTTCCCTCCGCCGCCGGGCTTGCCGACGAGCTCTTCGCCCATGACGGCCAGATCACCAAGCGGGAGATCCGCGCCGTCACCCTCTCGTCCCTCGCGCCGCGGCGGGGGGAGCTATTGTGGGACATCGGCGCGGGGGCAGGCTCCATCGCCATCGAATGGCTGCTGGCGCACCCCTCCCTCGCCGCCGTGGCCATCGAGGCGGACCCCGACCGTGCCCGGCGCATCGCCGCCAACGCCACGGCGCTGGGCGTGCCCCATCTCAGGGTGGTGGAGGGTGCGGCACCCGGCGCCCTTGCCGGACTGCCCGCTCCCGATGTGATCTTTCTGGGCGGCGGCGCCAGCGCGCCGGGCGTGCTGGACGCGGCGCTCTCCGCGCTGAAGGGCGGCGGGCGCATGGTTGCCAATGCGGTGACGCTGGAGACCGAGGCGCTGCTCATCGCCACACGGGCGCGCCTTGGCGGCGATCTCCTGCGCATGTCGCTTGCGCGGGCGGCGCCGGTGAAGGGCATGACGGGTTGGCGGCCGGCCATGCCGGTGACGCAATGGCGCTGGCAGAAGCCGCCGGATGCGGGAGGCGAAGGATGATCGTGGCGGGCATCGGCTCGAAGCGGGGCGTGGCGATGGAGGACGTCCTCGCCGCGCTTGACGCTGCCCTGGCGCGCGCCGAGCTCGCCCGCGACGACGTCTCGCTCATCGCCGCCCCCGCCGTGAAGGGCGGGGAGGCCGGTATCAGCGAGGCGGCAGCCCTGCTCGGCCTGCCCCTGGTGCTGGTGCCGCAGAGCCAGCTGGAAGCCGCCTCCAGCCGGACAAAGACCCATTCCGAGCGGGTGGTGGCGCTGCTGCGCGTGCCCTCGGCGGCGGAGACGGCAGCGCTCGCCGCTGCCGGCGCCGAGGCGCGCCTCATCGGCCCGCGCCTCGCCCTCGGCCCCGTCACCTGCGCCCTCGCGCGGCGGGGGAGCGTGGCGTGACGGTGCATTTCATCGGCGCCGGTCCCGGCGCGGCCGACCTCATCACCGTGCGCGGCCGCGACCTCATCGCCCGCGCGCCGGTCTGCCTCTATGCCGGCTCCATCATCCCGCGGGAGATGCTGGACTGGTGCCCGCCGGGGGCGCGCATCGTCGATACCGCCCCCCTCGACCTCGACCGCATCGAGGCGGAATACGTGCGCGCCTTCGGGGCGGGGGAGGACGTGGCGCGGCTGCATTCCGGCGACCTCTCGGTCTACAGCGCGATGGCCGAGCAGATGCGGCGGCTGGAGCGGCTGGGGATTCCGTACACCCTCACGCCGGGCGTTCCGGCCTTCGCGGCGGCGGCCGCCGTGCTTCGGCGCGAACTGACGGTGCCCGAGGTGGCCCAGAGCCTCGTCATCACCCGCGTGTCCGGCCGCGCCTCGGCCATGCCGGACGCCGAGCGCCTCGCCGCCTTCGCCGCGACGGGTGCCACCCTCGCCATCCACCTCGCCATCCACGTGCTCGACCAGGTGGTGGCGGAACTCACGCCCATCCTCGGCGCCGACTGTCCGGCTGCGGTGGTGGCGCGGGCGACGTGGCGCGACGAGCGGGTCGTCACCGGCACCCTTGGCGACATCGCGCAGCAGCTCGCGGCCGATCCCATCCCGCGCACCGCGCTCATCCTGGTGGGCCGCGCCCTCGGCGCCGCCGATTTCCGCGAAAGCGCGCTCTACGACACGGATTATGTGCGCCGCTTCCGCGGAGGCGGGGAATGAGCCGGGCCTCAGCCCACGGCGGGATGGAACGGGGTGCGGCCCATCAGGGTGCCGTCGCGGTCGAACACCACCACCTCCAGCGCCACGTCCGCCCGGCCGACGGCGCGGGCAGCGGTGACCCAGGCACTGGCGGCCACGGCATCGCCCAGGGGGAAGCCGGCGGCCGCCGCGATCTGGAACGCCTCCGCCACCATATGGGCCTGCGCGATGCGCGCACTCAGTTCCCCCGACGCCCCGGCCGCCGCGGCGAGGCGGGCGAGATCCGCCATGTCGGCGCTGCCGCGCTTGGAATGCAGGTCGAGACGGCCCTGCGCCAGCTTGGTCAGCTTGGCGACGCCGCCCGCCACCGTGACCTTCGCCACCGGATGGGCGCGGATGTATTTGAGCATGCCGCCGACGAAGTCGCCCATGTCGATGAGCGCCACCTCGTCGAGGCCGTGCAGCTTCTGCACCGCCTTCTCGGAGGCGTCGCCGGTGGCCCCGGCCACATGGTGAAGGCCCATGGCACGCGCCACGTCGATGCCGCGATGGATGGAGTGGATCCAGGCGGCGCAGGAATAGGGCACCACGATGCCGGTGGTGCCGAGCACCGACAATCCGCCGACGATGCCGAGCCGCGGATTGAGCGTCTTCAGGGCGAGGCGCGCGCCATCCGCGATGGCGATCTCCACCTCCGCGTCGGCCGGAACGCCGGCCGCCTGCGCCACCTCGGCGATGCCGGCAGCGATCATGCGGCGCGGCACCGGATTGATGGCGGGCTCCCCCGGCGGCACGGGCAGGCCCGGCCGCGTCACCGTGCCGACGCCCGGCCCGGCGCGGAAGGTGACGCCCGCGCCCTCGGCTCCGCGCCGCACGCTGGCCATCACCAAGGCGCCGTGGGTCACGTCCGGATCATCGCCCGCATCCTTGACGATGCCGGCGGTGGCGCTCTCACCCGCCATCTCATGCAGGGCGAGGGCGAAGGCCGGACGGGTGCCGCCGGGCAGCTCCACCTCCACGGGATCGGGAAAGGTGCCGGTGACCAGCGCGGCGAAGGCCGCCTTGGCGGCACCCGCGGCGCAGGTGCCGGTGGTCCAGCCGCGCCGCAGCGGCGCGCCTTCCGGCGGCTCTGCGTCCTGATCTGCCCGCGCGTCCTCGCTCATGGCCTTCTTGATAGAGAGGCCGGGCCCACGGCGGAAGGGGGCGGGACCCGATGAGCGCGCGCGGCCTCCTCGTCGGCGCGCCCCGCTCGGGCTCCGGCAAGACCACCATCACCCTCGCCTTGCTGGCGGCGCTGGCGCGGCGCGGGCTGAGGGTGCGGGCGGTGAAATCCGGGCCGGACTATATCGACCCCGCCTTCCACGCCGCCGCCACCGGACAGCCGGGCCTGAACCTCGACAGCTGGGCCATGCCGCCGGCCCTCCTCGACCATCTCGCCGCCGCGGCGGCGGCACAGGCCGACCTCGTGGTGGCGGAAGGTGCCATGGGCCTGTTCGACGGGGTGGCGGGCGGCGCGGGCCGCACCGGCGCAGGGGCGGACGTGGCCGCCCGGCTCGGCCTGCCGGTGCTGCTGGTGCTCGACGTCTCCGGCCAGTCGCAGACCGCGGCGGCGGTGGCGCGCGGCTTCATCGGGCATGATCCGCGGGTGCGCATCGCCGGGGTGGTGCTGAACAAGCTCGGCAGCGACCGCCACGAACGCATGGTGCGCGAGGCCATGGCGCCCCTCGGCCTGCCGGTGCTGGGCGCGGTGCCGCGGGACGCGGGCATCGTGCTGCCGGAGCGGCATCTCGGCCTCGTGCAGGCGGGCGAGACGGCCGATCTCGACCGGCGCCTCTCCGCCCTCGCCGACCTCGCCGAGGCCCATCTCGACCTCGACGCCATCCACGCGGCCGCCCAGCCCCTCTTGGGCACGGCGCTGGCCGACCCCGCGGCCGCCCTGCTGCCGCCGCCGGGGGAGAGGATCGCTTTGGCGCGCGATGCCGCCTTCTCCTTCGTCTACGCCCATGTGCTCGCCGGCTGGCGGGCCGCGGGGGCGCAGATCCTGCCGTTCTCGCCCCTCGCCGACGAGGCGCCGCCGCAGGGCTGCGATGCGCTCTGGCTGCCCGGCGGCTATCCCGAACTGCACGCCGGGCGGCTCGCCGCCGCCTCACGCTTTCTGGAGGGCGTGCGGGCGTTCGCGGCCTCAGGCCGGCCGGTGCATGGCGAGTGCGGCGGCTACATGGTGCTCGGCACCGCGATTACCGATGCGGAAGGCGCGCGCCATGCGATGCTCGGCCTGCTGGATCTCGAGACGAGCTTCGCCCGCCGCAAGATGAATCTCGGCTATCGCGCCGCGCGCCTGCTCGCCCCCTCCCCCCTGGGGGCACCGGGCGCGCGGGTGCGCGGCCACGAATTCCACTACGCGACGGTGATGGAGCGCGGCGCCGACGCGCCGCTCGCCGAACTGTCCGATGCCGAGGGCCGCCCTCTCGGGCCGGCCGGAAGCCGCCGGGGATCGGTCACCGGCAGCTTCTTCCACGCCATCGCGCGAGACCCGCTCAGCCCCGGGTGAGCGAGAGGGCGAGAATGCGCCGGGCGATGAGGAACGCGAAGGGCACCGCCACCAGCGCGCCCCCGCCGGCCGCCAGGGGAATGAGGCGCATGGCCTCGCCTGAAAAAGAGGGAATGGCGAGCACTGCCAGCACCGCCGCGCCAGCAAGGGTGGTGGCCAGCATGAGCCAGACGAGGATCGCGATCTTCAGCATGATGAAGCTCCCCGGGCAGGCTACGTCCTGTAGACCGGGCGCGGCGGGCGCGGTTTGACGACGGTCAACAGGAGATGGCCACCGGCCCGGCCCATGCATCCAACGCATGACCACACCGCCGCGGAGGGCGTATAGTGCCGACAGACGCGCCGGCCGGCCGGGCCGAAGCGCGCCCCCGGCATCCCTCGGGAGGGACGCGATGCAGTGCCAGTTCAAGGAAGACGACTTCCGCCAGGCGGTCCTCGACATCGTTGGCGGCAAGGAAGGTCAGGCCATCGTCATCCAGGTGGTCGGCGGCAGCACCATCACCGGCTTCGCGCCGCTGAGCGTGGGGCGCGACTATCTCCGATGCCAGGTGGCCGCCGGAACCGGCCAGAAGGAGCAGATCGTGCCCTTCCATTCCATCACCTGCGTGCGCTAGCCCAGCCTCCGCGCTGGCCCCGCACGGCTCGATCCTCTATGCAGCGGGGGCGCGCGGGCGCCGCGCCCGCTCACCGTTCACGTCCAAAGCGCACGCCCCACGCTCACGTCTCCAAGGAGCCCCACATGGCAGCATCTCAGATGGCAGCACCCCAGCCCATCCACCGGTCCGACGCGCCCCGCTTCACCCTGCTGCGCGACAAGATGCTCATCGGCGGGGCCTGGGTGGATGCCGACGACGGCGCGACCATCGAGGTGAACAACCCGGCCACCGGCGAGATCATCGGCACCATTCCCAAGGCCGGCGCCGCCGAGACGCGCCGCGCCATCGAGGCGGCCTCCGCCGCCTTCAAGAGCTGGCGCGCCACCCCCGCTGCCGAGCGGGCGGCGAAGCTGCACAAGCTCTCCGACCTCATCACCCAGAATGCCGACGAGTTGGCCCTCATCCTCACCACCGAGCAGGGCAAGCCGCTGGCCGAGGCCAAGGGCGAGATCGGCGCCTCCGCCGCCTACGTGCGCTGGTTCGCCGAGGAGGCGCGGCGCATCTATGGCGACGTGATCCCCTCGCCGTGGCCGAGCCGCCGCATCCTCGTCACCAAGGAGCCGGTGGGCGTGTGCGCGGCGGTGACGCCGTGGAATTTCCCCTCCTCCATGCTGTCGCGCAAGATCGGCGCGGCGCTGGCGGCGGGCTGCACCGTGGTGTGCAAGCCCTCCGAGCTGACACCCTATTCCGGCCTCGCCTGGGGCGTGCTGGCGGAGATGGCGGGCATTCCCGCCGGCGTCGTCAACATCGTGGTGGGCGATGCCCCCTCCATCGGCGGCGAGATGACCTCCAACCCGCTGGTGAAGAAGGTGACGTTCACCGGCTCCACGCCCGTGGGCAAGCTGCTGATGAAGCAGTCGGCGGACACCATGAAGAAGATCTCCATGGAGCTCGGCGGCAACGCGCCCTTCCTGGTGTTCGACGACGCCGACCTGGACCTCGCGGTGGAGCAGGCCATCGCCTCCAAGTATCGCAACGTCGGCCAGACCTGCGTCTGCGCCAACCGCTTCTACGTGCAGGCCGGCATCTATGACGCCTTCGCCGAGAAGTTCGCTGCCGCGTCGAAGAAGCTCAAGGTGGGCAACGGCGTCGATGAGGGCGTGGTCGCCGGCCCGCTGATCGATTCGCGCGCGCTCGCCAAGGTGGAGCGGCTGCTGAAGGACGCGCTGGACAAGGGCGCCACCGTGCTCACCGGCGGCAAGCAGCCGGCGCAGGGCGGCACCTTCTTCGAGCCCACCGTGCTCGCCGGCGCGACCCAGGACATGGCCTTCGCCCGCGACGAGATCTTCGGACCGCTGGCGCCGCTCTTCAAGTTCGAGACCGAGGAGCAGGCCGTCGCCTATGCCAATGCGACGGAATACGGCCTCGCCTGCTATTTCTTCACCAAGGACCTCGGCCGCGCCTTCCGCGTGGCGGAGCAGCTGGAATACGGCCAGGTGGGCGTCAATGCCGGCGTCATCACCACCGAGGTGGCGCCGTTCGGCGGCGTGAAGGAGAGCGGCGTCGGCCGCGAGGGGTCGAAGTACGGCGTCGATGACTATCTGAACATCAAGTACATGTGCATGGGCGGCATCTGAGACCTTCGGAGCAGGTCCGTCGACCTATCGGCAACGCCATGCCCGGGGCTGTCCCGGGCATAGCGGCGGGCACCTTCAACCCGGCCCCACCGTCGCCCTCCGGCTTGACCGGAGGGCCCATGGTGCGACCGGGAGCCGGCTTCAGGCGGAGGATGGGTGCTCCGGTCAAGCCGGAGCACGACGGCGGGAGGGCGGGCGAGGTGGCTCGTACCCAAGCGCCGCGAGCACATCGCCATGGCGATGGCCGGGACGCCGCGCCGTGTCTCCTCAACCTGCCTTCCACCCAACCTCCAACGCAGCCCCAACCGTCGCCCTCCGGCTTGACCGGAGGGCCCATGGTGCGGCCTGGGGCCGGCGCCGGGGGAAAGCATGGGTGCTCCGGTCAAGCCGGAGCACGACGGCCGATAGGCTGACGCGAGGCGGCGAGGTCGCTCCCACCCCTCAGGCGGCGAAGTTGAAGCCCATGGCGATGCGGTTCCAGGCGTTGATGCCGGCGACCGTCACGGTGAGAAAAACCACCTCGTCCTCGGAAAACTCGGCCCTGAGCCCAGCCCAGGCGGCGTCGGAGGCGGCGCCGGGGGCGAGCTTGGTCATCGCCTCGGCATAAGCCAGCGCCGCCTTTTCCCGCGCCGAGAAGATCTCCGCCTCGCGGAAGGCCGGCAGGAGGTCGAGCTTCTCCTGCGCGACTCCGGCCTTGCGGGCGAGGCCGAGGTGGAACTTGAGGCAGAAGGCGCAGCCGTTGATCTGCGAGGCGCGGAGCTTGACGAGCTCGGTCAGCCCCTTGTCCAGGCCGGACGCATCCACCGCCTTGGTGAGGGCGGACAGGCCCGCATACACGTCCGGCGCGCGCGCGGTGAAGTCCTTGTAGGTGGGGCGCACGATCGCATCGGCCACGGCATCATCCTTTCGCGGCGAGAGGGTCAGTTCTTGAGCCGGTAGCCGGTGCGGAACATCCAGCGCACCGTGAACAGGCACAGCAGCAGGAACACGAAGGTCATCGCCGCGCTCACCTCCACCCGCACGTCGGCATGGCCGAAGAAGCTCCAGCGGAAACCGGCGATGAGATAGACGACGGGATTGAACAGCGTGACGGTCCGCCAGAGGGGCGGCAGCATGTCCAGCGAATAGAAGGTCCCGCCGAGGAAGGTGAGCGGGGTGATGACCAGCATGGGGATGAGCTGGAGCCGCTCGAACCCGTCGGCCCAGATGCCGATGATGAAGCCGAACAGCGAGAAGGTCACCGCGGTAAGCACCAGGAAGCCAAGCATCCAGAACGGATGGCGGATCTCCAGCGGCACGAACAGCGAGGCGGTGGCAAGGATGATGAGCCCCAGCAGGGTGGACTTGGTGGCCGCCGCCCCGACATAGCCAGCCACGATCTCGAACGGCGAGACCGGCGCCGACAGGAGCTCGTAGATCGTGCCGGTGAAGCGCGGGAAATAGATGGCGAAGGCGGCGTTGCTGATGGACTGGGTCAGCAGCGTGAGCATCAGCAGGCCGGGGACGATGAAGGCGCCGTATGGCACCCCGCCCACCTCCGACATGCGCGAGCCGATGGCCGAGCCGAACACCACGAAATACAGTGAGGTGGACAGCACGGGCGAGACGACGCTCTGGCCGATGGTGCGGCGCGTGCGGTTCATCTCGAAGGTGTAGATGGCGCGGATGGCATGGAAGTTCACGGGGCGCGCCTCACCAGGCTGACGAAGATGTCCTCGAGCGAGCTCTGCTCGGTGTGAATATCGGTAAAGGCGATGTCCTCCGCCGAAAGCCCGGCCAGGAGGCCGGCGATGGACAGGCCGTTCCCCTGCCTTGGCTCCCCCTCGGCGCCGTCCGCCGTGGTGGCGTAGGTGTAGGTGAGGCAGGTGCCGGAGGGCGACAGGGACAAGTCGTAGGGGGCGAGCCGGCCGGGAATCGCCGCAAGCGGCTGCGCCAATTCGATGGACAGGCGCTTGCCGCCGAGCTTGCGCATCAGCACCGCCTTGTCCTCCACCAGGATCAGCTCGCCGCGGGCGATCACCCCCACCCGGTCGGCCATCTCCTCGGCCTCCTCCAGATAATGGGTGGTGAGGATGATGGTGACGCCCGCGTCGCGCAGCTCGCGCACGAGGCGCCACATGTCACGCCTGAGCTCCACGTCGACGCCCGCCGAGGGCTCGTCGAGGAACAGCACCTCGGGGGCGTGCGAAAGGGCCTTGGCGATCAGCACGCGCCGCTTCATGCCGCCGGACAGCGTCATGATGCGGGCGTCCTTCTTCTCCCACAAAGAGAGGCTGCGCAGCACCTTCTCGATATGGGTGGGATCCGGCGCACAGCCGAACAGGCCGCGGGAGAAGCTCACCGTGGCCCAGACGCTCTCGAAGGCGTCGGTGGTCAGCTCCTGCGGCACGAGGCCGATGCGGGAGCGGGCGGCGCGGTAGTCGCGCACGATGTCGTTGCCGGCCACCTCGACCGTGCCGGAGGTGGCGTTGACGAGGCCGCAGACGATGGAGATGAGCGTCGTCTTGCCGGCGCCGTTAGGTCCCAGCAGGGCGAAGATCTCACCCCGTCGGATGTCCAGGGACACGTCCTTCAAGGCGGCGTGTCCGGTGGCGTAGGTCTTGCTGAGATGGGAAATCGAGATGACGTTCGTCATGGGGGCGCTTTATAGCGACTTCCCGCGCGCTGGGTACCGCCGAGCGGGAAGAAATCTCAGCATGCCCCCCATACCGCTCGGGAAGCCGCACGCCGGCCCGGCACAGTCTTCCCTTGCTGCAAGGGAAGCCAAGTGCCGGGACCGGCTCGTTCAGGTGGTCTGGATGGCGCTCACCCGCCAGGGCCCCGCGCCGGTGGCGCCGCGCTGGCGCACGAAGGTCCACACCTCGGTGGTCTCGCCGGCACCGGAGACATCGCCGGAGACCGGACGCCCGCTGGCGCGTTCTACCATCACGTCCCGGCCGGCGTAGCGCATGGCCACGGTGGCGTATTCGAGAGGGCCTTCGCGCCACGACTCGGCGACGTCGCCCTGGAGCAGCTTGATGTCGGACACCTCGTTGCGCAGGCCCGCCTCGGCGTTGTCGCGCAGTTCGTCGGCAAGGAAGCCGAACATCTCCGGCGTGGTGTGCTGGCGCAGCTCGCCCTGGTCCTCGCGGGAATAGGCGCCCTGGATGGTGGCGAGCAGGCGTTCGAACGTGTCCAGATCGGCCGGGGTGACGCCGATCTCGTCGCGGTGCGCCGTGTTGGGGCGGGCATCCGCAGCCGACGGGCGCGCGGATGCCGGCGCCGGCCGCGGCGGGAAGCCCGCCCCGCCACCGCCGTAACGTGCGCCCGCGCCGGCCGGTGCGGGCTGGGAGCCGCGCAGCAGGCGCATGACCACGAACACCACGAGGGCGATGAGGCCCAGCTGGAGCACGAGGCCCAGCGCACCGGCCAGGCCGCCGAGCCCGCCGCCCATGAGCATGCCCACGAGGCCGCCGATGAGCAGGCCACGCATCAGCGCACCGCCGAGGCCGGAGCCGAACATGGACGAGCGCGGCGGGGTCGCCTGCGGACGCTGGGCCGCGGTGGGGCCGGGCTGCGCCTGGGGCGTGGTGGAGCGCTGAACCGGCGCGGCGGCGCCCGGCGCCGTCTGGGTCGGGGCGGGGGTCTGGTAGGTCCGCGTGCCGCGGCTGCCGATGGAGATGCCCTTGCGCGCCTCGGCGTGATCGGCGCCCACAAGGCAAAGGGCGCCTACGACCGCCATCACCGCGAGCAGCGAACCGTTGCGAAATCTCGACATGTCCCGGCTTTCCTCCCTGGCAGCGTTGGTTCCGCTGCGTCAGCCTGCCGGACATATGGGGAGCCGGCCGCCGATTGCGAGGGGTGCGCAGTCGCCCCGCTCGGGCTCCCGCAGGTGATGTACTTGGTGTCTGGGGAAAGGCTGGGGGCTCGCGTGGCGATGCACCTTGTTTGCGCGAAGCGGTCTCCCCTTCGCTCGAAAACGCTCTAAGCTCCCGCCGCCGTCCGGCCGACGGCCCTCCCCCGGAGTTCGCGATGCCCGCCTTCGTCCGCCGTGTCCTGAGCTTGATGGTGCTTCTCCTCTTGCCCGCGGCCGCGGCGGCGGCGCCGGTGGGCGTCATGGTGCGCAACGAAAGCACCAGCGCCACCTGCGCCGAGACCGACAACGTCTCCCTCAAGCTGGTTGCCGAGCAGATCGAGAAGTTCACCATCATCGCCCGCCATCCTGCCTATGTGGGCATGCTGCGCGTCGACAACACCGAGCCGGATTTCGAGACCTGCGACATGAGCAGGGACCCGGTGGTGCCGGCGCCCGCACCGCCGCCGGCCGCGGCGGGTGCCCCGCCGGCGGCACCGGCGACGGGCGTGCCGCGGCGCGTGACCATCTTCGAGACCCCGGATCTGTGGATCACCGGCTTCACCTTTCCCTCGTTCTGGCGGGCGGCAAGCGTGCCGGTGCGGATCGGTGGGGAGGTGACGCAGGGCCTGCACATGCTTCAGCTCTGGGTCCGCCAGAACGACAAGGCGGAGGAGGTGCTGGTGGTCTACCCGCCCGACGGCTACTGGCGGGCCCGGCCCCTGTCGCCGACTCACCTGCGCAGCACGGCCTATGGCTCATCCTTCCTCGTCGGGCCGGTGGAGCAGGCCGAGCGGCCGCTGGTGCGGCTGAAGGAGCTCGATTTCGCGCCGCAGACGCGCACCTTCACCTTGCACTTCGCCGACGGCGGCAAGGCGCGCCTCCAGCTGGCGAAGGTGGACGGCGACCAGATTCGTCTCGAGGTCCAGTTCGACGGCATCGCCCCGCGCACCTTCGCGGCCCTGCGCTCCATGTACGTCACCGAGGGCAATGCGGACGTCGCCCGCGTGGCCTGGCGCACCCTCGCCTCACCCGGAACCCCCGCAGCCATGGGCGAGGCGCCGGTGATGAGCTTCACCGACGCGCAGAACGTCTCGATGCTGTGGGCCGGCCGCCTCGTGCCGTCTCGCCACAACACCAGCGCGCCCGACTTCACCTTCGAGGGATTCGCCGGGCGGTAGGCCGCGACCGACGGCTGTGAGTGGAAGTATTATATTACCCTATTGTCGCAAATTGCGAACTGTGCCATAATGATACGCCCTGCCGCGTCGTTTGGCGGCGGGGACCTGTCACAGCGTCCAAGGTGGAAGCGGGAGGGGCTTTCGCTGCGGCAATCGCGCCAGCCCGCATCCGCGTGCGACCTGGCCCCACCCTCCTGCAGGTGAGATGCGCCCCAACGCGATGGAGCCCGCCGGGCCTGCGGCGGAGATGCCCCCTGCCCCGGAGGCGGGTCCGCCCCTCTCTGTCGCGGGCATGTTCGCGTGGGTGCGCCGCAACGGGCCTGCGGCGCAGACGGCGACCGACCTCCTGCTGTTCGCCCTGTTCTACGGCTGCCTCATGCTCACCGTGACCGAGGTGGCGCGGCTGCTCGGCGTGTTCCCGGTGGTCTCGCCCACCGACGCCATCGCGGTGGGCGTCTATTTCGTCATGTTCCGCGGCGCCCTCGGCCCGCTCGCGCTCGTGGTCACCTGCGTCTCCATCCTCCTGCACCTCTTCGCCTTCGACGACCCGTTCGGCGCGGCGATGGCCGGCGGCATCGCCCACGGCCTCACCTTCGTTCTGGTGGGCTGGGGATGCCTGCGCGCCGGGCTCGAGCGCGACGCCCTGCGCAGCGTGCCCATGGTGGTGAGCCTCGCCCTCGTCGCCATCGTCGGCACCCTGCCGGGCGCGGCGCTGGCCGCCTTCGTCGCCTTCATCGAGACCGGAAACCGCTTCCCTCCCCTGCTGCTGCGCTGGTGGATCCCGGAGATGGCGAGCGTCGTCCTGCTGCTGCCGCCCTTCCTGCTCTGGCACGGCCGGCGCCAGGATTGGATGCTGCCCAAGACCGATCGCGCCGACGGCCGCCCCCCAGCGCTGGCGCGGGAGGAGGAACTCACCCTCGCCAGTCTCACCCTTGCCACCGCCGTCATCGCCAGCGCCTATTATTCCGAGCCGCTGCTGCGCGACCTCGGCGGCGTCATCCTGCTGTGGTTCGCCTTCCGCCTCGGCCTGTTCGCCACCGCCGTGGCGTCGGGTCTCCTGTCGCTCGCCATCATCGCCCTCGGCGTCGCCCAGGTGTGGCCGCAGGCCTCGGCCGATCTCATGACCGCCATGCTCCAGCTGGAGGCGCGGCTGGTCATGGTCATGATGCCGGCGCTGGTCATCGCCGCCATCATGGCGCAGCGGGTGCGCCAGCAGAGCGAAGTCCAGGAGGATCGCCGCCGCCTCGCCTGGGCGCTGGAAGGCGCCAATGACGGCATCTGGGACTGGCACCTGCCCACCGACGGCGTGTTCTTCAGCGCCCGGGCCCATCGCATGCTGGGCTTCGAGCCGAGCGAGGCGAGGCCAAGGCTCTCGGACTACGGCCAGCTGGTGCATCCCGAGGACTTCCCGGCCCTCGCGCGGGCGCTCAGCGAGCATGCCGAGGGCCGGCACCAATTGTTCCAGACCGAGGTGCGCCTGCGCCACCGCAACGGCAATTGGCTCTGGGTGCTGGTGCGCGGCAAAGTGGTGGAGCAGGACGCCGCCGGCCGGCCGGCGCGGGCGGTGGGAACGCTCACCGACATCGCCCAGCGCAAGCATCTGGAGGCGGCACTGGAGCATGCCGCCACGCACGATCCCCTCACCGGCCTCGCCAACCGGACGACTTTCGACCGGGCGCTGGACCAGGCACGGCGGCGCCTCGCCCGCGACGGCGCCCTGTTCGCCGTGGTGCTCATCGACATCGACCACTTCAAGATGGTCAACGACAAATTCGGCCATATGGTCGGCGACACGCTGCTGAGCACCGCCGCGCGCCGGCTCCAGTCGGCGATCCGAGCCGGCGACGTCGTGGCCCGCTACGGCGGCGACGAGTTCGCCATCATCGCCGCCGGCAAGAACAAGGAGGAGTTCGCAGCCATGGCGGAGCGGCTGCACCGCCAGCTGTCGCTTCCCATGGAGGTGGATGGCCTCGCGCTGCCCACCTCCTTCTCCCTCGGCATGGCGGTGGCGGACGAGAGCGCGCCCGACTCTTCCGCCCTCCTCGCCGAGGCGGACGCCGCGCTCTATGCCGCGAAGGATGCTGGCCGCGGCACCTGGCGGGCGGTGGGCATCGCCCCCCGCAACGGCCATCCCGCGCCCCGCCGCCCCGGCTTCGTCGACGTCCCGGAGCGGCCCGGCGCGCGCCGGGCCTGAGCCCCTCAGGCGATGGCCAGCACCGCCTCGGCGTCGAGCACACCGCCGGCGCCGCCGGTCACGGCCTCCTCCAATCCCTTCGCCTCCACCGCGAGATTCTCCGCGAAGAAGCGCGCCACCGCGATGCGGGCCGACAGGCGCGGATCGCTCGCGCCCTGCGCCCGCTCGCCATAGGAGGCGAGCGCGGCACGCGCCAGATAGGCGCCGCCGGCGGCGCGGGCGTAGAGCTTCAGATAGGGCGTGGCGGTCGCGAGCGCCTTGGACGGCTCGTCCGCCAGCCGGTCGAGCATCACAATGGTGGCGCGGCCCAGGGCTTCGGCCGCCTCCATTAGGCGCGCGCCGGCATGGCCGAAATCGGGCGCGTTGAGCGCCGCCATCTCCTCGGCGATGTCGCGATAATCCGCGATCAGGGCGTTGATCACGTCGCCGCCCTCCTGCGGCACCTTGCGGGTGACGAGGTCGATGGCCTGGATGCCGTTGGTGCCCTCATAGATGGCGAAGATGCGCGCGTCGCGCATGTGCTGGGCGGCGCCGGTCTCCTCCACATAGCCCATGCCGCCGTGCACCTGCACACCGAGGGAAGCGACCTCGATGCCCACGTCGGTGGAGAAGGCCTTGGCCACCGGCGTCAGGAGGCTCGCCTCGGCGAGGGCCGCCGCGCGGGCGATGGGATCGGCGAGGCGGCGGGAGCGGTCGAGGGCGTCCGCGGTCTTGAGGCAAATGGCGCGGGCGGCGTCGGTCTCGGCCCGCATGGTCAGCAGCATGCGCTTCACGTCGGGATGGGCGATGATGGGGGCCGACCCCTCGATGCCGGGCGCCTTGCCCTGCTTGCGCTCGCGGGCGAAGGCGAAGGCGCGCTGGGTGGCCCGCTCGGCCACCGCCACACCCTGGATGCCCACCGCGAGGCGGGCGTTGTTCATCATGGTGAACATGCAGGCGAGGCCGCGGTTCTCCTCGCCCACGAGATAGCCCACGGCGCCCTCGCCCTTGTCGCCGAACACCATGGTGCAGGTCGGCGAGCCGTGCAGGCCGAGCTTGTGCTCGATGCCGGCGCAGACCACATCGTTGCGCGCCCCCAGGCTGCCGTCGGCGTTCACCTGAAACTTCGGCACGAGGAACAGCGAGATGCCCTTGGTGCCGGCCGGCGCATCGGGCAGGCGGGCGAGGACCAGATGGACGATGTTCTCGGCGAGGTCATGCTCGCCGTAGGAGATGAAGATCTTGGTGCCGAAGATGCGATAGGTGCCGTCGGCCTGCTTCACCGCCTTGGAGCGCAGGGCCGCGAGATCCGAGCCGGCCTGCGGCTCGGTGAGGTTCATGGTGCCGGTCCAGGTGCCGGCCACCATCTTCGGCAGATAAATGCGCTGGAGCTCGGCCGAGCCGTGGGCGGTCAACGCCTCGATGGCGCCGAGGGTGAGCACGCCGCCGATGCCGAAGGAGGGCGAGGCCGAATTCCAGAACTCGGTCAGCGCCGAGGTGACGGAGGTGGGCAGGTTCTGGCCGCCGAACTCCTCCTCGGCCGCCACCGCGCTCCAGCCCGCCGCGGCCCAGGCCTCATAAGCGGCGCGCCAGCCCTCCGGGGTGGAGACGGCGCCGTCCTTCAGGGTGCAGCCCTGGCGGTCGGCCACCCTGTCGAGGGGAGCGATGGCGGTGGCGGCGAACTTGCCGGCCTCCTCCAGCACCGCATCCACCACGTCGAACGACAGCTCCACGAGGCCCTGCTCCATGAGGCTGGGAAGGGAGGTGCAGGTCTTGAGAAAATAGGAGACCTCTTCCACCGGCGCGCGATAGCTCATGGGACCCTCCCTTTGGTGCCTGCCGCGTTGGCCCGCAGCGTCGTGTCCGTCGCGCCGGTGCTTGACCGCCCCCTGCGGGCAGGCTCTAAGCACGGCGGCAACCGGTCTTCCCACATCGCGGCGGCGGCCGGCTTCGTCAAGAGGCGTGCTCTGGCCCTTTGGTCGGAGGCGCCCCGGGTTTGCGGCTGAATGGTCTCCACCGTCCCTTCCGCGGCGCGCGTGACGCGCCTTCTCGATGCCGCCCGGCCGGAGGCGGTGGCCGAGGCGGCGCGGCTGCTCGCGGCCTCCAGCCTCGTCGCCTTCCCTACCGAGACGGTCTACGGCCTCGGCGCCGATGCGTCCGACCCGGCCGCGGTCGCCGCCCTCTACGCCGCCAAGGGCCGGCCCGCCTTCAACCCGCTGATCGCCCACACGGCCGACGTGGCGGCGGCACGCCGGCTCGGCCGCTTCGGGCCGGCTGCGGAGCGTCTGGCGGAGCACTTCTGGCCGGGTCCCCTCACCCTGGTGGTGCCCTATATCGGCGGCGATGGGGCGTGCGATCTGGCGCGCGCCGGGCTTTCTACCATCGGCCTCAGGGTGCCCGCCCATCCCGCCGCTCTGGCGCTCATCTCCGCCTTCGGCGGGGCGGTGGTTGCGCCGAGCGCCAACCGCTCCGGCCGCGTCTCGCCCACCACCGCCGCCCATGTGATGGAAGACCTCGCCGGCCGCATCGACGCGGTGCTCGACGCCGGCCCGACCCGCGTTGGCGTGGAATCCACCATCCTCGACCTCACCGGGGAAACCCCCGTGCTGCTGCGGCCCGGCGGCCTCGCGAGGGACGCCATCGCGGCGGCGCTGGGCCATCCCGTCGCCTCGGCCGGCGGCGGCGCCGACGCGCGCCCCCTCGCCCCGGGCCGCCTCGCCTCCCACTACGCGCCGCGCGCGCTGCTGCGCCTCGATGCGGCCGAGGTGCGGCCGGGCGAGGCGCTGCTCACCTTCGCCGGCGCCCACCCGCCGGGCAGCGACAGCGCCGCCGAGATCCTCGACCTCAGCCCCGCCGGCGACCTCATGGAGGCCGCCGCCCGCCTCTATGGCGCGCTGCGCGCCCTCGACGCCACCGGGGTCGGCGCCATTTGCGTCGTGCCCTTGCCCCGCTCCGGCCTCGGGGAAGCCATGGCCGACCGCCTCGCCCGCGCCGCCGCGCCCCGTCCCGAACCGACCGACAGCGAGATCCCCGCATGACCTCCCACACCGCCCGCGTCGACGGGATCGAGATCGCCATCGACCATGCGGCCGACGCCGACGCGGATGCCCTTGCCGCCTTGTGGGAGCGCGCCGGCCTGACCCGGCCGTGGAACGATCCCCACGCCGACATCGCTCTGGCGCGGCGGGGCCCCCATTCCACCATCCTCGTGGCGCGCGCCGAGGGCCGCATCGCCGGCTCCGCCATGGTGGGCCACGATGGGCACCGCGGCTGGGTCTATTACCTCGCGGTGGAGCCGGAGCTCCAGGGCCGCGGCCTCGGCCGGGCGCTGCTGCGCGCGGTGGAGGACTGGCTGCGCGCCCGCGCCATCCCCAAGCTGATGCTGCTCGTGCGCCCCGACAACGAGAAGGTGCGCGGCTTCTACCAGGCCGAGGGCTATGTGGAGGAGCCGCGCGTGGTGTTCTCCCGCCGGCTCGACGGCAAGTAGGAGGCGCCCCGCCCCGCGCGCGTCAATCGCCGTTTGGATGGGGTGCCGGCAAAAGTGTTGATCCGCCGCAACGCCTGCCGGCCGCGGTGGAATATGGTATGGCAAGAACAAGAACGCCAAGACGTCGCCGAGGGAGGCGCCCCACTCCATGTCCACGCTGCTCGTGACCCATCCCGCCGGGCTGAACCACGCCACGCCCCTCGGCCATCCCGAGCGCGCCGACCGGCTGCGCGCCCTCGACCGCATCTTCGAGCAGGAGAAGTTCGCCCATCTGGTGCGCGACCTCGCTCCCCTCGGCGCGCGAGAGGACATCATCCGCGTCCATCCCGCCGATTTCGTCGACGCCATGGGCGAGGCGGTGCCGCAGGAAGGGCTGGTGCGCATCGATTCCGACACGGTGTTGTCGCCGGGCAGCTGGGAGGCGGTGCTGCGCGCCGTGGGCGGCGCCTGCTTCGCCGTGGACGAGGTGATGGAGGGCAAGGTCTCCAACGCCTTCGTCGCCATGCGCCCGCCCGGCCATCATTGCGAGACCCGCCGGCCCATGGGCTTCTGCCTGCTGAACCAGGTGGCCATCGCCGCCCGCCATGCCCAGGCGAAGCACGGCCTGCAGCGGGTCGCCATCGTCGATTTCGACGTGCACCACGGCAACGGCACGCAGGAGATCTTCTGGGCCGACGACAGCGTGCTCTATTGCTCCACCCACGAGATGCCGCTCTATCCCGGCACCGGCGCGGTGGGGGAGACGGGCGTCGTCAACACCATCGTCAACGCGCCGCTGCGCTCGGGCGACGACGGGGCGGTGTTCAAGGAGGCGATGGAGAGCCGCATCCTGCCGCGCATCACCTCCTTCGCCCCGGACCTCATCCTCATCTCGGCCGGCTTCGACGCCCACGTGCGCGATCCGCTGGCCTCTCTGCGCCTCGTCGACACGGATTTCGGCTGGATCACCCGCCGGCTGATGGAGATCGCCGACCAGAAGTGCGAGGGGCGCGTCGTCTCCCTGCTGGAAGGCGGATACGACCTGGAAGGCCTCGCCACCTCCGCCGCTGCCCATGTCTCGGCGCTGATGCACGGCTGAAGCGGTCGCCATTGCGGCGCGGCGGCGGGGGCAGGTCCCGGTCGCGCCATGGGCCCTCCGGTCAAGCCGGCGGGCGACAGTTATGAATAGGGGCAAGGCTTCCGCAAAGAACTGTGCGGCTCCCTCCCCGCGGGGAGAGGGGAAGCGGACACCCCCCGTGCAACTCCCGGTCGAACCATGGGCCCTTCGGTCAAGTCGGCGGGCGACGGTGGCGGACCACTGGGGCCAGCCTTAGCGAAAGAACCGAGCGGCGCCCTCTCCCCGTCGGGGAGAGGGATGGGGTGAGGGGTGACGCGGCCGGTGGAACCATGGGGCGTCCCGCCCGACGCCCTTTCCCCTCATCCTGCCCTCTCCCCGCGGGGAGAGGGGCTTCCGCCTCGGCCACCATGCAGCACCCGCCTACCCATGGGCCCTCCGGTCAAGCCGGAGGGCGACGGCGGGAGATAACGAAGGGCGACGGGGGGTGGGGGACGCGGGTTGGGGCTGTGGAGGTCGAGGTGGTGGAGGACGGGCGCCACAGGTGAGGCCGACGGCGGGAGAGGAAACCCGCCCTCGCTCTCAGCCGCGCCCGTCGGCGCCGCCCCCGCCTCAGCGGTGTTCGCCGGTGGGGAGATAGGGGCGCAGGGCGTGGGCGAGTTTCGAGGGGGTGAGGGTCTGGAGCCACACCTTGCCGGGGCCGGAGAGGTGGGCGAGGAAGAGGCCGTCGCCGCCGAAGATCATGTTCTTCACGCCCCGCACGGTGGTGATCTCGAAGCTGACGCTCTCCTCGAACATGCCCACGTGGCCGGGATGGACCAGAAGGTCCTGGCCCGCCGTGAGGTCGTAGCTGACGATCTCGCCGCCGAGCTCGATGAAGGCCGTGCCCTCGCCGGTGAGATGCTGGAGCACGAAACCCTCGCCGCCGAACACGCCGGCCCCCAGCGACTGCTGCACCCCCACCCCCAGCGCCAGCGTCGGCGCGCCGGCAAGGAAGCCGTGGCGGTGGATGAGATAGCCGCGGCCCGCGCCCACCCGCGTCTCGATGATGTTGCCCGGCACCGTGGCGGCAAACGCCACCAGCGCCTCGCCGCCCTCGGCGGTAAATTCGGTCATGAACAGCCCGCCCCCGCCCAGCGCCCGGCCGATGGCGCCGAAGAAGCCGGAGGAGCCGCCCGTGGCGGTGGTGGTGCGCATGGCGACGTTGGAGGTCATCCAGGAGAGCCGGTCGGTCTCGGCGAGCACCGTCTCGCCCGCCTCCAGCGTGAGGGTGAGGACGGGAAGCGTCGTCCCGGTGATCTCGTGGCGCATGACTGTCCCTCCCGGTATGGCCGCACCGACGCGGCGGCGCAGATTAGAGCGTGATTCGCCCGCAGTGAAACCGCGCGGCGGCTGTATCCGTTTCGCCCGCGCACCGCCGGTCGGCGACGCACAGACGGGCGGAATCGGATAGAAGCATCGGGCGCTCCCGCGGAAGGACCTGCCGTGAAAAAACTCCCGTCGCTCGCCCCCTCCCTGGCTTTTCTGCTGATGGCGTCTTTCCTCGCTGCGGGCGCGATGCCCGCCGCGGCGCAGCAGCCGGTGCGGCTCTCCTTCCTCAACGCGCCCTTCCCCGGCGAGCCCATCCGCCGGCCGCCCACGCTCGGGCTCTCCATCGGCGGGCCGGTGCACAGCGCGGTGATGGATACGGGGTCCACCGGCATCGTCGTCTCGGCCACGTCCATCGCCGGGTTCGATGCGCTGCCCCAGCTCGGACCGGGCGAGCTCACCTACACCTCGTCCGGGCGGGTGATGCGCGGCGTCTATGTGGAGACGCCGGTCACCATCGTCGGCGCCGACGGCGCCAGCATCACCACCCGGCCCATCCGCATCCTGGCAGTAACCCGCATCGACTGCCTGGAGAGCGCGCGGGACTGCCGGCCCATCGACGCGCCGCGGCGGGTCTCCATGCTGGGCATCGGCTTCGCCCGGTCCCACGACCACCAGCCCGGCGCCGGGCCGGCGCGCAATCCCTTCCTCAACCTGCCCGGCATGGGGGATGCCGGCGGCCCTGGCCGGCTGCGGCGCGGCTACATCGTCGATCGCGAAGGGGTGCAGGTGGGCCTCGGCGAGGGCGACCGCGCGGCCTTCGCCCGGGTGAAGCTGGCGCGGGACGGCGCTGCCGGCGACTGGGCCGCCGCGCCGGTCTGCATCGGGCTGGAGGACCGCACCCCCGATGCGTGCGGCACCATGCTGCTCGATACCGGCGTTTCCACCATGTACCTGTCCCTGCCAAGCGCGCAGACGGACGGCCTCGAGACCTACGACATGCGCGGCGACAGCGTGCTCGCCGACGGCGTGCGGGTGCGGGTGCGGCCCGGCCCGGACGCCCCGGCACCGGACTACGGCTTCATCGTCGGCGACCGGCGCGAAGGGGTGGTGCCGGAAAAGGTCATCGTCGTCGGCCGCGGCGAGCGCCCCACCTTCATCAACACCACGGTGCGGGCGCTGAACGCCTTCGACTATCTGTTCGACCAGGATGCCGGCGAGGTCGGTTTCCGCCGGCGCTGAGCGCGAGCGCGCGAGCCGAGAGGGGCCATAAACCGCTGGCGTCGTGGCGGGGCCTCGGCGAACCTGCGGCGGGTGCATGGCTTGCGGGGGGCGTCATGGTCTTCTGGGTTCCGATCCTGTCCTACGCGGCGGTGGTGCTGCTCGCCGCGGTCTCTTTCGCCCGCGCTCCGGCCCCGCGCGGGCCGCGGCTTCTCGCCCGCCTGCTGCTGCGTTACGTCAATCTCTTCCCGGTGGGTCTGGTGGGTCTGTGGGCGGCGCTGGGCCACATCGTGTTTCCCGCCCGCTCGGCCGCCGCCATCGGCTGGGCCCCGAGCCCGTTCCAGACCGAGGTGGGCACCGCCAACCTCGGCATCGGCATGGCCGGGCTTGTGGCCGCCTTCTATCCCAACTGGGGCTTCCGGGCCGCCGTCGCGATCATGGTGGCGGGCTTCCTCGGCGGGGCGGCGGTGAACCATGTGGCGGAGATCGCGCGCACCGGCAATCTCGCCGCCGGCAATGCCGGCCCCATCCTCTATCCCGACGTGCTCACGCCGCTTTTGCTCGTCATCCTGCTTGCCCTGACCTGGCGATCCGACCGCTCCGCCGTCGCGTAGCACACGGAAAGAAAGAGCAAGCCCGCTGATGGTGGACGAGGAAAGAAACCGCTTTTCGGCCCGCGCCGCGCGCTATGCGCGGGTGGGCGCGAACGTGGGCGGCGTGGCCGCGCGCATTGCCGGCACCCGCCTCATGGGCCGCGAGGGCGAGGGCAATGCGGCCGCGCTCGCCTCCGCCCTCGGCGGTCTGAAGGGACCGCTGATGAAGGTGGCCCAGCTCATGGCCACCATCCCCGACGTGCTGCCGCCGGAATACGCCAGCGAACTGCAGAAGCTGCAGAGCGACGCCCCGCCCATGGGCTGGGCCTTCGTGCGCCGGCGCATGATGGCGGAGCTGGGCCGGGACTGGGAGCAGCGCTTTGCCTCCTTCTCCCACCAGCCCTCCGCCGCCGCCTCCCTCGGGCAGGTGCACAAGGCGGTGACGCTGGACGGCGAAACGGTCGCCTGCAAGCTCCAGTATCCCGACATGCAGGCGGCAGTGGAGGCGGACCTCGCCCAGCTCGACGTGCTCTTCTCCATCCACCGCCGCATGGACGGCGCCATCGACACCCGCGAGATCGCCGGCGAAATCGGCGCGCGGGTGCGCGAGGAGCTGGACTATCGCCGCGAGGCGCGCCACGCCGCCCTTTATGCCTACATGCTCGCCGATGCGCCGCAGGTGCGTGTTCCGCGGGTGCGCGAGGACCTGTCCACCGGCCGGCTGCTGACCATGCAGTGGCTGGAGGGCGAGAAGATCCTCGGCTTCACCGAGCATCCCCTCGCCGAGCGCAATGCCCTCGCCGAGGCCATGTTCGCCGCCTGGTGGCCGCCCTTCTCGCGCTTCGGCGTGATCCACGGCGACCCGCATCTCGGCAACTACACCGTCTTCTCGCAGGAGGGGCGGCCGGCGGGCATCAACCTCCTCGACTACGGCTGCATCCGCATCTTCCCGCCGGCCTTCGTCGCTGGCGTTGTCGACCTCTATCGCGGCCTGATGGCCGGGGACGAGGCACGGGTGGTGCACGCCTATGAGAGCTGGGGCTTCAAAGGACTGAAGCGGGAATTGATCGACGTCCTGAACATCTGGGCCCGCTTCATCTACGGCCCGCTGATGGACGATCGGGTGCGCACCATCGCCGACGGGGTCGGGCCCGGCCAATATGGGCGCAAGGAGGCCTACACCGTGCACACGGCGCTGAAGCGCCTGGGACCGGTGACGGTGCCGCGCGAGTTCGTCTTCATGGATCGGGCCGCCATCGGCCTCGGCGCGGTGTTCCTGCATCTCAAGGCGGAGCTGAACTTCCATCGCCTGTTCGAGGCGGCCGTCGCCGACGTGTCCGCCGAAAGCGTGGCGGCGCGACAGGCCGAGGCGCTGAAGGTGGCGGGGCTGTAGATATTTCGCTTCCCCGTCGCGATGCCGGGCCGCCCTCGGCGAACTCTTGCGCTGGACCAGCCTCTCCCTCCGCTCGGCGGGGGACCGGAGCCCTAGACTGGCCGGCCCTCGATCACGGCCGCACCATCCGGCGCGCGCAGGAGCGGCAGCGGGGCGATGCGACGGTGGAAATGCACCATGAAGGCGGTGCCGAACACCGGGACGATGAGATTGAGCACCGGCACGAACAGCAGCGGCGCGATCAGCAGTCCGCCGAGGAAGACCTGCACCGCATGCGCCTGCCGGAGCGCGCGGGCCTCCTCGGGCGTGCGGTAGCGCATGGCGGCGAGCTCGAAATATTCCCGGCTGATGAGGTAGGCATTCGCCACGTAGAAGACGACGAGGTTCACCCCCGGCACCAGCAGCAGCAGCAAGGCGACGAGGTTCACCAGCAGAACCAGGCCGAAGAAGCGCAGGGAATAGAGCAGCTGGCGCAGCACCGGCTGGGGCGTGCCGGCGGGATCCGCCGGATAGCTCGCCCGCTCCACCCGCTCGGCCACCTCGTCGAGGAACAGGCCGGCCACCAGCGAGGAAACGGCCGGCATCAGATAGACCACGCCGAACACGAGGCCCAGGCCCGCCACCACCTGGAGCGTCGTCTCGACCCAGGGATAGGACGGCACGTCGACGAAATAGGTGAGCGCCGCCTCCAGCCCCACCGCGAGGGCGATGAGGAGCACCACGGCGAGGCCGATGGATTTCAGCAGCACCCCGCGCAGCAGCGGAGAGAACGTCTGTCTCAGGGCGGCGATGGCGGCAGCGAACATTTTCAATCCCGTTCAGGCGCGAGCGACAGGTCGGATGCGGCGTCCCTCCCCTCAGGGGTCAGGCGGTTCACAGCGTGACCCTCACCGCATTCGTTACTTGCAGAACGCCCCATTGGTGAAATCGCTCCGCATAGATGCGCCGGATCTCGGCGAGGCGGGCGGCGGCTTCGGGCGTGTCGGGATGATAGATGAGCACGAGGCGCATGCCCTCGCGCACCACCTGCGCCGTCCCGTGGGCCTCGCCCTTCACCTGGCCGTAGGCCGCGATCACCGTGAGTCCGTCCGGGAAGCGCGCGGTGATCTCGGCGGCAAGGAAGGCTTCCCATTCCTGGTCGCTGACCCCGCTGCCGTCGGCGCTGGCGAGGCCGAACAGCAGCTTGGTCTCAATCATCACCGTGCTCATGCCGGGCGCGAACGGCTCGGTTCGTGCCTCCTCCGCATGGGCGGGGGCAAAGAGCAGCAGGGCGGCGAGGATCAACGCGCCGAAAGCGAAAGCGGGTCGGGATGGGAAGGGGCGACGCATGGCGGGCGGGCTCCGGATGGCTCGTCCTGATACACCAAGGCCCGCGCTTGCGCGCAACCTGTGGCGCAAGCCCTCCCCCCGCAGCCGCGACACCGTGTCCGCCGCGAACGAATGTTCGCTCTTGTCCACAGGCCCGCCGTGATGTATTGCGAACGAACATTCGCTCTCACAACGAGCCGCCGACGCATGACCCGAGCCGACACCAGTCCCGATGCGGCTCCGCCCGGCCGGCCCCTCGCGCGCCGGGCCGCCGCCGGTTCCTCGGCCACCGGCCCCGCCGACGCGCCGCGCGAGCGGACGGATCAACGCCAGGATCAGCGACAGGACCATCGGCAGGAGCAGCGCAAGCGCATCCTCGACGCGGCGGTGGCCTGCTTCGGCCGTGACGGCTTCCACGGCGCCTCCATGCAGAAGATCTGCGCCGAGGCGGGCATGAGCCCGGGCGCGCTCTACCGCTATTTCCCCTCCAAGGAATCCATCATCGCCGCCATCGTCGAGAGCGAGCGTGCCGACCGGGTCGCCATCCTCGACAGCATCGCCCGCGCCCCCTCGGTGCTGGCGGCGCTCACCGAGTGCCTGCGGCTGGTGCTCACCGAGGCCATGTTCGCCAGCGCGCGGCTCGGGCCGGAGATCATGGCGGAAGCCATCCGCAACGCGGACTTGCGCGCCGCCGTGGAACCGCACGAGCACGAGAGCCGCTGCCAGCTGCGCAATGCCCTCGCCATAGCGGTCACCCAGGGCGAGGTCGATCCCGAGCTCGACCTCGACATGGTGGTGCTGATGCTGCAGCTCATCGGCGACGGCCTCATCCTCCACGGCCAGCTGCATCCCGAATGGAAGCTCCTCGAGCGCCTCCCCGCGCTTGAGACCCTCGTGCGGCGCATGGTCGGCCCGCCGCGACCGGTGTCCGAATGACACGCGCCGCCACAAACCACCGCCCGGCCGCCCCGCTTCCGTCACGGGAATGCCGCGGTCTCCCCACACCTTCCCGGCCGTTCCGGAACGAGGTCCCCAGCGTCATGTCCGCCCCCGCCCGCCGTGCCTCCCTCGTCCGCCGCATGGCAGCCTTCGCGCTCGCCGCCGCCCTTCTGGCCGCGGCCGCGCCGGTGACGGCCGCCGCCGAGGCCGCGAAGACCGACGGCGCTCCCAAGGCGCCGTCCGCCCTCGCGGTGACCGTGGTGAAGCCGCGGCCCGACACCCTCAACGACACCCTGCTGGTGACCGGCACCGTCATGCCGCGCGAGGAGATCGAGGTGGGGCCGGAAATCGAGGGCTACCGCCTGATGGAGATCCTGGTGGAGGCCGGCGACCGCGTGGAGAAGGGCCAGGTGCTGGCGCGCCTCTCCCGCGAAGTGCTCGAGACCCAGCTGGCCCAGAACACCGCCTCCGCCGCCAAGGCCCGCGCCGCCATCGCGCAGCAGCGCGCCGCCCTCGACCAGGCCCTCGCCCAGGAGACCGAGGCCACCTCGGCCGTGGAGCGCACCCGCCAGCTGCGCAAGACCGGCACCTCCTCCCAGGAGCAGCTGGACGAGCGCGAGCGCGCGGTGAAGGTGGCGACCGCCCAGGTCGCCGCCGCCCGCGAGACGCTCGTTGCGGCCGAGGCCGAGTCCGTCTTCGTCAAGGCGCAGCGCGACGAGATCGAGGTGAAGCTGAACCGCACCGATGTGCGAGCCCCGGCCAAGGGCCTCATCCTCTCCCGCGAGGCGCGGCTCGGCGCCATCGCCCTGTCCACCCGCACCTCGCCCCTGTTCCGCATCGCCGAGGACGGCGCCATGGATCTCGAGGCCGACGTGCCCGAAGGTGCCATGCCGCGCATGAAGGACGGCCTCGGCGCTCAGGTGCTACCGGCCGGCTTCGAGGCGCCCCTGTGGGGCAAGGTACGGCTTGTCTCCGCCGAGGTGGACCGCGCGTCGCGCCTCGGCAAGGTGAAGATCGCGTTGCCCGACGACCCGCGCCTGAAGTCTGGCGCCTACGGCCGCGCCGTGGTCACCCTCGGCGAGGTGAAGGGCCTCACCCTGCCCCAGTCGGCGGTGATGTTCGACGTGGAGGGCGCCTATGTGCTCACCGTCACCGACGGCATCGTCGGCATCCGGCGCATCGTGCCCGGCCTGAAGAAGGACGGCCGCATCCTCGTCACCGACGGGCTCTCCCCCGGCACCGACGTGGTGGCCCGGGCGGGCAGCTTCCTGCGTGACGGCGACCGGGTGACGCCGGTGACGGCGCCCGTCTCCCTGGGCGAGGCACGCTGATGGCCCTCAACGTCTCCGCCTGGGCGATCCGCCGGCCGGTCCCCGCCCTCGTCTTCTTCTTCATTCTCACGGTGCTCGGCATCGTGCAGTTCCGCGACCTGCCGGTCACCCAGATGCCCAACATCGACCTGCCCATCGTCATGGTGACGGTGACGCAGGCGGGCGCCGCGCCGAGCGAACTCGAGACGCAGGTGACCAAGAAAGTGGAGAACGCCATCGCCGGCGTCTCGGGGGTGAAGCACATCACCTCCTCCATCAGCGAGGGCGCGAGCGTCACCACCGTGGAGTTCCACCTGGAGACGCTGGTGGACCGCGCGGTGAACGACACCCGCGACGCCGTCACCAAGATCCGCACCGATCTGCCGCGCTCCATCGACGAGCCGCAGATCCAGCGCATCGACATCGAGGGCCTGCCCATCGTCACCTTCGCCGTCTCCGCGCCCAACATGAGCGCCGAGGAGGTGAGCTGGTTCGTCGACGACACCATCGCCCGCACCCTGCAGGGCGTGCGCGGCGTTGCCCAGGTGAAGCGGCAGGGCGGCGTCGACCGCGAGATCCGCGTCGCCCTCGATCCCGACCGGCTGATGGCGCTGGGCATCACCGCCGCCGAGGTCAGCCGGCAGCTGCGCGCCACCAATCTCGACGTGTCCGGCGGGCGCGGCGAGGTGGGCACGCAGGAGCAATCCATCCGCACCCTCGCCGGCGCGTCCTCCGTGGAGGCGCTGGCGGACACCCGCATCGTTCTGTCCAACGGCCGCTCGGTGCGCCTCGGCGAACTGGGCCGGGTGGTGGACGGAGCTGCGGAGCAGCGCGTCTTCGCCCGGCTCGACGGCAAGAGCGTGGTGGCCTTCGGCGTCTACCGTGCCAAGGGCTTCTCGGACGTGACGGTCTACGACCGGGTGAACCAGGACCTGGACCACCTGCGCGCCGCCTATCCCGGCGTCACCATCACCGAGATCGACACCACGGTCCGCTACACCAAGTCGGACTATTCCAGCGCCATGCACACGCTGGTGGAGGGCGCGATCCTCGCGGTGATCGTGGTGTTCCTGTTCCTGCGCGACATCCGCGCCACCCTCATCACCGCGCTCGCCATCCCGCTGTCGATCCTGCCCACCTTCTGGATCATGGACATGCTGGGCTTCTCGCTGAACGCGGTGAGCCTGCTTGCCATCACCCTGGTGACCGGCATATTGGTGGACGACGCCATCGTGGAGATCGAGAACATCGTCCGCCACATGCGCATGGGCAAATCGCCCTATCGCGCGGCCATCGAGGCGGCGGACGAGATCGGTCTCGCGGTGGTGGCGACCACCCTCACCATCGCCGCTGTGTTTGCCCCCGTGTCGTTCATGGGCGGCATCGCCGGGCAGTATTTCAAGCAGTTCGGCCTGACCGTTGCCATCGCCGTGCTGTTCTCGCTCGCCGTGGCGCGGCTCATCACGCCGCTGGTGGCGGCCTATTTCCTGCGCGACAATGGCCATCGCGAAGCCCGCGACGGCCTGGTGATGCGCGGCTACGTGCGCCTGCTCGCCTGGTGCGTGCGCCACCGCTTCGTCACCATCGCGGCGGGCCTCGCCATCTTCGCCGGCACCATCTTCCTCTCCACCCTTCTCCCCTCGGGCTTCCTGCCTACCAACGACATCTCCCGCTCCCTGCTCTCGGTGGAGATGCCGCCCGGCACGACCCTCGCCGAGACCCAGAAGGCATCCGACGAGATCACCCGCGCGCTGCTGAAGCAGCCCGAGGTGCTGAGCGTCTATGCCACGGCGGGCGCCGGCGGCTCGGGCGGGCTTTCGCTGACCGCGGGCGAGGTGCGCAAGGCGCAGATCGTGGCGAACCTGAAGCCGCGCAGCGAGAGGGCCATGGACCAGAAGGCGTTCGAGACGGAATTCTCCAAGACCCTCGCCGCCATGCCGGACATGCGCTTCTCCTGGAGCGGCAATGGCCGCGACACCCAGCGCGGCTTCCAGGTGATCCTCTCCGGCGCCGACGGCGCGGCGGTTGCCGAGGCCGCCGTGGGAGTGGAGAAGGCGGTGCGGGCGGACGTGCCCCAGCTCGCCAACGTGGTCTCCTCCGCCGCCCTCGACCGGCCGGAGATCCGCATCGTCCCCAAGCTCGACGAGGCGGCGGAGCTGGGCGTTTCGGTGGACACCATCGCCGAGACGGTGCGCATCGCCACCATCGGCGACATCTCCGCCAACCTCGCCAAATTCTCCGCCAAGGACCGGCAGATCGACATCCGGGTGCAGCTGGACGAGAAGGCCCGCACCCGCCTTGCCACCTTCGACGCGCTGAAGGTGCCCACCGCCGCCGGCGGCGCGGTGCCGCTCTCTTCGGTGGCGGACGTGCGCTTCGGCAAGGGCCCCACCTCCCTCGACCGCTACGACCGGGCCCGCCGCGTGGCCGTGGAGGCGGACCTCGTGGGCGACACGCCGCTGGGCGACGCCCTCGCCAGGGTGAAGGCCCTGCCCGCGGCGCAGAACCTGCCGGCCGGCGTGACCCTAAAGGAGGCCGGCGACGCCGAGATCATGGAGGAGGTGTTCTCCGGCTTCGCCATGGCCATGGCCGCGGGCCTGATGCTGGTGCTGGCGGTGCTGGTGCTGCTGTTCCACGACCTGCTGCAGCCCATCACCATCCTGGTCTCGCTGCCGCTGAGCGTCGGCGGGGCGTTCATCGCCCTGCTCATCACCGGGCACGCCATGTCCATGCCGGTGGTCATCGGCTTCCTGATGCTCATGGGCATCGTGACGAAGAACGCCATCCTGCTGGTGGATTTCGCCATCGAGGCCATGCACCAGGGCGTCACCCGCACCACCGCCCTCATCGAGGCCGGCCGCAAGCGCGCCCAGCCCATCGTCATGACCACCATCGCCATGGTGGCGGGCATGGTGCCCTCGGCGATGGCGCTGGGCGACGGCGGATCGTTCCGCGCCCCCATGGCCATCGCCGTCATCGGCGGCCTCATCACCTCCACCGTGCTGTCGCTGGTCTTCGTGCCGGCCGTGTTCACCGTGATGGATGATCTGAGCCACCTCTTCGGCCGCCTGTTCGGTCGCTTCGTCGGCAAGAAGGACGAGGCCTACGACCACGGTCTGCCCGGCGGCCTGCACCATCCGGCCGGCGAATAACCCGGCCTTCAGGTCTTTCACGGCCCTCCCCTCCACCGGACGGGAGGGCCGATTGACTCGCGCCGACTTCTGTACCATTCAGTAAAGAATGGACCGATCGGTACAGGAGAGCCCGATGTCCCGCCCCCCGCTGCCGCCCTTCACCGTCGAGACCGCCGCCCAGAAGGTGCGCATGGCGGAGGACGCCTGGAACACCCGCGACCCCGAGCGCGTCTCCCTCGCCTACACGCCGGACAGCCGCTGGCGGAACCGCTCGGACTTCCTTGCCGGCCGGGAGGAGATCGTCGCCTTCCTCACCGCCAAGTGGCGCAAGGAGCTGGACTATCGCCTCATCAAGGAGCTCTGGGGCCTGAACGACAACCGCATCGCCGTGCGCTTCCAGTATGAGTGGCACGATGCGGATGGCGCGTGGTACCGCTCCTATGGCAACGAGCAGTGGGAGTTCGACGCCGAGGGCCTGATGCGCCGGCGCGAGGCGTCCATCAACGACGTGGCCATCCGGGAGCAGGATCGCCGCTTCCTGTGGCCCCTCGGCCCGCGCCCGGCGGACCACCCGGGGCTCACCGAACTGGGCATGTGATGGCACGAACGGTCACCGAGCGCGCGGACATCCTGCCCCTTTTGGGCGAGGTGTTCCGCGAGCACGGGTTCGAGGGGGCGAGCCTCGCCCACATCACCGCCCGCACCGGCCTCGGCAAGGGCAGCCTCTACCACTTCTTTCCCGGCGGGAAGGAGGAGATGGCGGCCGCCGTGCTCAACGAGATCGACGGCTGGTTCGAGGCCAACGTCTTCGCCCCCCTGCGCGCGGACGCCGACCCTTCCGCCGCGGTGGACGACATGCTGGAGCGCACCGACACCTATTTCCGCTCCGGCCGGCGGGTCTGCCTCGTGGGACTTTTCGCCCTGGGCGACGTGCGCGACCGCTTCGGCGCCGCCGTGGCCGGCTATTTCGCCCGCTGGCGCGACGCCCTCGCCGCCGCCCTCACCCGCGCCGGCCGGCCAGCCGAGGATGCCACGGCGCTGGCGGAGGATGCGGTGCTGGCGATCCAGGGCGCGCTGGTGCTGGCCCGCGCCCTCGACGAACCCGCGGTGTTCGGCCGCGCCATCGAGCGGCTTCGGGGGCGGCTCCAGGTGCGAAGTTAAAAGATAAACACCATCGATTTAATTCAGACTTGACGCGTTCGATAAAAAGAACGATATTGCCTCGGTCACTGCCCCGGAACGGATGGGCCTTGCCATGATGATGTGTCGCTGAGAGCCGCTGAAGCGGCGTGAACCCGCCGATCGCCGCGCCCGCGCGGCCCTTCACCGGTTGCGCCGCGACACCATCCCTTCCCGAGCCGCCTGCCTCGCCCCCGCCCGCGCCGACCCACGGCGTGCCGGGTGGATTGACGAACAGCCGGCTATGCCGGAGCCTTCCATGAACGCCCCCCTCGCCCTGGCGGCCCCCGTGTCCAGCTTCTCAGAAGCGTCCGTTCTTCCGGTCGCCCGTCCCATCATCCGCTTCGAGCGGGTGGAGAAGACCTATGCCGCCCGGCGCGGCCATCCCCCCGTCACGGCCCTCGCGGACATTTCCCTCGATGTGCCGGAGGCCGCCATCCTCGGCGTCATCGGCCGCTCGGGGGCCGGCAAGTCCACCCTCATCCGGCTGGTGAACGGGCTGGAGAAGCCCTCGTCCGGCCGCATCACGGTGGACGGCGTGGACGTTGGCGCCCTCGCCGAGACGGCGCTGCGGCGCGAGCGGCGCTCCATCGGCATGATCTTCCAGCACTTCAACCTGCTGGCCCGCCGCACCGCCTTCGGCAACGTCGCCCTGCCTCTGGAGATCGCCGGTGTACCGGCGGCCGAGATCAAGGCCCGGGTGGAGCCTCTGCTCGATCTGGTGGGCCTCGCCGACAAGCGCGACCGTTATCCGGCCGAGCTCTCCGGCGGGCAGAAGCAGCGCGTCGGCATCGCCCGGGCGCTCGCCACGCGGCCGCGGGTGCTGCTCTCCGACGAGGCCACGTCCGCCCTCGACCCGGAGACCACCGACCAGATCCTGGCGCTGCTGCGCAAGGTGAAGTCGGAGCTGAACCTCACCGTGCTGCTCATCACCCACGAGATGGCGGTCATCAAGGCGGTGGCCGACCGGGTGGCGGTGATCGACGGCGGGCGCATCGTCGAGGAGGGCGCCACCTACGAGGTGTTCGCCCGCCCGCGCCATCCAACCACCCGCTCTTTCCTCTCCGCCCTGACCGGCCAGAGCCTGCCGCCGCAGATCGCCGACCGGCTCACGGCGGAGCCGGGCGACAACCGCGCGGCGGTGCTGCGCATCGTCTTCACCGGCACGCACGCCACCGATCCGGTGCTCTCGCGGGTGTCGCGGCTGCTGGCGGTGGACGTGAACATCATCCAGGCGCAGGTGGACGAGATCGCCGGCGCCCCGTTCGGCGTCATCGTGATCTCGGTGCCGGGCGACGCGCCCACCGTCGCCGCGGTGCGCAATGCGGTCGAGCGGCTCCATCTCTCGGCGGAGGTCCTCGGCTATGTTTGACGTCACCTTCGGCCTCCTGCCCCCGCCCATCGTCGATCTCATCGCCGACGCCACCCTGCAGACGCTCTACATGGTGGCGGTGGCGGGCCTCATCGGCACCCTCATCGGCCTGCCGCTGGGCGTCTTCCTCGCCACCAGCCGGCCGGGCGAACTGTTCGCCGCGCCGTGGCTCAACCAGGCCCTCGGCCTCGTGGTGAACGCCGCGCGGTCCACCCCCTTCATCATTCTGGTGGTGGCCATCATCCCCTTCACCCGCCTCGTCGCGGGCACTTCCATCGGCACCAACGCGGCCATCGTGCCGCTCACGGTGGCGGCCGCGCCGTTCATCGCGCGCCTCATCGAGGCGGCGATCCGCGAGGTGGACCAGGGGCTGGTGGAGGCGGCCCGCGCCATGGGCGCGAGCCCGCTCCAGATCGTCGCCAAGGTGCTGCTGCCGGAAGCTCTGCCGGCCATCACCCTCGCCCTCACCCTCGCGGCGGTGTCGCTGCTCGGCTACTCGGCCATGGTGGGCGCGGTGGGTGGGGGCGGACTCGGCGACCTCGGCATCCGCTTCGGCTACCAGCGCTTCATGCCCGAGGTGATGGCCGCGGTTGTGCTGGTGCTCATCCTGCTGGTGCAGGGCGTCCAGACCCTGGGCGACGCCCTGGCCCGCCGCCTCGACAAGCGCAGCCGCGGCTGAGCCCGGACGCCGCGACCCCGTTTTTTCAAGGAGACCGACCCATGAAAGCCCTTGCCCTGGGCCTGGCGCTCGCCGCTGGCCTTGCCGCTCCCCTGACCCTTGTTGCCCGTCCCGCCGTCGCCGAGACCATCAAGGTCGGCGTCACCCCCGGCCCGCACGCCCAGATCATGGAGAAAGTGAAGGCCGAGGCGGCGAAGAAGGGGCTCGACATCAAGGTGATCGAGTTTTCCGACTATGTGGTGCCCAACGCCGCGCTGGCGGCCGGCGACATCGAGGCCAACTCGTTCCAGCACCAGCCCTATCTGGACAACCAGATCGCCGACCGCGGCTACAAGATCATTTCCGTCGGCACCACGGTGAACTTCCCCATCGGGGTCTATTCCACCAAGTACAAGACCTTCGACGACATCCCCGCCGGCGCGTCCATCGGCATTCCCAACGATCCCACCAACGGCGGACGCGTGCTGCTGCTGCTCGCCGACAAGGGTATCATCAAGCTGAAGGACGGCGTCGGCGTGAAGGCCTCGGTGGTGGACGTGGTGGGCAATCCCAAGAAGCTGAAGTTCGTCGAGATCGACGCCGCCCAGCTGCCGCGCTCCCTGCCCGACCTCGCGGCGGCCGGCATCAACACCAATTACGCCAAGGAGGCCGGGCTTGATCCGGTGAAGGACCCCATCCTGCGCGAGGAGCCCAAGGGCCCCTATGTGAACGTCATCGCCGTGCGGGCGCAGGACAAGGACAAGGCGTGGGTGAAGACGCTGGTGGAGACCTACCACGCGGAGGCGACCCGCGCCTTCATCCAGGAGACCTTCAAGGGCGCGGTGCTGGCGAGCTGGTGAGCCGCCTCACTTGACCGCCACCATGAAGAAGCGGGGGAAGGCGAGGAGCACCTTGCCATCCACCCGCGGCAGATAGAAATCGGCGAGGCGCGCCGCATACTCCTCGAGGAACTGGGCGCGCTCGTCTCCCTCCAGCGGGTCGACGAAGGGGCGAAGGCCGGTGCTCTTCAGCCACTCGACGATGGCCGGCACCCCGTCGAGGGGGTGGTTGTAAACCGTGTGCCACAGGTCGACGCTGCGGGCGCGCGGCGCCAGGAGGTCGTAATAGGCCGTGGGATCGGGCAGCACCGTGCGGGCGCCGGTGGCGGCGGCGAGCTTGTCCGCCCAAGGCCCGGCCATGGCGGTTTCGCGCATGGCCACGTGGGCGGGCTCCTCCAGATTGTCCGGCATCTGCACCGCCAGCACGCCGCCGGGGGCCAGAAGCGACATGAGGCGCGGCAGCAGCGCGGCGTGGTCCGGCACCCATTGCAGGACGGCGTTGGCGAAAATCACGTCCGCCGGCTGCGGCAGTTCGAGCGCGCTCACGTCCGCTAGCTCGAAGCGGGCGGCCGGCAGGCGTCGGCGGGCGGCGGCGATCATGTCCGGTGAGGTGTCGAGGCCCAGCACCTGCGCATCGGGGAAGCGCTCAGCCAGCAGCTCGGTGGAATTGCCGGGTCCGCAGCCAAGGTCCACCACGAAGCCAGCCGTGGCGCGCGGAACCTGGGCGAGCAGATCCCGCGCCGGGCGGGTGCGCTGATCCTCGAACTTGAGATAGAGGCTGGCGTTCCAGTCGGCGGGCATGGAGGGCGCTCCCGGGGACGGTGGCGAACGGGCGGCGTCGCGCCGGCGGAGATGCGCAGGACGCAAGCCGGCGCCCCGACGCCTGCATCACCGAAGGCTTACACCAGCTGCGCCGCCCGCGCACGCGCACGCCGCCGCGCAACCGGAAGACGGGTGTGGAAAAGCAAGGCAGGGCGGGATCAGCGATGGGGAAAGCCGCAGCCGCTCGTCGATCGGAAGCCGGCACGGCGCACACACGCACGCCTTAAAGCGCGGCCCGAAATCACGGAGCGAGCGGCGCATGGAGCGGCGGCGGCAGATCACCGCCGGATCAAGCCCGGAACAGGAATCACCTGACGGGCGGCGACGGTTCGCGGCGAGTGGGTGTCCAGGAGATCAATCGGCAGGAAGAAATCGACGAAAAAAGTCGCCACGGCGCCGGCGGAGACCGCGCCGTGGCGACAGGGGGTCAGGCCGCAGCCGAGACGCCGGTGGGAACCGACGAAATGGTCTTCAGAACCTGGGAAGCGATCTGGTAGGGGTCGCCCATGGAGTTGGGGCGGCGATCCTCGAGATAGCCCTTGTAGTCGTTCTTGATGAAGGAGTGCGGGACGCGGATGGACGCGCCACGGTCCGCAACGCCGTAGGAGAACTTGTTCCAGGGCGCGGTCTCATGCTTGCCGGTGAGGCGCATGTGGTTGTCCGGGCCATAGACGGCGATGTGGTCGTCGAGATTGTCCGCGAAGGCGGCCATCAGCTTCTCGAAATACTCCTTGCCACCCACCTCACGCATGTAGGCGGTGGAGAAGTTGCAGTGCATGCCCGAGCCGTTCCAGTCGGTGTCGCCGAGCGGCTTGCAGTGGAACTCGATGTCCACGCCGTACTTCTCGGTGAGACGCAGGAGCAGGTAGCGGGCCATCCACACCTCGTCGGCAGCCTTCTTGGAGCCCTTGCCGAAGATCTGGAATTCCCACTGGCCCTTCGCGACTTCCGCGTTGATGCCTTCGTGGTTGATGCCGGCCGCGAGGCAGAGGTCGAGGTGCTCCTCGACGATCTGGCGCGCCACGTCGCCCACGTTCTTGAAGCCGACGCCGGTGTAGTAGGGGCCCTGCGGCGCGGGATAGCCGGCCTCGGGGAAGCCCAGCGGGCGACCATTCTTGTAGAAGAAGTATTCCTGCTCGAAGCCGAACCAGGCGCCGGCGTCATCGAGGATGGTGGCGCGCTTGTTGGAGGGATGCGGGGTGACGCCGTCCGGCATCATCACTTCGCACATCACCAGGGCGCCGTTGCTGCGGGCCGGATCGGGATAGATGGCGACGGGCTTCAGCACGCAATCGGAGCTGCGGCCTTCGGCCTGCATGGTCGACGAGCCGTCAAAGCCCCACAGCGGGAGCTCCTCGATGCTCGGAAACACGTCATATTCCTTGATCTGGGTCTTGCCCCGGAGATTGGGAACCGGGGTGTAGCCGTCGAGCCAGATGTACTCGAGTTTAAACTTTGGCATTGCAGTCTCTCTAAGCCGATGACGTGAGATTCTGGCACTCGCGAGAGCGTCCGGCCGTGAAGGAATCCACTGGCCGCGATGGGCCGGGGACTTCTTAGCAATCTGCATGCCATGCGCGCCATCGCGCATTCGTGCGCGGGGCTGTTGGTTCCGCAGGGCATTTTCGGGGCGGGGCATGCCCCTACCTGCCTGCAATTGCATCAGGTTTAGGCCCTGCCGTTAGGCGATACGCTCACGCGTTAGGCAACGCCCCGTGTAGTCACGACAAAGCCAGGAACCTGAGGTTGCCGGACAGGAACAAAGTCGCGGCAGGCACGCTTGTAGAAAGGCAGATCGCTGCACTGCGAAGGACGCGGACGCGCCATGACGCAGGCGCACAAATAAAACCAATAATTGACGCCAATTTATATATGCCTATTAATTAGGCATTAAACTAAATTCTGACCATTTCCATGTATATGTTCCATGCAAATCATGGTATGGGTAGCTCAATGGATGGCGCCTAGGAGGCTCATCGACTGGAGATAAGAGTGATGACTACCAACCACGAGCGCGAGACGGCGAAAATCTATGTCTTCCCGGTGAAAAATGGCGCGAAGAGCGGCGTGCCTTCCAAAGAGGCGCAATGGGCCGCGGAACTCGCCGCCGTCGGCGCGACTGCGTCCGCGCTCGGAAGCGGCTGGTATCATGAAGAGGCGGTAAAGGCCGCCGACCTTCCCAACCGTCGCTGATCTCGCTCATCCGGCAGGCTGACCTGCCGGCATGGAGACTGTTTTGCGCGCTGCCGCCCGCGGATGGGCGGCGGCCAGGGTCGCACGGACGATCGCCGCCCTGCCCTCCCCGAATCAGTCCGTGGCCGGCGTGAGACCCGCCGGCTCTTCCCCAGACGCCGAAGTCCCCCCATGGACCGGTGCACGCTTTCCGACACCGCCGCGCCGCCCTGGCTGACGGCTGACGCTCCGAGCCGCTTGCGGTCCGCACGACTCGTCTGAGTTCGCCCGGCGCCTTCGACGCGCGGTCGCCCCGCTTCGTCCGACCCCGCATGGCCTCACCCCCGGTCGCCGCGTCGCGCGGGCAGGGCTGCATTCGAAGCCCGCTGCGCCAGCTCGGCCATGGACCGCTTTTTGCGTGGAGGCGCCCGGGACACCTTCTCGGGTAGGACTTGTGACAATGGCTCTCGACCTCAATACCGCATGGACGGATGCGGATCTGGCCGTACTCATCGGCTCCGTGGTGGATGACCGCGATTGGCGGCTGGAAGTGTCGAAGGAGGGCGTCGCCTCCCTCGCCGACAAGAGCGCCAATCCGACCGGCGCCGATTATGACGAAGGCCTGCACTGCTATTTCGAGACCTGGATGGCCGGCACCGATTTCGTCGGCCCCTCCGCCGCCGGCGACAAGACGCTGGTGGGCAAGATCGCCGGTGCGCTGCGCGCCAACTATCCCGAGCGCAAAGGCGACCGCTTCATCTACATCGAGCTGTAGCCACCCGCCGGGCGGTCGAGCCGTCCGGCACCCCTGTCGCGCTCGGGCCACGCGTGCCGCTGGCGGTTCGCCGGCGCGGCGCCCAGGGCATTTTCAGTCCGTCTCATCAGCGGCTTGGCGGATGCGGCCGCGCGGGATAGCTTTGGCCCGGCGAACTCTTTGCCGGGCTGCATCATGCTGTGCCAGCGTCTCTTCGACCGCACCTCCCCTGCCCGCCCGGCCCGCTGTGCCGCGCCCGCCGCCATCTTCCGCCCCCGTCCGCGCCAAGCGCCCCTCCCCGCGCCCGCTGCGCGCCGGCCCCTCATGTATTGCCCGCTGTCAGACCCGCGCCCTTAGACGGCGCCAATAACGGCCCACAAGGGCCAGGAGAATTGCGTGGAATCCGCCAAGCCGCGTTACGACCTCGCCTCGCATCCGCCCCTCGGGGTCTTTCTCGGCTCGATCGCCCAGCACATGGGGCTGATGGCGGTGACGCTGGTGTTCCCGCTCCTGGTGGCGCAGGCCGCCGGCGTGGGATCGGAGGTGCAGACCCGCTATCTCGCCCTCTCCATGCTGGCCATGGGCGTCGCCACGCTCTTCCAGTGCTGGGGCCGGCCGGTGCTTGGGCTGCCGCCCATCGGCAGCGGCTTCCTGCTGCCGTCGGTCTTCACCGCCGCCTATCTGCCCGGCGCCATCTACGCCGCGCACGTGGGCGGGCTGGAGGCGGTGGCCGGCATGACCATCGCCGCCGGCATTGCGGAAATCGCCTTCAGCCGGGTGATGCACCGCCTGCGGCCCTTCATCCCCATCGAGATCGTGGCGCTGGTGGTGATGCTCATCGGCATCATCCTCGGCATCGTCGCCATCAAGCTGGTGGTGGGCTACACCGGCCCCAGCAGCGGCCTCGACCTCTCCGCCACCGGCAGCGCCTTCGTCGCCCTCGCCGCCATGATCGCGCTGGCGGTCTGGGGCTCGCCCGGGCTGCGCGCCATGGCGGTGCTCATCGGCCTTGCCGCCGGCACCGCCTTCCACATTGCCCTCGACATGGAGGGCCACCTGCCGGACCTGCCCGACCGGCCCATGCTGGAGCTCTTCACCTGGCCGCTGGTGATGCCGAGCTTCCACATCGGCATGCTTCCGGGCTTCCTCGCCGGGGCGCTCGCCTGCGTGCTGCGCAGCTTCGGCGACATGGTGGCGAGCCAGCGCGCCAACGACCCCGAGTGGAAGCGTCCCGACTACGCCAACATCGAGGGCGGCGTGCTGGCGGACGGGCTCGGCACCCTCGCGGCCGGCATCATCGGCACCATGGGCCTCAACACCTATTCCGCCAGCGTGGGCCTCTCGGTCGCCACCGCGGTGCGGGCGCGGCGCGTCGGCCTCGGGGTGGGGATCGGCTGGATCCTGCTTGCCTTCATCCCCGGCTCGACCATCGTGGTGATGGGCATTCCCCGCTCGGTGCTGGGGGCGGCGCTGCTGTTCGCCTCCGCCTTCATCGTGCTGTCGGGCGTCTCCATCCTCGGCCAGCGCATGCTGGATTCGCGGCGCACCATCGTGGTGGGGCTCGGCTTCCTCGTGGGCGTCTCGTTCGACGAGATCCCCGGCTTCTACGCCCAGGTGCTGCCAGCGGCGCTGCAGGAGGTGGTGACCTCCTCGCTGGTGCTCGGCCTGTTCACCGCCCTCGCCCTCAACGCGCTGTTCCGCATCGGCGCGGTGAAGAGCCACCGGCTCGTCTGGTCGCCCGCCGACGGCCACCTGCCGCTGCGCGAGTTCGTGCTGGAGGCCGGCGCCTTCGACGGCGCGCGTTCCGACGCGGTGGGCCGGGTGCTCCAGCTCGCCGAGGAATTCGCCACCGCGGCGCCCTCCATCACCGCCGACGGCCCGGTGGAGGTGCGCACCCGCTTCGACGAATTCGTGCTGGAGCTCACCTTCCTCTGGCAGGGCCGCCCCATCGAGCCCGGCCCCGCCCCCTCCTTCGACGAGGAGGTGGACGAGCAGGCGATGATGAACGGCGTCACCTTCCTCCTCATGCACCGCCTCGCCGACCGCCTCCAGCGCCGCGAAGCCCCCGACGGGCGGCACGAGCTGCGGTGCGAGGTGGAGCAGTGAAGCGGCAGGGCCCGCGCACCGGACAAGCGACGGTGCAGCCGGAGCGCCGATCCGGGGGGCCAGCGCAGAACGCCCGCGCAGCGGGGCAAAACCTGAGAGCGGCTGGGATCGAGAAGCGCCTGCGGCGGTCCCTTGCGCTGGGCCCCGGCTCTCCTTCCATTCCGCTGCCGCTCCGTTGCAGTCGGCCGGGGCGCGAGGGTGCCCACCGCCCGGCGACGGCTTTGCCGGAGCCGCGCCCCGGACAAGCGACGGCGCAAGCCGGAGCGCCGATCCGGGGCCCAGCGCACGACTCCCGCGCAGCGGGGCAAATCCTGAGAGCGGTGGGTTTCAGAAGCGCCTGCGGCAATCCCTTGCGCTGGGCCCCGGCTCTCCTTCCACTGCGCCGACGCTCCGTTGCAGTCGGCCGGGGCGCGAGGGTGTCCACCGCCCGGCGACGGCAGCCCCGGAGCCGCGCCCCGGACAAGCGACGGCGCGCAGCCGGAGCGCCGATCCGGGGCCCAGCGCACGACTCCCGCGTAGCGGGGCAATACCTGAGAGCGGTCGGTTTCAGAAGCGCCTGCGGCATTCCCTTGCGCTGTGCCCCGGCTCTCCTTCCACTGCGCTACGCTCCGTTGCAGTCGGCCGGGGCGCGAGGGTGGCTTGGGCGCGGGGGCTTGCGGATGGGGAAGAAGGTGGCAAAATGGGGAAGTGCAACCTTTGCCCGCCTATCGAGGCCGAACGCCTCACTGTCACTCAGAGAGCGCCATGCCTTGGACAGCCAGATTTAGGTGCCGGATATCCAAAAACTTTCAAGAAGACAAGACTGAGCTGGAAATAACGATAGCAGGACGTAGATGCCTGATATCGAGCGGAAATGGAGAGCCGCTATGCAAGTCTAGCTGGATAATTTTTGAATTCACAGATTTTAAAAACGAATCAGAAGCAAAAATATTCGGAGAACAATTCTTAGAAGCTATTCTTATATCTTCCGCTCTTAATAATACGGGTATCGATCCCGGAGAAAATACGGCGACATCCGGATTTGGCGATGTCGTTGCCGCAGCTGTAGCCAAAAGCGGAGGAGTACTCCGTCAGAATGTACACGGGCTTATGTTCTATGAAAGCCAAGGAAACGATGTATTTTTTGAATTTTCCGGATCGGCTATCATAACTCAAAACACCGAAAAATTCATTTCTTCGATCAATGAATACGTCGGCAAAGCGAAAAATGTAGGGACATTGGAGTCTCTCTCGTTGAAGCTTTTAGCTTTATCTGGAATATCCTCAGATCCACTCTCCAAGGCCGCCCTCGCGATTTCAGCTGTGGAGGCGCTATCAGCAAGCCCCCCATGGACGGTGAATCAGTCGCGCCTTATAGCAAAATTAAAATCAGAAGCGCTCGCCGCCAACGACGTGCCCGATGACGAAAAAACAGAAATTGCAAACGCTCTCGACAGACTTTTTAGGAGCAGCATACGTCAATCTATCAAGCGAAAAATGGCGTCTCTTGGATTAAGTCAGGATGACTGGATCGAATTCGATGAAGTTTACAATCTAAGAAGCCGCATCTTCCATGGAAGCGCCTCTGGTCGTGAAAACTATAATGACCTCGCATCAAAGTCAGCCAAAATCTGTACAAAAATAGTGCTGTCAGCCACCGGTATATAGATTTCTTTTGGAGAGGCGGCAGCGCGAGCTGCCTCCTCCCCCCTCACACCCCTCACCTCACCTCGAAAACTTCTTATACTGAATCCGCTTCGGGATCACCGAATCCGTCCCCAGCCGGCGCTTCTTGTCTTCCTCGTAGTCCGCGAAGTTGCCCTCGAACCATTCCACGTGGCTGTCGCCCTCGAAGGCGAGCATATGGGTGGCGATGCGGTCCAGGAAGAAGCGGTCGTGCGAGATGATGACGGCGCAGCCGGCGTAGTCCTCCAGCGCCTCTTCAAGCGCGCGCAGGGTGTCCACGTCGAGGTCGTTGGTGGGCTCGTCGAGCAGCAGCACGTTGCCGCCGCGCTGGAGCACCTTGGCGAGGTGGACGCGGTTGCGCTCGCCGCCGGAGAGCATGCCCACCTTCTTCTGCTGGTCGCCGCCCTTGAAGTTGAAGGCCGCGCAATAGGCGCGCGAGGGGATCTCCTTCTTGCCGACGTAGATCACCTCGTTGCCGTCGGAGATTTCCTCCCACACGGTCTTCTTGTCATCCAGCGCGTCGCGGCTCTGGTCCACGTAGCCGAGCTTGACCGAATCGCCGATGGAGATGGAGCCGCCGTCCGGCTTCTCCTGCCCGGTGATCATGCGGAACAGCGTGGTCTTGCCCGCGCCGTTCGGCCCGATGACGCCGACGATGCCGCCGGGCGGCAGCTTGAACGACAGATCGTCGATCAGCATCTTGTCGCCGAACGCCTTGTTGAGATGGTCGAAGGCAATGACGTTCTGCCCCAGCCGCTCGGCCACGGGGATGACGATCTGCGTCGCCGAGGGCATGCGCTCGGAGGCCTTCTGCACCAGCTCCTCGTAGCGCTGGATGCGGGCCTTGTTCTTGGCCTGGCGCGCCTTGGGAGAGGCGCCGATCCACTCCTGCTCGCGGGCCAGGGCGCGCTGGCGGGCCTCGTCCTCGCGGCCTTCCTGCTGCAGGCGCTTCTGCTTCTGGCCGAGCCAGGAGGAATAATTGCCCTCGTAGGGAATGCCGCGGCCGCGATCGAGCTCCAGGATCCAGCCCGTCACGTTGTCGAGGAAGTAGCGGTCGTGGGTGACGATCAGGATGGCGCCGGGATAGGTGCGCAGGTGGCCTTCCAGCCAGTTCACCGTCTCGGCGTCCAGATGGTTGGTGGGCTCGTCGAGCAGCAGCAGCTCCGGCTGCTCCAGCAGCAGGCGGCACAGCGCCACGCGGCGGCGCTCGCCGCCCGAGAGGCGCGTCACCTCCCAGTCGTCCGGCGGGCAGCCGAGCGCGTTCATGGCCTGCTCCACCTTGCTGTCGAGATCCCACAGGCCCTGCGCCTCGATCTCGTCCTGCAGGCGGGTCATCTCGTCCGCCGTCTCGTCCGAGTAGTTCATGGCGAGCTCGTTGTAGCGCTCCAGAATGGCCTTCTGCTTGGCCACCCCGTCCTCCACGTTCTGCCGGACGTTCTTGGTGGGATCGAGCGCCGGCTCCTGCGGCAGGTAGCCCACGCGCACGCCCTCGGCCGGGCGTGCCTCGCCGGAGAAGTCCTTGTCGATGCCGGCCATGATGCGCAGCAGGGTGGACTTGCCGGCGCCGTTGTTGCCCAGCACGCCGATCTTCGCGTCCGGGTAGAAGGAGAGGTGCACGTTGTCGAGCACCTTCTTGCCGCCGGCATAGGTCTTGGTCATGCCGTGCATGTGGTAGGCATACTGGTAGGGGGCCATGGGCCGCCGTCTCCTGAAAAGGGATGCGTGAGAGTTGGCGCCGTTCTAGCCTTGCGCGCAGGGCGCGGCAAGGTCGCGACGCGACGGCGGCCAACGCGGATCCGGAGGAAAAGATGGGTTCAGACCACAGCCACCACACCGACTGGCGCACCGACGGCGTGCAGGTGATCCCCGGCGACAGCCTCGATCCCAACACCGCCCAGACGCCGGGCATGAACCGCGCCGCCGCCATCACCCGCGCCCGGGCCGGCGCCGAGAAGATCTGGGCCGGCACCGTCCACATCCATCCCGACGCCAAGACCGGCGCCCACCACCATGGCGATCTGGAAAGCGTGATCTACGTGGTGAAGGGCCGCGCCCGCATGCGATGGGGCGAGCACCTGGAATATGTGGCCGAGGCCGGTCCCGGCGACTTCATCTTCGTACCACCCTACGTGCCCCACCAGGAGATCAACGCCTCCGCCGACGAGACGCTGGAATGCGTGCTGGTGCGCTCCGGCCAGGACCCGGTGGTGGTGAATCTCGACATCGAGCCGGTGGAGAAGCCCGAGGCGGTGAAGTGGATCGACCCGATCCACAGGGAGTGAGGGGTTTTTGACGGGGCGGACATTGGGGCGTCGCCGCGGGTGGCTGGGCGAGGCCTTGGGGATGTCGGCGGAGGTCGGTTGATCGCTGGCGACAGCGGGGCGGCAGCTCGAGAGCGCTCCGGGGCGACGACGCTCCGGGACGAGGGGCTGGAGCGGCGCTGGTCGCTGCCCGGGGCAGGACGCACCCTGGCGCGGACGTGGCTACGGGCACACCCGGGGGCGGGTCAGGCGCAGGACGCGCTCTCGGGCGCGGGGCGGGCGCAGGACGAGGCCGCCGGGGCGGCCGGGGGGGGAATCGGGCGGAGCGGACAGGCTTCCCGGGGCGCGGCGTTCGCCGGCTCCCCCGGGTCGGTCCGATGCGGACCTTTTCTCCGGAGGACGCCGCCGGATCTCGGCGAATTTTTCGGCGTGGGGCGGGTGCAGCGGGCCGGATCAGGCCGCACCCGGCACCCGGCATCGCCGAACGGCACCGACACGCCACGCGAAAACCCGGAGCGAACCTCTCGATTCTCCCCCTCCTGTTCGGGGCGTTTCCAGGCCCCGCGCCCGCCGCGGCGGGGGCGATGGAGGTCACGCGGTCGCTTCATCCCGCGCCGCGGCGGGCTCTCCCGCGCCGCCTCCCAGCCAACCCGAAGCCGGGCAAGTCCGCGTTATCCACTCCTCCGTTATCGTCAATTTTCCCGTCTTTTCATCATCTTACCTCAATTGTGCCCCTCCCCTCCCCCGCCCGGCATCCGCCCTCCGCCGAAAGACTGTTGCAATCCCCTCTAGGTTTTGGCATAGACACGCACCTGCCGCGGGGGTCACCCCGGACCGGCGATGGATGCGGGTGTAGCTCAGGGGTAGAGCACAACCTTGCCAAGGTTGGGGTCGAGGGTTCGAATCCCTTCGCCCGCTCCAGTTTCTCTCAGGAAAATCAAAGACTTGCAGCGATGCCGCCTTCGGGCGGCGAGCTTAAGTTTGTGCTTGGTACCCACCGGGTACCCACGCAACTAGATTTGGCTGCGCTCCAGACAACTCCGCGCTGCACCGAGGCTAGTCGCGCGGCTGAGGTTTTCCCGCCGAACTGCTGATCCGGCCGTTAGAGCTGGCGGCCCGGTCGGCCATCGGCCCTTCTATGGCAGCCTTGACCATAGGATTTGATAAGAGGGTCGCGCTCCCCGACCTCAGCATTCCCCAATAAGCGCGGTGCTGCGTGTCGCCTCGCCCCGTTCAGCCATGGCAGTTCGATCGCTGCGGCGACTTCAACATTCTCCAACAGGCGAGGCACTGCACAGCCGCCCCACGCTCGCTGTAGCCGGACCCTGAGGCGCCCCCGACACGTATGGTTTTGACTGGTTCTGGGCTCCCCTGACCTTCTGAATTCTCATGAGGTCGGCAGCCTTCACCCTAGCAACGCCTAGCATCCGCGGCCTTCAGATCGGCTCCTCGTGACGTTGCCCCTCATGTCTAATCCAGCTTGAAGTTCGTTCTGGCCCGACTTGAGGACCAGGACATGAAGCGCAGCCGTTTTTCAGAAGAGATGGGGTATTCGGTCCTGATCTCTTGAGCCGTTTG
>NZ_JBDZDP010000016.1:0-77812 GCF_040044995.1 Xanthobacter pollutisoli
TGCGGTTGGATCGTCCCAAAAGACGGTTTCTGAAGCCGTCGGGTCAGGGATCAAGACGCAAAACGGGATTGGAATCAGCGGTTGCCCGGCCAGCCTACTCGATCAAATTTCCATCGCGGATTTTGGGTGGTGTCGCTGGAATTGAATAGCCGGATGAATGTAGGTACATTCAATTGGAAATTCTGAATCTGGGAGCTCATCGAACGCAGCGTGATTTCGCTTTTTGGTTGATTTGTTGTATTTATGCAATCCGATGTCCATTTGGCGAGCGCGTGCATCGTGAAGGTTGCGGTTCAAAAATACCACGATGCCCTACCCCCGTCTGATGCGGCGAATGGCCGGATCACCCATTCACCGGCTGTGCGCGACAGCCGTTTACTCGTAGGAAAGGCCTCCATGCCTCGGAGCAAGAAGACCGAAGCCGATAAGCTGGCGAACAGCGCGACCCTACGCGAATCCTCGAAGCGCAGGGAGGAAAACGGCTGGTTCGTGGATCCGCGCGTCACCGGCCTCGTCAAGAGCCAGGTGGAAGACGTGCTGCTGGTCAACCAGCGCAGATCCCAGTTCGTGCACACGGCAATCGAGCTATTCTCCCGCAAGGGCTATAACGCCACGACGGTGAAGGAAATCGCCGACGCCGCGAAGGTCAGTCCCGGCCTCATCTATCAATACGTCACGGACAAGGAAGAGATTCTCTTCCTCGCCCTTCAGCTCATCGTACATACCAACAAGGAAGTCATCCCCGCCGCGATGGCCCCGCTGTCGGATCCGGTTCACAGATTCATCGCCGGGTTCAACGCCTATTGCCGCGTGTTCGATGCCAATCGCCAAGCCTGCATCCTGACGTATCGCGAGACGAAATCCCTGCGCCTGGATCATCGCCATGCCATCAAGAGCATGGAAATCGAAACCAACGAATTGATCGCGGCGAGCGTTCGCGCCTGCATCGAGCAGGGGTTTTTTCGGAAGATCAACATCGAGATTTTTGTTTATCAAACCATCATGGCCGCTCATACTTGGGCACTCAAGCATTGGCGCCTAAGTGAGTTTGTCACACTGGATTCCTACATTCGGGATGTGACTGATAATTTGATGAATACAGCGCTCACCCGAGAGGGGTGGAGCCGTTATCTCGAATATATACGCCTCGACACGATGGTGCCGGGCTGACGCTCCCCAGGCAGACAACCAACCTCGCTTGAGGCGAGGCCCGACCCGGGAGGGGGGTGGCCGTAACGTCGTTTGCTCCATAAGCATTTTGCCGGGCCGTTTCGCCGCTGTATCGCAGCGTGCGTTCGCCTTGTTGGCAAACGTTTTTTGTTTGACAGATCGATTAGCGCATCGTAATGAATGAATAACCATTCAATCGAGCCTCACTGGCTGGGTTTCAATCTTTTCGGTGAGGATCATGGTCCCGCGGGGCGCCGGTTGCGACCCCATAGGATGGGTTTTCGCGTCCTGTGCCGAAAGGGCGATAATGATCAGGAGCGATCAAAGGGAGCCTACTCTCTAAAAGGGAGATCACTCCCCAAGACGTTCAATCGGCTCGATGAAGCTGAACGCATCACTTTGAGGAAAGCCAGGAGCAACTCATGCGCGCCGTTGTTGTCCACGCGTTTGGAACCCCGGAAAGCCTTGCGGTTGAAACCATTCCCGATCCCCAGCCGCGGCCGGATGAAGTCGTCATCGACGTGAAGGCCTCGACGGCGAACTTCGTGGACACTCTGGTCATCGCCGGAAAGTATCAGTTCCTTCCTCCGCTGCCGTTCACGCCCGGCAAAGGGCCTGCGGGCGTGATCTCGGCGGTTGGGTCGAACGTCAAGAACCTCTCGGTCGGCGACCGGGTGCTGACCACCGCAGAGGAAGGTGGCTATGCGGAGAAGGCAGTGGCGAAAGCCAGCCATTGCTATCGGATATCGGACAATATGTCGTTCATCGACGCCGCCTCCATCAGTCTGGCCTTTGACACGTCTTGGTTCGCCCTTCGCGAACGCGCCCATGTCAAGCCGGGCGAAGTCGTGCTCGTGCTGGGCGCATCCGGTGCCGTGGGCACCGCAGCCGTCCAGCTCGCCCACGCCTTCGGCGCCCGCGTCATCGGCGGGGTTTCCTCTCCCCAAAAGGCTGCGGCCGTCCGCGAGGCCGGGGCCTTCGCCACCGTGGACCTGAGCGCCCCCGACCTGCGCGATAGCCTGCGGCAGCAGGTCTATGCGCTCAACGACGGGCGGGGCGTGGACGTGGTGATCGACCCGATCGGCGACCGCTTCCTTGCGCCAGCCCTGAGAACGCTCGACTGGTGCGGACGCTATGTGGTGGTTGGCTTCGCCGCCGGCGAGATACCTACGCTCAAGGTCAATTATCTGCTTCTGAAGAACATTCAGATATCCGGCCTTCAGGTGAGCGATTATCGCAAACGCCGCCCCGAACGGATGAATGAATGCTTCAAGGAGTTGCTGGAGCTTTACGAGAAGGGCGCGATCCGGGCGCCGACCTCGCGGCCTGTACCCCTCGAGCAGTTCGCGGATGCGCTTGATCAGGTCGTCAAGCGCGAAGCTGGTGCACGCTTGGTGCTGACCCCGAGCTGAACCCGGCGCTTTCCCCCGGCGGACCGTCATGGTCGGTCCGCCGCCTCAAGGGAGAGACGGGAGCGCAAGCTGTGAACCCGTAACAGGCAGACGCAACACGGACTGTCCTTCAATGACTGAACGTTCAATTAGCCAACGCATCTTCGACACCGCGGAATCTCTCGAGCCGGCAAAGACGGTGGCGTTTCCGTCCGCAAGCGCAGGCATGGGCGTGCTTCCCATGGCGGAGCGCACCATCGGGCGGATTTTGGCGCGCGCGACAGCGCTTTACGGCACCCGGCCGTTCGTGCGCTGGCGCGGCGAGACGTTCAGCTTCAGCGAGATGAACCGGCGGGCAAACAAGACGGCCAACGCCTTGTCGGCTCTCGGCATTACCCGAGGCACGCGCGTCGCTATTCTCTGCTTCAACCGCCTCGAATATCTGGATCTCTGGTTCGGGCTTGCCAAGATCGGAGCGGTCCAGGTGCCGCTGAACACCGGCTATAGGGCGCCGCAGATTCTCCACACCCTATCTAGGGCGGACATCCCGTTCATTGTGGTTCAGCGCGAACTGGCGGAGGAGTTCACGAAACTTGGCACGGACGTGACCGGGCGCTGTCATGTCCTGACGCTGGATGGTCCCATCTCCACGGGGCTTGCGCCCCAGCAGTCCGCGCTGGAGGGGCTCGTCGCCGCCGCTTCGGATATCGAGCCGCCGGACCCGAAGATCGACGGCACCGATATCGGCGCAATCATGAATACGTCAGGAACGACGGGCCTCGCGAAAGGCGTTCTGCTGCCGCACGCGCAGCAATATTGGCTCGGCTACCGCATCGCAGACGCGCTTTCGCTTCGCGCTGACGATGTGTTCTATAATTTCTATCCGCTGTTTCACAATACGTCGCAGGCCATGATCGTCGTTCCCGTCATGTTGGCGGGCGCGCAATTGGTTTTGACTGAAAAGTTCAGCCTTTCGAACTTCTGGCCGGATGTCCGTTCCAACGGGGTTTCGATTTTCTATTATATCGGCGAGATCCTGCACCTGCTGGTGAAGGCGTCCGCTGGCGACGAGGCGCGGGGCACGCGCTTGCGCGCAGGGATCGGCATCGGCGGTGCGCCGCGCGATGTTGCCGCTTTCCAGCGCATTCATAACGTTCCGCTCGGCGCCTGCTACGGCTCGACCGAAGGCAATGTGCCGGTGTTCCGGCCGCTTGGGGAGGGCGCCGACACCGCGAGCGCCGGCCGTGTCCTGCCGGAGTTCGAGGTTCGCATCGTCGATCCCACCGGCGAGCCCGTGCCGGTGGGGGAGGTGGGCGAGATCGCCATCCGCTCCGATGAGCCTGCCATTGTCTTCGCGGGATACGACGGCGATCCGCAAGCGACGTCGGAAGTCCGCAAGGACGGCTGGTATCACAGCGGCGATGCTGGGCGCTTCGACGCCGAGGGCAATCTCTATTTCGTCGCCCGCATCAAGGACGTCATCCGCGTCAAGGGCGAGAGCGTCTCCGCTTTCGAGGTCGAGGATGCGCTGGTCTCATTCGCCGGCGTGCAGGAGGCTGCCGCCATCGCCGTTCCCAGCGAGATCGGCGGAGACGAGGTGAAGGCCGTGATCGTGCTTTCTCCGGGAGCGGTTCTGGACCCGACCGCACTGGTGGCGCACTGCAACCGCCTGCTGCCGAAGTTTTCCGTGCCGCGCTATTTCGAGTTCGTCGAGGCCCTGCCCAAGACCCTCACCAACAAGATCCAGAAGAACGTGTTGCGCGAGACCCCCTTCACGCCGCGCACGTGGGATCGGCTGCAGGTCACGATATCCAGGGACAAGTGAAGCTCTCGCGGGTCGACTGCCCTCGGGCCGGAAACGACGCGTGACGGGCAAGAAATAAAGGGAGATCAATGTGAACGAAATCGTTGCGCCGGCGTTGCTTCAACGCAAGTCGAAGATCATCGAAATCGACGCTGCGCTGGACCATGTGCGGGACGGAATGACGGTCGCCATTGGCGGTTTCATCAATGCCGCCCATCCGATGCTGGTGGTGCGTGGCCTGATCCGTCGCGGCCTCAAGAACCTCACGGTCGTCGGGGCGGCTTCGGCGGGGCTGGAACTGGACCTTCTGATCGCCTCGGGCTGCGTGGCGAAGGTGGCGGCACCCTATATTTCCGGCGAGAAACTGGCACCCATCGGGCCGGCGTTCCGCGCTGCCGCCGAGGCCGGTCGGCTTTCCGTCTACGAACTGGATGAGGCGCTCTATTATTGCGCGCTGCGGGCCGCCGCCCAGCGGGTGCCGTTCAATCCCTGGAAGGCGGGTGTCGGCACCTCCTTTCCGAAGGTGAACCCGGCGATCAAGGAGATCGACGATCCGATCTCCGGCGAGCGCATCCTGGCGATCCCCGCGCTGAACATCGACGTTGCCTTCCTGCATGCCGCAGTTTCGGACCGCTACGGCAACGTTCAGCATAACGGCCATGGCTATGGCGACCGCGCCATCGCGGCGGCGTCCGATCTGACCTTCGTGCAGGTTGAGCACATCGTCTCCAACGAGGAGATCAAGCGCGATCCGCTGCGCACCACGGTCGCCGGCGCCGACGGTGTGATCCGCGCCCCGTTCGGCGCCCATCCTTATTCCAGCCCCGGCTTCTACCGCGAAGATCAGCAGCACATCCGCGAATATGTTGCGGCCGCGACGACGCTCGCCAAGACCGGTGATGACGGCGCGATCCGCGCTTACATCGCCCATTACGTCACCGAGCCGGCGGATCACGTCGAATATCTAGAGCGTGTCGGACTGCGGCGGCTTCTGTCGCTCGACGAATACTGAACGAAGACTGGTGAGGACGCCGGAATCATGAACATCTACAACAAGCCGGAAACGACGTCCGACGACGTCATGAGCCTGCCCGTCACGGCACGGGAAATCATGGCAACCGTCCTGTCCCGCGACTTGGAGGACGGGCAGTGGGTCGAGGTCGGCGCGAATCTGCCGGTTCCCCGCGCCGGCGTCCTCCTCGCCCATCTCCACCACGGCCCGAACATGACCGTGATGATGGCGATGACAAAAGCCAATCTGCTGAATGAACCTTCAGTCGAAGAGTTCGAGCTGATCACCGACGCGCGGGCCACCCGCTGGGCCGAGGCGTATTACATCCACAACGATCTCGTCGAGAACATGAAGTTCCGCAGGAACGGGGTGTTCTTCGCCGGCGCGCTGCAGATCGACCCGTGGGGCAACAGCAACCTCATCGGTGTCGGCAAGGACTTCAACCGCCTGAAATTCCGGGGGCCGGGCGCCGTCGGCACCACCAACGCGACCGTGATGAATAGCCGCTTCCACCTGGTGGTGAACGCGCACGACACGCGCATCTTCGTGGAAGAGTGCGATTTCGTCTCGTCCTACGGCTGGGGTCGCGGCAAGGGCGACCGCGAGCGCCTCGGCCTGCCCGGCGGCCCACGCTACTGCGTGACCCCGCTCTGCGTGATGGACTTCGACGACGACACACGGCGCATGCGCCTGAAGTCCGTGCACCCCGGTGTCCCGGTGGATGAGGTCGTGGCCAAGACCGGCTTCGAGCTGATCATCCCGGACGACGTGCCGGAAACCCCCACGCCCACGCAACGCGAACTCGAAATCCTGCGCAAGCGGATCGACGTTGCCGGCAACCTGCGCTGAACCCAGGAAGGACATGACCATGGCGAACCATTGGCAAACGAAGATCAGCCGCGTCCTGCCCGGCAAGGTCATCATCCACGGCTACGACCACAAGCACCTCATCGGTGGGCCCTCCTATGCCGCCGGCGTTTTCCTGACGTTCCGCGGCGATCTGCCGACGCCTAAGGAGGAGCGCATGATGGATGCGATGCTGGCGAGCCTCTACGACCACGGGTTCGTCGCGGCGAGCGTGCTCGCGGCGCGCTATTGCGCCTCCGGCAATCCCCAGTTGATCCCCGCGACGGCTGCGGGCCTCCTCACAGCCGGAAGCAACACCATCAACCCGCAGCACGGCTGCGACTTCATCCTGGAGGCATGGGCCCTAATGAAGCGGGAGGGGCTCTCCATGGAGGAGACCGCGCGGCGCGTGGTCGGCGAGCGACGCGCTGCCAAGCAGCGGATTCCCGGGTTCGGCCATCCCACCCACAAGAGCGAGGATTTCCGCGCCACCAAGCTGTGGGAGATCGCCGAGGAGTGTGGCTTCGTCGGTGAGCGCACGCGGCTTTACCAGGCCATCAACGCCGAGTTCCGGCGTGCCACCGGACGCGAGATCTGCATCAACGTGGACGGGGCGCTCGCCTGCATCGGCATGGAGATGGGCTTCAAGCCCATCCATATCGCGGCCATCGCCGCACTCGCCGTGCTTCCCGGCATCATGGCCCACGTCATCGAGGAGATCGAGGAGGGGGTGCCGCTGCGCGTCATTCGCGACGAGGACATGGACTATCTGGGCGCCGCCGAGCGCCCCATGCCCGCCGACGCGGAGCCCGCGCCGATGGCCCCGGTGACCTGAACAGGCGCCCTCAGAATTTCAGGATAATGGAAGGATCGGTTCCATGGGATTGGATAACAACACCATCAAGTGGCAGCACGTCGACAAGTGGTACCAGCGCGAGGCCATCAAGACCAATTGGAAGCCCTGGGGCATGCCCGAGATCGTCGATCCGAAGGGCAGCGCGTTCGCGGATGTCGATACCATGCCGAAATGGAAGGTTCCCGAGAAGATCGCCATCTCGGCGACCATGAACGGCGCCTTCTTTACCAAGAATGCGAACCCCAACGTGCCCACGACGCCCGAGGAGATTATCCGTTCGGCGGAAGAATGCATCGCCGCAGGCGCCAAAATCATCCACTTGCATGTCCGGGATGAGAAGGGCTACAACGTCCTCGACATCGATCTCTTCCGCCGCACCATCGAGCCGCTGCGCGAGCGGCATCCGGATATCGCCATCGATGGCTGCCTTGTCGCGGTGAACGACGAGGAAAGCCAGCAGATGGAGAAGATGATGACCGCCGGTCTGCTGGACGCGGTCCCCATCAACACCTGCGCGATCCTCATCGGCGACAACATGTTCTTCAAGTCGCCCCACGCCATCATCAAGAAGGCGCAGCTTGCGCTCCAGGCGGGCGTGCGGCCGCAGATTGCGGTGTACAGCGATGGCGACATCGACAACGCCCGCCGCTTCCTGATCGACACCGGCCTGCTGGAGCCCCCCTTCTTTTGGCTTGTGCTTCCCGCGCTTCCGGGATGCAGCCCCATGTACAGCCCGGAGTCCATGATCAGCGGCCTGACCCGCTATGTCGGCATGATCCGCGAGATCAGCCAGGAATCCATCATCTCGGTCTGCGCCGCCGGCCGCGCGAGCACCTACCTCACCACGCTCGCGACGCTGATGGGCCTGCACATCCGGGTCGGCATGGAGGACACCATTTACAAGTGGCCCCATCGCGACGACATGCTCACCAGCAATGTTGAGCACTTCCGCCTCGCCAACACGATCGCCACCTCGCTGGGTCGCGAACTGATGAGCGCGTCGGAATATCTCTCGCTGATCGGCGCAACACCCGCCGCAGCACTGCGCGCAGCGGAATAGCTGAAGCCGTCGCATAGGAGCGGAAGATGTCACGCATGGACGGAAAGGTCGCGCTCGTCACCGGTGGCGCGCGCGGCATTGGCCAGGAAACCGCGCTGGAGCTTGCCCGGCGCGGGGCCAAGGTGGCCATCGCCGACCGCAAACTCGACCTCGCCGAGGAGACGGCGGCCACGTGCCGGAAGGAATCCGGTCAGGATGCCCACGCCTTCATGGTCGATCAGGGCAAGGGCGAAGACGTGGAAGCCTGCGTCGCCGCCGTCGTCGAGCACTTCGGTGGGATCGACCTGCTGTTCGCCAATGCGGGCACCGGCAAGTTCTCGCCGCTCGCCGAGATGGCGAAGAAGGACTGGAACCTCATCATCCAGGTGAACCTCAACGGCACGTTCTATTTCTGCCAGGAGGTTGCGAAGGCGATGATGGCCCGTGGGCAGGGCGGCAAGATGGTGCTGACGGCCTCGTCGGGGGCAGAGGTCATCGCCGATCAACTCGGCGCTTATTGCGTCGCCAAGGCCGGCGTGGTGATGCTCATGAAGCATCTTGCTTCCGAGCTCGGCAACTACCGCATCAACGTCAACGCCATCCTGCCGGGCGTCATCGAGACGGCGATTACTGCCGAGAAGATGCAGCATCCCCCGGTTCGTAACATGCTGGTGCGGCAGACGCCGGTGGGGCGGTGGGGCAGCGCCATGGATGTCGCGAAGCTTGTGGCGTTCCTGCTCTCGGACGATGCAGGATACATCAACGGTGAAGGCATCATGATCGATGGGGGCTCGACCCTCCATGGTTATCCGCGCTGGTATGCGCTGGACTACACAGAACAGAACAAAGCCGACTGGGAGGAAATGTTTGACCAATATCCTTACCGGTGACCCCGGCCTCGGTGGCGTGCTGGGCCAGATGCGCCTGAACCCTGTCGCCGCGCAAGAAATCCACGGCAAGGTCGCGCTGGTGACCGGCGCGTCCTCCGGCCTGGGTCTCGGCTTCGCCGAGGCCCTGGCCGGAGCGGGCGCGAAGGTGATCGGCGCGGCGCGGCACGCGGACAAGCTTCAGCGTGCGGTGGACAAGATCAGGGCGGCCGGTGGCACCGCCCATGCCATGACCGTGGATGTCGGATCGGTCCGTTCCATCCGCGAGCTTGTCGCCGCAATCGCAGACGAGGTCGGCCCCATCGACATCCTGGTTAACAATGCCGGCGTCTCGCGGGAGGAAATGCTCCTCGAGGTGGAGGAGGAGGACTTCGACCTTCAGGTCGGGACCAATTTCAAGGGTGCATTCTTCACCGCCCAGGCGGTCGCCAGGCAGATGGTCGCGAACAAGATCGAAGGGCGCATCGTCAATATCGGCTCGATCGCCGGAAGCCGGCCAGTCGGCAAGGTGGGAATCTATGGCGCCAGCAAGGCGGCCGTCGTTCACATGACGCGTCAGATGGCCCGCGAGTGGGGCCGATACGGCATCAACACCAACGCCATATGCCCCGGCTACATCGCCACCGAACTGAACGCGGAGTTCCTGGCCACGGAAGCCGGGCGCAAGATGGCGTCCTCGCTCCCGCGCCGACGCGTCGGCGAGCCCGAGGACCTCAAGGCCCTGCTGCTCCTGCTGTGCGCTGGCCGCTCGGTGCGCCTGCTGAACGGTTCCATCGTCGCGGCGGACGACGGCTTCACCTGCTTCTGAGATTTTGGCGGCGACAGCCTCGCGCCGCCTCAAGCAAGGCATATGACCATGACACAATCCTCGCTCACGCCGGCCTCTCCCGCGCCTCAGCGCGCGAGCGCCCGTTCGATCCTGGAAGTGGTGGACGCGGATGCGCGCCTCGACGATGCCGAAAGCGCGATGATCGATCAGGTCCGCCGGCTCGTCGAGACGCGGATCGCGCCGCGGGCGGCTGGCTATGACGAAAGCGGCGACTTTCCCCGTGAGAACATGGCGGACATCAACGCGCTCGGCCTCAACACCATGTTCCTGCCGGAAGACTACGGGGGCGCCCCGCTTTCCTATGCCGCTTATCTGTTCGCGCTGCGCGAGATCAGCAGCGGCTGTGCGTCGACGGGACTGACCTGGGCGACGAATTTCCACGCCACAAACCCGATCATCGACAGTGCGCCGCCAGAGCAGTTGCAGCGGTTCCTGCCGGTGGTGGCGGAGGGCGGCCTAGCCGCCATCGCCATCACCGAGGCAAGCGGTGGCTCCGACGCCACAGCCATGTCGACGCGCTTCGTTCCCGACGGTGACGAGGTGATCATCCAGGGCGAGAAGCTCTACATCACCAACGGCGATGTGAGCGACATGATGCTGGTGTTCGGCAAATGGGCACCGCTGGGCACCGGCAAGGAGGCGATTTCAGCCGCAGTCGTCACCGGCCGGCCCGTCGGCCTCGAAGTCCGCCGGCGCGAGAACAAGGTCGGTCACCGTGCCTCGAGCACCACAATGCTCGGCTATTGCGACGTGCGAATTCCCCGCGCGAACCTGATCGGCAAGCCGGGCACAGGCCTTTCCATTCTCCAGACCGGCCTCAACAAGTCCCGGCCGAGCGTTGCCGCGCATCTGCTGGGAATCGCCCAGGCAGCTATCTTCGACATGCTTGCCTACGGGGCGGAGCGAAAGATCCGCGGCCGGCCGGTAACCTCATACCAGACGGCGCAGTTCAAGGTCGCCGAGGTCATAAGCGCCTTCGTTCTCTGCAATACCCTCATGTGGCGAGTTGCACGAATGGAGGACCCGTTCGCGCCGGAGTTCGGGATTCTTTCCGGGATGCTGAAGCTCCGCGCCAGCGAGGTCGCGACGCTTGCCACCGAAGCCTCGCTTCAGATGCACGGTGGCGCAGGCTATTGCCGGGAGTTCCGGGCGGAAAGGCTGTGGCGCGACGCGCGTCTCGGCCCCGTGGGGGAGGGGGCCAGCGAGATGCTGCTCGATCTGCTCGGGCGCAGCCTTACCCGCACTGCCTAAGGCAACGCCGATTCGAGGAGGTCACCGCTCATGTCTTCGCCCCTCGCGGACGATGTCCGCCCCTTACGCCTGGGCGTTATCCTGCCGAGCGTGAATACGGTGGTCGAGCCGTGGTTCTCGCGCACGCTGCCCACGGACATCAACCTGCACGCCGCTCGCATGCTGATTCCGCCGACGCTCTCTCCGGAAAGCATCATTGAAATGGATCGGTCCGAGGGCACGCTGGCGGTGCGGCAGATGGCAAGCTGTCGGCCTGCGGTGATCGGGTATTGCTGCACAGCCTCCAGTGTGGTGCAGGGCCAAGCTTATGACGCGCATCTGCGGCAAGAAATCGAACGGGAAACGGGCGCCAAAGCGACCACGGCCACCCATGCCATCCTGAGCGCGCTCTCTGCACTCAAGGCGCGAAGGGTCGTGATCGTGTCCCCCTATACCGACGACATTGATGCGATGGAGCATCACTTTTTCGCCGATGCGGGTCTGGACGTGGTTGGCTCGGCAAATCTCAGCATTACCGACACGTTCCATCTGGCCGAGCCCGGCAAAGCGCAGATCGTAACTCTCGCGCGGCACGGCTGGCGACCGGAAGCAGACGCTCTCATTATCACCTGTCTCAACCTTCATTCCCACTTCGCTGTAGGACAGCTTGAACGCGAACTCGGGAAACCCGTCATCAGCTCCACCACATCGATGCTGTGGCATATGCTCCGACTCGCCGGACGCGCGGACCAAGTAGAAGGCTACGGCCGTTTGCTAACCTTGCATGCGGCGTGAACCGCTGGATGCGGAGTCCCGCCTTCGATTGTCGCGGGAGTGCCGCACGTCGTCGGTAGCTTTCGAGGTTCATCTCGAAGATGGTGGCATGGTGGATGAGGCGATCGACGGCCGCGAGGGTCATGGCGGGGTCGGGGAAGATGCGATTCCATTCCCCGAACGGCTGATTTGCGGTGATCAGCATCGAGCGGCGCTCATAGCGGGTGTCCGCCGTCAGCACCAGTGGCACAGATTTGAGGTTGTGATTTATGGGCCAGATGGGCTTCTTCGACGTTTCGAAGCGCTATGCGGGGCTGGACGCGAAGGCAGATCCGCTGGTGAAGCTGAACGCGATGGTGCCCTGGGACGCGTTCCGGCCCCGGCGGGAGCCAGTCTGGCGGCGGCGCGCCGTCTGGCTCATGTGGTTCAGACGGGCTAGGGCAAACGTTCACGGCACGGAACCGTTACGACAGGAGGTCAGAGATGGCGGAGCAGATGGAAGGCCCGGTTCGGCTCGGCGTCGTCCTGCCCAGCGTCAACACCGTGGTCGAGCCCTGGTTCTCTCGCGTCGTTCGGAGGGCGTGAACGTTCATGCGGCGCGCATGCTGATCCCGACCAAGCTGACGCCCGCGGGCATCATCGAAATGGACCGGAACGAGGGGATGTCGGCCGTCCGCCAGCTCTCGGACTGTCGTCTCGATGTGGTCGCCTATTGCTGCACGGCCTCCAGCGTGGTGCAGGGGCAAGCCTATGACGCGCATCTGCGGCACGAGATCGAAGTGAAAACCGGGGCCAGGGCAACCTCGGCTACCCACGCCTTGCTGAGTGCCATCGCGGCGCTGGGGGGCCGGCGGATGTCCGTCGTGTCGCCTTATACCGAGGAGGTGGACACGTTGGATCGCCAATTCTTCGAGCAGGCCGGTCTCCACGTCGTCAGTTCCGCCCACCTCGGCATCGAGGACGTTCGCGCTCGCGACGCCGACCGCCGCGGACCTGCTGGATCTGGCGCGGCGCGGTTGGTCCGCGGACGCGGATATCCTCGTCATCACCTGCCTCAACACGCATTCGGAGCGCGTGGCGGCAACCATCGAAGCGGAGATCGGCAAGCCGGTCGTCACCTCCACCACCGCCACCCTATGGCACATGCTGCGCCTCGCCGATTGCAAGGACAACATACCAGGATTCGGCCGCCTCCTCGGCTTGGCCTGAAGAGAATCCGGCTGCCGGTCGCAGACCGTCCCGGCACGTCGGTAATCGCAAGATAAATGGGGAGAGCGGCCTTGGATACGTTGCCACTGAACATCCCTCACTATCCCATGCTGCGCTTTGTAACCCGCCACGGTCGGGTTCTGGTGACGCTCGCGGCGATCCTCCTGCTCGCGGCCGGGTTGGTCATGATCCAGCAGATGACGGACTGGGTTCCGGGCCTGGCCTGCGTTGTGCTAGGCGTTATCGTATTCGTGGTCGGCCGCACCCTGGTGGAGATGGTCGAGCTCATCACCGATATGCTGTTGCCGAAATGAATGCGGCAGCTTCGGTCCGTCGCCGCCCCCTGCGCGTGGCTGTCGTCGGCGGTGGCATCGCCGGCATGGTGTTCGCGGTGCGCTCCGCCGAATTCGGCTGCGACGTGGTGCTCCTCGAGCAGGGCGAGGATGCCCTCTACCGCTGCAACAGCCGGTTTACCGGCGGCGCCTTCCACATCTGCTTCCACGACATCGACGAGCCCGCACCGGAGCTCGCAGCGGCGATCAGGGTGACCACAGCGGGCTTTGCCGTCGATGCGCTGGTCGATGCGGTCGCCGAAGATGCGCGAAGCGCCGTGCGGTGGCTCGGCGGCAAGGGCGTGCGGCTGATGAAGGCGGGGCCGGACGCATGGCGCCAGCATATTCTGGCACCGCCGCATTTCATGAAGGCCGGGCTGAACTGGCAGGGCCGCGGCGGAGATGTCCTGCTTCGGACGCTGCGGGCGCACCTCATCGCCGGCGGCGGCCGGATCCTGCTGGGGGCCCGAGCGGTTGGGCTGGTGATGGACGGCGTCCGGTGCGCGGGCGTGGAATATGTGCGCGCGGGGCAGGTTGGCCGCCTGGAGACCGATGTCGTGATGCTTGCCGACGGCGGGTTCCAAGCCAATCTCGACATGCTGAAACAATATGTCAGCCCGGCGCCCGAGCGGCTGAAGCAGCGCGGCGCGGGCGTGAGCCGGGGCGATGCCATCGCGCTCGCGGCGGAGGCCGGCGCGGCGCTGACGGGGATGGAGAGCATCTACGGCCATCTGCTGTGTCAGGACGCCCTGCACAACGAACGCCTTTGGCCATATCCGATCATAGATTCGGTGGCCGGCGCCGCGATTGTCGTCGACCGCAGCGGTCGCCGTGTCATGGATGAAGGCCTGGGCGGGGTCTATATGACCAACTGCTTGGCACGCCTGCCTGATCCTCAGGCAACGGTGGTGGTCTTCGACCGGGCCGTCTGGCAAGGGCCAGCCACCGAGTTCATCCTGCCCGCCAATCCCAATCTGGCGCTGTCGGGCGGCGCGATCGAATCCGCCGACTCGCTTCGCGACTTGGCCATGCGTATGGGCGTGGACCCGTTCGGATTGGAGCGCACCATCGCAGATTACAACGAGGCCCTCGCCCTCGGCACCGCTAGCGCGCTTACGCCGCCGCGAACCGCCGCGAATGCCCTGGCGATCCAGCATCCGCCGTTCCATGCGGTCCGGCTGGTTCCCGGCATTACCTTCACCATGGGCGGCATCGCGATCGATGCGCATGGCCGCGTGCTGCGCGAAAGCGGCGATGCCATTACAGGACTTTACGCATCGGGCTGCTGCACCGGAGGTCTGGAAGGAGGTGTCCGCTCCGGCTATGTCGGAGGACTTGCGAAATCGGCAACCATCAGCTGGCGGGCGGCTGCATTCGTCGCACAACATGCATACGAAAATTGAGAGACGGGGTACCATTGAAGAATCGAAAGGCCGCTGTCTGCCGTCAGCTGTCGCTTGGCACTTAATTGTAAGAATGTGACGGTTAGGCTCAAGCTTGGCACCTAATTGTGAGAATCATTGCTGCATGATTCTCAAATTAAGTGCATCTGCGATGAAGCTTTCCACTTACGACCTCGGGCTATCATGTTCTCGGTGGCGTCAGTGAACCGGACCCTGTTGTCACCCATCATGTGCCCCCGTAGCATCCGGAGCATCTCCGGTCCGGCACGCTCGACGATGGCAACGCCGGCGAGCAGAGCCGGCCGCAGGTGGAGCGGCAGGATCGGCTTTGCAGGTGTAGGCAGGTTCTCCTGTCGCTCGGCGATGACATGGTCGAGATCGGGGATGACTGCGCCGAGCAGCCGGAAGCGCCAGAGGTCGTGCTCGCGGGGTACAAGCGTTGGAACGCGTCGCATCAGGAGAAGCCGAGCAATGTCGGCTGGTGATGTCCAGGTTCCGATACCCCGTTCGGCTTCATCGTCGAGCAGCCTTTCGCCATGAACGGCCGCAACGCGATGTTGCCGGAAAGGGGAGGCGAGTTCGCGACCGCCGGCATCCCGGAGTTGGTTTCCACACAAAGCGCACGTAATACGCCACCCCAGAAGCTGGCTTCGCAGGATCGGCGCCGGTTCCGCATGTCCCGGGCTGCAACTCGTGCAGACCTGCGTTGGCCGCGTGGCGATGAGCCGACGCGATGATTGCGCGACATTTGTGAAGATCATTCGACGCACCACGGCCGGTTCGGTGCCGAATATGTTGGCCAGGCGGATTTCCTGATCACTGCTTAGATGGAGATCGGCCGCGCGCAACGCGGAGGCCTCCGGCAGGCAATGCCGAAGCATGACAAGCGGAGGGACCGCGTAGAAGGCGGCATGGCGACTGATCCAGGAGGACAGGAGTTCATCAGAATGGGGCGGCAAGCACACCGGCAACTGCCGTGGCGGTGGGTTCTCAATCATGCGAATGCCGCCTCGGCATCGAACTCTGGCTCCCAGTTCTCGACGGCTTCGTCGTTGATGTGCTCGCGGCCGCTCTCGATGGCTTCGACGGCCAGGCTGTTGATCACGTGGAAGATGCTGGCGGTGATACCCTCTGTGATCTGCAGGATCCGTCGCAGCGATTTCGGCGTAAGCACCGAGGGTCGACGCAGCGGCGTGTTGCGCAGGATCGAGGCCACCAGGGTCTCGAACTGTTCGTTTGCAGCCCACCGGCTCAAGGTGAACTGCTCGAACCGGCGCGCAAGCTGGACGTCACCACTGATGGCCTCCCGCGCCTCGTTGACACCGAAGCAGACCAGGGAGATCTGCAGACGATTGCTGAGGAAGCGGAGCGTATTCAGGACGATGCGTTGCTCGCGGTAGGATCCGGCGAGGATGTTGTGCACCTCGTCGATGACCAGCACCTGCACGCCGATCGCTTCCATGATCCGCAACGCCGCCTGTTCCATCTGGGCGATGTCGGCGCGAGGCCGCTGCGGCGCGCCGAGAAGGGTAAGTAGTTCGGAGTAGAACCGTCGCTCGCCGGGACGGCTGGTCATTTCCATGGCCAGGACCGGTGTCTTTAGCGTGCCTGTCAGTGGATTGAAGCTCGGCGGGTGCTCGTCCCGGAACCGCTTCATAATCATGGTCTTTCCCATACCGCTGTCGCCATAGATCGCGACCGAGGGCATGCGCGTGCCTCGCGGATGGTCGAGGAGGCCACTCAGCCGGTCGAGCGCCTGCTTGGCGCGCGGGTAGAGAACCCAGCGGCGTGATCGTATCGCTCGAATGCGTCGCTCGTCAGTTTCGGCAAGCAGTGCTGCTGCGCTGGCGGTCAGGTGGGAGACTGATCAAACCCATCCGACAAAAAGCCCTTACCATAGGAGGAGTCCACATATGAATCACCTCGGCTCTGATTTGGGAAGCCCAAACGATTTCGTCCGATCGGCTGCCGCTCTAAGTGAAAACCGACATAAAAACGATAAAACTGTAAAATAATAAAAAATGAAAAATTATCGTTGACTATCCATGAGGCTTGGTCTTTGTTTTCTGCCAAGCGAGCGGTGCCGCAGCAGGGTGTCCTTGGTCCGGGGCGTCCTCCGTCCGAATGTGTGCACGCCAGAAACGAGGCGCCGCCAGCGCCCATAAGACAACGGGAAGGAAACGGTCTGACATGAATATTCATGACAAACATGCGCCTCTATCCGGCCTCGTCGAGGAAAACGGCGGCGTATTTCAGGTCGATAGATCGATCTATACCGCTCAGGACATCTTCGATATCGAGATGAAAACGATATTCGAGGCCGGGTGGGTGTATATCTGCCATGAAAGCCAGATCGCCAACGAAGGTGATTATTATTCAACGGCGATGGGGCGCCAGCCGGTCTATGCGATCCGCGCCAAGGACGGCTCGGTCAATGCCTTCATCAACGCCTGCTCCCATCGCGGCGCGGTTCTGACGCCCATGCGGCGCGGCAATGCCCGCACGCTGACCTGCCGCTTCCACGGCTGGTGCTTCAATCCCGAGGGCCGCTGCGTCAAGGTGAAGAACGAGAAGACCGGCTGGCCCAACGGCGCCGAGAAGTCGCGCTTCAGCCTCGTTCCGGTGCCCCGCGTCGATGTCTACAAGGGCTTCGTCTTCGCCTCGCTGAACGCCGACGTGGAGCCGCTCGCCGACCATCTGGGCGAGGCCAAGGTGTTCATCGACCTCCTCGCCGACCAGTCCCCCGAAGGCATGGAGGTGGTGCCCGGCGGACAGACCTACCTGATCCGCGGCAACTGGAAGCTCCAGGCCGAGAACGGCGTCGACGGCTACCACGTCTCCACCGTCCACCGTGTCTTCGCCGGGGCCATCGCCAAGCGCGAATCCCTGCAGCCCTCCACCGGCATGTCCAAGACCGAGGCCGGACGCATCGCGGGAACCGTGCAGACCGGCTGCTACGATCTCGGCAATGGCCACATGGTGATCTGGGCCAAGCGCGAGAATGTCGGCGCCGCGCCGCTGTCCGCCTCGCTGCCGCAGCTTCAGGAGCGCTTCCCCGACGATCGCATCGAATGGATGCTGCGCCGCGGCCGCAACCTGCTGGTGTTTCCGAGCATCCATCTCATGGACCAGCCGTCCACCCAGATCCGCGTGCTCATCCCGCTCGCCCCGGACCGTACCGAGGCGCGGGTCTACTGCATCGCCCCGAAGGGCGAGCCGCGGGAGGCGCGCGCTGCGCGGCTGCGCAAGTTCGAGGACTTCTACATGATCACCGGCATGGCGACGCCGGACGACATGGCCGCGCTCGAGGACATCCAGCGCGGTTCGCTCGGCACCACCGCGCGCTGGAACCACGTGGACCGCGGGGCCGACCTCGCGACGCCGGGTCCCGATGCGGAGATCGCGCCGCTCGGCGCCCACCCGGTGGCCAGCAACCCCAGCTGGGAAAATGAAACGCTCTACAACAGCTTCTACCGGCGTTGGATCAAGGAAGTGAGCGCCCAATGAACCAGCATTTCGCCCATCCCGCGCCCGCCGCCCCGGCCGCCCCCGCCGTGTCGCTCGAAGCCGTGGAGCAGCTGCTCTTCCTCGAGGCGGACGTGCTCGACCGCCAGCAATGGGACCAGTGGACCCAGCTCTATGCCGACGACTGCCTCTACTGGGTGCCGTCCTGGCGCAACGAGGAGAGCCTGATCGAAGACCCGGAGATGGAGGTCAACATGATCTACATCAAGGGCAAGGCCGGACTGGAGGCGCGCCTGTTCCGCATCACCTCGCGCGATTCCTACGCCTCGCTGCCGCTGGCGCGCACCTCGCACCTGATCGGCAACGTGCGCATCGTGGGGGCAGCGGAGAACGGCGACATCCTCGTCTCCGCGAAATGGGCGGTGGTCTCCGCCGACGGGCGCCGCGGCAAGATGGTGCGCAGCGGCTGGTACGACCTGACGCTGGCCCATACCGAAGACGGCCTGCGCATCCGCAAGAAGAAGATCATTCTGCTCGAAGACATGATCGACGGCACCATCGACATCTTCCAGATCTGAGGGCGGGATGCTTGCAATCTCCAAGGTGGCGGCAGGGCTGAACGGCCTTGCTCTGGTGGACAGACCCGTGCCCGAGGCCGGACCCGGCGAAATCCTGCTGCGCGTCGAAGCAGCCGGCATCTGCGGCACCGACATCCAGATCTACAACTGGGCCCCGCGTATGGCCCGGCGCATGCACCTGCCCCGCATCCTCGGCCACGAGGCGGCGGGCGTGGTGGAGGCGGTGGGCGAAGGCTGCACCCGGGTGCGCGTGGGCGACCACGTCTCGCTGGAGAGCCACATCTTCTGCGGCACCTGCCACCAGTGCCGCACCGACCGGGCGCACCTGTGCGTCGCGACGCGCTATCCCGGCATCGACATAGACGGTGCCTTCGCCCGCTACGTGGCGGTGCCGGAACAGATCGCCTGGGTGCATCCCGCTCCGGTGCCGTTCGAGATCGCGGCGGTGTTCGAGCCGCTCGGCATCGCCGTCCACGCCTGCTGCGAGGGCCGTGGCGTCGAGGGGCTGCCGGTGCTGATCAGCGGCTGCGGGCCCATCGGCCTGATGGCGGTGGCCGCCGCCCGGGCCTTGGGGGCGAGCCGGGTCATCGCCGTCGAGCCGTTCGCCCTGCGCCGCGAGGCCGCGCTGCGCTGCGGCGCCGACACGGCGCTCGATCCCACCGCCTGCGACGTGGAGCAGGAGGTCCGCGCCATGACCGGCGGCAACGGCGTCGAGGTGGCGATGGAGTTTTCCGGCTCGGAACAGGGCTTTGCCGCCGCGCTGCAATGCCTGACCAAGGGCGGCGACTTCCGCATGGTGGCGGCGCCGTCGAACCCGGTCACCCTCGACCTCACCCGGTGGCTGCTGCAGTGCCCGGTGATCTACACCATCCACGGCCGGCGGATCTGGCAGAGCTGGGATCGCCTGTGGGCGCTCTACAGCTCCGGGCGGATCGACCTCGCGCCGGTGCTGAGCCACGTGCTGCCGCTGTCCGAGGGGCAGCACGCCTTCGAGCTCATCCGCCGGGGCGAGGCGCTCAAGCCCGTCCTGATCCCGGCCTGAGACATCCGGTGGACCGATGACACAGCATCACATCACCCTGATCTTCGAGGACGGGGTCACCAGCGTGGTCGCCGCCGGGCCCGGGGAGACGGTCTACCAGGCCGCCGCCCGCCAAAACGTGCCGATCCAGACCGATTGCCGCGAAGGCGCCTGCGCGGTCTGCGCGGCCACCTGCGTGTCCGGCACCTATGACCTTCTCGACTTCTCCGACGAGGCGTTGACGCCACAGGACCAGGCCCGCGGCGGCGTGCTCGCCTGCCGCATGCGGGCAACCTCCGACTGCGTGCTCGAAATGCCCTATCCCTCGGGCGCCATCGCCCTGAAGGACGCAGCGGCGCGGGCGGTGGTGGTGTCCGAGCTGGACGAGGTGGCGCAGAACGTGGTGCGGCTCGTCCTCAACGAGGCCGACGGCGTGCCCATGGCGTTCCTGCCCGGCCAGTACGTGAACATCGAGGTGCCCGGCACCGGGCGGGCGCGGTCCTATTCCTTCGCCAACGCGCCGCTGGCGAGCGGAGGCCATGAATTCTTCATCCGCCGCCTCGACCGGGGCCTCATGAGCGACTGGCTGGCGGCGGGTGCGGCCGCCGGCATCGGCACGCAGATCAGCGCGCCCCGCGGACAGTTCTTCCTGCGCCCCACCGACCGGCCCCTGCTCATGGTGGCGGGCGGCACCGGGCTCGCCCCCATGCTGTCCATGCTGGCCCATATCAAGTCTGGCGGCGGCCCGCGGCCGGCGAAGATTACCGTGCTCTACGGCACCAACACCGCCGGCGAGATGTTCGGCCTCGACCGCCTCGCGGAGCTTTCCGGCGACCTGCCCATCGAGGTGCGCACGGCGGTGGTGAGCCCGCCTTATGCCGGCACCGTCGGGCACGTCACCGGCCTGCTGGAACCGCAGATGCTGGAGGGCGGCGAGACCCAGGTCTATCTGTGCGGCCCGCCGCCCATGGTGCAGGCGGCGCGGGCGTTCCTCGACCAGTCGAACCATCCGGCCCGGCACATCTTCGCCGAGCGCTTTCTTCCCTCCGCGGCCTGACCGCGCCGACGCACAGAGCAAGCAGGAGATACCAGCATGGATGCGGGAGCTGCGAGAGTGGACATGGACGAGCGCCGGCAGCCGCCGGTGGACCGCGTGGTGCCGTTGCCGGTGGCGCGGGCGGCCAAGGTCCGCTTCGTCGGCCTGCGCAAGGCGTTCGGCGAGGGCCCGCGCGCCTTCACCGCCATCGAGAACCTGTCGCTGGAGATAGCCGAGGGCACGTTCTTCGTCATCGTCGGGCCCTCGGGCTGCGGCAAGACCACGCTGCTGCGCATGCTGGCGGGGCTCGACCGGCCGAGCGCGGGGCGTGTGGAATGCGCCCGCTCGGGTTCCGGCCTGCCGCGCATGTCCATGGTGTTCCAGGGTGATTCCATCTTTCCCTGGATGACGGTGTGGGACAACGCCGCCTACGCTCTCACCCTGCGCCATGCGCCGCAGGCGGAGATCCGCGCGCAGGTGGGGCATTATCTCGACCGCACCGGCCTCACCAAGTTTGCCCACTGCTATCCGCACCAGCTCTCCGGCGGCATGCGCCAGCGTGTGTCCATCGCACGCGCCTTCGCCAACGACCCGGAGATCCTGCTCATGGACGAGCCGTTCTCCGCCCTCGACGAGCAGAACAAGACCCTGCTCCAGGAGGAATTGCTGCGGATCTGGGACGAGACCAAGAAGACGGTCCTGTTCATCACCCATTCCGTGGACGAGGCGGTGACGCTGGGCGACCAGGTGATGGTGATGACCGCCCAGCCCGGCAGCATCAAGACCATGATCGACGTGCCGTTCGAACGGCCGCGCAGCGTGCTGGAGCTGCGCGCGACCCCGGCCTACGCCGAGTTCGTCTACCGCATCTGGGGCTATCTGCGCGACGAGGTGCAGCAGGCCCGGGCGCAGGACGACAGCCGCGTCAGCGCCAAGCAATGAAGGCAGAGACGGTGCCGGCGCCCGCCGCCGGGACACCGCAGCACCCAAGGGGAAAGGTGAGGACATGACCAAGCTATCGGCCTCCGCGCCGGCCACGTTCGTGAGCGTGTGCTCCGCCGACGACCGGCGCCGGACCATCTCGCTGCGCTTCCTGATGAGCGAGCGGATCATGATGTTCATCTCGCCGGTGGTGCTGCTGCTGATCTGGCAGGTGGCGGCGGAGCTCGGCGTCATCGACCAGCGCTTCTTTCCCGCCCCCAGCCGGATCTTCGCCAATTTCGAGGAGCTGGTGGCCAACGGCACGCTCTGGAAGAACACGCTCGCGAGCCTCCAGCGCTTCGCTTTGGGCTGTCTCGTGGGTGGCGTGCCGGCGCTTTTCCTCGGCATCGCCATGGGCATGTCGCGGCCGCTGCGGGCGATCGTCGATCCGCTGATCGCGGTCACCTATCCCGTGCCCAAGAGCGCCATCCTGCCGCTCATGCTGCTGATCTTCGGCCTCGGCGAGGGCTCCAAGATCGCCATGGTCGCCATCGGCGCGTTCTATCCCATCGTGATCAACTCCACCGCCGGCGTGCTGTCGATCAACAAGATCTATCTCGACGTGGGCACCCATTTCCGCGCCACCCGCTGGCAGATGTTCCGCACCGTCGCGCTGCCCGGCGCCCTGCCGTTCATCATGACCGGCATCAAGCTCGGGGCGGGCCTCGCTTTGGTCTTGATCGCGCTCGCCGAGATGGTCGGCGCCAACCGCGGGCTCGGTTTCATGATCTGGAATTCGTGGGAAGTGCTGGCGGTGGAGACCATGTATGTGGGCATCCTGGTCATCGCCTTCATCGGCTTCCTGCTGACGATCGTGCTGAACGAGCTCGAGGCCTGGCTCGTGCCCTGGAGCAAGCGGAACTGATGGCCGGCCGGCCCGGGCTTGCGGTCCGGGGCGGGTTTGCTACCCAGGGGCGGTGATCGCCCCTTGAACGATGCTCATGGTTGGACGCCGATGCGAAACATGGATGTCTCAGTCGCCGGGATCCGTAGCGTCGGGAAGAGCCCGCTGCAGGCGGTGGTGCGCCTCTTGCGCGACGCGATCCTGCGCGGCGAGTTCGCGCCCGATACCAAGGTGCGCATCGAGGACCTGCGGGCCCGCTACGGCACCTCCCTCGGCACCGTGCGCGAGGCCCTCTCCTGCCTCCTCGCCGAGGGCCTCGTGGTGGAGGAGGGCCAGAAGGGCTTCCGCATCGCCTCCATGTCGGTCGCGGACATCACCGACATCATGACCACGCGGTCGGTGCTGGAGAGCCATGCGCTCACTTATTCCATGCAGCACACCAGCGTGGACTGGGAGGCCGGCGTCGTCGCCAGCCTGCACCTGCTCAACCGCATCGAGCGCGACAGCGCCGCATTCGGCGAGTGGCTGGCCGCCAACCGGGCGTTCCACCTCGCTCTGTGCTCCGGATGCCCGTCGCCGCGCCTGCGCGACTTCCTCGTCAGCCTGTTCCACCAGTCGCAGCGCTACGGCCATCGCCTCCTGTCCCGCGGCGTGGTGCCGCGACACCTGTCCGACGAGCACGACCAGATCGTGCGCGCCGTGCTCGCCGGCGATGTCGATCTGGCGGTGTCCTGCCTCAAGAGCCATATCGAGCAGGTGAAGGGCGAGCTCGTCGAGATCGCGGCCCTGTCGCCGACACCGCGCGACCCGCCGGAATGACCGAAAGAAGGGATCCATGTCCGACAGCAAGGCGCACCCCGCCGACACCGAAACCGTCGGCACGCTCTCGCAGACCGCCTATCAGCTGATCCGCAGGGACATTCTTTCGGGCGTCCTCGAACCCGGGGCGAAGCTGAAGATCGAGACCCTGCGCGCCGCCTACCAGGTCGGGCCCACCCCCATCCGCGAGGCGCTGTCCCGCCTGTCCGCGGAGGAGCTGGTGCAGATCGAGCAGCAGCGGGGATTCCGCGTCGCGCCGGTCACCATCAAGGAGCTGCAGGACATTTCCGACGTGCGCATCATGCTCGAATCGGAAGCCGTGCGCCGGTCCATCCTGGAGGGTGACTACGCCTGGGAAGCCAATGTGGTGAGCGCGTTCCACAAGCTCGACCGCATGGAGGCGGCCCGGCGCGCGCACGGCGCGGTCGACTTCGACGAATGGGAAGCGCGCAACCGCGAGTTCCACGACGCGCTGGTGGCCGCCAGCGGCTCGAAATGGCTGAACAACCTGGGCAGGCAGCTTTATTCCCATCACGAGCGCTACCGCCGGGCCGCGCTGAAGCAGGAGCACGCGGCCCCGCAGCGCGACGTGCACGCGGAGCACCGCGCCCTGATGGAGGCGTCGCTCGCCCGCAACGTTCCTGCGGCGCTCGACATGGTGCGCCTGCATATCGAGCGCACCGTCGAGGCGGTGCGGGCGAGCCTTGCGGCGGCGCCGCGCCGCGACGCCAGGCAGCGGACCCCGGCCTGAGCGGCGCGCCGGTTTCTCCGGCACGCCGCCATCGTTCGGGACGCGCGATCGCGCGGCGGATTACAGCGCCGGCTTGTAGGGGCCGAGGGTGGACACCGCCGCGTCGGAGAAGCTCATGTCGATCACGCTGTCCAGATTGACCTGACCCTTGATCAGGTCAAGCGTCTTGAAGAACTCGAAGTCCTTCTTCAGGCTGGCCACGTTGACCTTGCCGTTCGGATCGACACCGTTCGGCGTCATCACCTTGAACAGCCCGGGGTCCTGCACCTCGGTATATTTCGCGAGGATCGGGATCACCTCCCCGGCGGTCTTTCCGGCGAAATGGCCGTCGCGCAGGGCGTCGTTGTAGAAGCGCGCGCCGCGGATGTAGGCGCGCATGAAGCGCGTCGCCACGTCGCGCTTGTTCTTCGCGAAATCGCCGCTGTAGAGCACCACGGCGAGCTGGTCGTCCGGATAGACCTCGTCACCGCCGGCGACGCGCACGGCGCTGCCCTCCAGCACCGCGCGGGAGGCGTGGGGCTCGGTGACGAAGGCGGCGCCCAGGGCCTTGTTCTGCAGCGCGAGGGCGAGCTCGGCATGGCCGAGATAGACCACGTCCATGTCGGAGAACTTCAGGCCGCCCTTGACCAGCGCCTCGTTGAGGGTGGAGGCCGCGCTGCCGCCGATGGACTGGCTGCCGAGCTTCATCTTCTTGAGGTCGGCGAAGGACTTGTAGGTGCCGTTGTCCACCAGGTCCTTGCGCACCAGCAGCGGCATGTAGCCGTAGCCGGCAGGCATGGAGCCCTTGTCCGCGACGATCTTCATGTCGATGCCGCGGGCGGCCGAATTGTAGAGGCCGGCGGCGACGGCGCCGGCGGCGACATCGAGCTGTCCCGCACCCAAAGGCGCCACCATCTGGGCCGACGCCTTGAACGGGATGAACTCGACGTCGAGGCCCTCATCCTTGAAGAAGCCCTTCTCGTAGGCGATGTAGAAGGTGCCGTCGCTGATGGCGTTGATGACGCCGACGCGCACCTTGTCCATGGCGAAGCCCGCATCGCTCGCGCCGGCGAGGGTCATGAGCCCGAGGGCGAGAGCGCCCAGGCGGCTCGCCCACCTGCGGCGGCCGGGGGTCGCGGACAGTGGTTCCTTGGTCTGAAACATGGCTTTTCCTCCACCGGATTTCGTGCCGTCGCCTGATCTGCGGTGGCACGGATTGCTTTCGTCGGGCTGTTCTGATTGTTCCCGTACGCCTTCCACTTCACCTTGAACGCCACTTGGTCTTCACCTTCACACCTTGAATGCCCGTCACCGCGCGGCGAAGCTCTTCGCCAGCGCATCGGCGCCCTTGGCGAGGATGCCCACATCCACCCCCACCGCCACGAAGCGGTAGCCCCATTCGATGTAGCGCCGCGCCTCGTCCTCCCGGCCGGTGAGGACGCCGGCGGGCTTGCCGAGGTGCGCGAGGCGCTCGCCCGCCAGCCGGATCGCCTCCTGCACCTCCGCATGGCCGGGATTGCCGATATGGCCCATGGAGGCGGCGAGGTCGGACGGGCCGACGAACACGCCGTCCACCCCGTCCACCGCGGCGATGGCCTCCAGGGCATCGAGGGCGGGGACGCTCTCCAGCTGCACCAGCACGCAGACCTGCTCGTCCGCGCGCTTGAGATAGTCGGCCCGGCGGCCGTAGCGGCTCGCCCGGCCCGAGGCGGTGATGCCGCGCATGCCGGCAGGCGGATAGCGGCAGGCGGCCACCGCGCGCTGCGCCTCCTCCACGCTCTGCACGAAGGGCACCAGAAGGGTCTGCGCGCCGATGTCCAGCAGGCGCTTGATCAGCACCGCGTCGTTCCAGGCAGGCCGGACGATGGGCGTCGCGGTCCCGCCGGCGCTGGCCTGGAGCTGCGTCAGCAGTCCGGGCAGCTCGTTCGGCGAATGCTCGGTATCGAACAGGATCCAGTCGAACCCGCTGTCGGAGACGATCTCCGCGGCGATGTTGCTGCACAGGCTGCTCCACAGCCCGATCTGCAGCCGTCCCTCGACCAGCGCCGCCTTGAATGCGTTCACCTGAAGCTCCATGGCGGCCCCCTCAGACGAACTGCACGGCGAGGCCGCCGAGCGGGCCGAAATCGGCGTGCAGCGTGTCGCCCTTGTCGGCCCAGACCGGACGGGTGAAGGAGCCGGAGAGCATGACGTGGCCGGGCTCCAGCGTGATGCCGAAGGGTCCCACCTTGTTGGCGAGCCAGGCGATGCCCAGCGCGGGATGCCCGAGCACGCCGGCCGCAAGGCCGGTCTCCTCGATCTCCGAGTTGCGATAGAACACGGCGCCGACCCAGCGCAGGTCCACCTCCATGGGGCCGATGGGCCGGCCGCCGAGCACGATGCCGGCCGCCGCGCCATTGTCGGCCACCGTATCGAAGATCCTGCGGGGGTTCTGCACCCGCGCGTCGATGATCTCGATGGCGGGAACCACGTATTCGGTGGCGCGCAGCACGTCGAGCAGGCCCACGCCCGGCCCCTTGAGCGGCTTGCCGAGCACGAAGGCCAGCTCCGGCTCCACCCGCGGCACGCAGTAGTTGGCGTGCGGAACCTTGGCGCCGTCGGCGATCATCATGTAATCGAGGAGATGGCCATAGTCGGGCTCGTCGATCTGCGAGGACTGCTGCATCGCCTTGGAGGTGAGGCCGATCTTGTGGCCGATCAGCCGCGCGCCGCCGGCGATCTTGCGCCGGGTCACCTCGCTCTGGATGGCGTAGGAATCCTCGATCTCGATGGCGGGATAGGTCTTGGAGAGCTGGACCACCGGCGTGCGCGTGCGCTCTGCCTCCAGCAGCAGCTCCACGGCCCGGTGACGGTCACTTTCCGAAAGCATGGGGCGTTCCTTTATTGGCGTCGCGCGTTACAGCTGGACGCAGACGTTGCGCAGCTCGGTGTAGAATTCGAGCCCGTGGACCCCGCCCTCGCGGCCGATGCCCGACTGCTTGGAGCCGCCGAACGGCGTGCGCAAATCGCGCAGGAACCAGGAATTGACCCAGGCGATGCCCACCTCCACCCGCGACGCGACGCGATGGGCGCGGCGCACGTCCTGGGTCCAGATGGCGGCGGCGAGGCCATAGGGGCTGTCATTGGCCGCCGCCACCGCCTCGTCCTCCTCGTCGAAGGGGCGGATGTGGCAGCAGGGACCGAAGATCTCCTCGCGATTGACCACGGACTCCTCCGGCAGGCCGGTCCAGATGGTGGGCTCGATCCACGATCCGGACGCGAACGGGGAGGACATGTCCGCGATGCCGCCGCCGGTGACGATCTCGGCGCCCTCGGCCCGCGCCCGCTCGTAATAGGACAGCACCTTGCGCCGGTGCTCCTGGCTGATCAGCGGGCCGAGGGTGGTGGAGGCATCGAACGGGTCGCCGCACTTCAGCCCCTCGGCGGCGCGCTTCAGGCGGGCCACGAACGCCTCGAAGATCGGCCGCTGCACATAGACGCGCTCGGTGCCGAGGCAGACCTGGCCGCAATTGGCGAAGGCCGAGCGCAGGGTGCCCTGCACCGCCGCCTCCAGGTCGCAGTCGGCGAACACGAGGGCGGCGTTCTTGCCGCCCAGCTCGAACGACACCGGCCGCACGCCCTCGGCCGCCGCCTTCATGATGGCGGTGCCGGTGCGCGTCTCGCCGGTGAAGGTGATGCCGTTCACGCCGGGATGGCGGGTGAGGAACTCGCCGGCGCTGCTCGGGCCGAAGCCCTGGACCACGTTGTAGACGCCGGGGGGAATGCCGGCCTCGTTCATCACCTCGCCCAGCAGCATCGCCGTGGTCGGCGTCTCCTCCGAGGGCTTCACCACCACGGTGTTGCCGCAGGCGAGCGCCGGGGCGACCTTCCAGGTCATGAGCAGCAGCGGCAGGTTCCACGGGCTGATGACGGCGATGACGCCGCGCGGCACGCGGATGGCGTAGTTCAGCGCCTGGCCGCCGTTCGGCGTCGCCATGCGGAAGCTCTCGGTGGCCACCGCCATGATCTGGTCGGCGAACACGTTGAAGTTTGCCGCGCCGCGCGGAATGTCGAGATGCGCGGCAAGGCTCTTGGGCTTGCCGGTGTCGAGGATCTCCGCCCGCAGGAAATCGTCGAACCGCCGCATGATGCCGTCCGCCACCTTGCGCAGCAGGGCGGCGCGCTCCTGCTCGCTCATCCGGCCCCAGGGGCCGCTCAAGGCGCGGCGGGCAGCACGGACCGCGTCGTCCACCTGGCTCTCGTCGGCTTCCGGCACCAGGCTGACCAGGGCGCCGGTGGCGGGATTGCGGTTCTCGAACAGCGCGCCGGTGGCGCAGACGTAGCGCCCGTCGATGAAATGGGCGGCCTGCGGCGGGCTCGCGGTGATGATCTGGTGGGCGGGGGTGCTCATCTTCTGTCTCCGGTGGAGAGGCCCGCCGGCGGCGCGGTCCTGAGGGTCGTGAGGGTGCAGGGGCGCTGCGGGCGGTCCGGAGCGCGGGGGCGGCGCCCCGCCCCGCGGGGCTCAGCCCGCCGCATCGCCTTCGCTCCCGTCGGAGAGGGCGAGGATCGCCCGGCGCACTTCGTCGGCGGTGCGGCCGAGATGCTCCTCGGTCATCCGGCAGGCGCGCAGGGTGTTGCGCGCCATCGCGGCATTGAAGATGGCGAGGTGCTCCTCGTGCACCGACCGCCACTGGCGCGACACGTTCAGGGAGACCCGCCGATAGCGCTCCGACTGGCGGTACAGCAGGTCGCGCAGGCGGATGAGCCAGGGCGAGCCGCAGGCCGAGACGAGCGCCGCATGGAATGCCTGGTTGGCGCTCTCCCACTCCTCGATCAGCTCCTGCGGCAGCGCATCCGCGCTCTCCGGGAGGCGCGCTTCCACCGCCGAGAGGGTCTCGAAGGCGCGGCGGACGCAGGCTTCCCATTCCGCGTCGCCGAGGCGGATCGCCTGGCCGATGGCCTCGGTCTCCACCAGAGCGCGCACCCGCACCACGTCGTCGAGCTCGGCGACGGAGAGCGGCGCCACCCAGAAGCCGCGCTGCCCCTCGGACACCACCAGGAGATCGCCCACGAGGCGGGTCAGCGCCTCGCGCAGCGGCGACATGCCGACCTCGTATTCGGCCACCAGGCCTTCGAGCTTCAGCTTGCTGCCCGCCGTGAGCCGTCCCGACATGATGTCCCGGTGCAGGCTCTTGTAGGCGCGATCGGAAAGCGTGCGTTCGCGGGGTGGCGCGTCGGGTCTCTGCATCATCCACCTCCCACGGGCGGCCGTTGCGGCTGCCGGACGAATTATCGAAAATCTGACGCCGAGGCGTCCGCCAATTTCGAAATATGATGCAAATTGCCGGGGTTTACGCAAGGCGTTTTCATGAAATATCGAAATTAAGTTGACATGCATCGGCGAATGCCTGCCAATAATGTAGGGTCTGCGGGCATGGCGGACGGTCTTCGGAGGGGGTCTGCCGACCCGGCCGCGGAATCCGGACGTATAAGGCACCGCGCGCCGAACAACAGTGGCAGAGAGCTTCCGGCGCAGGCCGGCGGCGATGCAGGCCACGCAAAAAACCGACGAGGCCCAACGGGAGGGGTCGCCATGATCACCATCGAGCAGCTGCGCTATGTGCGCCTCGGCACCCGCGACCTTCCGGCTGCGGCCGATTTCGCGACCCGCATCCTCGGCCTGCAACTGGTGGAGCGCACGCCGCAGCAGGCCACCTTCCGATCCGATTTCCGCGACCACACCCTCGTCTATGTGGCGGGCGATCCGTCCGAGCAGGCGGTGGGCTTCGAGCTCCGCGACGAGGATGCGTTCCAGGCGGCCCTTGCGGCGCTGGCCGAGCGCGGCATCCAAGCGACGCCGGGCACGGCGGAGGAAGCCGCCTTGCGGAAGGTGAAGGCGTTCGCCGCGGTGCGTGATCCGAGCGGCAACCGCATCGAGCTGGTGCTGCGGCCGATGCAGAGCGGCTGGCGCTTCCATCCCACCCGTGATTCCGGCGTGACCGGGCTGGAGGCGGTCGCCCTGCGCGGCACCGCCGGCGAGGCCGACGGGGACTTCTGGACCCGCCTGCTCGGCGGCCGCGTGAGCGACTGGGTCGGAGACGCCGCCTATATCCGCTTCGATGGCGGCGCCCACCACCGCCTCGCCGTCCATCCTGCCGCCACCGCCGGCGTGCTGGCCGTCGAGTATCGCGTGGAAGGAGTCAACCAGCTGATGCAGAACAAGTATTTTCTGCAGGCGTCACAGGTGAGGATCGTCCACGGACCCGGCCGGCGCCCGACTTCGGAACAGATGTTCCTCACCTTCGCGGGGCCCGACGGCGTGCTGTTCAGCTACGTCACCGAAGGCGAGGGGGCCATCGACGAGGCCCGTCACCGGCCGCGCCAGTTCCCCAGGGAGCGCGGGTCGTTCTGCTCCTGGGGCAGTGAAAGCGCCATTCCGGAATTCGCGTAACCGGAAGGCCGGCAGGGAGGAATGCCATGATCAGGCTGCAGGACGTTTCCTATGTGCGGCTCGGCACGCGGGATCTCGACGGCGCGGCGCAGTTCGCCACCGACTATCTCGGCCTAGAGGTTGCCGAGCGCACCCGCGACGCGGTCTATTTCAAGTCGGACGCGCGCGAGCACACCCTGTGCTATTTCGAGGGCGATCCCGCTCTCCACGTGGCGGCCTTCGAGGTGGCGGAGCGGGCGGACCTCGACGATGCCGCTGCGACCCTCGAGCGTCTCGGCCATGCCGTGGCCCGCGGCACGCCGGAGGAGGCCGACCGCCGCAAGGTGCGCGACTTCGTCGCCTTCCGCGATCCCACCGGCAACCTCATCGAGCTGGTGTGGCGCCCCGCCTTCAGCGGCCGGCGCTATCACGGCGTGCGCGATGCCGGCATCACCGGCTTCAGCCATATCGGCCTGTGCAGCACCGACCCGGTGCGGGACGAGGCATTCTGGACCAAGGTGTGCAACGCGAAGGTCAGCGACCGCATCGGCGATGCCCCGCTGCTGCGCATCGACGAAGTGCACCATACCATCGCCCTGTTCCCGTCCACCAAGGCCGGCATCCAGCACATCAACCACCAGGTGGAGACCGGCGACGACATCATGCGCTCGTTCCATTTCCTGAACGACCGGCAGGTGCGCATGGTGTTCGGCCCGGGGCGCCATCCCACCTCCTCGGCCCGCTTCCTCTACTTCGAGGGACCGGACGGCATGGTGTTCGAATATTCCTCCGGCGTCGGCTCCATCGCCGACGAGCTGCTCTATCGCGAGCGCCAGTTTCCGTTCGAGCCCCGCGGCTTCTGCCAGTGGGGCGCCAAGCCCGACATCCAGGAATTTCGGAAATGACGCTGGAAGACGCGGCGCGCTGCGTCCGCCTCGCCGCCCGCGCGCTCGGGCGGCACGGTCTCGTCCACGCCTACGGCCATTGCAGCATGCGCCTCGATGCGGGCTCGTTCCTGGTGTCTCCGCCGCGCCCGCTCGGGCTGGTGGAGGCGGGGGAGCCCTGCACGGTGGTGCCCCTCGACGGCGCCCTGCCCGAAGGGGTGCTGGGCGAGGTGCGGATCCATCGCGAGATCTATCGCCGCCGGCCGGACGTGGGCGGCGTGGTGCGCTCCATGCCACCGAAGGCCATGAGCCTCGGCAGCCTCGGCCTCACCCCGCGGGCGCGCCATGGGTTCGGCAGCTACTTCTTTCCCGGTGCCCCGCTGTGGCCGGACCCGCAGCTGGTGCGGTCCGATCATCAGGCGTCCGAGGTGGCGCGGCAGCTGGGCGAGGCCCGCGCCATCGCGCTGCGCGGCAACGGCCTCGTCACCGCCGGCGGGAGCCTTGAAGAAGCGGTGGTGCTGACCTGGTATTTCGAGGATGCGGCGCGGGTCGAGCTGGATTGCCGCGCCGCCGGGCTGGCCGAGTCCCTGCTGCTGAATGCGGGCCAGGCGCAGGAGCGTGCGACCTGGTCCGGGCGCATCCGCGAGCGCATGTGGGAGTTCCTCACCGCCGGCGATTGCGAGAGCGCGTTCAAACGTCCCGAATAACGGTGTGATTCTGGGGCCTTGGCGGTGCAGCTTCGTCCGTGGCCGGCCGCATAGCAGCGCGGTGACGAAGTGGCAGTTCGATCAAGTGGCCTCTGCCGCGGCCGCGATGTCGAGGAACGCCGGTGCGCCGTCGATTTCGGCGCTGATGACGATGGCCAGCGCGACATCGGTCTGAATGACGAACAAAAACGCGTTTTTGGCGCTCGCAACCTCTCTTGGCGTCCCGTGCCCCAACAGCGCGCGCATCAGAATGCCGATATTGAACCCCGCGACATGGATCAGGTAGCGCTTATGAACGTTCTCGCGCCCGCGCAACCACGCGCGGCGCATGCCGCCGCGATCGAGCACATGGGCGAAGCTGCGCTCGACCATTTCTCCGCGTCGGCGCATCGCGTCCCGCCCGATACCGGATTTCAACCTCGCGCGGTTGGCGTAAATGGCCTCCCGCGCCGCTTCATCGCCATGCCACCGCAAATACCCCTTCGAGGGTTTCGGCTCGGCGATCCGCGTCTTCCAGACGCCGCCGTCGAGGTCCTTCAGCCCCTCGCGTGAATGATGACCTTTGTCAGCCACCAATTCGCAGGGGGCCTCGGGCGTCGGCGCAAGGCCGATATCGGCGAGATTGCGCGCCGCCGCCTCCAGCGTGGGATCGAGCGTCGTCGTATCGCCCTCGTCGGCCGGATGAATCGGGGCCGCCACGATGATGCCGGTGTCGAGATCGACGGCGTGCTCGGGCTTGTAAGCCAGATGCGTCGTCCCGTCCTTCATCCGCGCGATCCTGGCGTCCGGATCGGTCGTGCTCGTCCAGTCTTCGTTCGAGAGCTTCTTGCCCTTCCGCTTGCGGTCGAGCCGGATGAGATCGTCGATCGTCGGCGTTTCGATGCCGCTCTCCTGCGCCATGCGCGTCAGCATCGCGCGATAGGTCTCGCCGCTGTCGCAGCGCGTCGTTGGCTTCCATGGTCGAACCGTCGACGCCGATACGCTCGCCCTTCACCAGACCGCGCGCGGCGACGAGATTCAACACCCAGCCGAACACTTTCTCATGCGCCTCATGCGGCAGGCGCGAGCGCGTCTTCGACAACCACGAATGATCGGGAACCTTGTCCCGGTTCGCCAGACGCAGGAAATCTCGCAGCGAAAAGGAATCCGAGCAACGCCACACAATGCCGCGTTCGCTGTCGATGCCTTCGAAATACCCGACCATGTGCATGCGGAAATATCGGCCCGGCGGCAGCGAGGGCGCGCCATGCGCGGCGCGTAATACGGCTTGCAGACCTCCTCGACGAAGGCGTCGAACCCAGCTTCGATCAGCAAGTTCTGTAGCCTGTCGTAAAAGGCATGCCCCGGCGACCGCGGCATCTCAGCCCATGTCACGACCAGATCACCCTGAGACCCGGTCTCCCGCCGCATCGCCATCCCACACGCCCCGTCCGAATCTCGATGTTCAGACGGAATCAGGCGACTACGACTTCGTCAACGCGCTGTTAGCCTAGGACCACGATGATTGGTCCTGCGGCAGCCGATGATCGGGATCGTGGACCATGACCGTGTCGTCAGCGAGAAGATTGGCTGGAAAGATCACCAGGTTGGTGCCGCCGGCATGGCGAAGTGAGGGAAACAGGATGCCGCGAAGCCCGGCAGTGATCACTCGATCAGCGAGCCTCCAGGATAGAGGGACTTTTCCGTCGATGCGGGCAATGCGGCGCCACGCACAATCCCAGTCCTTCCAGGCGTCATCCCAGACGCTCGGATCGAATCCCTGGGACAGATCCGCGACTTCGCCGAGCGTGACCGTGTAGGCGGCAAGGGTTGCCGGCGGCGTGATGCTGGCGCCTTGCCGGTATTCTTCAAGGGCTGTCTGCGGCGCGCGGGAGAGATAAAGAGCCTCGACGCCGGGCCGGTTAAACCGGCCACCATCTATAGCGGCACCCGCGCCGCTCGTCGGCAGGAACGCCCATTTAGGTGTTAGATAGCGGTGGAATATCTCGTCCGGACCGAGGTGGGCGATCTTCACCCACGGGCTCCGTTCTCGAGATCGCGGATGAAGGCCAGCACCGCCTCTACCTGGCCATCGGCCACGAGCTCAGCCGCCGTGCGATGCCCATAATCGGCGATCGGCTCGTTCCGGTACCAATAAATCGCCTTGTCGATATCCCCGGTGAGTTCCGTGGTTGCCGAGATCACCTTCACCATTTCGCGCATCCGTCCCTGCAGCCGCTCGGAAGAGGGGTTGCGCAAGGTGTTGCGATGAACGCCGGTGAGCTGGGCCAGGTTGGCAACGTTGACGCCGAGTGCCTTAGACAGGCGCTTCGGCGAGATATAGGGCGTCCGGGGCTCCTGAAGGCTGTCGACGAAGCCGGAAACCATTGCAGTGTGAGCTAGCTGAGCCTGGGCCATGGCAGAACCTCGCTTGTGTCATGCACAATATATGCACATTTCAAAGCACATCAAGGTGCGGCTCTGTCCAAGGCGGTCGATAGGCGTTCCACTGCGAAGTCGGGTCAGGGCTGCCGGACTATGGTGCCCACGATATTGACGAGAATACGCGCAGCGGTGAGCGCCGACAGGCCCTCTATGTCGAAGACGGGCAGGTTGATTTCAAGGGCAAGGCGAAAGCCTTCGCCCGGACGTACGCCTTCATCTCGGCCATCCTGCCGTTCACGAACGCCGAATGGGAAAAACTCTCGATCTTCCAGAATTTCCTCGCGCCCAAGCTGCCGGCTCCGCGGGAGGAGGACCTCTCAAAGGGCATTCTCGAAGCGATCGACATGGATAGCTACCGGGTCGAGAAGCAGGCCGCGCAGCGGGTGCAATTGGCGGATCAAGATGCCGAGATCGACCCTGTTCCCACCGATGGCGGCGGCCACAAGGCGGACCCTGAACTCGACCGGCTGTCCAATATCATTCGCGGTTTCAACGATCTGTTCGGGAACATCGCCTGGGAGGACGGCGACCGCATCCGGCAACTGATCGCAAACGAGATTCCGAACAAGGTGGCCGCGAACGCCGCCTATCAGAATGCAAAGCAGAACTTAGACAAGCAGAACGCTCGCATTGAACACGACAAGGCGCTCGGGAGCGTCATCATTGGGTTGATGAAGGACGACACGGAACTGTTCAAACAGTTCAGCGACAATCCTGAATTCAAGCGATGGCTCGCCGATACCATCTTCTCGGCGACATATGACCGGCCGGCGTCACCGCCGCCGTGAGACCGGGGACGTGCCAAGGGCCGATGACGAGACAGACGGGGAATGACGGCGATGCCGGTGCGCAGGGGGCAATAAGCTCGAACGCTGGGAGATCGCCCTGATCAAGGCCATGGTTGCCGATGGGCGATGGCCGAACGATCAGGATATCCTCGCTCACTTCAGCGCGCCGCCGCCGAGGCGGCGATCAGCGCGGGACAGGTGGGGATCCCCCATGGGGCGGGGCCTCCATCGCGCGCTTTCCCGATCGATCAGGCCACCCGCGATCATGCTGATCGTTCGGAGACGCCGGCGGATATCGTGTCCCCGCCAATCCTTCGCGTCGCGATCTTGCTCAACTCGCACAGCCACAGCACCGAACTCGACACCGCGGCACAGAACAGCCAGTCTCCAGCGCCCAGGCTGACGGTCGAGAACGCCTCCTGCAGGACGGGCGTATAGACCACGAAAGCGTGCAGCAGCAGCGAAAGCACAACGGCCCCCCAGAGCCAGTGGTTCGTGAAGAGGCCATGGAATGCGCTGCGATTGTCGGAGCGCGCATTGAAGACGTTGAAGAGCTGGAACATCACCAGAGTGGTGAAGGCCATGGTCTGGCCATAGGCGAGCGTGCCCGTGCCTTCGATCATTCCTCCAGGCAGCGCGGCGTCGAGCACGAGCAGCGTGCCGACCGCCATGATCGCGCCGACAAGGAAAATGCCACCCCACATCCGGCCCGTGATCACGCCTTCGCCGCGCGGGCGTGGCGGCCGGCGCATCACATCGTCGTCGGCGGGATCGACACCGAGAGCCAGCGCCGGCGCACCGTCGGTGACCAGATTGATCCACAGTATCTGCGTCGCCAGGAGCGGGAGCACGACGCCGCCGGTCGCCGCGCCGGTCAGTCCGATCACATCGGCGAGGAGAATGCCGAAGAACATGGTCATGACCTCCCCGATATTCGACGACAGCAGGTAGCGCAGGAACTTCCTGATGTTGGAGAAGATCGCCCGCCCCTCCGCGACGGCGGCGACGATGGTGGCGAAATTGTCGTCCGCCAGCACCATGTCGGCCGCTTCCTTGGAGACGTCGGTGCCGGTGATCCCCATGGCGACGCCAATATCGGCGGCCTTGAGCGCGGGGGCATCGTTGACGCCGTCGCCCGTCATGGCCACCGTCTCTCCTGCGCGCTGCAGCGCTTTGACGATCCGCAGCTTGTGCTCGGGATTGACACGCGCATAAACCGAGACCTCCTGAACGGTTCGGTCCAGTTCCGCCTCGGTCATGGCCGCGAGCTCCGCGCCAGTGACGGCGCGGCCTTCGGCGGTGATGCCAAGCTCGGCGGCGATGATCGCCGCCGTCACTGGATGATCGCCGGTGATCAGGATGGAGCGGATGCCTGCGGCCTGCGCCCGCGCCACCGCCTCGCGCGCTTCCCGACGCGGTGGATCGATCATGCCAATCAGGCCGAGGAAGACGAGATCGTGCTCCGCATCCTCCTCGAAGGCGTCATAGTCGGGACGATCGGCCGGCAGCGAGCGGAAGGCGACGCCAAGCGTGCGCAACGCCTCTTGGGCGAGCGCGTCGTTGCTCGCCATGATCTCGGCCCTGCGCGCATCGGTGAGCGCGACGGTGTCCCGGCCGACAAGTTCCTCGGTGCAGCGCGCGAGCAGAATGTCCGGCGCGCCCTTGGTCACCATGATCAGACGCTCGGGCTGCTCTGCATCGGTATGGACGGTGCTCATCAGTTTGCGTTCGGAGGAAAACGGCACCTCGCCGACCCTCGCGAAGCGCGCATTGAGGGCTTCCGACAGTAGGCCGGCCTTGCGTGCCGCAACGATCAGCGCCCCCTCGGTTGGGTCCCCCTGGACGGACCAGTTGCCGTCGCGCTGCTGCAGAATCGCATTATTGGCCCGCTCGGCGGCCGTCAGCGCGCGCGCAAGCTCGAACTGCAAGGTCTCGCCGGGCGATGGCATGCCGACGAACTCCACATCTCCGTGCGGCGCGTATCCGGTCCCGGACAGGTTCGCGGCGCCGCTCGCCGTCACGACCCGGCGCACCGTCATCTCGTTCCGGGTCAGCGTCCCGGTCTTGTCGGAGGCGATGACGGTCGCCGAGCCGAGCGTCTCCACCGCGACGAGGCGGCGAATGATCGCATTGTTCTTCGCCAGGCGCTGCATGCCGAGCGACAGCACGGCGGTGACCACCGCCGGCAATCCTTCCGGCACCGCGGCGACGGCAAGGGCGACGCCGAGGATCAGCACGTCGAATATTTCCGAGAAGCCGCGGACATCGCTGACAAGGAAGATGGTGCCGATCATCGCGATGGCGATCAGGACAACGGTGACCGCCAGCGCTTTGCCGACGCGGTCGAGCTCCCGCTGCAGCGGCGTGATCTCGTCCGGGGCTTTTTCCAGCATGCCGGCGATGCGCCCCATGGCGGTCCGCGTTCCGGTCGCGGTAACGACGGCGCGGCCATGTCCGTAGACCGCATTGGTCCCGCTGAAGACCATATCGTGCTGGTCGCCGAGCTCGGGCGTGCCGGTGACGGGCGCGACGTCCTTCGAAACCGGCAGGCTCTCGCCGGTGAGGGCGGCCTCCACCGTCTGCAGGGAGGCGGATTCGATCAGCCGCGCATCGGCCGGAATGGTATCGCCTTCCGCAACGAGGACGATGTCTCCGGGCACGAGCTCGGCCGCCGGGATGCTCCGTCTGTCGCCGTCGCGGATGACGCTCGAATGTGTGGCGGACAGTTGCCGCAGGGCCGCGGCGGCGCGCTCGGCCCGAGCCTCTTGAATGTAGCCCATCAGCGCGTTGAGAATCACGATCGCGAAGATCGCCAGCGCCTCGTAGGGCAGCGCCGTGTCGCGCTCCTGCAGCCAGATCGCTGCGGAAATCATCGCCGCGGCGAGCAGCAGAAGCACCAGCACGTCGGTGAACTGATCGAGGAACTTCAGCCATTGCGGACGCGGCGGCACCGCGTCCAGCTCGTTGCTGCCATAATGCGCCAGGCGCCGCGCCGCCTCCGTCGGGCTGAGGCCGGACAGCGGCTGCGTTTTCAGGGCGACAACGACCTCTTCGGCAGTCTGCCGGTATGGCTCATCGATGATCGGGTCGGTGGGTGTGACGGGCATGCCGCAACGATACGCATCCGCGAAGGATTGCAATACGGGACTTCTCTTGGCGCCCTATCTATGCCAAGTCGGCCATACCGCTTCAATGACGAAGGGCGCTCTTCGACGAGATGGACGAAGCCGGTCACAGTCGCGACGGGGACGAAGAACACGAGGTCGTTGCCGAGCGTGTCCAGTTCCGTGGCAATTTCCAGAAGGATTGCATCCTTCATATCCATTGGCCCGACGGATTCAAGAATGCAGCTGCTCCTCGGTGAACGGCGACCAGTCGGCAACAAACAACGCCGCGATCAGAGGACCGATGACGAAGCCATTCATGCCGATTAACGAGAGGCCGCCAACCGTCGATATGAGGACGACGTAGTCCGGCAAACGCGTTCCTCTTCCGACCAAGGCCGGCCGTAGGAAATTGTCGATCGTGCTGATAACCAGCACACCGACCGCCAACAGGATCGCGCCCGTCAAATAGTCCGAGATGAGAGCGGATGCCCATGCCGATGAGAGATCGCCTTCCGAGCACTGCACGCGCTCGAAACCGCCGGGTCGCGCCTCCATGTGCTTGAGGAGACGCTGCTCCATGTCGTAAGCGTCGACGGACGTCGGCCAGCGGTGCGTCAGATAAACGGAACACTGTTCGTTGAGGACCTCGACAGGGCCATGTTGGTTTACTGCCGCGAGCCGACCCTGCACATCTTCCGCGTGGCCGATCTTGAAGAGGTTTCGCTTCCCGAACCTGAATGCATAGGTCGAAGCCGCGCCGTGTCCCGACCGCTCGACCATGTAGTTGGCATCGCCTGGGCGCGGGCCGGTTGTCGGACGATGCCCCTCGTTGAGCCTGCGCATGCGCTTCAGAGTGGGCAATTCCGGAATCAGGAGCCTTTCTGCCGGCAACGCGAGGACTCTGGCAACATCCTCCTCGCCGATCTCTTCGACGCCGGGGGTCGCTACCATTGTGAGCTGGCTCGCCAGGACGTCGGACAGGAGTGGCGGTGGGCCGAAACGCCACGCTTCGGCCAGGGCGACGGCATGCGGAAACTTATAGTTTCCACCGTCGTCGAAATCGCGCGCGTCCAGATCCGCATGATCGACGATCTCTAGCCGCCCTTATTCACCGGCGTATTGATTTTGGCGGCAGGTTTGGCGTCGGCATGAAGGCGGTCGCGGTGCTGCGCGGCGTGTTTTTCACCGCGGCGTGGGCTGGAACTTGGGGAACGGGTTGGAGGGGCGGAGCGGGTTCGCAAGGGCCTGACGCCCGATGGTTCAGGGCACGGCGGGCCTGATCGAGGTTGCCAGGTGGCGGAAGAGGACGGCGTCGGGGCAGGCGCTGGCGAAAGCGACGCGCACCCGGCTGGCGGTCTCGGTGACGCGGGCGGCGACCTTGAGGAGCCGGAGCCGGATTGTCGTGAACTCGGCCTTGGCGAGGGCATGGGCCTTGGGGATGGCGTCGCGCACGGCGAGGATCAGCCAGTAGGCGGCGGTGTGAAGGACAAGCCGCATCTGGTTGGCAGTCGCGGCCCGGCAGCTGGTGCGGTCGGAGGCGAGTTGGGCCTTGTGCAGCTTGATCAGGTTCTCGGCCTGGCCGCGGGCGCAATAGAGGTCGGCATAGAGCCATTCGGCGGTGCCGGTCGCGATGTTGGTGACGACGTAGCGGATGTCGAGACCGAGCCGCGTCGCCTCGATGCGGGCCGAGACGCGGCGCTCTCTTGTCCAGGATTTGGCGGCATGGGTGGTCTCGGCGAAGCCACGCACCGCGTCCTTGTCCTCGATCGCCCGCTCGACGCGGATGTCGTCGGCGACCCCCTCGACCTTGGCAGCGAGTGCCTTCGTGCCAGTGAGGCCGAAGACGTAATCGACGCCGTGCGCCTCGCACCAGTCCATCACCTCCGGCCGGCAATAGTGGCCGTCGCCGCGGATGGTGATGCGGGTCGTCGGCCAATGGCGGCGGATCGCCCGGACGAGACGGCGGACGTGACCGCGCACCTCGGTGCCGGAGGGCGTCTTGCCCGGCCGCAGGATCATCGCCACCGGACGGCCGGTCGCCGTATCGTAGACGTGGATCGGCAGGAAGCAGCGCTCGTCGTAGTGGGCATTGAAGAGCGACAGCTGCTGGTGACCGTGAACCACGTCGACCGTGTCGTCGATGTCGAGCACGACCGCCTCGGGCGGCGTAGAGTAGCTTGCGCAGTAGAGGTCGACCATCACCCGGCCGAGCCTGACGAGGTCGCGCAATCCCGGCGCGTTCTCCCAGCGCGACACGGTCGGCTGGCTCATCAGGTCGGTTCCGCTCTCCGGCAGCCGCCCGCAGGCGAGCTTGAAGGCGGGGTCGGTGCGCAAGGCATCGAGATCGTCGGCGTCTTCGTAGCCGCAGGCGATGGCGAGGATGCGGGCGAGCAGGATCTCAGAGAGCGGGTGAACCACCCGCGTCGGATCACGCCGATCGGGGATCACCGCCGCAAGCTTCTCGGCGATCCCCATCCGTCGCGCTGCCTCGGCGAGCAGCATCACGCCACCGTTCGACGACAGGCGCCCGCCGTCGAACGCGGCGGTGAGCTTCTTGCCCCGGATGGCTGGAAACCAGAACGGCAGAGTCGTATCGTCGGTCATGGCGGGTGTGGCCGGCTCGATGGGGTGGAAAGGGTTGGCTTCAACAACCGAATCCTACGCCACATCAATCGCTTAGGCTACATCCGCCAGCCCCACAGGCGGGCCATCATGAATAAGACGGGCTAGATGCCGTAATAGGCCGGTGCAGGGCGTGCGATCAGAACCGTGCTGGTTAGCCGCCTTGCCTTCCGAAGGCACCCCGATTGTTCGTCCATGGCTGTGCGCTCAGTTCGGAATCGGGCTGGCGCTGCGGAAGCGCATGAACAGGCTCGACGTTGCGGAACCGAAAGCCATCACGTCGTAGGTCTCCGGTTCCATTCCGGCAACGTCCATGCCCGGCGATCCCACCGGCATGCCGGCAACGGCAATGCCGCGTACGGACGGACGCGCAGCCAGGAGCCGGATCAAAGCCGTGGCTGGAACATGGCCTTCGAGAAGGTAGTTTTCGACCTCGGCCGTGTGGCAGGACCAGAGCGCCGAGGGAATCCCAAAGCGAACTTTGATTGCGTTCATCCTTGGCTCCTCGACGATCGTCATGGAAAAGCCGGCCTTCGCGACGTGGTCGGCCCAGGCCCCGCAACAGGCGCAGGACGGATCCTTGTAGACCGTGACCAAAGGTCGGGTGGCGGCCCTGGCAGCCGTTGGCGCGAGCAGTGCCGCGGCAACGAGCAGGAGCATTCGTCTGCGATCCGTGTTCATCGGGTGGTCCTCCGGGGACGGGGAGCGCCGCAGCGCTCCCCGGGATAACAGGATGTTAGTTCGCCTTGGCGATCATGGTGACCGTCAGACGGCCATTCACACGATCGGCCTCGAACTTGACCTTGTCGCCGACCTTGACCGCTTTCAGCATGGCCGGTTCGGCGACGGCAAAGACCATCGTCATTCCATCCATGTCGAGATTTTTGATCGGCCCATGCTTGAGCGTGATCTTGCCCTGGGCCTGGTCGATCTTGGTGACTTGCCCGTCGACCGGCGCGGTCTGTGCCAAGGCGACGGTAGAGAACGCCGAGATCGCAGCTGCCATCATGAATTTGCGCATCATTCTGCTCTTTCTCTTCGGCTCGGTCACTTGACGACAATCTTGCCGAACATGCCGGCTTCTCGGTGACCCGGGATCAGACAGGAAAAGTCGAACTCGCCTGCCTTCGTAAACTTCCACACAATCTCCCCCGTCTTCTTCGGAGCGAGACGCTTAGCGTTGGGATCGTCGTGCTCCATGTCGGGGTTCTTCGCCATTTCGACGGCGTGTTTGAGATTTTCGTCCAGAGTGGCAAGGACGATTTCGTGGTCGAGCTCGCCGTTGTTACGGATGGCGAACTTGACCTGCTCACCCTTGCGGATATCGATCTTGTTCGGGATAAACACCATCTTCCCGTCCGATTCGCGCATGGTGATCTGGATAGTACGTGCCGGTTTCTTGGGATCTCCAGGCTCGCCATAGGCGCGGTCATCCCCATGGGAATGGCCCGCATCGGCTAGTGCTGCGGTCGACAGGGTAAGGGCCGCAAGCGCGGCGATCAGGAATCTTAGTTGCACGTAGGAATCCTTCTCAATGATTGCCATGGGGGGATTTTTTGCCGGGTTTCACGACGTTGAACTCGGCGGTCCTTGACTTGTCGAACGCGGCGGGAGGCTCGCGTTCGGCTCTTTTCGGTTCGCCCTTCCACTCGAAGGCGACCGTCCCTTCCGGGTGCTTGAACCATCCCGGATCCTTGTAATCGCCGGAGGCGAGCCCCTCGCGCACCTTGACGACCGAGAACATGCCGCCCATCTCGACCGCCCCGAACTGGGCGAATCCCGTCATCATCGGCAGCGTGTTGTCGGGCAGCGGCATCTCCATCTCGCCCATGTCCGCCATGCCCGCCGTGCCCATCGGCATGTAGTCGGGGACGAGCTTGCGGACTTTCTTGGCGAATTCCTTCTTGTCGACCCCGATGAAGTTGCGCACGTCGTGGCCCATGGCGTTCATTGTGTGATGCGACTTGTGGCAGTGGATCGCCCAATCGCCGGGCTTGTCGGCGACGAAATCAAAGGCGCGCATCTGCCCGACGGCGCAGTCGATGGTGACCTCGGGCCAGGCCGCGCCCTCCGGCACCCAGCCCCCATCGGTGCACGACACCTTGAAGTCGTAGCCGTGCATGTGGATCGGGTGGTTCGTCATGGTGAGATTGCCGAACCGGATGCGGACCTTATCGCCCTTGCCGGCAACGATGTGGTCGATCCCGGGGAAGACCCGAGTGTTCCAGGTCCACATGTTGAAGTCGGTCATCTCGGCGACCTTCGGCACATAGGTGCCGGGATCGATGTCGTAGGCCGCCATCAGGAACACGAAGTCCCGGTCGACGCGCCGAAATGCGGGATCCTTCGGATGCACCACGAAGAAGCCCATCATGCCCATGGCCATCTGGACCATCTCGTCGGCATGGGGGTGGTACATGAAGGTGCCGCTCTTCTGGAGCTGGAACTCGTAGACGAAGGTCTTGCCGACGGGGATGTGCGGCTGGGTCAGCCCACCGACCCCATCCATGCCGCAGGGCAGCAACTGCCCGTGCCAATGGATGGTGGTGTGCTCCGGCAGCTTGTTGGTGACGAAGATGCGGACCTTGTCGCCCTCGACCGCCTCGATGGTCGGTCCGGGCGATTGGCCGTTATAGCCCCACAGGTGGCCGACCATGCCGGGCGAGAACTCGCGCACCACCGGTTCGGCGACGAGATGGAACTCCTTCCAGTCCCCGTTCATGCGCCAAGGCAGGGTCCAGCCATTGAGCGTGACGACGGGCTGGTAGTCCGGGCCGCTCGTCGGGACGAGCGGCGGCTGCATGACCGCCTCCTTCATGGTTGCGGCTTCGGGGATCGCGGCCGCCTGGGCGCGGCCTGACACGGCGCTTGCGCTGATCAGTGCCATGCCACCGGAGGCGCCGAGGAAATTTCGACGTGAGATCGTCATGATAGTCTCCTTTCTCGGGTCAGTTCCCGCCGCCTTCGGCGGCCGAGGCCATGACGGAGCCTTCGCCAGCCGAGCCGGCTGAACTGCCTCCGCCGACGATCGCGGTCTCGAAGTCCACGGTGGCGATGAAGAAGTCGCGCTTGGCGGAGATCGCCGCGACGTTGGTGGCGATGCTTTCCCGCGCCGTCGTCAGAAGCTCGAAGACGTCGATCAGCATGCCGTTGTATTCGAGCAGAGCCTGCTCGTTGATCGTCCGGCGAAGCGGCAGAATGCTGTTCTGATACTGGCGGGCGATGTCGTAGCTGCCGCGATAGGTGAGATAGGCCGCGCGCGCTTCCGAGCGCACGTTGATGGCTTTCTCCATCAGGCGGTTGACCGCCTGCATGTAGATTTCCCGCGAGCGGCGCACGTTGACTTCGCCGCCGTCAAAGATCGGGATCTGGATTTCGAGCTCGAAGCCGCGCGGCGACGAGCTCTCCCGTACGCCGTCCACGGTCGATCGCTCGTAGTTGCCGCGCCAGCCACCATCGAGCATGGAGATGAACCGCGTCGCCTCGGTCAGCCCGAGAGTCTTGGCCATGGCATCGAGCTCGAGGCGCGCCGCGATAAGATCGACACGCTTTCGAATGGCTTCGACTTCGACCTGCTGTGCCGTCTGGATGCGGGGCATGCCCGGGAGCTGACCCGGCAATCTGTAGTCGACGTCGGCCCCCCACAAGCCCAGCATGCGGGTCAGGCCTTCGCGGTCCGTGCTGACCTTCAATCGAGCCTGGGCAAGCTCGTTGGACACCTCGGCGTAGAAGGAACTCGCTCGCGCCTGGTCGAGTTTCTTCGCGGCGCCGGTTTCGCCGAGCTTGCGCGTGAGGTCGGCGGCCGCGTCGGCGGAAACCCGTGCCTGCTCGAGGAAGGACGCGGTCTGCCGCGACGCCACAGCGCGGTAATAGGCGCGGCGGGTCTCCGCCGCAGTGCGGAAGGTTGCCTCGATTGCTTTCTGCCGGGCGGCTTCGAATTGCGTCCTGGCGATGTCGCTGCGGGCCGGAAGTGTCAGGAGCGCCAGGATGTTGGCGATTACGCGACGTTCGATATCCAGCGAACCGCCGGTGGAGAGCCGCTCGACTCCGATGACCGGATTGGGCGGCAGGCTGGCCTCGACGAAGGCAGCCTCGGAAATGCCGAGCGCATTGTACTCGGCCTGAAGACCGCGATTGTTGATGAGCGCAAGCTGGACGGCGCCGTCCGCGGTCAAGGGCTTGGTCAGGAGTGCCTTGACGCGGCTCTGGACCGCGGACGCCTCGGCGGAGGACACGATCTTCACGGTGTCCTTGCCGATCGCGGCCGAGACCTCCGCCGACACCGGGCTCATGCCGCCGTCCGGCGTGAAGGTTACGCAGCCACCCAGTGTCGTGGCGACGGCGCCGATCGCGACGAGACGCCTCCATGGTGGCGCAGGAACAGGCTTCGCCTGGCTATCGATTGTGAGCGCCATCATTCGCCCCCTGTCTTAGGAGCGACGCGCTCATTGCGCTCGATCCAGGGTTTCGGATCGACCGGACGGTAATCGACCGTTCCCGCGGTGACGGGCGCGTAGCGCAAGGGCTTCACGCTCGAACTCGCATCGGATGGGCTCTGCCCCACCTCGATCGCGGGCGGTCCGGAACATGCGGACAGAGCGACGGCGAAGGCCGTCAGCAAGACAGGTTTCATGGAGATCCTCGGAATCGGCCCAGTCGGCCTGAGCGGCATGGCCGCGCGGCATCGAACAGCGATCTTCAGCGGCTGCGGAGACGCAGCGGCGAAAGCCGTCGGCAGAAACCCGAGGACGGAAACACAGACGGATTAAATCCGTCAGCAGTCAGAGGTCGTGAAGGGAGTCGGCCGACGATCAGACGTCGGTGGATCTTGGCGGGCGCTCGAGGCGCGTCGCGGACGATTCCTTTACACCCGCATCGAGCGACGGATGATCGATGGTCCGCACAAAAGCGATGATCGCCATAGCGCATCCGCTGGCGGGAATTGCCGTGTGGCAGGCCATGGCGCAGCAGGAGTTGGATGCATCGCCGTGCTGATGTTGGGCGGAGCAGGCCGAGCCGTCTGCTTCCAGACAAGCGGAATTCTGGGCCAGGTCGCTGTCGCCGTGCTCATGCGATCCGCTGGAATGGCTGGTCTCGATCGGGGCGTGGTGCCCTTTCCCACCGCTCGATACCATCAAGGTGTTCGCAATACCCCATCCCGTGCTTGTCACCAAAAAGGCGAGCACGGTCAGAAGAACCACGAATGAGCGAAGCGAAAGCATCATATCGCCTCGCAAAATACGGGTGACGCCGTGAATGGCAAGGACCATTTTGGCGTCATGTAAAAAAGCTTCGACGCTGGTCCTCGGCAGTCACACGAAAATCCCTTGCAAGGCTTTCGCTTTATCACCGAGAACATCAACGCTACGACATCCGGCGGCCGCCTGGTCTTCCACGTATTCGGGGCTCTAGTCCGGATTATGCACCAGGGTTGGCGGGCATAGCCTAAGCTGATCGGGGTGCAGCGGGAACCAATGCGCCCGCGACCCCGTCAGCGCCCACGTTGATCCTGCTCAAGGCGGTCCTTTCATGCGCACCTACGATGAGGCATAGTTCGCCGGTGAGGCGATGAGGCACATGCTCAGGCTCAGTTCCGCAGCGGAGTGGGTGAAAGTGCTACCAGCGATCCTGGTGGCACTGGCCATGCTGTTCGCGCCCATCGCCAACGCCTATTCCGCGCCATGCCACGACGAGGATTCGGCATACGCCGTAGCGGTGGATCATCCGCACCAGATCGCCTCGCCTGATCCCGCGGATCATCATTCGGACGAGCCGACCCAACCCGCTGACCACGGAAAGTGCTGCAGCGTCTCCTGCAGCGTCTATGTGCCCGTGGCCGACGGCGCGGATTTGCACGTTCTGGATCTGACCTTTGTGCGACAGCCCTTTGATCTCGCCAACCAGGCCGCAGACGGCCTGGCGGTCTTGCCCGGCCTCGATCCCCCGCGTTTCCAGAGCTGATAGCGGTCTCAACGCATTTCAGGCGTGAGACGGACGCGCGAAGCGGCACCCCTTGAGGGTGCCGGCGCGTCGACGCGCCGCAAGATGCCCCCGAAATCAGCGTCGGTCTCGTGCCGATGGGGAAACGAGGACCTTTCCATGTATGGTCGCGACACGCTTGCCGAGCCTATGGCCGGCACGGCTGCGCTCGGGCAATCCGGACCGACGGGCACCGGAGCCCCGCAGCAAACCCGCAATGCCCAAGCGGGCGCCTTCTTCAGCGACCCCGGAACTTTCGCTCGCGATGTCCTGTCCTATGGCAGGGACGCGGCCGAGCGCTGGATCCTGTTCTGGGACACGCTTCGCCAGCGGGCCGACAACATGCTGGCGCACGAGCGCGCCGGAAAGCCGCCGCTGCTCGACTTCGACTATGAAGTCCTGCTCGATGCCCGCCGGTTTGAGCGTCCGGCAAATTATGCGCTCCTGCGCGTGACCCGCGTCGGAGATCAATGCCTGGACGCTTGCCTGGACGCTGCCAAGCCGCCGGTGGTGATCCTCGATCCGCGGGCCGGCCACGGACCGGGGATCGGCGGCTTCAGGCAGGACTCCGAGGTCGGCCTCGCCCTGCATCAGGGGCATCCCGTCTATTTCGTCACCTTCTATCCCGAGCCTGCCGCAGGGCAGACGCTCGCCGACGTGCTTCACGTGCTGCGGCGGTTCGTCGAGGAGGTGTCACGCCGCCATTCCGGCGCCGCGCCCGTGCTCTACGGGAATTGCCAGGCCGGCTGGGCGGTGACGCTGCTCGCCGCGGACTGCGCGGGGCTGACGGGTCCCGTCGTTCTCAACGGGACCCCTCTGTCCTACTGGGCCGGCGAGAGCGGCATCAACCCGATGCGCATCGCGGCGGGCTTCGAGGGCGGCGCATGGCTGACGCATCTCCTCGCCGACCTCGGGGACGGCCGCTTCGATGGCGCCTTCCTGGTGCAGAACTTCGAAGGGCTGAAGCCCGAGGCGGTGTGGGAGAAGTACGCGAACCTCTATGCCCACATGGACACGGAGCGGGAGCGGTTCCTCGCCTTCGAGCGCTGGTGGGGCGGCTACTACTTCCTGAGCCGCGAGGAGATCCTCGCCATCGTCGAGAACCTCTTCGTCGGCAACCGGCTCGAGGAGGGGCGCCTGCGCATCTGCGCGGGGTGCCATGCGGACCTCAGGCGCATCCGCAACCCGCTCGTGATCTTCGCCTCCTATGGCGACGACATCACCCCGCCCCATCAAGCGCTTGGCTGGATACCGGTCGTGTACCGCGACACCGACGACCTGAAGGCGGCGGGCCAGCGCATCGTCTATCTCGTCAACCGCCATGTCGGGCATCTCGGCATCTTCGTTTCCGCCAAGGTCGCGCGGCTCGAGCACCGGGCGATCCTGCAGAGCCTGCCGCGGATCGAGGCCCTTCCGCCCGGTCTCTACGAGATGAAGATCGACAATCCCTCGGGCGATCCCGATTGCCGCGACGGTGGCTACGCTGTCCACTTCGAGGCGCGTGAGGTCTGCGACATCCGCTTCCCCCGGCAGGACGATGCCTTCGAGCGCGTGCGCGACCTCTCCGAGCGCAACGAAGCCTTCTACAGCACTTTCGTTAGCCCCTGGGTGCAGACACTGACGACGCCATGGTCTGCGGCGCTGCTGGAGACGCTGCATCCCATGCGCACGAGCCGGCACCTCCTGTCGGAAGGCTTCCTGCCCTGGATGCACGGTGTCCGCTGGCTTGCGACGCAACTCGCTGCGGACCGGCATCCGGCCGCACCGGACAATCCCTTCAAGGTGCAGGAGGAACACATCTTCTCCCGTGTCACCGAGGCGATCGCACAGGGACGGCGCCTGCGGGACGCGGTGTGGGAGCGCGCCTTCGACGAGCTCTACAGCGGCGCGGGCAGTACCCGCCCGGTCGATATGGAACCACAGGACAGGAGCGAGAACACAAGGCCGCAAGACACACGGAGCGGTTTGGATTTCCAGGCGGCGGGCATCAGCCGCGCCGCAGCAACAAGAGGGAACTGACCATGACGACGTTTCACAATCTGATGCTCGCCAGCGCGCTGCTGCTTGCTACGCCGGGCTTCGCCGAGGACGCGCACCATCCGCCGGAGGCCCAGCCTGCTGCGCCCCAACCCACGGCGCCCTTGGCGGTCACGCCCACGCCGCAGCCGCCTCAAGCCGCCCCGGCACCCGGTGGTCCTCAAGGCATGATGGGGATGATGGGTCAGGGTGGCATGGGCATGATGGGAGGCGGAAACACAGGGGCCGGCATGGGGATGATGGGCGGAGCCGCCGCCGGCGCCATGGGGATGGGCCAGATGATGGATCCCGGCCGGATCACAGGGCGCATCGCCTTCCTGAAGGCCGAACTGAAGATCACCGACGCCCAGCAGCCCTTGTGGAGTGCGTTCACGGAGGCGCTCAAGGCCAACCGCGCCATGATGGGCGACATGCAGGAGATGATGATGGCCGCGCAGGGCGGCGGCGCCCCGACCGTGCTGCAGCGGATCGACGGTCACGAGCGCATGCTTGTCGCCCGTCTCGAAGCGGTACGGCGCCTCAAGGCCGCGCTCGGGCCGCTCTACGCGTCGTTCGACGAGGCACAGAAGCGCACGGCGGACCAACTCATGATGCCGGGCGGAATGGGGCCCATGTGAGCATCGTGACCATGTGAGCGTCGAGTCCAGGTGAGGATCGAGCCCTTGGGCGGATCGGCATGAACGCGGCCGGTCCGCCTCGAGCAGGCGGGAGGATCATATGTCCTTGCATGACGACACCAGCCATATGCCGCGACCCGGCAACGACAACGGCGCGCAAGTCCGGCACCGAGGATTCTGGCGCTCGCCTGGCGGCATCGTCGCCATCGGCTTTCTTCTCGCGGCGGGCTTCCTGTTGCTCTCGGAGCATCGTGCCCATGCGCTGGGATACCTGCCCTTCCTCCTGCTGCTCGCCTGCCCGCTGATGCACATGTTCATGCATCACGGCCATGGCCACCATGCGGGACACTCACGGAGCAGGCCGGGGCCGGGGCCCGAAGGGGATGTCCGATGATCGAAACGCCGGCCTACGGCCTGTGGGGCCTCGTCATCCTCAACTCGGTGGTCTTCATCCTGTTCGCCGCGAGCTTCACCCGGCTCAGGACGCCGCGGGACTGGCGCACCCTCGGGGCGTTCTCGGCCTTCGTCGTCGCCCTGTTCACCGAGATGTATGGGTTTCCGCTGACCATCTACCTCCTGTCGGGATGGCTCGGCCGGCAGTTCCCCGGCGTCGATTTCTGGTCCCACGACGCCGGTCATCTGCTCGAGACCCTGTTCGGATGGCGCGTGAATCCCCATTTCGGGCCGTTCCACATCCTCAGCACCATCCTGGTCTTCGGCGGCTTCTGGCTGCTCGCGGTGAGCTGGAACGTGCTTTATGCGGCCCAGCGCGATCATCGCCTTGCGACCGAAGGCCCGTACGCGCGGGTCCGGCATCCCCAGTACGCCGCCTTCGTCGTCATCATGTTCGGCTTCCTGCTGCAGTGGCCGACGCTGGTCACCCTCGCCATCTTCCCGATCCTGGTCTGGGTCTATGTCCGGCTGGCGCGGCAGGAGGAAGCGGCTGCCCGCGCCGAGTTTGGGCCCGTGTGGGACGATTACGCCCGTCGCGTTCCCGCCTTTCTCCCTCGTATCGCCATTTCATCCCCATACGCCCCTTCCTCCGGAGACGGTCCTCATGACTGAGCACGACGCGCACGCCGGCCATCATCATCACGACCATGCGGATCATCCGCACGCCGGGGCGGAGCGTTCGCCCGTGGAAGCGGTCAAGGACCCCGTCTGCGGGATGGAGGTGAACCCGGCCACCGCCGGGTTCCGGTCGGAATACGGCGGCAAGACCTATTTCTTCTGCTCCGCGAAATGCCACGACACATTCGAGGCGGCACCCACCGCCTATGTGGCCACGGAAGCTCAGCCGCGCCCCGCCAGGGAGCAGCCGAAGGGGGTGATCTATACCTGCCCCATGCACCCCCAGATCCGGCAGATGGGGCCGGGCAACTGCCCGATCTGCGGCATGACGCTCGAACCGGAGGTGACGACAGGCGAGACCGGCCCCAGCGCCGAGCTTCTCGACATGACGCGGCGCTTCTGGGTCGGCCTCGTCCTTGCCGTGCCGGTCCTGGCTCTGGAGATGGGCGGGCACCTCACCAACCTCCACATGCTGCTCGGGGCGCAGGCGTCCAACTGGATCCAGTTCCTGCTGGCAACGCCGGTGGTGCTCTGGGCGGGATGGCCGTTCTTCACCCGCGCGTGGCAATCTCTGGTCACGCGCCGCCTCAACATGTTCACGCTGATTGCCATGGGCACGGGCGTGGCGTGGGCCTACAGCGTGGTGGCGACCTTCGCGCCGCAGATCTTCCCCGCCACCTTCCGCGCCGCCGACGGATCGGTGGCCATCTATTTCGAGGCGGCCGCCGTCATCACGGTGCTGGTGCTGCTGGGGCAGGTGCTGGAGCTGCGCGCCCGGGAGCAGACCGGCGGCGCCATCCGCGCTTTGCTCGACCTCGCCCCCAAGACCGCGCGGCGCATGCGCAGCGACGGCACGGACGAGGACGTGGCGCTGGAACAGGTCGTGGTCGGCGACCGCCTGCGGGTGCGCCCCGGCGAGAAGGTGCCGGTGGACGGCGAACTGGTCGAAGGGCGCAGCTCGGTCGACGAGTCCATGATCACCGGCGAATCCATGCCGGTCACCAAGGACGTCGGCGCGAAGGTCATCGGCGGCACCCTCAACCAGAGCGGCGGCTTCGTCATGCGCGCCGGCAAGGTGGGGCGGGACACCATGCTGGCGCAGATCGTCCACATGGTGGCGGAGGCACAACGCTCGCGCGCGCCGATCCAGCGGCTGGCCGACGAGGTCTCCGGCTGGTTCGTGCCGGTGGTGATCGCCATCGCGGTCCTCGCCTTCGCGGCGTGGGGCGTCTTCGGACCGGAGCCGCGCTTCGCCCACGGGCTGATCGCCGCCGTGGCGGTGCTCATCATCGCCTGCCCCTGCGCGCTCGGGCTGGCGACGCCCATGTCCATCATGGTGGGCGTCGGCCGCGGCGCATCCATGGGCGTGCTCATCAAGAATGCCGAGGCGCTGGAGCGGTTCGAGAAGGTGGACACGCTGGTGGTGGACAAGACCGGCACCCTGACGGAAGGCAAGCCGAAGGTGGTCGCCCTGAGGACGGCCGGCGGACTGGAAGAGGACGCGCTCCTGCGGCTAGCGGCGACGCTCGAGCGGGCGAGCGAGCACCCGCTCGCGGCGGCCATCGTGGCCGCGGCGGCGGAGCGCGGCCTGCCTCTCGGCGAGGCCCAGGATTTCGATAGTCCCGTGGGCAAGGGTGTGACCGGGAGCGTGGACGGCCGCAAGCTCGTCATCGGCAGCCATCGCATCATGGGCGAGGCGGGCGTGGACCTTTCGGCGCTTTCGGCCGAGGCCGAGGCGCTGCGCGGCGACGGCGCCACCGTGATCTTCGTCGCCGTCGACGGGCGCGTCGGTGGCCTCATCGCCATCGCCGACCCGGTCAAGGCGACGACGCCCGCCGCCTTGGCGGCCCTCAGGGCAGCCGGGGTCCGCGTCGTCATGCTCACCGGCGACAACAGGACCACCGCGCAGGCGGTGGCGCGCCGCCTCGGCATCGACGAGGTGGAGGCGGAGGTCCTGCCGGAGAACAAGGCGCAGGTGGTTGCCCGGCTGCGCCAGGAAGGCCGCATCGTCGCCATGGCAGGCGACGGCGTGAACGACGCGCCCGCGCTCGCCGCGGCGGATGTCGGCGTCGCCATGGGAACGGGCACCGACGTCGCCATCGAGAGCGCCGGCGTGACCCTGCTGAAAGGCGATCTTCAGGGCATCGCCCGCGCCCGGCAGCTGAGTCACGCCACCATGAGCAACATCCGCCAGAACCTGTTCTTTGCCTTCATCTACAATGCGGCGGGCATACCGGTGGCGGCGGGCGTGCTCTATCCCCTGTTCGGGCTTCTGCTGTCGCCCATCATCGCCGCCGCGGCCATGGCGCTGTCATCGGTCAGCGTCATCGCCAATGCCCTGCGCCTGCGGCGCACGCCGCTCGGCTGAGGCGTCCTCGTTCTTGGAATGCAGAGGCGGGTCCGGCTCCAGGGAGGGAATCATGATGAATTTCGACGGTATGATGGGCTCCGGCATGTGGGGAATGTGGCTGTTCAGCCTCCTGATCCTGGTGCTGGTCGTCCTCGGGATCGCGGCGCTCATCAAGTATCTCGGACGATGAGAGTGCGTCCCGAGGACGGAGGGGGTGAGCAGGCCAAGCCGGCCCACCAAATGCCGGGACTAAACAGCCGCCAGAGCCGGTTCGACCGTCTTCGTCCGCCATAGCTCATGGCCTTGTGGCGGGAGGCATTCGCCTTCAGCTTCGTCCCGTCCACCGCCACATGACCGAACTGCACCAGCCCGGCTGCCCGGCACAGATGCAACACCTGCACGAACAACTCCGACAGGGCGACGAGGTGGCGCTTGCGGAACGCCGCGATGGTGCGGACGTCGGGCCGGTTCAGGCCGGTCACCGCCATGACATGGACCCGCTCTTCGCAGGCGCGGGCGAGCTGACGCGAGGAGTAGAGGCCGCGGCACCCACGAGATGCTGTCTGATGCCCAGTGGCGATCCTGTAACAGCCTCCAATCGAATGGAATTTAGGAACATTGAGGTGAGGCAGGATTCCACATGTGATCCGGTTGTTCGGGACTTGTGATGAAATGTCTTCCGGGAGGTGATCGGTCCGATACGCTGCGGGTCGCGGAAATCGCCCCCCGCTGGTTGTAGGGGAGGGCGTAGGCGAATGCTGAGCAATTTGGCCGGATCGCGAACGCTTTGAATGGGGTCGGCCGGCGTCCGATCGAGGAGCACCTGATGACAGAGCAGAGGGAGAGTGCCGGGGCTGATCGTCCGGCGTCACGGCACGTCGATTTCCTGCTCGTGGGCGGCGGGCTCGCGAGCGCGGTCGCGGCGCAGACCTTGCGCGCCGAGGGCGCGACGGGGTCGATCGTGATCCTCTCGGCCGAGGATGTGCCGCCCTATCACCATCCGCCGCTCTCCAAGCACCTTTTGACCGGAACCGAAGGCGAGGCGCGGATCTTCGTCCACCCGGAAAGCTTCTATGGCGAGCACAGAATCGAGCTTGCCCTCGGCGCACGGGTGGTCGGCGTGGATACGGCAAAGCAGACCGTCACCACGGCGCGCGGGGAGGAGATCGGCTATGGCCAGCTCCTCATCGCCACCGGGGCCACGCCCAAGCCGCTCACGGTTCCCGGCGCGTCGCTCCCCGGCGTCTTCAGCCTGCGCCGCAAGACCGATGCGGATGCCATCCGGGCCGCCATCACGCAGGCAAAGCACGCGGTCGTGCTCGGCGGCAGCTTCCTCGGCATGGAGATCGCCATGTCGCTCCTGGACGCCGGCCTCAAGGTGACGATCATCGAGCAGGGGCCGGTGCTGCTGCGGCATCTCGAAGCCCCCGATCTCTCCAGCTACTTCGAACGCTATGCCGAAGGCCGCGGCGCCACCGTGATCCTGAACGACACCGCCGCCGTGCTGCGCGGCCGGGAGCGCGTTCAGGAGGTGGAGACGGCCGCCGGCCGTCACGTGGCGTGCGACCTCGTGGTGGTCAGCATCGGCGTCGCTCCGGCCACGGATTTTCTCGCCGGCAGCGCCATCGCCCTCGAGGGCGGCTACGTGGTGGTGGACGCTTTGCTGCGCACGAGCGCCCCGAACGTCTTCGCCGCCGGCGACGTCACCACCTTCTATGATCCCGTGTTCGCCCGCCGCCGGCACATCGAGCATTGGGACAACGCCGTGAAGCAGGGGCGGCTCGCCGCGCGCAACATGATGGGCCGCCGGCTGCGCTACGACGAGGTCTCCTATTTCTTCTGCGAAGTGGGCGACATCGGCTTCAACGTGCTCGGCGCGACGGAAGAGGCGGATGCCCGGGTCGCTCGCGGCGCCCTCGACCAGGGATCCTTCGCGCTGTTCTACCTGAAGGGCGACGTGCCGCGCGCCTTGTTCTCGGTGGGGCGTCCCGCCGACGAGACGCGCGTGGCCGAGGGCCTGATCCGCTATCGGGTTGGCCTGGGCGATGTGAAGGAGCGCCTGCATGAGGATGCGTTCGTCCTCGACCGCATCCCGACGCAGACGGCGCTGATCCTCCAGGGCGGCGGTGCCCTGGGCGCGTTCGAATGCGGCGTCGTGAAGGCCCTGGAGGAAGAGGGGATCTTCCCGGACATCGTCGCGGGCGTCTCCATCGGTGCCCTGAACGGCGCCGTCATCGCCGGCAATCCCCGCCACGCCGCGCAGGCCCTCGAAGCGTTCTGGGCGGACCTTGCCGTGACGACGCCCAACGTCCCCTTCCCCGAACTCAGGCGTGCGGCAGCGGCGACGAGAATCCTGACGCTGGGCGTGCCCAACTTCTTCACCCCGCGCTGGGGCCTGCCGCCCTACGGCCCTGCGGACTGGGCGGCGAACTGGACCAGCTGCTACGACACGACGCCCATGAAAGCGCTGCTCGCCAAATATGTCGACTTCGCCGCGCTCAAGGACAGTCCCGTGCGCCTTCTCGTCAGCGCCGTGAACGTGATGACGGCGACCCTCGACGTGTTCGACAGCTACGTGGACGACCTGACCCCGGACCATGTGCTGGCGAGCGGCAGCCTGCCGCCGGGCTTTCCCTGGACCATGGTCGACGGCAAGGCCTATTGGGACGGCGGCATCATCAGCAACTCGCCGCTCGACCTCGTCATCGACCGCTGCGGCCCCGACGGGAAAAGGGTGTTCGTCGTCGATCTGTTCTCGGGTGAGAGGGCGCTGCCGACCAATATGCTGGAGGTCCTCGCCCGGCGCGACGAGATCGTCTATGCGGAGCGGGTGCACAGCGACCTGCGCCATCGCGAAACCGTCGAAGCCTATCGCCGGCTCATCGACCATATCCTCGCTCGGCTCGAGCCAGAGGAGAGTGGACGGATCAAGCGCATTCCGGCCTACATCCAGCTCATGGGGGACGGCGCGGCGACGACCATCACGCGGTTCGTGCGCGCAGGCCAGGCGGGAGAACACTCGTCCCGCGACTACGATTTTTCCGACCTGGCCATCAAGGCCAATCAGGCCGAGGGCTATGCGGTGGCGAGGAAGACCCTCGGCCGGGCTTCCCCGCAGGGATAGGGGCGAAAGCCCCCGCCCCTCACCGCAGGAAGGCCCGGAAGCGCTGGAGCGAGAAGAGGAACAGGACCGTGCCGATGCCGGCGAGGGCCAGCAATTGGGGCCACACCACGTCGAGCCCGGCGCCACGGAACAGGATGGCCTGAGCCAGCATGACGAAGTGCGTGTTGGGCGCTGCATACATGATGACCTGGATGATCTCCGGCATGCTCTCGCGCGGAGTGACGCCGCCGGAGAGCACCTGCAGGGGCAGCAGCACCATCATCAGCAGCAGGCCGAACTGCGGCATGGAGCCGGCGACCGTCGCCAGGAAGATGCCCAGCGACGTGGTGGCGAAGAGCTGGAGGGCGGTGCCTGCCAGGAACAAGGCAAGGGAGCCCTGGATGGGCACGGCGAGAAACCCCTGCACGACCACTGTCAAGGAAAAAGAGGTGGCCACAAGCACCACGAGCCCCATGGACCAGATCTTGCTCACCATGATCTCGGTCGGCGTCACCGGCATCACCAGGAGATGCTCGATGGTGCCGTGCTCGCGCTCGCGGATGAGGGCGGCGCCGGTGAGAATGATGGACAGCATGGTGATGTGGGAAATAACGTTGGTGATGGCGCCGAACCAGCTCTTGTTCAATTCGGCGTTGAAGCGAGAGCGCAGCACGAGGTCCACGGGCACGTCAGAGGCGCGGCGATAGCGGTTGAGGAACTCGCTCACCTCGCTGGAGACGATGGATTGGACATATCCGCCACCGGTGAAGGCCTGGGTCATGCGGGTGGCGTCGATGTTGAGCTGGATGGTGGGGGCGCGGCCGGCCAGGAGATCGCGCTGGAAGTCGGGCGGGATGTCGAGGGCGAAGGTGTCGAGGCCCGCATCCATGCGGGCGTCCATCTCCTGCGGCGTGATCAGCTGCGGCGGGGTGAAGTAGGGAGGATAGAAAGCGGTGGAGATGCGCACCGACACCGGGGACTGATCCTCGTCGACGATGGCGATGGCGGCCCGGTTCAGCGTCTCCGGCATCGCCCTCGACGCCGTATAGATGGAGACCGTGAAGGCATAGACGATCAGGAACATGAGCACGGGATCGCGGACGAGGCCGCGCAGCTCCTTGATGCCGAGCTGGAGGACGTTGGCGGCGCGCATGGCTCACGTCGCCTGTTTCTTGAGGAGGACGGCCCCGAGGCACAGCAGCACGGGCACGGTGATGAGGAGCGGCACGAACGCGCTCCACAGGTCGGCGAAATCGAGGGCCTTCGAGAAGGTGCCGCGGGCGATGACCATGAAATAGGTGGTGGGGTAGATGCGCCCGATGAACGCCCCGGCGCCCTGGAGGGAGGAGACCGGGTCGGTCATCCCCGAGAACTGCACCGCCGGGATGAGGGTGATGAGGGAGGTGCCGAAGATGGCGGCGATCTGGCTGCTCATGAAGGTGGAGATCACGAGCCCCATCCCGGTGGCGATGATGACGTAGAGTAGCGCACCGAAGGTGAAAGTGAGGAAGCTGCCGGTGAAGGGCACACGGAAGATGAAGACGGCGACCGCCGTCAGCATCAGGAAGTTCAGCATGGCGAGGGCTACGTAGGGCAGCTGCTTGCCGACGAGGAATTCGAGCCGGGTCACTGGCGTCACGTAGAAGTTGATGATCGATCCCAATTCCTTCTCGCGCACCACGCTGAGCACCGCCAGCATCGCGGGGATCATCATCAGGAGCAGCGGGATCACTGCCGGCGCCATGGCGACCAGGCTCTCGACGCCTGGATTGTATCGGTAGCGGATCTGCAGCTGGAAATCGCCGACGGTGGCGGACTTGCCGTAGAGCTCGCGCGCCTTCTGGGTGAGCCAGCTCGCATGGATGCCCTGCACGTAGCCCTGCACGGTCTCCGCCCGGACCGGCATGGCGCCGTCGATCCAGGCGGCGACCTGCACCTTGCGCCCATGCGCGGCGTCACGCGCAAAGCCGGGGGGGATCTCGATGGCGAGGCTGAGCTCGCCGCTGCGCATGCGCCGGTCGAGGTCGGCGTAGTCGGTGATGGGCGCCTTCTGCGTGAAATAGCGCGAGCCGGCGATCTGAAGCACGTAGTCGCGGCTCACCGTGGTGTCGTCGCGGTCGAGCACGGCGAAGGAAAGGTTTTCCACGTCCAGGTTGATGCCGTAGCCCACCACGAGCATCAGGAGCACGCTCCCCAGGATGGCGAGGGCGGCGCGGATCGGGTCCCGCCGCAGCTCCAGCGCCTCGCGGCGGGTATAGGCGAACATGCGGCGCAGGCTGAATTTGGTGCCGCCGTCAGTGGCCACCTTGCCGGCCCATTCCTCCACGAGGTCGCTCGTCGCCGACACGGGCTGATGCTCCGGCGGCGCGGCGGGCGCTGCCTTGGTGCCGATGGCGCCTTCCAGATAGGCGATGAAGGCTTCTTCCAGATCCTTGGCGCCGCGCGTCTCGATGATCGCCGCCGGACGGTCGCTGACCAGCACCTTGCCCGCGTGCATGAGCGAGATGCGGTCGCACAACGCCGCCTCGTTCATGAAGTGGGTGGAGACGAAGATGGTCACGTTGTCCTTGCGGGAGAGGTCCGAGAGGATCTGCCAGAAGCCGTCGCGGGCGATGGGATCGACGCCCGAGGTGGGCTCGTCGAGGATCAGCATGTCGGGCGCATGGATCATGGCCACCGCCAGCGAAAGGCGCTGGCGGATGCCGAGCGGCAGGGCGTCCGGCAGCGCGTCCATCATGTCCGCGAGATCGAAGCGCTGCGCCATCTCGGCAATCCGGGCCGGGATCGCCTGCGGCTCCAAGCGGAACAAGCGGGCGTGCAGATCGAGATTCTGCCGGACCGTCAGCTCCGTGTAGAGCGAGAAGGCCTGGCTCATGTAGCCGACGCGGCGGCGCACCGCCAAATCGTCCGGATCCACCTCCTGCCCAAACAGGCGGGCCTTGCCTTCGGTCGCCGGCAGAAGGCCCGTGAGCATCTTCATGGTGGTGGTCTTGCCGCAGCCATTGGAGCCGAGGAAGCCGAAGATCTCGCCGCGGGCGATGCGGAAGCTCACGTCGTCCACCGCGGTGAAGTCGCCGAAGCGCATGGTGAGATGCTCGGCCTCGATGGCAATCTCCCCGTCCGCGCCCTCCGGGCGGGGCGGAATGACCACCTCCTGGTGCCCCGCGCGCTGTTCTTCAGGAAGCAGGGCGATGAAGGCGGCGTCGAGGTTGGCGGCCCCGGTCTTCGCCAGGAGATCCGCGGGCGCGCCGGTGGCGAGCACCTTGCCGGCATCCATGGCCACCAGCCAGTCGAAGCGGGCGGCCTCCTCCATGTAGGCGGTGGCGACGATCACGCTCATGCCCCGCCGGCCGGCGCGGATGGTCTCGATCAGCTCCCAGAACTGGCGTCGTGACAAGGGGTCAACACCTGTGGTGGGCTCGTCGAGGATGAGCAGGTCCGGATCGTGGATCAGGGCGCAGCACAGGCCGAGTTTCTGCTTCATGCCTCCGGACAGTTTGCCCGCCGGGCGGTCGGCGAAGGGGGCAAGGCCGGTGCTCTCTAGCAATTCGCCGATCCGGCGCTCCCGCTCGGCCCGGCCCTGCCCGAACAGGCGGCCGAAGAAATCCACGTTCTCGAACACCGACAAGGTGGGGTAGAGGTTCTTGCCCAGGCCTTGCGGCATGTAGGCGATCTTCGGGCAGGTGATGCGCCGGTGGCGGGCGTCGGCCATGTCCCCGCCCAGCACCTCCACCTGTCCTTGCTGGATGACCCGCGCTCCGGCGATCAGCGACAGCAGGCTCGACTTGCCGACCCCGTCCGGCCCGATGAGCCCGACCATGCGGCCGGCAGGGATATCGAGGCTCACCCCGTCCAGCGCCCGGGTCTTGCCGTAGGAGAGGGAGACCGCCTGCACGGACACCACGGGCCGGACGGATGCGGGAGGCGGAGGCGTGCCGCTTTCCTCCGAGGGGCTCATTGCAGGAGGCCCTGCTGGAGACGGGCCGGCCACTCCACGTTCGGATCAAGCCGCACATAGGCCATGCCGGGCAGGCCGGTCTTGACCTGCTGGATGTATTTCGTCAGCAGCTCCGGCGGGATCTGCGCCTTGATCCGGAACATGAGCTTGAGGCGCTCCTCCTCCGTCTCCACCGTCTTGGGCGTGAACTGGGCAACGTCCGCCACGAAGGTGACCTTGGCCGGAATGACGTATTGCGGCGCCGCATCGAGCACGAGCCGGACCTCCGCGCCAAGGGCGACCCGCCCGGCCTGGACGGTGGGGAGGAAGAAGGTCATGTGCACGTCGCCGAGATCCACGAGATTGAGCACCCGCCCGCCCGCGGACAAGACCTCACCGGGCTGGGCAACACGATACTGGACGCGTCCGGCGCGGGGGGACCTCAGCACGCCGTCATTGATGTCGGCGGTGATGCTGTCGATGGCCGCGCGCGCCGCGTCCACTGCCGCTTCGGCGTCGACAATGAGCGCCTTCGCGGTGCTGATCCCGGCCTCGCTGGCGGCGAGCTGGGCCTCGGCGGCGGCCACGGCGGCCTTGGCGCCCTCGGCGCTCGCCCGGTCGTCGTCGAACACCTGCTGGGACACAGCATTGGTCTTCACGAGCTGGCTCGATCGCGCGAGCTTGCGGTCCGCCGCGTCAAGCTCGGCGTTGCGCTGGGCGATGGTGGCGATCGCGGCGCGGCGTTCGGCCTCGCGCTGGGTGACGAGGCTCTTGGCGGTGTCGATGCCGATCAAGGCCCGCTGGAGCTGAGCCTGTGCCTGTCGGCGCTGAGCTTCGAGCTGCTCCGTGTCCATGCGGGCAAGCATCTGGCCGGCCTCGACGAAGTCGCCTTCATCCACAAGGATGTCCCTGATGCGGCCTGGGATCTTGGTGGACACATCGATCTCGGTCGCCTCGATGCGCCCGTTTCCGCTGGCGATGCCGTCAGGCAGACTCTTGTTGAAAAACGTCTGCCACCCCCAATACCCTCCGCCGGCCATGATCACGGCGAGGGTTGCGAAAATCAGAAGCTTCCGGGTCGAGGTCATGGGGTCGGGGGCTCTCGTTGAAATTCGGAGCTCATAAACGGCGTGGGCGGAACAGAAACGTCTTCGCGCGACCATGGAAACCACGTCGCGCGAAGAAAGCACGTCAGCTCAAGCGTCTAATTGAGAAGCCTGCGGAACACCCTGGCCCATTGCCGTCGCGATCTGCTGTCCGCTCTCGACGCAGCACGCGACGGATTTCTGCACCAACTCGCTCTGGGCGGCGAGCGCCCCCCCCGGGTCTTTGCATTCCGCCAGTCTCCCGACGTAGTCCGCCTGGATCTGCAGCTGGCGCGCCGCGCCAGCGAGCATCTGCTTGTACAACGCTCCGTAGAGCTTGAACGGCCCCTCGGAGACCGACTTGGTCCAGTCGAACTGGCCCGGCGCCGCATTCGTGAATTGATTCAGCCACGATTGCATCCCGATCGTGGTGGTCTCGCTCGTCATTGCAGCTCTCCTCGCCATCAAAGGGCGCGCCTATCGCAAAAACAAGCTGGATCGATATCGCCGGCGGCGCCTTGAGCTTGATCAACCAAGGTTGACCGGGTCCGATCCTAGGCATAGGAGCGACAGGCAGCAACCATTTTTCCATGAGGGGGTGATGCTCATCGGATCGGCAACAAAACCCGCAATGGCGACGCGGGACCGCATCCTGGCGGCTGCGATCCTGCGGTTCTCCATGCATTCCTATGAAGAGACCGGCTTGCGCGACATCGCGGCCGACGTCGGGGTCGACGTCGCCTACGTCCACCGCTGCTTCGGCTCCAAGGAACGCCTGTTCACCGAGGCCGTCAGGGCGACGATCCAGGCCGACCGGATTCTCGCGGATGCCGCCGCCGATCCCGCCCGCGTGCTCGCCAGCCAGATCTTTTCACGCGACGGCGCGCGGTCACCCGACGAGGTCGGGCCGCTCGACATCGTCATCCGCTCCTTGTCCAGCCCGAAGGCGGCGACCGTTCTGCGCGCGTTCATCGTGGAAGAATTCATCGCGCCTCTGAGCGGACGGCTGGGCCAGCCGGGAATGCAAGAGGCATCGATGATCGCCGCCTTCCTCGTGGGCATCGGCATTATGCGCACGGTCCTGCAGGTGGCGCCGCTGCAGGAGCCTCAGGGCGGAGAACTGGAGCGTCGTATGACCGAGGCGATCACCTGCATGATGGGCGAGGCGGGAAGGCACACTTGACGGCCGTGCTCTACGGACCTTTTGATTGCGACCCAACACGGGGGAGAGCCGATGGAGCCGGGAGGGAACACAAGACCTGAGAGCGGCCGTTTCGTCTCTGCGACGAAGCGGCTGGCCCTGCTTTTGGCGCTGACCCTGATCGCGGGCTGCGCACCGCGCCCGGGCCCGGAGGTGCTCACCCCCACGTTCGCTTCCGTCCCCGGTGCAAGGGTCGTGACGGTCTATGTCGCCACCACACGGGCCCGCGGCGCGCCCGAGAGCAACAACTTCACCACGGGGCGCGCGGCGGCTCTCAACTTCGCCGCGTTCAGGATTTCCGTGCCCCCCGGACATCGGCCCGGCGAGATCGAATGGCCGCAGGGACCTACCAATCCCGCGACGAGTTTCGCCACCGTCGAGCAGATCACGCTCGACCGCACCACGTTCGAGCGCCGGGTCGCGGCCGCGGGGCGCGTAACCGGAGGACGGAAGGTGGGGGTCTATGTCCACGGCTACAACAGAAGTTTCCAGGAATCCCTCTTCCGGCTGGCGCAGATGACGGCGGACGCCGACATCTCCGGTGTGCCCATCCTCTTCGCATGGCCGTCCGAGGCGAAGGTGACGAGCTATGTCGCCGACAAGGAGGCCGTCACCTATTCCCGCGACGGCCTCGCGGACCTCCTGACCCTCCTCGTCCGCGATCGGGGGAACGGGCGCATCACGGTGCTGGCCCATTCCATGGGCGCTTGGCTCACCATGGAGGCGCTGCGCCAGCTGCGGCTTGCCGGAAAAGGCGCCGTCATCGGCCGGCTCGATGTAGTGCTCGCCGCTCCGGACATCGACGTGGACGTGTTCCGTGCGCAGCTGGCGGTAATCGGGCCACTTTCGCCGCCCATGGTCGTGCTGGTCTCGCGGGACGACGTGGCGCTGTCGGTGTCGAGCCAGATCGGCGGGGAGCGCCTGCGGGTCGGGGCGCTTGATGTGGACGACCCGCGGGTCCAAGAGGCCGCGGTGAGGGCGAACGTTGAGATCGTCGACATCTCCAGCCTGACGACTTCGGACCCGCTCAAGCACGACCGCTATGCCAGCCTCGCCGCGCTCTATCCGCGGCTCGCGGCGACCCGCGGCGACGGCGCGGGCGGTGATCTGCGCCGTGCCGGTGCCTTCGTCTTCGATGCGGTGGGAACGACCCTGTCGAGCCCGTTCACTCTGGCGGGCGGGGCGCTCGCCGACTGACCAGGGGCCCGCCCAACCGCGCCTCGTTGTGGCACGTTGTTCTGAGAGGGAAACGATCGGATGCCCAACCGCCACATCCTTGGAGTACCGCTATCCGACGAAGCTCCATCCGCCGGGCGGGTGATCGTCACTTATGGCCGCAGCCTGATGGCGTTGGCCATCGCCCGCTCTCTGCACGAGCATGGGGTTGAGGTGATCGGCTGCGATGATGTGAACATGACCGTCCTCTCCTTTTCGCGCCATGTGATCGAGAATTTCACCCACACGGCTTTCGAGGATGACGAAGAACAGGCGCTGGCCGATTTCGAAGAGGCTGTGCGCAGATACGCACCAGAGGACGACCGCCCCTATGTGCTGATGCCGGCTTTTCGCGATGCGCGCCTGTTTGCCAAATACCGCGAACGCTTCGAGCCGGCGATCCGCGTCGCGGCACCGGACCTCGCCTCCATCGAGATGATCTCGCCCAAGGATGACTTCGCCCGTTTTCTGAAAGAGACCGGCCTGCCGGGTCCCGCCACCCGCATCCTTGAGCCGGGGACGTTCCGAAACGGTCTGCCCGCGAACGTCGCCGCCGATTTCCCGCTCATCGCCAAGCCGACCGACGGTGTGGGCGGGCGCGGCGTGAAAAAGATCAGGGATCGAGCCGCGCTGGACACCTATCTGAAGGCCGCAGGTCCGGAACGCCCGATCCTGTTGCAGGAACTGGTGGAGGGCGAGGACTATTGCGTCTCCATCATCGCCGATCATGGAGATTTGGCGGGGATCGTCGTTTATCGCAACCTCGCCCAATTCCCCCGCGAGGCGGGTGCCGGCGCCGTTCGCGAGACGGTGGACGACACGCCCTTCAGGGAAGCGGCCCGCGCCCTGCTCAAGGCGACAGGATGGAACGGCGTGGGAGAGATCGACTTTCGCTGGAACGGCGACCCATCGACGCCGCCGAAAATGATCGAGATGAACCCCCGCTACTGGGCCGGGCTCTACCATTCCATGTCCTCGGGCGTGGATTTCCCCTGGCTGGCCTTCCAGCTGGCGGCGGGCCGCGCGCTGCCGGCGGCCGATCCGCACGCCGTCCTGCAAGGCCACCGCACCCGCACACCGGGGGCGTGGATCCTCTCCGCAGCCGAGGATCTGGCCGCCTCCGACCCCGATCTGGAACGCGCCGCGGAAGCCTGGGCGCAAAGCCGAAGGGACGCATCACGCAAGGAAATCCTGTCGGCGGCGCACCAGTTATTGGAATCGGCGAGCGCCGCCGCGAAAGGCGCGCGCGTCTTCAAGGAGTTCCGCACGCGCCTGGAAGAGCAGAAGGACCTGCCTTCCGAGCTTGATTTCGACGACGATCCCGCCGTGGGCCTGGGCATATTGTTCGTGGTGTCCAGCCTGCTCGAGCATCGCGAGCTGCCACCGGAGTTCAGGTACGCCGCACCTCAGGCGACCGACAAGGCTCGCTCCGGCCGCACGGGCAGGCCCGCCACCTCCCGTCGCTACGATGCCGGCGGACGTCCCATCATCGGCGTGACCAAGCCGGACGAAGGCGATTGGATGGCCTACCACGCCATGCGTTTCGCGATCTGGTTGGCAGGGGGCAAAGCCACGGCCATTACATCAAAGGCCCTGACGTGCCCCCCGTTTTTTAGGCCAATCTGAGCTGGAATTTTCCACTTATGATCCCCGGCTCGGGGACGAGGAGAGTTCCATGAAGGCGTCGAAGTTCACAGAGGCGCAGATCGCGTTCGTGCTGAAGCAGGCGGAAGACGGGACACCGGTGGCGGAGGTGTGTCGGAAGGCCGGGATTTCGGACGCGACGTTCTACAACTGGCGCAAGAAATACGCCGGCCTCATGCCCTCGGAGATGCGGCGGCTGCGCCAGCTCGAGGATGAGAACGCGAAGCTGAAGCGGATTGTGGCGGACCTGTCGCTCGACAAGGCGATGTTGCAGGACGTGCTGTCAAAAAAGCTCTGAGGCCTGCGCGCAAGCGGGAGCTTGTGGACAGGCTGCGCGAAGACTGGAAGGTGTCGGCCAGGCGTGCCTGTGCCACCCTGGCGGTCGATCGTGCGCTCTATGCCTACAAGTCGAAGCGGGGCACGCAGGCCGAGCTGAACCAGCGGATCAAGGAGATCTGCGAGACACGCGTGCGCTATGGCTATCGCCGCGTGCACATCCTGTTGCGCCGAGAGGGCTGGGCGGTCAATCCGAAGCGGATCTATCGCCTTTACAAGGACTTGGGCCTTCAGTTGCGGAACAAGGTGCCGAAGCGCCGCGTGAAGGCGAAGCTGCGGGACGACCGCCGTCCGGCGACGCGGAGCAATGAGACCTGGGCCATGGATTTCGTCCACGATCAGCTCGCCACGGGCCGGAAGATCCGGGTTCTGACCATCGTCGACACCTTCACGCGGTTCTCGCCGGCGGTGGATCCGCGGTTCAGCTATCGGGGTGAGGATGTCGTTCTGACGCTGGAGCGGATCTGCCGGAGCACCGGCTATCCGCAGAGCATCCGGGTGGATCAGGGATCGGAGTTCGTCAGTCGGGATCTCGACCTGTGGGCCTATCAGAAGGGCGTGGTGCTCGACTTCTCGCGGCCCGGAAAGCCCACGGACAACGGCTTTATCGAGTCGTTCAACGGCAAGCTCCGGGCCGAATGCCTGAACACGCACTGGTTCATGAGCCTTGACGACGCGCGGGCGAAAATGGAGGCTTGGCGTAGAGACTATAACGAGGTTCGGCCGCACAGCGCGATCGGCAACAAGCCGCCGATCGCGCTCATGAATGGCTCTCCGGCATCCCCGCCGGAATGAGCCCTAACCCCGGAATTTTCCAGCTCTGGGTGGCCTAGAAACGGGGAGCGCTTCAGCCCCGCGCGACCCCCATTCGGTGGATGGCCTGCTTTTCGGGGGCGGTTCGGATGTTTTCCCCAACCGCTATGGCGGCGCTCCGAAGACGGGCCACCGGTACGACCTCGCCCGCGACGACATGGAGGCGTCCTGGGCGCAGGCGGCGCTGGAGCACGACATTCCAGTCCTGGGCGTCTGCCGGGGCATGCAGATGCTGAACGTGCTGGAGGGCGGCACCCTCTACCCGGACCTCAGCCACCATGAAGAGAATTATCCCACCAGCTTTCTGCGCCGCATCTTTTACCGCAAGACCGTATTTCTGACGCCCGATGGCTGGCTGGCGCGGTTATCAGGTCGTGAGCAGCTGGCGGTCAACTCCATCCATACCCAAGCGGTAAAGGATCTGGGCGCAGGCTTCAAGGTGACCGGTGCGGAGGCCAACGGCCTCATCCAGGCCATCGAGCATGAAACCCGCTCCTTCTGCGTAGGTGTACAGTTCCATCCGGAATTCCTGTTGCACCGTGCCTTCGCGCGTCGGACCTTCAAATCCCTCGTCGCGGCCGCGCGGGCCCGCCGCCTTGGATTTGCCAAGGGGACGGCGGGCAATAAGTCGCAATTGGCAGCGGAATGAGGCGAGGCTCCTCCCCGCCGAGGCGGCTGCATGGCGAGGAGCATTTCCTATTTTTGCACTTGCTGATCAGGGCGCGCCAGGGTGAGACCATCTGGAGGAGATCCATTCACCCACCTCAGCCGGGCATTCTCCTCGGTTGGATCAGACCGCGACGGAGCCGTCGTCTGCGGAACGGTGCTCTGCGCCTGCAACGGATCCCTTCATAAAAGGTTCGTTCGATCGTACTATATTTACAAAAGGCGATAGTCGATGAGCTTGCACACATCCGGTCAGTCGGCGAATGGTCATGAATCACGCAGTTTGAAGACGAGAAGGCAGCTGATCGAAGCTGCCATTGATGTTTTCGGCCGCGTAGGGTTCGAGGGAACCACCACGTGCATGCTGGCCGAATGGCGGACGTCACATTGTCCGCCATTCCTTATCATTTCGGGGGCAAGCGCGAGCTCTACATGGAAGCGGCCCGAGAGATCGCCGATTACGCTCACCTGCGGGTAGGTGCTCTTTGCGCCATCCTGGACGATCCCGCCATGACGATCCCGCCATCGCCTCGCCCGAAGAGCGGCTTGAGAAGGCCCTGACCGGTTACCTGCGCGTCCTGCTCGACGATGCCGAGCCATGCACCTGGGCCTCTTTCTTCGCCCGTTGCGCCTATGACAATGACGAAGCCTTCCAGCTCATCCACGATCAGGCCATTGCCCCCTTTCAGGAAAAACTCGTCGCAGCGGTGCGGATGATCGCGCCCGCATCCATCAATGATGAATCCGTCCGGCTCCGCGTGACCGCCATCATCACTGGGATAGCCGGATTCCGGCTGCTGCGCGGCATCCTCCTGCGCGGCATGGATTGGACGGAGTTCAAGTCGGCGCACATGGCGAAGGTCGATGCCCTCATCCATGGCCTGACCCGCAGTGACCTGTTGACCGGCACGCCATAGTCCGCAGCGCCACGCCAAATTCCCGCGGGGAAGACGTCCCAACGCGTAAACTTGAGGAGTCTGTTCATGACAGAGCAATCGTCCGCCCACGAAACCATCGCCTGGGCCAAGCAACGGCTCGACGAAGTCGACGCCATGGTCGCTCAGACCGAGAAAGCCGCCGGCGAGCTTCAGCAGGCAGCCCGCGGCAACGCCGATCTGGCGCTCTCCCGCCTGCGCGACTCCCAAGCCAAGCTGAAGGAGCAGGTTGCGCTTCTGCAAGCTCAGGCGGACGAAACGAAGGGCGCGGTCTTGATGGCGCAGAAGGCCGTGGAAGAGGAATGGGTGGAAGTGGAATCCGCCTTCCAGGCTTTCCTGGCGTCCGCCAGCGAGCAATCCGATGTGGTCCGCAAGGCCATCTCCGCGCGGGTCGAAGCCCAGCGCAAGTCCTTCGAGCGCGCGCTGAACGGTCTGAAGGTGCAGGCCGAAACCGCCGTCGAGAAGGCAAGCATCGAATTCGATACCGCCATGACACGACTCAGCGAAGAAGCAGAGAAGGCCAAGGTGAAGCTCGGCCAGGCACCAAGCGCGGGCGAGGAGACCCGGGAGGCGATCAAGGCTGGCATCGCCGAGACGAAGGCGGTTCACGAAAAGACCGTCAAAAAGATCACCGATGCACTGGCGAAGCTGTTCTGATCCGAACGCCCGGCGGCGCGCGGCTTTCGGCGCCCCGTTCCATTTGACGCAAACGTCGACAATATCAGGGAGAAATACGATGCCCTTTCGCGCCTGGAAGATGGGTGCCGCGCTGTTCGGCTGGATCGCTATCCTGCCGGCGGCCACCGCCCACGCAGAAGACCCCGCGACGACCCCTGCTCCGGCGGCCGCGCCGGCACAGGGCGCGGCTCCTGAGGTGAAACCGGCACCCGCTCCGGCGGCCGCCCCCTCCTCCACGACTGTGCCGGCCGATCCGTCCCTGACCCGACAGGCCATCGCCTGGTCGCAGGAGCGGCTTGCCGAACTGGATGCCAGCGTCTTGGTCGTGGAAGAAAATGCGGCTGAGCTCAAGGGCGCCGTGAAGGCGAAGGCCGATGCGGCCGTCAAACAGCTGCAGGAGACGCGCGACGCCTATCGGGCCAAGGCCGAGGCGATGCTCGACAACAGTCGAACGTGGACGGCGGCACAGATCACCGACGCCCGCAAGTCCCTCGACGACAGCTGGAAGACCTTCCAGAAGGAAGTCGATACCTATCTGGATGAGGTCCACGCCGATTTCGACACGCGCAAGGCGGTGCTTCTCGCTCAGGTCGAAGCCCGCCAGAAGGCCTTGGAAAGCACCATCTCCAAGCTCAAGGCCGATGCCGCCAAGCTCGCCCAGGACCAGCGCGCGGCCGTCGACAAGCAGATCGCGGCACTGGAGAAGAAGGTTGAGGAGCTCAAGGCGCGGGCGGCCAGCCTGAAGAAGGCCAGTGCGAGCTCCTGGGACAAGGCGAAGCAGGCCTACGAGGATGTGCGCACGCGCGTCGTCGAGACCTATCAATCCATCCGCGACTCCCTTTCCGACGCCATGAAGTGAGCGCTGAATCGATGCATGCCTCCTCGCGCCGGCCCATGATCGGCGCGAGGAGCTTCGCATATGTCAGCGTCGTGCCGCAGCAGCGTGATGTTGACGGCCGATGAGCCTATGCCTATGCCCTGGAGCGCCCGGAGCGGGGCAACTTTGCTGAAACCCTCTTGGGCTCCGACTCCAGACCGCCCATCGACAGACCATCCATGAGAAGGTCGAACTGGGCATCGATGAACATCTTCACGTCGATCTGATGCCGGTTGTCGAACAGAAGCCACCAGACGTTCAGGAGCAGCGCCGGGCTGAAGATGAGCTCGGGGTATCGGAGCGCCGGCGTGGCGCGAAACTCCCCGGCTTTGATGCCGGCAGCGATCATCTCGCGCAGGCGTTCGAGGAACGGCACCAGGAACTCCCGGTGGTGGCGCTCGACGAGATCGGGAAACCGCGCGCCTTCAGCGATCAGGAACCGCATCACCTCTCGGCCCACGCGCTCCTCGGCGATGAAACGGAACAGAAAGTCGAGCAGAGCGCGCAGCCGGACCCCGAACGGACCTTCGAGCGCGGCAACGAAGCTGGTCACCTCGTCGAAAATGGGCCGCGAGACGTGACGGATCATCTCGTCGAAGACGCGTTCCTTGGTCTCGAAGTAGAAATAGATGGTGCCCTTGGTCACGCCGACGCGTTTCGCCACGTCTTCGAGCCGGGTCGCGGCGTAGCCGTGCTTGGCGAATTCCTCGAATGCCGCCTCGAGGATTTCGCCCGGTCGGTCCGCCTTGCGGCGCATCCGGGCCTTGGTCGGTGCGTTCATGGCTTGTCTACCCATTCGTGAGCGTGCCTGGCCGCATGCAAGCGACGCGACGTTTCGCCGGAAACCAATCTATCTATTGACTTACGAGTTAGTCAATAATATCCACGAAGGCCTAACATTCGGATCGCCCAGGGATGAGGCGGTTCGGCATGCGCCTTGTTGTGAGCCTGCATCCATGATCGACCCCATTCCCGCGCGCCGCTCCGATCGATGGTCGAGCGCGTGGCCCGTTGCGAGACCCGCAGGGCCGCTGGTATTGATGTTGGTGCTCATGCAAGCCCTGGCGGGCTGCGACCGCGCGGACTCCGTGGCGACGGCGAAGCAGCCTATTCTTGTTCGCGTCCAGACCGTGCAGATGGTCGACAGAACGATCTCGATCGTCCTGACCGGAGACGTGCAGGCCCGAACCCTTGCGCAACTCTCCTTCCGCGTGACCGGGCGGGTGACCGAACGTCTGGTGGACGTGGGCGCGCATGTTGAGGCCGGCGACGTCCTGGCGCGCCTCGCTCCCACGGAACAGCAGGCCGATCTCGCCGCCGCTACCGCGGCGGTCGCAGCAGCCGAATCCCGGCTCAAGGTCGCCACCGCCAATTTCGAGCGGCAGAAGACGCTCCTCGCCAAGGGCTTCACCACGCGTGCGGCCTACGATCAGGCGCAGGAAGCGTTGGGCGGCGCTAAAAGCGCACTCGAGGTGGCCAAGGCGCAGCTCGGCACCGCCAAGGACGCGCTGACCTACACCGAACTGCGGGCAAGCGCGGCCGGCGTCATCACCGTCCGCAATCTCGAAGCAGGACAGGTGGCGCAGGCGGCGCTTTCGGTCTTCACGCTGGCGCAGGACGGGGACAGGGACGCCGTGTTCGATGTGCACGAGACATTCTTCCGGGAAGCGGAGAGCGACAGGATCGCGCTGGCCCTCGTCTCCGATCCTGCGGTGACCGCGACGGGGCACGTGCGGGAAATCTCGCCGACCGTGGATCCCAAGACCGGCACGGTGCACGTGAAGGTGGCCATCGAGAACCCGCCTGCGGCGATGACCCTGGGCAGCCCGGTCACCGGCACCGCGACCTGGAAGCCGGAGCAACGGATCGTTCTGCCATGGAGCGCGCTCGCTGCGGTGGGTGCCACGCCCGCCGTCTGGCGCCTGGACCGGGCCAGCAAGACGGTCTCCCTGAAGACGGTGACCGTCGATGATTACGGAACGGGGACGATCGTGATCTCCCATGGGCTCGCGCCCGGGGATGTGGTCGTTGTCGAAGGCGGCAAGCTGCTGAGCCCCGGCCAGATTGTTACATATGACGCGGAGAGCCGGTCGTGAAAAAGATGCCGCTCCTCCTCATTCTCGTCGCCTGTTCCGCCCTCGCCGGCTGCAACGAAGAGACCTCGCCGGCTAAGCCTCCGCGGCCGGTCTTGTCGACCGTCGTCAGGCCCGTCGCCACCGGGAACGTCGTAACCGTCGGCACCATCGAGCCCCAGTTCAAGACGGAGCTGAGCTTTCGCTCGCTGGGGCGGCTCGTCGCGCGGCCGGTCGGTGTCGGCGACCGGGTGGAGAAGGATCAGGTCGTCGCGGCGATCGATGATGCCGCGCTCAAGCTCGCCGTGCGCTCTGCCGTTGCCGAAGTCGCCAATGCCCAGTCCCAGCTGGCCAACGCCTCCGGTGTGGAGGATCGTCAGCGTACGCTCCTCGAAACCGCATCCACCAGCCGCGCCACGTTCGAGACGTCCGAGCAGGGGCGTGCCGCCGCCCAGGCCTCGATGGCGAAGGCTCAGGCCAATCTCGTCAAGGCCCGCGAGCAGCTCGGCTATGCGCAGCTGAAGGCGGACTTCGCCGGTGTCGTCACGACGGTGGGGGCCGAAGTCGGCCAGGTGGTGGCGCCAGGCGAACGGATCGTCACCGTCGCGCGGCCAGATGTGCGCGAGGCCGTGATCGACGTGGGCGAGGATCTGGTGGGCGAGCTCAGGATCGGAACCCCGTTCATCGTGAGCCTGCGACGCGATGCGTCCGTCACCGCCAATGGCAAGGTCCGGGAGATCGCGCCTCAAGCCGACGCGGCGACCCGCACACGCCGTATCCGTATCGGGCTCGACCAACCGCCGGACAGTTTTCGGCTCGGCACGACGATCACCGCCAAGCCGGCGGTCGTGCGCGCGATCGCCCTCTTCGTGCCGGCGGGCGCCGTCTTCGATCGCGACGGGAAGACCTTCGTCTGGCGCGTCGAGGCGTCCAGCCAGACGGTCGTCCTGCAGCATGTCCAAGTCGCAGACGTCAGCGACGGGCGCAGACGCGTGATCTCAGGCGTCGAGGCCGGCATGCGAGTGGTCACGGCCGGCATCCACTCTCTTTCCGACGGCCAAAAGGTCCGCATCGAGCAGGAAGCCCAGCCGTGAAGCCGTTCAATCTCTCCGACTGGGCGCTCGATCACCGCTCGCTCGTCTGGTTCTTCATGATCGCCTTCATTCTGGCCGGAGCATTCTCCTACCTGAAGCTGGGACGCGAGGAAGATCCCGCCTTCACCATCAAGACCATGGTGATCCAGGCGCAGTGGCCCGGCGCCTCCGCCAAAGACGTCACGCGTCAGGTCACAGACCGGATCGAGAAGAAGCTTGAGGAACTCGAATCCCTCGACTACACAAAGAGCATCACGGTGCCGGGCCAGACGACGATCTTCGTCAATCTGCGCGCCACCACGAAGGCCCGGGACGTTCCTCCCACCTGGGTCCTGGTGCGCAACATGATCGGGGACATCAAGGGGTCCTTTCCGCAAGGGGTGGTCGGGCCGAACTTCAACGACCGGTTCGGCGACGTCTTCGGCAACATCTACGCCTTCACGAGCGACGGGCTGAGTCAGCGCGAGCTGCGCGACCAGGTCGAGGACGTGCGCGCCAAGGTGCTCACCGTGCCCAATGTCGGCCGGGTCGAGGTCATCGGGGCGCAGGACGAGGTCATCTATCTGGAGTTCTCCACGCGCAAGCTCGCCGCGCTGGGGCTGGACCAGCGCGCCATCTTGTCCTCATTGCAGGCGCAGAACGCCATCACGCCGTCGGGCGTGCTGCAGGCCGGTCCCGAGCGCGTCAGCGTGCGGGTGAACGGCCAGTTCACCTCTGACGAGAGCCTGAAGGCTATCAATCTGCGGATCAACGACCGGTTCTTCCCGCTCACCGACGTCGCCACCATTACCCGCGGCTATGTTGACCCGCCCATTTCCTTGTTTCGTTTCAACGGTGAGCCAGCCATCGGCCTCGCCATCGGCATGAAGGCAGGCGCCAACCTGCTCGAATTCGGCGAGGCGCTGAAGGCGCAGATGGCGAAGATCGAGGCGGACCTGCCCATCGGCGTCGGCGTGCACCTGGTGTCGGACCAGCCGCAGATCGTGGAGGAGGCGGTGGGCGGCTTCACGCGGGCCCTGTTAGAAGCCGTGATCATCGTGCTCGCCATCAGCTTCGTCAGTCTGGGCATGCGGGCGGGGCTCGTTGTGGCAATCTCGATCCCGCTGGTGCTGGCCATCACCTTCCTGGTCATGGCGAGTTCCGGCATCTCGCTGCAGCGCATCTCGCTCGGCGCGCTCATCATCGCCCTCGGCCTGCTGGTGGACGATGCCATGATCGCCGTGGAGATGATGGTGGCGCGGCTCGAAGCCGGCGATACCCTGCGGAAGGCGGCCACCCACGTCTATACGTCGACGGCTTTCCCCATGCTGACCGGAACGCTGGTGACGGTGGCGGGCTTCATTCCCATCGGGCTCAACAACAGCAATGCCGGCGAGTTCACCTTCACCTTGTTCGTGGTCATCGCGGTGTCGCTGATCGTGTCCTGGGTGGTGGCCGTGCTGTTCACGCCGCTGCTCGGCGTCACCATCCTGCCGGCGACGATGAAGAGCCATCACGACAAAAAGGGACGCTTCTCCCGCCTGTTCTCCCGGGTTCTCGACCTTTGCATGCGCCGGCGCTGGATCACCATCGCGGTGACAATCCTGGTGTTCCTCGTCTCCGTCGTCGGCATGGGCTTCGTGCAGCAACAGTTCTTCCCGTCCTCCGACCGCAACGAACTGGTGGTGGACTGGAACCTGCCCCAGAATGCCTCCATCGCCGAGACCAGCGCGCAAATGGCGCGCTTCGAGCAGGAGGCGCTGAAGGATAATCCCGGCCTCGATCACTGGTCGACTTATGTGGGGACCGGCGCGCCGCGCTTCGTCCTCACCTTCGACGTGCAGCCGTCGGATGTCTCGTTCGGGCAGACCGTGATCGTCACCAAGGATCTGGAGGCGCGCGACCGCCTCAAGGCCGAGTTGCAGGACTACCTGAAGGCCACGTTTCCTGGCACCGATGCCTTCGTGCACCTGCTCGACATCGGCCCGCCGGTGGGCCGCCCGGTGCAGTTCCGCGTCAGCGGTCCCGATATCGCGTCCGTCCGCGCCCAAGCGCTCGAACTCGCCGTCGTGGTCCGACGCAACCCGCATCTCGGGAATGTGGTCTTCGACTGGATGGAGCCGGCGCGGGTCATCAAGGTCGACGTGATGCAGGACAAGGCCCGCCAGCTCGGCGTCACCTCCGAAGACATCGCCGCAACCATGAACAGCGTGCTGGACGGAGCTTCGATCACGCAGGTGCGCGACGACATCTATCTGGTCAATGTCATGGCGCGCGCCAATGCGGGGGAACGCCATTCCCTCGAAACCCTGCGCAACCTGCAGCTGACCGGATCGGGCACCCAGCCGGTGCCGCTGGCGGCGGTGGCCACGTTGCGCTACGAGCTGGAGCAGCCGACCATCTGGCGGCGGTCGCGGCTTCCCACCATCACGCTCAAGGCCGGCATCCTGGATGCGACCCAGCCCAACACGGTGGTCGAGCAGTTGAAGCCCGAGATCGCCGCCTTCAATGCGAAGCTGCCGGCCGGCTATCACGTGGCGATCGGCGGTGCCGTCGAGGAGAGCGGCAAGAGCCAGGCCCCGATCCTCGCGGTGATGCCGCTGATGCTGTTCATCATGGCGGCCATCCTGATGCTCCAGCTTCAGAGCTTCCAGCGGCTGGTGATCGTCTTCGCGGTGGCGCCCCTCGCGGTGATCGGTGTCGTCGCCGCGCTCCTGCCGAGCGGCGCACCCCTGGGCTTCGTCGCCATTCTCGGCGTGCTCGCGCTGATCGGCATCCTTATCCGCAATTCCGTGATCCTCATCGTGCAGATCGAGCATCTGCGCGGGGAAGGGTGTCCGCCATGGGAGGCGGTCGTGGAAGCAACCGAGAACCGCATGCGGCCCATCCTGCTGACGGCCGCCGCCGCGAGCCTCGGACTCATCCCCATCGCCGGCGAAGTATTCTGGGGGCCCATGGCCTACGCCATGATGGGCGGGATCATCGTCGGCACGGTGCTCACCCTCCTGTTTCTTCCGGCGCTGTATGTCGCGTGGTTCCGGATCAACGTGCCGCCGAACGCACCCGCACAAGATTGAGCCGAGTCGTCGTCATGCCGGTCGCCGACCAGCCGACTTTGGCAGGATCAGATTGGCGGTCTCCAGAAGAGCCTACGCCAGTTGGGGCGGGTTTCGCAGCGTCAACGGCAAGGTCATCGCCTTGAGGACAGCTCTGCGGACCTGCGGCAGGGTCTGTCGAGGGGGACCCTGCCGCAGGTTTCCACCTAATACCAACGGCCCTCATTTTTGGTAAGCGTCGTCCCGGGCGCACCTTTATAGGTCGGGCGTGAGAGCGCAGTTTGATGATCCTGATTGGAGGATCGTTTTGTGTTTGGGCTTGACCATAGACTTGAGCCGGAGGTTGAGGTCCGGCGCTTCGAGGTGATCAACGGCGCGATGGGGCGTCGGCGCTGGGCGGCGGACGACCGGGCACGGATCCTGGAAGAGACTCTCGTTCCCGGCGCCGTGGTCTCGGTGGTTGCTCGCCGCCACGGCTTGACACCGTAACAGCTGTTCACCTGGCGCCGCGAGGCGCGGAGGACGGCGGAGACGGTGCCGGCGTTTGTGCCGGCGGTGGTCGCGCCGGAGGTTGGTCCGGCATCGGAGCCTTCGGCCACACGGTCACGGCCGAAGCGGCGCACTCGGCAACGCCGCGCGGCGGCCATCGAGGTCGACGTCGGCGGGGTCAGGGTGACGATCGAGAGCGGAGCTTCACCGGCCACCATTGAGGCGGTGATCGGCGCGCTGAAGGGTAGATCATGATCGGCCCGAGCGGCGCGGTCCGGGTCGTGGTGGCGACGCGGCCGGTGGACTTCCGCAACTATGCGCCGACCATGATTATGCGGAGTCGGCGCGGAAGGAGCACGTAATTGTGCCCGCCTGCACGACCCGGATCAGAGCCTCGACGTCGCCATCGCGATCTACAAGCACCCGCCGCCCGTTAGCCATCACGATCTCGATCCGGCCGCTGCCGTCCGCCATCAGCGGGCGGGTCGCCGCCGCGACCTCCGGCACGATCACAGCCGGAACAAATCCTGCTCTCGAAGCCGGACCAAACCGCCCGGCCCGCGCCGCGTCACGCCACTCGTTAACTGCGTGCGCGTGATCCCGTATTTGCGGGCCGTCGTCGAGCCCAGGCGTCGACCCGAATAGCTCTGCTCGACGATCCGCAGCTTCGCCTCATCGCTGAAGCGCCGCCGGCCGCCGCTCTCAACGATCTCAAGCCGACTGATCGGCGTGTCTGTATAGACGTCCATACAGACGAATTCTCACCATCAGGCCTCACTTCGCAAGACGGCCGCCGTCGGAGGGATACTGTACGCCGTCGCCTGGCTAACTTCCATCTCGGCAGCGAGTTCGGCAACTTGCGCCGCCGTCGCACTGCCGGCCCGACCTTTCAGGAATTCACGGATCGCATCCGTCCGCCGGCACGCTTTGCCATCTCACTGATCTTTGGAACGGTGGTGTCCACCGCGCTCGCCGTGTTCGTCGTCCCGATCCTGTATGATCTCGACGCCCGCCGCCGGACGCGGAACCTCGGGGCCGGCGGCGAAATCCGAGCGGCGGGAGGCGGGACAATGCCCTGATTGCTTGGACATGCCGGGCCGGAACAGGCGAGATAGGGGACCTGCAACCACGGAGGCAAGGCCGCCCATGCCGGGGACGAAGATCCAGGAGTTCACCTTTCTCGCCACCCTCGTGCTCGTGACGGTGGCGTTCCTCTGGCTGCTGTCGCCTTATTACGGCGCGATCTTGTGGGCAGTCATCCTGGCGATCCTGTTCGATCCGCTCCAACGCGGGCTTGAGAGGTGGCTCGGTGGCCGGCGCAACCTCGCGGCGGCACTCAGCGTCCTGGCCTGCATCTGCGTCGTCGTCATCCCCGGCACAC
>NZ_JBDZDP010000017.1:0-68864 GCF_040044995.1 Xanthobacter pollutisoli
AGGCCCTCGCCGCGGCCCAGAAGGCCGGTGGCCACGTCTCCCGATCCGGCCGCCTCACCTCCGGCACCCGCTCGCACTTCGGCCGCGGGCGGACGGCGAGCATCCAGGCCAACCGCCTGCTCACGGGTCGCTCGCGCGTCGTCGTCATCAAGACCCGCGTGGTGCGCCACACCGCCCGCGCCACACCGCTGATCGCGCATCTCTCCTACCTGCGCCGGGAGGGCGCGACCCAGGACGGGGAGAAGGCCCGCCTGTTCGGGCCGGGCGCCGAGGAGGAAGATGGCCGCGCCTTTGCGGAGCGATGCGCTGACGACCGGCACCATTTCCGCTTGATCGTGTCGCCCGAGGACGCGGCGGATATGGCCGACCTGAGGTCCTTCGCCCGCGACCTCGTGGGCCAGATGGAGACGGACCTCGGCACGAAGCTGGATTGGGTCGGCGTCGACCACTGGAACACGGACAACCCCCACCTGCACATCCTGGTGCGTGGCCAGACCGACGACGGCCAGGACCTCGTCATCTCCCGCGATTACATCAAGGAGGGCATGCGCGCCCGCGCACAGGATCTGGTCACCCAGGAGCTGGGGCCGCACACCGACCTCGACATCCGCCGCGCCATCGAGCGGCAAGTGGAGGCGGAGAGGTGGACGCAGCTCGACCGTCAACTGGTCCGGGACCAGCACGAGACCGGCGTGATCGACGTCGCGCCCCATGCCGATCGCCAGCCGGACGCGTTCCATGCCCTGAAGGTCGGACGACTGCGCAAGCTCGAAACCATCGGACTCGCCGATCAGGTCGGCCCCGGCCAGTGGGTGATCGACGAGAAGGCCGAGGCCACGCTCCGCGCGCTGGGCGAGCGCGGCGACATCATCAAGCGTATGCACCGGGCTCTGACCTCGCAGGGCATCGAGCGCGGTACCGCAAGCTATGTGCTTTCTGGTGAGCACCTCGATGCACCCATCATCGGCCGCCTGGTCGACCGCGGCCTCGACGACGAGCTGAAGGGCACGGCCTATGCCGTGGTCGACGGCGTCGACGGGCGCACCCACCACATCAGGCTGCCCGACCTCGATGCGGCAGGCGATGGCGCTCCCGGCTCCATCGTCGAGCTGAGGAGGTTCGAGGATGCCCACGGCCAACAACGGGCCGCGCTCGCGGTCCGCTCGGACCTCGACATCGAGCGACAGGTCACGGCGGCGGGCGCGACCTGGCTCGACCGGCAGGCGCTCGCCCGCGAGCCCGCCTCCCTCTCCGACAACGGCTTCGGCGGCGATGTGCGGGATGCCATGGACCGCCGTGCCGTACATCTGGTCGCCGAAGGCCTCGCCCAGCGTCAGGGCCAACACATCGTCTTCGCTCGCGACCTCATCGAGACGTTGCGCCGGCAGGAGATAAGCGCACTGGGCGAGCGGCTCGCCGCCGGGAACGGGCAGCCTTTCAAACGTGCCGGGACTGGTGAGTACGTCACCGGCACCTATCGCCAGCGCTTCGCCCTGGCCTCAGGCCGCTTCGCCATGATCGACGACGGCCTCGGCTTCCAGCTCGTGCCCTGGACGCCCTCGCTCGAGAAGCAGCTCGGCAAGCACGTCTCCGGTGTCGCCCGGTCCGATGGTGGCATCGACTGGTCCTTCGGCCGCAAGCGCGGCCTCGGCCTCTGACCTCAAGCGCAAAAGGACCGCCGGATGTCCGCGACCAAGATCCTCTGGGGCCAGATCCTCGCAGTCTTCTCCATCGTGCTCGCCACCACCTGGGGGGCGACGGAATATGTCGCCTGGCGGCTGGGCTTCCAGGACCAACTCGGCTCACCCTGGTTCGTGCTGGGGTACTGGCCCGTCTATCACCCGCCGGCCTTCTTCTGGTGGTGGTATTTCTACGATGCCTATGCGCCGGAGATTTTCACAGAAGGCGCCTTCATCGCGGCCTCGGGCGGGTTCCTGTCCATTGCGATCGCCATCGGCCTGTCGGTCTGGCGGGCCCGGGAGGCGAAGCGGGTCGAGACCTACGGTTCCGCCCGCTGGGCCGAGCCGGACGAGATCCGTTCAGCCGGTCTTCTCGGATCCGACGGGGTAGTGCTCGGCCGCCATGGAGGGGACTATCTGCGCCATGACGGGCCCGAGCACGTCCTGTGCTTCGCGCCCACCCGGTCGGGCAAGGGCGTGGGCCTCGTCGTCCCATCGCTCCTCACCTGGCCAGGCTCTGCCATCGTCCACGACATCAAGGGCGAGAACTGGCAGCTCACCGCCGGCTTCCGGGCACGGCACGGGCGCGTGTTGCTGTTCGACCCCACCAATGTGAAATCGGCCGCCTACAATCCGCTGCTGGAGGTTCGCCGCGGGGAATGGGAGGTCAGGGACGTCCAGAACATCGCCGACATCCTGGTGGACCCCGAAGGCTCGCTGGAAAAGCGCAACCACTGGGAGAAGACCAGCCACGCTCTGCTCGTCGGCGCCATTCTCCATGTCCTTTATGCCGAAAGGGACAAGACCCTCGCCGGCGTCGCCGTCTTCCTCTCCGACCCCAGGCGCCCCATCGAGGCGACGCTCGCCGCCATGATGACGACGCCGCACCTCGGCGAGACGGGTCCTCATCCGGTGATCGCCAGCGCGGCACGGGAGCTTCTCAATAAGTCGGAGAACGAGCGCTCCGGCGTTCTTTCCACCGCCATGTCCTTCCTCGGGCTCTATCACGATCCGGTGGTCGCCGAGGTGACCCGGCGCTGCGATTGGCGCATCGCCGACCTTGTAGCGCACCGGCAGCCGACCACCCTCTATCTCGTCGTGCCGCCCTCGGACATCAACCGCACCAAGCCGCTCATCCGCCTGATCCTCAACCAGGTCGGGCGCCGCCTCACCGAGGACCTGCAGGCCAAGGCCGGCCGCCATCGGCTCCTCCTGATGCTGGACGAGTTCCCCGCGCTGGGGCGGTTCGACTTCTTCGAGAGTGCCCTCGCGTTCATGGCTGGCTACGAGCTCAAGAGCTTCCTGATCGCGCAGAGCCTGAACCAGATCGAGAAGGCCTATGGCCCGAACAATTCGATCCTCGACAACTGCCATGTGCGGGTGAGCTTCGCCACCAATGACGAGCGCACGGCCAAGCGCGTGTCGGACGCCCTCGGCACCGCCACCGAGATGAAGGCCATGAAGAACTATGCCGGCCACCGGCTCTCGCCCTGGCTCGGCCACCTCATGGTGTCGCGCTCGGAGACGGCACGCCCGCTCCTCACGCCGGGCGAGGTGATGCAGCTTCCGCCCGCCGACGAGATCGTCATGGTGGCCGGCACGCCGCCGATCCGGGCGAAGAAGGCGCGGTACTATGAGGATGCGCGCTTCCGGGAGCGAATCCTGCAGCCACCTCTGCTTGCAGAACCCAACGAGCAGCGCGCCGACGACTGGACCGTCTTGCCGTTGCCCGCACCCTCGCAACTGAGCCTGATGGTGCAGGGAAAGGATGATGAGGACACGACCGGGTCGGAGCGCCGACAGCAGCCGGAGCTGGCTCGGGTGGCTCCGGTCGAGGAGCCTGCATTACCGCAGAACGAGTTCGAGATCGACCTCGCGGACGAGAGCGAGGACGACGTCGCCCGAAACAGCCGCATGACACGCGTCATGCAGGGTGTGGCGCGTCAGGTGTCGCTCGACCCCCGCGACGGCATGGAGCTGTGACTGCGATGGCCCCACGCAAGAAGAAGGCGCAGATCACTGTCTATCTCGATCCGGACACCATGGCCTTGCTCGCAGATTATGCCGCGCGCCGGGACCAGCCTCAGTCGCTGGTCGCCGAGGCTGCCATCGCATCGTTCCTGTCTCCCGACGCCGCCGAACGACGCGAAGCCGCGATCGCCAAGCGCCTGGATCAGCTGGACAGGCGGATGACACGGATGGAGCGCGACGTCGGCATCTCGGTCGAGACGCTCGCCGTGTTCATCCGCTTCTGGCTCGCCACGACGCCGACCCTGACCGAGCCCGCGGCCCAGGCGGCCAGGGCCAAAGCGGGGGAACGCTATGAGGCCTTCGTCGCCGCGCTTGGTCGGCGCCTCGCGAAGGGGCCGAAGCTCATTCAGGAGGTCACGGAGGACCAAGCCGCTCCCACACAGTGACTATGAGCACTGTGCGCCAGGAACGGTCATCGGATTTTTACGATTGAATGGTTGCTACGGTTGGCTTAACGGAATTCGAGGGCAGCAAACAGCCGCCGCATACGGGGAACGGCGATGGCCGATCTGGTCAGTGACATTGTTGGGCGAGTCAACCGCCTCCCACTAAAGCCGTCCGAAACAAATTCGTTGCTGCCGTTGATGGAGGCGTTCAGCAACGCGCTCCATGCTGTAAATCTCCGGTTCGGCGATGACGCTCCCAGCAAGGGGCGTATCCAGATCACAATCCTCCGCGACAGCAGCGAGGTGGTTGGCTTCAAGATCGAGGACAATGGAATCGGATTCACTGACGAGAATTACCGGTCCTTCCGCACCCCTGACAGTCGGCAAAAAATCGGCTTGGGCGGCAAAGGTGTCGGGCGCCTTTCTTGGTTGCGCGTTTTCGGCGGCGCTAAGATCGAAAGCATTTACGCCGAAGGCGACCAATTTCTACGGCGATCATTCGATTTCGTGCTCGACGAAAGCAATCAGCTTCGAAACGAGTTGAATGGCGCTGCCAACGGCGCGACGGCGCCTCGGACGGTCATCACGCTCGGCGAGTTCAAGAGCGAGTACAAGAGCCGATGCCCCTCCAAGCCGGAGACACTTGTCCAGCGACTGATCGCGCATTTTCTGCCCATCCTGGCATCCGGCGCCTGCCCAAGCGCCGAACTGAGTGACGGCGACGAGGCATTCGATCTCCCTACGTATTTCAAAGACAAAATCATCAATACATTCGTCTCGGACGTCCCGGTAAAGCTGGACGATGGTAGTGAAATCACGATCGCTATCAGGCACATGAAATGCAACAAGGACATCCGTCCAAGAGGGCAAAGCTATAATTGGATGTTTCTTTGCGCGCATGAGAGAAGTGTTACAGAACAATGTATCGATGAACAAATCGGCCTGCGAAGCCTTGATGGTGAGTCGATTTATATCGGATGCGCGTCCGGTCCCTATCTCGATGAAAGCGTTAATCAGGAGCGCGACGGATTTACCTTCTCCTCCAGCGAGGAAACACTCATCCGGCGAGGCGTCGCATCGAGCGTGCGCGAATACCTCAAGGACTACATTTCCGTCTCCCGAGCAGAGATGGTCCGCAACACCCAGGCGCTGGTTCGTGAAAATCCACAATTCCTATTTTTAAACAATGAGATAGATGCGTTCGTTGAGGCGTTGCCGCTGAACAGTGCGGGGAAGCAAGAAGAAATATTCGTCTCGATGAGCCGGCGGAGATACCGTCGGCAACGTGAATTCCGCCGTCTGTCCCAGGAGATATCATCTCCACCCAGTCACCAAGAGGAGATTCAAGAAAAAGTCGATGAGTATATGCGCTACGTAGATGACGAGAAGAAAGGCGCTTTGGCTGAATATGTCAGCAAACGAAAGGCGATTCTGGATTTTCTTGACGCACTTACCGCCTATGAAGACCCGGAAAAGCGCAGGCACCATCTAGAGGACGCTGTACACGCGCTCATTTGTCCGATGAAAATAGATTCTTCGCAAATCGCCGAAATCGACGACCATAATCTTTGGCTGTTAGATGATCGTCTGGCCTTCTTCAATTTTTTCGCATCCGATAAGGAGGCGAGGTCATACCTCAACACTGGAAGCCAGGAGCGGCCCGACCTGGCGTTTCTTTACGATAGCTGCTTGGCGTGGCGAGAGGGCGAGCAATCCGGTGACAAAGTAGTGCTGGTAGAGTTCAAGCGTCCCGGCCTCGAAGCATACCCGAACGAGGACCCCATCCGGCAAGCGCTGCGGTATGTGAACCTCATCAAGTCATCGAAGACTTTCCGGGACAAGAGCGGCCGTGTAATTTCGAACGTCGGGGAGCGGACATCTTTCGACTGCTATATCGTCGCGGACCTGACAGAGGGGCTGAGAAAGCAACTGATCGGCCTGCCGCTGCAACCGACCCCCGATAACGAGGGCATGTTCGGCTATACAGACAACCCGAAGGCGTTCGTCGAAATCGTTCCGTTTTCGAAGCTCCTTCGGGACGCCAAGGCGCGGAACTCGGCATTCTTCACGCGCCTCGGCCTCAATGGCTAGCGCGGACATGCCGCTACGGGGTCTGAGATGATGTCGGAAGAAGAGCGCGGCGGCGCGCATCCTGATCTGCTTTCCGGCCTTACCGATCTCGATGCGGTCAGCCCTCTGCGAAGTCCTCTGCTCCGAGCCTCCTCGCTCCTCAGGTACAATAGCAGCACCCCGCCGTTCTCAAGTATCTGCACGCCAGAACGCGACGCCCGCATTGGCTTGTTGAATCCTCCCAATTTCCGGCTCTTTTAATCATCCCTGTCCGGGGCGCGTCTGCGCCGCCCTCGGCAAGCGCGGGGATGAGATGGCGGCTTCAGCTCACAGTTCGGAGGGTCTTACACGCGGCGAACGCATGCTGCGCACCGCGCTTGGCCCGATGATCGCCCGCCTTCTCGAAGACCATGCGGTCGTCGAGGTCATGCTCAACCCCGACGGCCGCCTCTGGGTCGACCGACTGTCCGAAGGGCTTTGCGATACAGGCGAGCGGCTGGCCGCCTCCGATGGCGAACGCATCGTCCGCCTCGTTGCGCACCATATCGGCGCCGAGGTCCATGCCGGCGCCCCGCGTGTGTCAGCCGAGCTGCCCGGAACGGGAGAGCGGTTCGAAGGCCTGCTCCCGCCCGTCGTAGCCGCCCCGACCTTCGCCATTCGCAAGCCTGCCATCGCCGTGTTCACACTCGACGACTATGCGGCCTCCGGCATCATGTCGGCGGCTCAGGCCGAAGTCCTGCGCCGAGGCATTGCCTCCCGCGCCAACATCCTGGTGGCCGGTGGTACCTCCACCGGCAAGACCACGCTCACCAACGCGCTCCTCGCCGAGTTGGCCAAGACGTCCGAGCGGGTCGTCCTCATCGAGGACACGCGGGAACTCCAATGCGCCGCCCCCAACCTTGTGGCGATGCGTACCAAGGATGGCGTCGCCTCGCTCTCGGACCTGGTGCGCTCGTCGCTGCGCTTGCGGCCGGATCGCATCCCGATCGGCGAGGTACGAGGTGCCGAAGCCCTCGACCTCCTGAAGGCCTGGGGCACAGGCCACCCCGGGGGCATCGGCACCATTCACGCCGGCAGCGCCATGGGCGCCCTGCGGCGGCTGGAGCAACTCATCCAGGAAGCTGTCGTCACGGTCCCGCGCGCCCTGATCGCTGAGACCATCGACCTCATCGCCGTGCTGTCGGGCCGGGGCTGCGCGCGCCACCTCACCGAGCTGGCCCGCGTCGAAGGTCTCGGCCCTGACGGCGACTACCGTGTCATCCCCATCACTGCTCCCTCCGAAGAAGGAACCTCCCTGTGACTTTCACGCTCCCCCCGTTCTACCTCCGGCTGCTGAAGGCCGTGGCCGGCGCCACCGCCTGCGTGTGTGTTGTCTCCGCGGCCCACGCTTCCGGCTCCTCCATGCCGTGGGAGACCCCGCTGCAATCGATCCTGGATTCGATCCAGGGGCCAGTCGCCAAGATCATCGCGGTGATCGTCATTATCTCGACCGGCCTCGCGCTCGCCTTCGGGGACACCTCCGGCGGGTTCCGGCGGCTGATCCAGATCGTGTTCGGCCTCTCCATCGCTTTCGCCGCCTCCAGCTTCTTCCTGTCCTTCTTCTCCTTCAGCGGCGGAGCGCTGGTCTGATGCCGGCCGATATCGGCGGGGTGCCGGGCTTCTCCGTGCCGGTCCATCGGGCGCTCAGCGAACCGATCCTGCTCGGCGGCGCGCCGCGGGCCCTCGCCATTTTCAACGGCACGCTCGCCGGTGCCGTCGGGTTGGGCCTGAGGCTCTGGTTCGTCGGCCTCGCCCTTTGGGCCGTCGGCCATCTCGCCGCCGTCTGGGCCGCCAAGCGTGATCCGCTCTTCATCGACGTGGTGCGCCGCCATCTGCGCATCCCCGGTCATCTGTCGGTTTGAGGGGCGCATCATGATGAACCTCGCGGAGTACCGGCATCACGCCAGCCGACTGGCGGATTTCCTGCCGTGGGCGGCACTGGTCGGCTCTGGCGTTGTCCTCAACAAGGATGGCAGCGTCCAGCGGACGGCACGCTTCCGTGGGCCGGACCTTGATTCCGCGGTGCCGGCCGAACTGGTGGCGGCGGCGGGTCGCCTCAACAGCGCCTTTCGCCGCCTCGGCTCCGGCTGGGCACTTTTTGTGGAGGCCCAGCGACACCCGGCGGGTGCCTATCCGGCGAGCGTCTTCCCCGATCCCGCCACCGCGCTGGTCGAGGCCGAGCGCAGGGCCGACTTCGCAGAGGCGGGCAGCCACTTCGAATCCAGCTATTTCCTGACCTTCACCTGGCTCCCGCCGGTGGAGGATGCCGCCCGGGCCGAGAGCTGGCTCTATGAGGGCAGCGAGCGGAAAGGGCTCGATCCGCATGAGGCTCTGGGCGGGTTCATCGATCGCACGGATCGGGTCCTACGGCTCGTCGAAGCCTTCATGCCCGAGTGCCGCTGGCTCGACGATGCCGAGACCCTGACCTATCTGCACGGTTGCGTCTCGACCAAGCGCCAACGGGTTCGCGTTCCCGAGACGCCCATGTATCTCGACGCGCTCCTGGCCGTCCAGCCGCTCACCGGTGGGCTCGAGCCCATGCTCGGGGCCGAGCACCTGCGGGTTCTGACCATCGTTGGTTTCCCGACGGCGACTACGCCGGGGATCCTCGACGATCTCAACCGGCTGGCCTTTCCCTATCGCTGGTCCACCCGCGCCATTCTCCTCGACAAGACCGATGCCACCCGGCTCCTCACAAAAATCCGCCGGCAGTGGTTCGCCAAGCGCAAGTCCATCGCCGCCATCCTGAAGGAGGTGATGACCAACGAAACTGCGGTGCTGGTGGATTCGGATGCCGCCAACAAGGCCTCGGACGCCGACCTCGCGCTGCAGGAGCTGGGCGCCGACCATGCCGGCATCGCCTATGTCACCGCCACGGTGACCGTCTGGGATTGTGATCCCCGCGTCGCCGACGAGAAGCTCCGGCTGGTGGAGAAGGTGATCCAGGGCCGGGACTTCACGGCCATGGTCGAGACGATCAATGCCGTGGATGCCTGGCTCGGCAGCTTGCCGGGGCACGTCTACGCCAATGTCCGCCAACCGCCCATTTCCACCCTCAACCTCGCCCATATGATCCCGCTGTCGGCGGTGTGGGCGGGCGAGGCACAGGACGCGCATTTCGGCGGGCCGCCGTTGTTCTACGGCAAGACCGAGGGGGCGACCCCGTTCCGTTTTTCCCTCCACGTTGGCGATGTGGGCCACACCCTCGTGGTCGGGCCGACGGGCGCCGGCAAGTCGGTGCTGCTGGCGCTGATGGCATTGCAGTTCCGGCGCTACGCTGGATCCCAGGTGTTCGCTTTCGACTTCGGCGGCAGCATCCGGGCGGCCGCCCTCGCCATGGGCGGCGACTGGCACGACCTCGGCGGGAGCCTGTCCGATGGGAGCGAGGACAGCGTCGCGCTCCAACCTCTTTCCCGTGTGGATGATCTCGCCGAACGCTCATGGGCAGCCGACTGGATCACGGCGATCCTCTCCCGCGAGGGCGTTTCCATCGCCCCGGAGGTGAAGGAGCACATCTGGTCGACCCTCACCTCCCTTGCCTCCGCTCCCGTCGAGGAACGGACCCTCACCGGCCTCGCCGTCCTGCTCCAGTCCAACGATCTCAAACAGGCGCTGCGTCCCTATTGTATCGGTGGCGCCCATGGCCGGCTGCTCGATGCCGAGGCGGAGCACCTAGGGCAGGCCTCCGTCCAGGCCTTCGAGACCGAAGGGCTGATCGGCACCAGCGCGGCACCGGCCGTGCTGTCCTATCTGTTCCACCGCATCGAGGACCGGCTCAACGGGTCTCCGACCCTCATCATCATCGATGAGGGATGGCTCGCCCTCGATGATCCGGGCTTTGCCGGCCAGCTCCGCGAGTGGCTCAAGACGCTGCGGAAGAAGAACGCCAGCGTCGTCTTCGCCACGCAGTCCCTCTCCGACATCGACGGCTCGGCAATCGCCCCGGCCATCATCGAGAGCTGCCAGACGCGGCTGCTGCTCCCCAACGAGCGGGCCGTCGAGCCCCAGATCACCGCCATCTACCGGCGCTTCGGCCTCAACGACCGGCAGATCGAGATCCTCGCACGGGCCACCCCGAAGCGGGACTATTACTGCCAGTCCCGACGCGGCAACCGCCTGTTCGAGCTCGGGCTGTCGCAGGTGGCGCTCGCCTTGTGCGCCGCCGGGTCCAAGACCGATCAGGCTGCGCTCTCGCTGATCCTCGCCGAGCATGGGCGCGATGGTCTCCTCGCCGCCTGGCTACGGCATCGGGGCCTCGGCTGGGCCGCCGACCTCATCCCCACCCTCGACCTTCTGGAGACACGCTCATGATCCGCCTGATGCTGCGGGCGGCGCTCGTCGCTGCGGCGCTCCTCATGTGTCCGCTCGCGCCGGCTGCGGCACAGGCCGTGGTCTTTGACCCCTCCAACTATGCCCAGAACGTCCTCCAGGCGGCGCGGGCCTTGCAGCAGGTCACCAACCAGATCACCTCGCTGCAGAACGAAGCGCAGATGCTGATCAACCAGGCCCGCAATCTGGCGAGCCTGCCGTACTCCTCCCTGAGCGCGCTCCAGCAGTCGGCCCAGCGGACCCAGCAGCTGCTCGGGCAGGCGCAGAAGATCGCCTATGACGTCACCGCCATCGACCGGGCGTTCCAGGGTCAGTATGGCTCTGTCTTCCTGAGCGCCACGGATGCCGCCCTTGTCACCCAGGCCAAGAGCCGCTGGGAGACCACGGTCGCCGGCCTTCAGGATGCGCTGCGGGTGCAGGCGGGCGTCGTCGGCAATCTCGACACCAACCGGCAGCAGACGTCGACGCTGGTCGGCCAGAGCCAGGCGGCGACCGGCGCGCTGCAGGCCATGCAGGCCGGCAACCAGCTCCAGGCGCTCCACGCCCAGCAGTTGTCCGATCTCACAGCCGTGGTCGCCGCCAACGGAAGGGCGCAGGCCCTGTCTGAAGCCGAGCGGGCGACCGCGGTGTCGGAGGGGCAGGAGCACTACCGGCGCTTCTCCACCCGGTCGAGCTACCAGCCCTCCGCCGTCACCATGTTCCGCGGCAATTGAGGGGCGGCCATGGATCAGGGCACTGCACTCAGGACCCTCATCGTCGCCGGCCTTGTGGGCGCGGTGATCGCAGCCCTCGCCATCGCCTCAGGCAGGCCTCACGAGCCGACTGTCACTATCAGCAGCGTGAAAGCAGGGAACGTCTCCTCGGCCGACCTCAAGAGCTGCGCCACGCTGGACATGGCCAATCCCATCGATCCGCGCTGCGCCGCGCTCTGGGAGGCGAACCGCCGCCGCTTCTTCGGCAAGCCAGTGGAAGGAGCAACGCCATGAACGACGTGGGCGTCATCGACACCTTCCTCAACACCTTCACCAGCTACATCGATTCCGGCTTCGGCCTGATCAAGGGCGAGGTGACAGGCCTCTCTTCCATCCTGATCGCACTCGACATCACGCTCGCCGGCCTGTTCTGGGCCTGGGGCGCCGACGAGGACGTGATGCGCCGGCTGGTGCGCAAAACCCTCGCCATCGGCTTCTTCGCCTGGATCATCGGCAACTTCAACACGCTCGCGAAGATCGTGTTCGAGAGCTTCGCCGGGCTCGGCCTCAAGGCCGGCGGCTCCGCCATCAGCACCACAGAGTTCCTGCGGCCGGGGCGCCTTGCGGAAATCGGGCTCACCGCCGGCCAGCCCCTGCTCGATACCGCGAGCCAGCTCACGGGGCCGGTGGCGATCTTCGTCAATGCCGTGCAGATCGCCGTGCTCCTCGTTTCATGGCTGCTGATCCTGATCGCCTTCTTCATCCTGGCGGTGCAGCTCTTCGTCACCCTCATCGAGTTCAAGCTGACGACGCTCGCCGGCTTCGTCCTCCTCCCCTTCGCCTTCTTCGGCAAGACCGCCTTCCTCGCCGAGAAGGTGCTCGGCAACATCGTGGCGTCGGGCGTGAAGGTGATGGTGCTCGCTGTCATCGTCGGCATCGGCTCGGGGTTGTTCTCTCAATTCACCACCTCCTATGGCGATGCCCAGCCCACCATCAGCCAGGCGCTGGCAGCCGTGTTGGCCGCGCTGGCGCTCCTCGGGCTCGGGATCTTCGGGCCAGGAATCGCGACAGGCCTGATCACCGGCGCGCCGCAGCTCGGTGCAGGCGCCGCCGTGGGGACCGGGCTTGCCGCAGGCGGTGTGGCGCTCGCGGGAGCCGGCGCCGCTGGGCTCGCGGTACGTGGGGCAGGTGCTGCGCTCGCCGGAACAGCCGCTGCGGCCCGTGCTGGCGCGAGCCTCGCCGGCGGCGCCGCGTCCGCCTACAGCGCGGGAGCCGCCGGCCAATCCGGACTGTCCGGCGTCGCTGGAGGTCTGGGCGGCGTCGCGCGCGCTGGTGCAGCTGCTGCAGCCTCTCCGATGCGTGGGTCAGCCTCCGTCTCACAGGCCTCCGGAGCGACTCCTACCCCGCCTGGTGCCCCGGCTTCTTCCGGTGATGTCCCAGATTGGGCCCAGCGCATGCGCCGCTCCCAGCAGATGGCCCACGGCATCCAGACCGCGACTCATGCCGTCCGGTCCGGCGACAGCCATGGCGGCGGGTCCTCCATCTCCCTCTCCGAAAGCGATCGCCCATGACCCCCTTCAAGCGACCATCGGTCCATTATGGCCGCTCCCCCGAGCCTGAGACGCCCTATCAGCGGGCCGCACAGGTCTGGGACGACCGCATCGGCTCCGCCCGCGTCCAGGCGAAGAACTGGCGTCTCATGGCATTCGGCTGCCTCGCCCTCTCGGCGGGCGTCTCCTGCGCCCTGGCGTGGCAGGCCCTGAGCGGCTCGGTAGTCCCGTGGGTCGTTCAGGTGGACAAGCTCGGACAGGCGCAGGCCGTGGCGCCCGCCGCGTCGGACTATCGCCCTTCCGATCCGCAGATCGCCTTCCACCTCGCCCGGTTCATCGAGGAGGTGCGCAGCATCTCCGCCGATCCGGTCATCGTGCGCCAGAACTGGCTGAGGGCCTACGCCTATACGACGCAGGCCGGCGCCATCGCCCTCAACGACTATGCCCGGACCAACGATCCCTTCGCCCGGGTCGGCAAGCAGCAGGTGGCGGTGGAGGTCTCCAGCGTCATCCGCGCCTCGCCGGACTCCTTCCGCATCGCCTGGGTCGAGCGCCGCTACCAGGACGGCAGCCTCGCCGACACCTCCCGCTGGAGCGCCATTCTCGCCGTCGTGGTGCACGCGCCACGGGATGCCGAACGCCTCAGGGCCAATCCACTGGGGATCTATGTCAGCGCCATCAACTGGTCGAAGGAGCTCGCACAATGACGCCTGCCATCCGCAAATCCGGGAGGCCGGCTCTCCGTGTCCTCTCTTCTCAGGCTTTCCGGAAGTCCGGCTTGCCGCTTCTGCTCCTTTGCACATCCGCACTCGCTGGTTGCGCTACGTTCGAGAAGCCCCCGGAGATCGAATATGACAACGCTCCGCCCGCCGTCTTCAAGGCCGAGCCCCCGGGACCGGTGCGGATCGTCGAGCTGCCGAAGCCCCTTCCGCTGCCCGATCAGCTGAAGCCGGTGGGCAAGGATGGCAAGGCGGAGCCCGAGTCCGCGGACCCGACGGCCCGAGTGAACCAGGCCAATGCCGCCGCCCGCGTGCAGCCGGTGCGCAACGGCTTCATCAACTCCATGCAGGTCTATCCCTTCGTGGATGGCGCTCTCTATCAGGTCTATGCCGCGCCCGGACAGGTCACCGACATCGCCCTCCAGCCCGGCGAGCAACTGGTGGGGACGGGGCCCGTGGCGGCCGGCGACACCGTGCGCTGGATCATCGGCGACACGGAGAGCGGGGTAGCGGGCGGGAAGCAGGTCCACATCCTGGTGAAGCCCACGCGGCCGGACCTCACCACCAATCTCGTGATCAACACCAATCTGCGCACCTATCACATGGAGCTGCGCTCCACTGAGAAGACCTACATGGCCTCGGTCTCCTGGCAGTACCCCCAGGATCAGCTCATCGCCCTCAGACGCCAGAATGCCGAGGCGCAGGCGGTACAGCCTGTGGCCACCGGCATCGACCTGACCAAAGTGAACTTCCGCTATGAGGTGACCGGTGACCGGGCGCCATGGCGGCCACTGCGCGCCTTCGACGACGGCCAGCAGGTATTCATCGAGTTTCCGCGTGGGATCGCCCAAGGCGAGATGCCGCCGCTCTTCGTGGTCGGCCCGCAGGGCGACACCTCCGAGCTCGTGAACTATCGCGTGCGCAGCAGCTACATGATTGTAGACAGGCTGTTCGCCGCAGCCGAGCTGCGCTTCGGTGCCGATAAGGACCAGAAGCGCGTGCGCATCTCCCGCACCGACGGGAGGCCAGTCCTATGAGCGGCAATGAATCCGGGAAGGAGAAAGGGCTGGGATCGGCTGGCGATGACGGCGCTCGACCGCTGACGGGGGAAGCTGTGGCCGCGATGCGGCTGCGGCCGGAGCCGCCGCGGGTGACCCGCCTGTCCCGAAAGGTATTGGCCGGGCTGGGGCTGGTTGTGGGCCTCGGGATCGGCGGGGCGCTGATCTACGCCCTGCAAGCGCGGAAGGACCACGGCCCGGGACAGGAGCTCTATGCCACCGACGTCAAGGCGACGCCGGACGGGCTCGCCGGCCTGCCGAAGGACTACACCGGCATCCCAAAGCTGGGGCCACCGCTGCCGGGGGATCTGGGACGGCCTATTCTCAATGCGCAGACCGCGGTTCAGCCGACGATGCCGGCCATGGGAGGCATGCCCAATCCCGCGCTGAGCCCCGAGGAGCAGCGCCAGCAGCAGGAGAGCGAGGCAGCGCGGACCGGACGGCTGTTCGCCCAGACCAACACTCGGCCCGCAAGCCCGGCGGTGGCCCAACAGGCGGGAGTCACTTCAGCGTCAGCGGCGCCGGCCGCCGATCTCAGCAGCCTCGGCCTTGTGCCGCAGGCGGCGACGCCGACGGCCCAGGAGCGCCAGCTTGCCTTCCTGAACCAGGCCGTGGACCGGCGCACCGTGTCGCCCGACCGCGTGGCGGCTCCTGCCTCCGCCAACATCCTGCAGGCCGGCGCCGTCATCCCCGCGGCGCTGATCACCGGCATCCGGTCCGACCTTCCAGGCCAGATCACCGCCCAGGTGACCGAGAATGTCCATGACAGCCCGACGGGTCGGATTCTCCTGATCCCCCAGGGCACCCGCATCATCGGCCAGTATGACAATGGCGTCGGCTTCGGCCAGCGCAGGGTGCTCCTCGTCTGGAACCGCCTGATCTTCCCCAATGGCCGGTCCATCGTGCTGGAGCGCCAGACCGGAGCCGACGCGGAAGGCTACGCCGGCCTCGAGGATGGGGTCGATTATCACTGGGGCGAGCTGTTCAAAGCCGCGGTGCTCTCGACCATCCTCAGCGTCGGGGCAAGCGCCGGGACGTCCGGCAGCGATAGCGACCTCGTGAGCGCTTTGCGGGAAGGCGCCTCCGACAGCATCAGCCAAACCGGCCGGCAGATCGTCCAGCGCCAGCTCAACATTGCGCCGACCCTTACCATCCGGCCGGGATTTCCGGTGCGGGTGATCGTCACGCGCGACCTCGTTCTTGAACCCTACGGAGGCTGATATGACGAAGTTGAAGCTCGGCCAAATCCCCGACGACAAGCCGGTGAAGATATCATTGGAGGTGCCCGCCAGCCTGCACCGCGACCTCGTCGCCTATGGTGAAATCCTCGGCCGCGAAAACAATCAGTCACCGACTGACCCAGCCCGCCTGATCGTCCCGATGCTTGAGCGCTTCATTGCGACAGATCGCGGTTTCGCGAAGGCCCGGCGTTCGGCTCATCTCAATCGTGCGCGTGGGATATCGTAGGGCTCGATCCCGAGGAGCGAGCCATCGCCCGTGCAAGGCTGAGCAATGTCCGAAACGCCGGATTGTCGTTTTTCGGCGACCAAGCGGCATAGAACCGGAGCACCTCGCCGCGCAGAGAACGATAGGTCACACCGGGGACCTTGACCAAATTTTCGGATTCTATGACCAACGTTATTCCGCGGCCGGACGCGACGAGATTGAGAAGCTTATATCGCCCAACTCGTTGAGCCTCGACACGGGGCTCGCATTCGACTTCACGGAATTTGCGAATGACATAGTCTTGGATTCTCATCCCAGATGCAGTGTCTCGGATAAGAATTTTCTCAGAACTGAGATCTCGCCATGTCAACGCGTCTTCGGCGGAGAGCGGATGGCCTTCAGGCAATGCCACAAGGACCTGTTCCGACCAAAGATAAACCGTATCGCATTCCGGCCAATCGGCCAATCCGATGACAAAAGCGATATCAAGCTGAAATTGGCGAATGGAATTGATGTGATCGTGTGCTTCGCCGTCGATGAAATCGATGTGAACAGATCCATATTTTGCATCATATGTTCGAAATAGGTTCGACAGGAAACCAGACGAAAGTGAAGAAAACAGCCCCACTTTGACGTATCCGTCCTCGGCACGGCCAATGGCGGCCACCTCCGCCGCTCCATCGCGAATGTGGTCCAACGCATGGCGGACCCGATGGAGAAAGCGTTGTCCGGCTATGGTCAGGTTGATCCCTCCAGGGTGTCGCAAGAACAGGGAGGCCCCGACCTGATCCTCAATGTCCCGGATCCGCCGACTGACGGAGGATTCTTGCACTCCGAGTGCCGCTGCCGCCTTCCGAAAGCTCCCATATTCGGAGGCAGCAATTAAATATCTGAGGTAGCGGATTTCAATTTCCGCATTTGTATTTGACATATGGAACGCTCTCCATTTTAATAGTTGCATATAATACGTAATTCCTATTTTAAATTATGAGTAGCAAATATAATTTACATGGAAATCAATAGCCGCGTCATTGCGGATAGGATTGAGGGAAATCGCGACCATCTCATATAAGTGATGACTTTAAGCCGGGCCATGCTAATGAGAGGCGCCCCCAACCAAATAAGATCGTCATTTATTCGCGCGCAGCTGCCCTCCTCCGTCGTTCCAAGCACCGTATTGTCACTATCAAACTGGATACCTGGCAATGACGGACGTCCTCATAGGCAATGGAAGAATCTATTATCATTAAAATGATATATAATTTTCTAAAATTTATATTAATTACATAAATTATAAATATTAATAGTCTTTTTCTATTATGTGAATATTTCCATCCAATTTACGAATTGTCATCTGAAGGCGAGATGTGATTGTTCGGAAAAACATTCCACTTTGTTGACATTTTTTATAATTATCGTCTGTCTTCATTTTGAGCGCTTCTCCTGCTGCTTGCCCAATGGAGCTCATTTCAAGCCATGCCTTGTCAACATCGATACCGACCGATCTAGCAGCAGCATCCGCCGCACGCAGAACCTGTTGCGCCTCGGCTAAAGTAATTGTTGGCTTAAAATTAGGTTCCGCTTGAGCATTATATGCTTCTGAACATCCACGAATCGCAAAATACATACCATACATAAACTTCAAATGACTAACGGCCTGTCCTCGCAAATCGGCCGGAGTAGGGTTCGTCGATTGGCCAACCTCTGCAAAAGATGAGTCGATATAAGACCCACAAATGACAATAAAAACAAATATTGCGACGGGTATTTTCTTCATGAAATATTCTCGTACCAAGATGTTTTTGATAGTTTGCGATTTTTCATTCACTATCACGTCATGTTTCCCCATCGCGGTAGCCAAGCAAACGTAGTGCATTGAACACCACCACCAGCGTGGATCCCTCGTGCGCCGCCACGGCAGGGCCGATACCGAGGCCAAATACCGTCGCCGGAACCAGTAGCGCCACCACTCCCAGGCTTATGAACACGTTCTGAAGGATGATGGAACGCGTACGGCGGCTCAGCCCGACCGCGAACGGGAGATGACGCAAGTCGTCCGCCATGAGTGCGACGTCCGCGGTCTCCAACGCCACATCGGATCCGGCGGCTCCCATGGCGATGCCAACCGTGGCATTCGCCATCGCCGGCGCATCATTGACCCCATCGCCGACCATCGCGACTTTGGCTTCCTTTTGCAGCTTTTGAATCGCCACGACTTTGTCCTCGGGGAGGAGGTCGCCCCAAGCTTCGTCCAGCCCTAAATCCTTGGCGATGGCGTCGGCTACCTTCTGGTGATCGCCCGAGATCATGAGCATCCGAGTGATGCCGAGATCGCGCAGCCGCTTGAGCGCATCGCGAGCGGCTGCGCGGGGCGTGTCCATAAGGCCGATGGCTCCGAGATCCCGCTCACCAAACCGCACCGCCATCGTGGTGCGCCCGGCGTCTCGTAGCTTCGCGATCGATGCCTTCACGGCCGGAGTGAGCGGGGGAATACCTTCTTCCCCGAACATCTCAGCCTTGCCGAGCCAGACCGGCTGTCCGGCAAATGAAGCGACCACGCCGCGCCCGGTGAGGCTTTTGAGATCGGTCGCCTCCTCTATGTCTCTTCCTTCCAGCTGGGCAAGCCCGTCGCGAACGATTGCAGCGGCCAGCGGGTGATCGCTGAGGGCCTCTACTGCGACCGCAACCGAGAGGAGCTCATGTTCCGAAACCCCTTCGACCGCCACGACGTCGGTGATGCGCGGTTTGCCCTCCGTCAGCGTTCCCGTCTTGTCAAATGCGATAGCACTCAGCGAGCCCAGATTCTCCAGTGGCGCGCCACCCTTCACCAGCACGCCGCCACGTGCCGCTCGCGCGACGCCGGACAACACCGCGCTCGGCGTGGCGATGGCCAAGGCGCAAGGACTTGCGGCGACGAGTACCGCCATGGCACGATAGAAGCTTGAGCTGAATGGCTCGTCCACCACCACCCAGGCGAACAGAAGGAGGATCGCGAGCGCCAGCACCACGGGCACGAAGATACGTTCGAATGTCTCAGTGAACCGCTGGGTCGGTGATTTTTGCGTTTCCGCCTCACTCACCATTTTTACTACCTTTGCCAGCGCCGTATCGCTCGATAAGCGCGTCGCCTCCACCTCAATGGCGCCGGCACCGTTGATTGTTCCCGCAAAGACCCGCGAGTCAGAGCCAACCGTGTCTGGCCGCGCCCGTGCCACAGCAATGTCGTCAACCGAGCGCTTGTCCACCGGTATACTCTCGCCGGTGACAGGAGCCTGATCGATGGCGGAGGAGCCCTTCACCAGGAAGCCGTCGGCAGGTAGACGCTCGTTAGGGCGGACCAGCACCACGTCGCCGATCACAAGTTCCTCTACGGAAACCTCCAAGATGCCATCAGCGCGGCGCACCGTGGCCGTGCGTGGAGCGAGCTTGGCCAGGGCCTCGATCGCCTGCTTGGCGCGGCCCATGGCATAGTGTTCCAATGCGTGGCCTAGGCTGAACAGGAAGAGCAGCAGCGCGCCTTCCGCCCATGCGCCAAGCGAAGCCGCGCCCGCAGCCGCTACCAGCATCAGCGTATCGATCTCGAACTTGCGCAGGCGCAGATTGTCTATCGCTTCGCGGACCGTGTAGAAGCCGCCAAAGAAATATGCCCCAACGAAACACACGATGGGCAGCCAGCCGGGTGCGGCCGGTAATAGCTTCTCGATGGCAAAACCGACGACGAGCAGCGCGCCGCAGGCAAGAGAGAAGATTAGCTCAGTGTTCGGTCCGAAGATCCTGCCATGGGCATGATCGTGCTCCCCTTTTCCTTCCTTATGTTCTGACCTGGCATGCGTAAACATGACTGACCGATGATCATATCTAGCGTGAGAGGGCAGCCTATCCAGCCGTAGCGCGGCCGCATCCCTCGCGGCGATAACCCCCATTTGAACGAGGGCGTTTCGGATTTCCTGCTCTGTTACCGCCTCGCGGTCGAATTCGACGCGTACGAGATCAGATGCACTGGCTTCGGCCTCCAATACCCCGGAAAGCTTACGCAGTTTCTCGGCAACGGTGCGCGCACGCCGTTCATGGGTGATCCCTTCCACCTGCCAAATCGCGTGACCGAACCGCTCGGTAATCTGCGCGCCAACGCTTTGGGCAAGTTCCCGGATGCGAGGTAAGCCGATTACCGTCGGGTCATAGTGGAGGCAGAGCTGCGCCGACTCGCCGCCAGCGACGTGCACATACTCAATGCCCGCGCGCTCCTGAAGCTCCGAAACGAGCCGACTCACACAGGAGTCTACAGCGTCGGGCACGTTTGGCAGAAGGATTGGAATGTCCAGTCGAAGCTTCTCGATCATCTTTGTAAGCTCCCCAGATTCACCAGCATCGCCCAACCCGACATCTGACAATAAAGACACCTTAGGGTTTTAATTCTGACTTGGATCTATCGCCGCCCTTCTTGGCTGCAGCAATGATTGCAACGAATTCATCGTGTCTTCCATCATGGTCACGGACGTATTCGGCAATCTCGAGTGCCGCGGACTGTTCGCACCACTCTACGATACGTGCTTGCTCACGATCTCGGTCGAATTCATAAAGTTGCCGAATTGCCTGCAGCGCACCCGCTCGCGCCATGTCAGCTGAACGGCGGACTACAAAGATCGATTGGTCAGCGGGCAACTCACCAACCACCTCTTGGCGTATATGATAGGTCAATCGAGATATATCACCATATTTTCCTGACGACCTCTCGGTTACATCTGGTATAAACTGAGAGCAATATATTGTAATATTCTGTATAAAAAACGATCTAGTCAATATTGTTTCCAATATTTCGTTTCCATTAGCGGATCTGATATCGATACATAACATATAAATACATGCGAAAAATGCACATATAGATAATTTTTCTTTCACTATTTGTATCATTGCGTTAGTCCCAAGCTCGCATGCATTGATCATATTGAATTTTGCAATGAGTAAGCTCGTGCGGCCTGAAAGACCTATTTTTGTCGTAACATGAAGATTTATTCTTTGCACAAAACAATTTATGCTCTCCGACATTTGAATGTTCACAGCCTATTGCCGACGTTTGTGAAGTTTGCGCAGGCAGATAAAATGGGGTGAATTGCGTGCCCGCGGCGAAAGCCGCTCCGATGCAAATGCTATTTAACGCGATGCAAATGCACGCTGTAAAAATCGCCTTATTCATGATTTTACCTCCAAAAATTGGAATTTAGATGGATGAAGAGGGGCGAATATTCGTCCCTCTTCCTTCTTAATGACTCGGCTTAGCGCACCGCGCGATCGTTAAGCCACGGCGAGGGCGAGGGAATGAAGGTCCCTGGGGTAGGCGCCTGAGGGCGGCTCATCTGCACCTTAGGCGAGCCGCTCGTTGTCCCAGAAAGACGGCCGCCGGGATAACTTTCCTGCTGCACGTCAAGGAATTCATGTCGCTCTTGCTCCTCCACGCCGAGCGTCGACGGATACGGCTCTGCGAAAGCCGTAAGCGGAGGGAGGATGAAACTAAGAGCAAGGACATAAATCTTCATGATTTAACCTCGAATGTCGAATTAAACTTGATTTATTTCATTTGTTTTCAACATTCGCGTAGCGAGGAGGGGGGATTTCTACGCCTAGGCCGACACCACTACGGGTCTCGTTCGCCCATTGCCCGCACACTCTCCACTCTGGGGGCCCCGACGACGCACCTTCATCGAAGGGGGAGACGTGCGGGCAAGCGTGGCACTCGCACCGCACCGCAGCGCAGGCCGGATTGCGGGTGTCTTCGTCACTCTGATGGTGGTTTTCATCCGTAAATGCGCTCGCTTCTAATGACATCGCGCTCGCGTTCCAGGAATACCCCGGAATACACAAGACTACGATCAGCATGAGACTTAGCAAAATGCTTCGGATAAAGCCTCTCACACCGCCTCTCCCTCTTGATCGAAACGACCGAATATTGAATTCACCGGCTGGATTCCATAGTGCGTTGCTCGGACGGAACATCGCGCGTCTGGCCGGAACGGATAGATGTGCTGCGACCATGGGGCAACGGGTGAGTAACCCCGAGTTGGACGTCTCGAAAATCGTGCCTCTGCTTCTCACGATATGTCTTCGGTCGCGGATCGAGTGCCAGTGCCGGCGACGCGATGCCGAACACGAGCACGCACAAGGTGCCGCGGGCAACGTAGTTCCACACAGTACTTTTCATGACACACTTCCTTATGGGGTGGTGAACTTGGCCTGACCGGACTTGCCGGCCGGGGTTTTAATGAGCAGCGTGACCGCCGTGCCCTTGACGATGGTTGATGGCGCCTTGCCGGCCAGGGTCTGACCGCCTGCGGTAAGCTGGATAGTCTTGCGATCGGCGCCGGAGGCCAGCATGGCAGAACCGGTAAAGCCGGCGGTATCGACCGGCTTGCCTGCCTCATCGACTACGTGGAAGGTCAAGGTCTCGCCCGAGACGACAAGTTCGGCATGGACGCCGGCGACGTCTTCCAAGGGGCCGCCATTGGGACCCTTCTGCGCACCATGGGCATGCTGGGCGAGGGCGGGCCCAGCGGCAAGCAGGCTGAAAGCGACGATCAGGCTCTTAAGCACGGGTCTTTCTCCGATTTTGGGGCTAGGGGGATGGGGCTTCGGCCTGCGCCTCGGGGGAGGCCGCTGGCCTGGTCTCGCGCCGGAACAGCACGTAGAGCGCTGGCAGCACGAGCAAGGTCAGGATGGTGGAGGAGATGATGCCGCCGATGACCACGGTGGCGAGCGGGCGCTGCACCTCCGCGCCCGGGCCGGTGGCGATGGCCATTGGCACGAAGCCGAGCGAAGCGACCAGCGCCGTCATCAGCACCGGGCGCAGGCGTGTCAGGGCGCCGTCGCGCACCGCCGTCACCACGTCCCGCCCTTCCGCCCGCAGGCGCTGGATGAAGGCGATAATGACGAGGCCGTTCAGCACCGCCACGCCCGAGAGCGCGATGAAGCCGATGCCGGCGCTGATGGAGAGCGGCAGGTCGCGCAAGATTAGCGCCGCGATGCCCCCCGTGAGCGCCAGCGGCACGCCGGAGAACACCAGCAGCGCATCCGCTACCGAGCCGAAGCTCATGAACAGCAGCAGGAAGATGAGCAACAGCGCGATGGGCACCACGATGGCAAGGCGCTGTGTGGCCGAAACCAGCTGTTCGAACTGGCCGCCCCAGCCGATCCAGTAGCCTTCGGGCAGCTTCACCTTATCTGCCACCTGGCGCTGGGCGTCGGTGACGAAGGAGCCGAGGTCGCGGTCGCGCACGTTGGCGCTCACCACGATGCGCCTTTTGCCGTTCTCCCGGCTGATCTGGTTCGGGCCAGGGGAGACCGTGAGGTTGGCGATGGCGGACAGCGGCACGTAGCGGATCTGCCCGCCAGATCCCGGGACCCAAGCGGCCTGGACTGGCTTGGCCTCATCGCTCGCCGCAGGGGGAAGCGGCACCGGCAGCGCGCGCAGGGCCTCGATGTCGGTGCGCAATTCCTCCGGCAGGCGCACCACGATGTCGAAGCGGCGATCGCCCTCGAACAGGGCGCCGGCCTCGCGGCCGCCCACCGCGATCTCCACCAGCTCCTGCACGTCGGCGACGCTTACCCCGTAACGGGCCATGGCCGCTCTATTGAGGGCGACCGTCAGCATCGGCAGGCCGGAGACCTGCTCGGTCTTCACGTCGGCGGCGCCCGGCACCGCCTGGAGCACGCTCTGCACCTGCCCGGCCACCTGCAGCAGCATGTCGAGGTCGTCGCCGAAGATCTTGACGCCCACATCGCTGCGGATGCCGGAGATCAGCTCGTTGAAGCGCAGCTGGATCGGCTGGGAGAGTTCGTAATTACTCCCCGCCACGCCCTCCGCCGCCTTCTCGATGTCGGTCATCACCGCGCTCTTGGACTTGCCGGGGTCCGGCCATTCGGCGCGTGGCTTCAGCATCACGTAACCGTCGGAGATGGAGGGCGGCATTGGGTCGGTGGCAACTTCCGCCGTACCGGTGCGGGCGAACACCTCCTTCACTTCCGGCACCTTCAGCAGGCTCTTCTCCAGCGCCTGCTGCATCTCCAGCGACTGGGTAAGGCTGGTGCCCGGCACCCTGAGCGCCTGGATCGCCGCATCGCCCTCGTCGAGGCTCGGAATGAACTCGCCGCCCATGCGGGAGGCGGCAAGGCCACTCGCAACCACGAGGCCGGCCGCGGCCACCGCCACCACGGCGCGGTAGTTGATGGCGGCATCGAGCAACGGCGTATAGAAGCGCCGCGCCCCGCGCATGATGACGTTCTCGTGCTCGGAGACCTTGCCCGTTACCAGCAGCGCGATGGCCGCCGGGATGAAGGTCATGGAGAACAGAGCCGCGCCGGCCAGCGCCATCAGGACGGTGATGGCCATGGGCGTGAACATCTTGCCCTCCACCCCCGTTAGGGTGAGCACCGGCAGGTAGACCACGGCAATGATCATGGTGCCGAACAGGCTCGGCCGGATCACCTCCTTGGAGCCGGCGAGGATGGTCTCGAACCGCTCGGCGCGGGTCAGGAGCCGGCCGCGCCGATGCTGCTCTTCCGCCAGCAGGCGTAGGCAGTTCTCGACGATGATGACCGCCCCGTCGATGATGATGCCGAAGTCGATGGCACCAAGGCTCATGAGGTTGGCGCTGACACGGTTCTCCACCATGCCGGTGATGGTGAAGAGCATGGCGAGCGGAATGACGAAGGCCGTCACCAGCGCCGCGCGGAAATTGCCGAGCAGCACGAACAGCACCACCACCACCAGCAGCGCGCCTTCCAGAAGGTTCTTCTCCACCGTGGCGATGGTGGCTTCCACCAGGTGTGAGCGGTCGTAGACGGCACGGGCGATGACGCCTTCAGGCAGCGAGCGGGAAATCTCCTCCAATCGCGCGGCGACACGCTGGGCCACGGTGCGACTGTTCTCGCCGATGAGGAGCATGGTGGTGCCCAGCACCACCTCTTCTCCGTTCAGGGTCGCCGCGCCGGTGCGCAGCTCACGCCCCTCGCGCACCTCGGCAATATCGCCTATCCGCAGCGGCGTGCCGCCCCGGCTGCCGATGACGATCTCGCGGATCTCGGCGGCGTCCGCCACCTGGCCCGGCGTGCGCACCAGATACTGCTCGCCGTTGCGCTCGATATAGCCGGCGCCCACGTTGGCGTTGTTGGCGGCCAGCGCCGTCATCACCTCGCGGAACGAAATGCGATTGGCCATCAACCGCGCCGGATCGGGCAGCACATGGAACTGCCGCTCGAAACCTCCGATGGTGTTCACCTCCACCACCCCCGGCACGGTGCGCAACTGCGGCTTGATGATCCAGTCCTGGATGGTGCGTAGGTCGGTGGGGCTGAAGGGCTGGCCGTCAGGCTTCTTCGCCCCGTCCCTGGCCTCCACCGTGTACATGTAGATCTCGCCAAGGCCCGTGGACACCGGCCCCATGGCGGTCTCCACCCCCAGCGGAAGCTGGTCCTTCGCCTGCTGGATGCGCTCGTTCACCAACTGGCGGGCGAAGTAGATGTCGGTGCCATCGCGGAACACGACCGTCACCTGGCTGAGGCCATAGCGGGACAGCGAGCGGGTGTATTGCAGGCCGGGCAGGCCGCCCATGGAGGTCTCGATGGGAAAGGTGATGCGCTGCTCGGTCTCCAGCGGCGAGAAGCCGGGCGCCGAGGTGTTGATCTGCACCTGCACGTTGGTGATGTCGGGCACCGCGTCGATGGGGAGGCGCGTGAAGTTCCAGGCCCCGAAGGCGCCGATGGCGAGGCAGAACATGACCACCAGCCAACGCTGGCGGATGGAGAAGGCGAGGATGGCGTCGATCATCGCGCCCCCTCCTGAGCCTGAGCTTTGCCTGCCTCACGGATGCGGGCGAAGCGCTCCACCGGCGTAACGAAAACCACTCCGTCACCGCGGTGTCCGGTCCACCCAGCGCGCGTGAGGGTCGAGATCACTGCCTCCACGACGCCGGCACGGCAGACGATCTGCAACTGGAGATGGCGCTGGTAGGTGAGGTCGTATTCGCTCGCCACATAGGTGCCGCCGGCACCGCGGCCGCGACCTTGGCCGCGCGCTTCGGTGAAGGTAAATCCCGGGAATTCAGGTAGCTCGTGCAGGGCTCGCACCACGCGCCCTTCAAGATGAGGATGAATGAAGGCAGTGACGAGCCGCAGGCCGTCGTCCATCGCGCCGGGGGACGCCTCAGTGCTCATGGCTAGCGCTCCCTTTGGCGAGTTCCGCCTTCACCACGAAGCTGTTTCGCGCGGCGTAGACATCACCGGGCATGAGCCCGAACAGCACCTCGGCCCATTCCGCATCGCGATCACCGATCTCCACATCGCGGGGGGCGAACGCGTCACCGTCGCGCACGAACACGACGGTGCGGTTGTCGATGGTCTGAAGCGCGCTGGTTCGGACCGCGAGATCCACCGGCTTCTCAGTCAGGGTGATGGTGCCCACGGCGAACAGGCCGGGCCGCAGCCGCATGCCGTCGTTGGGAATGACCGCCCGCGCCAGCGCGGTCTGGGTGTCGGCTGATCCGATGGGCGAGACATAAGCCACTCGGCCGTCGATGACCTGCCCACCGTCCTCCGGATCGATGGCGACGGTGTCGCCGGCACGCACCCGTGGAAAATCGCGGCGATAGACGGAGAGATCCACCCATAGAGTCGAAAGGTCGGCCACCACGAAAGCCGGCTTCTGTTCGGAGGCGTATTCGCCAAGCCCGACTTGCCGGTCCACCACCGTGCCGGAGATCGGCGCCTTCATGTCGTAGGTGGTGAGGCTCTGGTTGCTTTCGACGACCGCGAGAACGTCGCCCTTGGCCACCTTGTCGCCGATCCGCTTGCGGATCTCCCGGACGATGCCGGGAAAGCGCGGGGTTACCTGGACCACGTTTTCCTGATTGGGCTGGACCAAGCCATTGAGGCGTAGCTTCTGGCGAAGCGTCCCGGGGCTGGCCGTCTCCAGGCCGATGCCGGCAGCAGCAAGCCTGGTGTCGTCCAGTTCCACCCCGCCCTCGGCATGTCCGCCTCCCTCTTCTCCATGCCCACCCTCCGCACCATGTCCGCGCTCAGCGGCTAGGCTGCCCGAAACGGGAGCGTTGCGGTCCTGGAATGCGTACAGCGCCCCCGCGCCGGCCAGCAGGCCGATGAGGAGCATCGCCACGTCGCGTCGCGCCGTGCGGCTCATTTGGCTTTTCCTTTGTTGAGATTCACCGGCCGACCCGTCAGCCCTTCGAGGGTGGCGAGTGCGGTGTGGAACGAAACCAGCGCATCGAGCTCGCGCAGGGCGGCGTCGGTGAGGGTGGACTGGGCGTCAAGCAGTTCCAGGAGCGTGTAGCGGCCTTCGGAATAGCCGGTCTCTACCCCCTCGAAGGCAGTCCGCGCGCCTGGAATGGTGCTGCCGCGCAATAGCGCTATTTCGTCGAAGGCCGCCCTCATCCCGTCATGGGCCCGGCCAAGCTGGGAGATGAGGGCATTGCGGGCGATGGCTTCCTCCGCTTCGGCCCGCAGCATCTGTTCGTTCGCCTCGGCGATGCCGCCGTCATTGCGGTCGAACAGGGGGATCGGCATGGACAATGAGAAGCGCATGCCGCTGTCAGCGGTCTCGTTGTAATGCCGGTAGCCGACCCCCAGGGTCACGTCCGGCACCGACTTGGCCTGTGCCGAGCGCAGGTCCGCCTGCCGCTGGGCGCGCAGGGCGGTGAAGCGGGTGAGCTGCGGATTGCCCAGCGCCTGCTTGACAAGCCCCGGCAGTGGCGGGGGGGCGCTGACCTTCAGCAGGTTGCCGGTCGCCCGCCCGAACCTTGCCTCCTGAAGGCCCATGAGCAGCGCGAGTTCCCGCCGCGCGGTGCCGAGCGCAGCGCGGGCTCGGTCCAGCTCCACCCGGGCGAAATCGGCGGCGACACGGGCGCGGGAAATCTCGGCCGGGGAGGAAGCGCCGGCCTGGACGCGGTTCTGCAGCAAGGGAGCGAGCCGCTGGATCGCCGCCACCTGCGTCTCAAGAATCTGGGCGCGCTGCTGCGCCCCGAGCACGGCGGCGAAGGCGGCGGCGGTATCCGCCAGCACCTGCAGGCGGATCGCCTCCCGCTCCCAGCGCGCCACGCCGACCCCGGCGCCGGCGGCCGCCAGCCGCGCCTCGCGCTTGCCGCCCAGCTCTACCAGTTGGCTGATCTGGATCGTCTGCTCGGCAAGGTCCAGCCCCTGGTAGGAGCCCGAGCCCGCCGCATTGTCCACCTCTAGGGAGAGGTTGGGGTTGGGCAGGGCCCCGGCCTGGGTATTGCGGCCGGCTGCGATGCCGATGTCGCGTTCCGCCGCCGTGAGGCGCGGATTGGCGGCAAGGGCGCTGGCGAGGGCGCTTGTGAGGGTCAGCGGACGGGCGGTTTCGGCGCGCGTCTGCGACGCGTGAAGCAGCGCGAGCGCTGCCCCAAGCGCAAGCGCGAGGGCACGAGGCGACATGATCTGATCCAAAGTCTGATGGCGGATCGCCGACGCGGGGCGTCAGCGCGCGAGCAGAAGTCGGATCAGGCGCGCGGGGGGCGGATGTCTGCGGGAACGGAGCGGCCGGCGCTCAGGCGCGTGGGCGCTACCTCCGACGTGGATGGCAGACGCAGGGCCTCGCTTGCTGCCGGAGTATATGGCACCACCATGGAGCAGCCATGGCAGTCATGGTCCGAGGCAGGCTGGGGCTGGGCCGGGTCATGCGCGGCGCCGAACACCTTGGCATCCGTAGCGGCGAGGGAGGGGTCCGCAACGGATGCCTCGACGGGCGACAGGTCGGTGCTCGACACACCGACGCCCGTCAGCGTAACTGAGGTCCCAGCCAACTCTCCCAGAGCGCCGTCCACATCAAAGATGTGATGCGCTGCCAGTGCGCTTGCGAACGGCCCGGCCACAAGGCATGCCACCACGACGACCGACACGGCGCGGCGGAACGCCGGACCGGTGATCGACATGAGGACTTTTGCCAAGACGCGAAGCATGGACCATGAGAGACCCCAAGAGCCGCGATGTGTCAAGTCTTTCAGAAGCGCTGCGTCAGCGTACCCGAAAAGCTTGGGAGATCGCTTGAATTTCGGCCGATCCCAAGGTTTTCGCCCTGGCCGTTATGAAATTGACATTGTCCGTGATCGGAAAGCGTCTCGATCACCCTGCACTGTGCCACGTGGCCGTGGGCGCAGCCGTCGACCATGCGTTGAAGCTCCGCCTCCAGCGCCCTGAGCGCGGCGATGCGGCTGCGCACCTCGATCAGCCGCGCGCTGGCGATCTCGTCCGCCGCCGCGCACGACTGCTCGGGCCGGTCCTGCAGCGTCAGCAGGGTGCGGATAGCCTCGATGTCAAAGCCCAGCTCGCGCGCATGGCGGATGAAGGCCAGCCGCTGCAGGTGGGTGGCGCTGTAGAGGCGGCGGTTGCCCTCGGTGCGCGGCAGCGCCGGCATCAGGCCGATCTCCTCATAGAAGCGGATGGTGGGCACCTTCACCCCGCTTAAGCGCGCCGCCGCGCCGATGGGCAGGAGGTCGGGAAAATTTTCGGACGACGGGCCGGACATTGGGGCTTGCTCCTCTAGTGACTAGAGCATCTAGGATCCGCAGCGTGACGCAAAGAAAGGCCGCATCATGACCGCCCCTCTCGTTCAAAGCCGGTTCCGGGTGACCGGGATGGACTGCGCCTCCTGCGCCGCGAAGATCGAGGGCACCACGCTGCGCATCGCCGGCGTGGCGGAAGCCGAGGTCTCGGTGGCGGCCGGCACGCTGGTGATCCGCCATGCCCCGGACGCCGACCTTGCGCCCCTCGCCGGGCGCCTTTCCCCCATGGGCTACGCCCTCGCTCCGCTCGCGGCCGGCGGCGGGCAGCGCAAGGCACACGACCATGGAGAGAGCTGCGCGGGGCACGATCATTCCGACCACGACCATGCGGGCCACGACCACACCGGCCACGATCACGCAAAGCACGACCACGCCGAAACCGGCGGCCACGACCATGGTGCTGTCCCCGCCGCCGAGGGCCGCTGGTGGTCCACCGGCAAGGCGCGCCTCACGCTCCTGAGCGGCCTCGCCTTGGTGGCGGCCTTCGGCATCGGCACCTTCGTCCCGGCGGTGCAATCCTGGCTCTATCTTGCCGCCATGCTGGTGGGCCTCGTGCCCATCGCCCGCCGCGCCATCGCGGCGGCGGCGAACGGCATGCCCTTCACCATCGAGATGCTGATGACCATCGCGGCGGCCGGCGCCGTCATCATCGGCGCGGCCGAGGAGGCGGCGGCGGTGGTGTTCCTGTTCCTGGTGGGCGAGCTGCTGGAAGGCGTCGCCGCCGGCCGGGCACGCGCCAGCATTCGCGCGCTCTCGGCGCTGGTGCCCAAGACCGCGTTGGTGGAGCGCGACGGCGCCACCGTCGAGGTGCCCGCCGCGAGCCTCACGGTGGGCGAGGTGATCCTGGTGCGGCCCGGCGACCGGATTTCCGCGGACGGCCTCATCGTCGCCGGCGAGAGCGGCATCGACGAAAGCCCGGTGACCGGCGAGAGCGTGCCGGTGCGCAAGGGGCCCGACGCCACCGTCTTCGCCGGCACGGTGAACGGGGAGGCGGCGCTGCGGGTGCGCGTCACCGCCACCGCCGAGGACAACACCATCGCCCGGGTGGTGAAGCTGGTGGAGGAGGCGCAGGAAAAGCGCGCGCCCACCGAGCGGCTCATCGATCGCTTCTCGCGCTATTACACCCCCGGCGTGGTGGTGGTGGCGGCGCTGGTGGCAATCATCCCGCCGCTGCTGTTCGGCGGGGCGTGGGATGCCTGGATCTACAAGGGTCTTGCCATCCTGCTCATCGGCTGCCCCTGCGCGCTGGTGATCTCGACGCCCGCCGCCATCGCCGCCGGCCTCTCCGCCGGGGCGCGGCGCGGGCTGCTGCTGAAGGGCGGAGCCGTGCTGGAGACGGCGGGCAAGGTCACCACCGTCTGCTTCGACAAGACCGGCACTCTCACCGAAGGCCGCCCGCAGGTGACGGACGTGATCGCCTTCGCCCAGCCGGAAGCCGAGGTGCTGCGCCTCGCGGCGGCGCTGGAGACCGGTTCGAGCCACCCCCTCGCCAAGGCCATCCTCGACCGGGCGGCGGCGGACGCCATCGCCATTCCCGTGGCCGAGGCCGCGCAGGCGCTGGGCGGCAAGGGCGTGTCGGCGCAGGTGGAGGGACGCGAGGTGTTCCTCGGCTCGCCCCAGGCCGCCGCCGCGCGCGCGCCTTTGACACAGGCGCAGGCCGACCAGATCGCGGCGCTGAACGACGCCGGCAAGACCGTGTCCCTGCTGGTGGCCGACGGCGCCATCGCCGGGGCCATCGCCATGCGCGACGAGCCCCGCCCGGACGCCCCCGAGGGCCTTGCCGCGCTGAAGCGGGAGGGCATCCGCACGCTGATGCTCACCGGCGACAACAGGCGCACGGCGGAGGCTATCGGCCGGCAGCTTGGCATCGAGGTGCGTGCCGAGCTGCTGCCGCAGGACAAGCTGCGGATCGTCGGCGAGCTGCAGCAAGAGGGCGCGGTGGTGGCCAAGGTGGGCGACGGCATCAACGACGCCCCGGCGCTGGCCGCCGCCGACATCGGCATCGCCATGGGCGGCGGCACCGACGTGGCGCTGGAAACGGCGGATGCCGCAGCCCTCCATGGCCGGGTGAAGGACGTTGCCTCCATGATCGCCCTGTCCCGGCGCACCATGGGCAACATTCACCAGAACATCGCCATCTCGCTGGGGCTGAAGGCGGTATTCCTCGTCACCACCATTGCCGGTATCACCGGGCTGTGGCCCGCGATTTTGGCCGACACCGGCGCCACCGTGCTGGTGACCCTGAACGCGCTGCGGCTCCTCTCCTGGGGGCGTGGGTGACAGGGCGGGCAATTCGCAGCGAAGCCCGGCTCTTCATTCCAGACCTTGATAGCTCAACGCGCGCGAGTCTCTTGCTTCAGATCTTTTTGAGCACGGCGGTTACAAATATGAGGCTGCCCGCGAAGATCAGGCCCGCTATTGCGCTCGGTGGCCGGCGATGGCGGAGTATACCTTCACACTAGAACTCTTCTTCGATCCTTCGCCGCCCCCGACCACCCAACCAAGACAGTTGCTCGCGATAATTTTTTCCTCCACAAATGAGGGTAAGAAAATTATCGTGGGAGCGATTCGATGGCTGCGGTTCGCGTGCTTGCCGATCATCCTGAAGTTGACGCTCGCCTCGCCGAGTTCGGCGTCACGCGTCAGGAACTGCTTGAGGTCGTGCGCGGCGTGGTCGCTGCTCGCTCGGACGCGACGTTGGACGATCCCGCCTCGGCCGAAGGGCTGCTAGCGTATATCTATGGCACCCGCTATGTGCGGCAGGTCTTCCTGGCCCACGAATGGGTCCGCTACCGCGAGAACAACGTCGAATCGGTCAAACATCCCGACCGGCCGCTGAAGGTCGTGTACCAGAGCGTCGATCTCGCGGCCGACACACTGCACAAGCCGCAGGCAGTGTCCGGAAAAGGTTCCGGTGCTGACCGCATCATTGCGGTGGGACAGGCGGGACTGTTCCCGGAGGAGGAGATGTCAGCGGCGCGGGATCAGAGCCTCGCGGAGCTCCAGACCGGCGTATGGTTCTTCTGCGTGTCGGTTCAAGGTGGTGATGTCCGTGCCGAGCTGTCGCTGCCTTCGGGCATTTCCGGCGGCAATTTCGAGGGCTTTATCGAGCGCATCTTCATCCTCGGTGGTGGTGAATGGCCGGCGGATGTCATCGTTGATAGCGATCGTCCGGATGGCATCGAGTTCGAGCCTGCTGTTTTGCGTCGCTAGGCCATGTTCAACATTGGCAGAATGGAGCTCGCGCGAAAGCGGCAACGGTTGACCGCCAAGGCTCTCGCCGAGCGGGCTGGCATATCGCCGGTCACCTTGTCGCGTGTCGTCAACGGGCAGCAGATTCCGGATGAAGACACGGTCGACGGCTTGGTGCGCGCGCTGGGATTCCCGCGGGAGTTCTTCTTCCGGGACGACGCGGCTCCGATCAGCGCTGATGCCGCCAGCTTCCGGAGCCTCACGGCGATGTCGGCGCGAGAGCGCGATGCGGCGCTCGCCGCCGGCTCACTGGCCTTCGAGATGTCAGCCTGGGTGCGGGAAAGGTTCGTTCTGCCTCAGCCAGACCTGCTCGACCTCAGCCATGAACGCGATCCCGCTGGAGCCGCACGTGCGCTGCGCCAGCATTGGGCGATCGGCGAGCGGCCGATCTCGCATATGATCAAGCTGCTTGAGACGAAGGGCGTTCGCGTCTTCTCGCTGGCCGAGAACACGAAGAATGTGGATGCCTTTTCCTGTTGGCATGATGGCGAGCCGTATGTCTTCCTCAACACCTTCAAGACCACAGAGCGCAGCCGGTTCGACGCCGCTCATGAACTGGCTCACCTCGTCCTGCACAAGCACGGCGGTCCCAATCAAGGGCGCGCTGCCGAGCTCGAGGCACATGCGTTTGCATCGTCGTTCCTGATGCCTCACGACGACGTCGTGGCGACGATCCCATTCGTCCGAAGCCTTGATCAATTGGTACTCGCAAAGAAGCGATGGGGCGTGTCCGTAGCTGCGCTCGCACACCGGCTCCACCGGATCGGCCGGATCTCCGATTGGAACTACCGGACCTTCTGCATCCAGATAAACAAGCGGTTCGGCACGAACGAACCTGACGGTCTCCCACCGGAGCGATCTGCAATATGGCAACGTGTCCTTACGGAGCTTTGGCGGGAAGGCGTGACACGCCGGCACGTTGCGGCCCGCCTGGATATCCCCGAGGCAGAACTCGACAATCTGCTGTTCGGCCTTACCGGCGATGTGAGTCCGCCATCCGTCGGTGGTTCGTCTCTCCGGCTAGTTCGGTGATTGAGCCCGGAAGCAGCGTCCATCTGCCACGAACCTGTGACAGCTTCGTACCGCTGCTCGCATTCCCAAATTGCCTCGCCTATGACATGTTGCGCTGCATGAAGGTCGCCACTTGGCTCCGCAGGCTGCTCCCGATCCTTGCGATCGTAGGGCTTGTTGCCGGACCGTTCACCGCACCGGTGAACGGCGCCGCCATGGCGGCCGCCGTCGATATGTCCATGCCCGAAATGGCGGACGACATGCCGTGTTGTCCGCATGAGACGCCGGCAGCTCCTGACTGCCAGAAGACCTGCCCATTAATGGCATTGTGCATGGCCAAGTGCTTCTCGGTGGCACCGATGCTTTCGCGCCTGGCCTTCGCTTTCTGGGATCGGAGCGATGCCATCCGCCCTGGCAGTGACGCCATGGGCGACGCGCTCACCCTGGAGCCTCCGGCTCGACCTCCGCGAACCTAAGACATCGCCGGCGTTTGTGCGCCGGCTCGTGCCGCCCCAGCGAGGCTCGGGTGGCCGAGGGCGCGTGGCCATAAGCCGCGCAACACCGGGCCATGCGCACGGTGCTCCGATGAATCTGGGATTTTCAAATTATGACGAACTCTTCCATGAAGCGCGCCGCTGCGGCGACGCTCGCGGCCGCGCTTTCCGTGGCTACCCTCTCGACGGCGTATGCCGACATCACGGACTACGAGTTCCGGCTCGTTCAGACGGACATCAAGCAGGGCAACGGTGCCATCGTCGCTGTCCGGCTCGTCGACAAGCGATCCGGCAAGGCGGTTCCCGACGCCGTCATCTTCGCGACCCGTATCGACATGGCGCCTGACGGCATGGAGACGATGGCGGCGCCGATCGAGGCTCTGCCGTCGACCGAGCCGGGTGTCTATCGCTTCAAGACCAACTTGATGATGGCCGGCGGCTGGCGGCTTTCGCTCGGCGCCAAGATCCAGGGTGAGACCGGCACGCTCGAGAACAAGCTGGTCCTGAAGGCCGTACCGTGAAACGGATCGGCCTTGTGGGCCTCGCTCTCGCCGCCATTCTGGCGGCGGGGATCGGAGGCTATTGGGCGGGCGTCCGGGATTTCCCAGTAGCCGGCCTGCGCGAATGGTTCGGTGTCGAGGCGACCCTTGCGGCGGCTGAGCCGGTCGGGACGGGAGCGGTGATCTATTATCAGGATCCCGACGGCAAGCCGGTCTATTCGGCAACGCCGCGCCGGACCAGGGATGGCCGGGCTTTCCGCACCGTTCGCGCCAGCGAGGATGTGAGCTTCGAAGGCAGGCCGCCGGCGACAGTTGAGGCGGCTGGGCAGGCCGGCCCGCGGCGCATCCTCTACTACCGCAACCCGATGGGTCTGCCGGACACCTCGCCGATGCCGAAGAAGGACTCGATGGGGATGGACTACATCCCCGTCCATGAGGGCGAGGACGACAACGGCTCGGTCGTGAAGGTCTCGCTTGGCAAGCTGCAGCGGACCGGTGTGCGATCCGAGTTGGCCGCGCGGCGTGTCGTCGGCAGGCTGGTGCGGGTGCCGGGAACCGTCCAGCTCGACGAGCGGCGCATCTCCGTGGTCGCCACCCGGAGCGACGCCTTCATCAACGAGGTGGCGAACGTCACCACGGGCGACCGGGTGACGAAGGGCCAGATGCTGCTCCGGCTTTATGCGCCGGATATCGCCACCGCCGGCGCCCAGCTCCTAACCGATCTCAAAAGCGGCGGCCGCGATAGTGCTCTCGGAGGCGCCCGCCAGCGCCTAGAGAATCTCGGCCTGCCGCCTGAAGCGATCGCCGAGATCGAGCGCACGCGCAAGGTGCCGCTGTCGATGACGTGGCGTGCGCCGCGCGATGGCGTCGTACTCGAACGCAATGTCGTCGACGGCATGAAGGCAGCACCGGGCGATGTGCTGTTCCGCCTCGCCGACATTTCGACCATCTGGGTACTGGCGGATGTGCCGGAGTTCGATCTTGGGGCCGTCCGGCTCGGCGCGCCGGTGACGATCCGGGCTCGAAGCCTGCCGGGACGCACCTTCGAAGGACGTGTGTCGCTGATCTATCCGCAGGTCGGTGAAGCAACGCGGGCCACGCGAGTGCGGATCGAGATCGCCAATCCCGGCGGTGTTCTGCTTCCCAATATGTATGCCGAAGTGGAGATCGGCACAGGCGATGCCGCGCCGGTGGTTGCTGTCCCCGATAGCGCGGTGATCGACACCGGCACGCGGCAGGTCGTGATCATTGATCGTGGAGAGGGCCGGTTCGAACCGCGCGAGGTAAAGATCGGCCTGCGCGGCGAAGGCTTCACCGAGATCCGCGAGGGCATCGCGGAAGGCGACCGTGTCGTTGTCGCGGCGAACTTCCTGATCGACGCCGAGAGCAATCTGAAGGCGGCGCTGCGTGGCCTGACACCTGCGGAGGCACAGCCATGATCGCCCACCTCATCGGCTGGTCCGCCCGCAACCTCGTGCTGGTCTTCATTGGCACAGTGTTCGCCGTCGCTGCCGGGCTCTATGCGCTGAAAACGCTGCCGCTCGACGCCATCCCCGACCTCTCGGACGTGCAGGTGATCGTCTATACCGACTATCCCGGCCAGGCGCCGCAGGTGGTCGAGGACCAGGTCACCTATCCGCTCACCACCTCGATGCTGACGGTACCAAAATCGAAGGTGGTGCGCGGCTTCTCCTTCTTCGGCGTCTCTTTCGTCTATGTGATCTTCGAGGACGGCACCGACCCCTATTGGGCACGCAGTCGCGTGCTGGAATATCTCAACGCCGCCGCGCAGCGGTTGCCGGCGGGCGTGACGCCGACCTTAGGACCGGACGCGACCGGTGTCGGCTGGGTCTACCAATATGCCGTCGTCGCCAAGGAGATGACGCTCGCCGAGCTGCGCTCGCTGCAGGACTGGGTGATCCGCTTCGGCGCGTCCAAAGCGGAGGGTGTCGCCGAGGTCGCCAGCGTCGGCGGCTTCGTGAAGCAGTATGCGATCGTGGTCGATCCGAACCGGCTGCGGGCGTTGGGCATCTCGCTCGATCGGGTGCGCGACGCCGTCAAGGCCAGCAATGCTGATGTCGGCGGGCGCACCGTCGAGCTCTCCGAGTTCGAGTTCATGGTGCGCGGGCGCGGCTATATCCGGAGCGTCGCCGACATCGAGAACGTGGTGCTGAAGACCGACCGCGGCGTGTCGCTGCGGGTCAAGGATGTGGCCCGCGTCGAGATCGGCCCGGACGAGCGGCGTGGCATCACCGAGCTCAATGGCGAAGGCGAGGTCGCCAGCGGCATCGTGCTGCAACGCTTCGGCGCCAATGCGCTGACAGTGATCGAGAACGTCAAGGCGCGGCTCGCCGAGATTGCGACGAGCCTGCCCAAGGGCGCCGAGATCGTGCCGGTCTATGACCGATCCGAGCTGATCGGCCGGGCGATCGAGACGCTGAAGGGCACGCTGATCGAGGAAAGCATCATCGTCGCGCTGGTCTGCGTGGTGTTCCTGCTGCATCTGCGCAGCGCGCTCGTCGCCATCCTGATGCTGCCGGTCGGCATCCTGATCGCCTTCGCGGCGATGAAGGCGATCGGGCTTGGCTCCAACATCATGAGCCTCGGGGGCATCGCCATCGCGGTGGGCGCCATGATCGACGCGGCCATCGTCATGATCGAGAACGCCCACAAGCATCTGGAGCGGGCTCCTCCGGACAAGCCGCGCGTCGAGATCCTGATCGAGGCGGCGAGCCAGGTCGGGCCGGCGCTGTTCTTCAGCCTGCTCGTCATCACCGTCTCCTTCCTGCCGATCTTCACGCTGGAATCGCAGGAAGGCCGGATGTTCGGCCCGCTCGCCTTCACCAAGACCTTCTCGATGGCAGCTGCAGCGTTGCTGTCGGTGACGTTGGTGCCAGCGCTGATGGTGGTCTTCGTGCGCGGCCGGATCATCCCGGAGCACAGGAACCCGATCAATCGCTTCCTGATCTGGGTCTATCGCCCCGTCATTAGCGGCGTCCTGAAGGCCAAGACGCTCACCATCCTCGTCGCGCTCGTCGTGCTCGGCGTGACCCTCTGGCCGGCACGCCAGCTCGGCTCGGAATTCATGCCGAGCCTCGACGAGGGCACGCTGATGTACATGCCGACCACCTTGCCGGGCATCTCGGTCACCAAGGCGGCCGAACTGCTTCAGGTGCAGGACCGCATCATCAAGAGCTTCCCGGAGGTAGCCTCGGTCTATGGCAAGGCGGGGCGCGCGCTCACAGCGACCGATCCGGCGCCGACCGAGATGTTCGAGACCATCATCAACCTGAGGCCGAAGGACGAATGGCGCCCCGGCCTCACCATTGACAGTCTGAAGGCCGAGATGGACCAGGCGCTACAATTCCCCGGCGTCTCCAATGCCTGGACCATGCCGATCCGCGCCCGCATCGACATGCTCGCGACCGGCATCCGCACCCCGGTCGGGGTCAAGGTGTTCGGCACCGATCTCGCCCAGATGGAGCAGAGCGCCCGTGAGATCGAGCGGGTGCTGCGATCGGTGCCGGGCACATCGAGCGCCTATGCCGAGCGCGTTATCGGCGGCTACTATCTCGACATCGTGCCGGACCGGGAGGTGCTCGGCCGCTACGGCCTGGCCATTGGCGATGTCCAAAGCGTGATCGCAAGCGCGCTCGGGGCGGAGACGGTGACCACCACAGTCGAGGGCCGCGAGCGCTACGCCGTCACCATCCGCTATCCCCGCGACTTCCGGAGTGACCCGCAGTCAATCGCCCGCGACGTGCAGGTGCCGTTGCCAGGCGGCGGAACGGTGCCGCTCGGCGAAGTCGCCAAGGTCGAGCTCACCCGCGGCGCAACTTCGATCCGCACCGAGAACGGCCAGCTCGCCGTCTATGTCTTCGTGGATATCGCTGGCCGGGACCTGGGCGGCTATGTCGCCGAGGCGCAGCAGGCGGTCGCGAACGAGATCAAGCTGCCGCCCGGAACCTATGTCTCGTGGAGCGGCCAATTCGAATATCTCCAGCGCGCCGAGGCGCGGCTGAAGATCGTCGTGCCGGTGACGCTGCTGGTCATTTTCCTGCTGCTCTACCTCAACTTCCGGGCACTCACCGAGACGCTTATCGTCATGCTGTCGCTGCCCTTCGCGCTGGTCGGTGGCATCTGGCTGATGTGGTGGCTCGGCTTCAACATGTCGGTCGCCGTTGCCGTCGGCTTCATTGCCCTCGCAGGTGTGGCCGCCGAGACCGGCGTCATCATGCTGATCTATCTCGAGCAGGCGATGGCGGAACTGAAGGCTGAGCGGGAGGCGCAAGGACGGCCCTTCACCCGCATCGACCTCTATCAGGCGATCATGCTCGGCGCCGTAGAACGGGTGCGGCCGAAGATGATGACGGTCATCGCGATCACGGCCGGGCTCGTCCCCATCCTGTGGAGCACCGGCACCGGCTCGGAGGTGATGCAACGCATCGCGGTGCCGATGATCGGCGGCATGGTGTCCTCGACGGTGCTGACGCTCGCCGTGATCCCAGCGGTCTACGGTTTGATCAAGGGTTGGCGATTGCCGCGGAGCGTCGCCTCCGAGAGGGCGATCGAACAGGGGCCGGCCGGCCTCAAGGCGGCCGCCAAATAAGAGGAGGTTCCAATGATGCACGACATGATGGGATCCATGGGATGGGGCATGGGCCTTGCCGGCCTGATCGGCATCCTCGTCTTGGTGCTGGTGATCGCCGCCCTCACGAAATACGTCTTCTTTCGGTGAGGAGCGTCATGCGCAGCTTCGATCGGAAGCTGTGCGCGAGGAAACAGCCAACGAAAGGAGAAGCGGCATGACAGCCGAGCTTTTCGCGGCACACCGTGAGTTGGTGATCGGCGCCACATAGGCGACTGCTATGCCCGTGCTATCGCGCCTCTGGGCGGCCGAGACATCGCACAAGATGACCGTGACCAGCGATCCGAACTGTGGCCATCGTGGCGGTTGGCTTGCCTATGTGAGGGCAGTCGAATTTCCGGACCTGATCGAGGCAGCCAACCTCGCGCCCCTCAAGGCTAGACTCGGCATGCCCCGATTGCCTGATCTTCTGCGATATGGCGGAAGTTGGCGCCCATGTTGCGGAGAGGAGGAAGCCCTTCTCGACGTCAATTGGCAATGGCCACCAATTGTAGCTTATGCTATTTATATGCGACTAATTCGCATTTGCAGAAAGAGATGCATATGATCAAAGTGCCAGCTTGGTTACGTAAACGGCTGAGCCGGCGCGTGGTGCTGGGAGGCGGGCTAGCGGCTGCCAGCGGCGCAGCGATAGGTATGACTGGTGCTCTAGCGCAGTCAGGACACGCTTCGCATGCAGGAACTGTCGGCGCTGAAGCAAAGCTGGCCTCAGCCCACCGCGGAGCCCATGGTGCGATGATCACGGTGGGCGGGGTCGACGAAGCTCGTAATGGCTTCGATCCGACCAAGCTTCTGACCGACTGGGATAGAGGCACTGTGTCCCAGCTTCCGGATGGGCGGACGCTAAGAACCTTCGAGATCACCGCCGAGGACAAGGAGATCGAGATCGCCCCCGGTATCATGTTTCTGGCCTGGACCTATAATGGCCGGGTGCCCGGCCCGTCACTGCGCGCGACCGAAGGTGAGCGGCTGAGGATCGTCTTCAAAAACTACGGCTCGCATCCTCATTCGATGCATTTTCATGGCATCCATGCGGCGCGGATGGATGGCGTTCCAGGCGCAGGGCTAGTCGCTCCGGGCGAGGAGTTTGTCTACGAGTTTGATGCACGGCCTTTCGGATGTCACCTCTATCACTGTCACGCTCTGCCGCTGAAGCGGCATATTCACAAGGGCATGTACGGAGCCTTCGTCATCGACCCGGATCCCACTCGCCATCCCGAATATGAGGCAGTTGCCCGCTCACGCCTGCTCGGCACGGCGGAGAATGCCGAGTGGCAAGAGCTCGTAATGGTTATGAATGCATTCGATACCAATTTCGACGGCAAGAACGAGGTCTATGCTGTCAATACGGTAGCCCATGCCTATGCAAAAAAACCCATCAAGATCCTTAGAGACAAACCGGTTCGCGTCTACCTTATCAATGTGATCGAGTTCGATCCGATAAATTCTTTTCATTTGCATGCTAATTTCTTTGAATACTTCAATCAAGGCACGACCTTGACCCCGACCCTGAAGACCGTCGACCTCATCACCCAATGCCAAGCCGAGCGCGGCATCCTTGAGTTCCATTTCACGGAGCACGAGCCCGGTCTCTACATGTTCCACCCGCATCAGTCGGAGTTCACCGAACTCGGTTGGGTGGGCATGTTCGATGTCGTGGAGACCGTATCATGAACCAAGCTGGGCGGCCCCCTTCCAATGCTGCGACAACACTTCCAGTCGGGCGTCCGGGTCGAGCCTCGTTGTTCTGGATCGCTATCCCGTTTACCGTGCTTGGTCTCGCGATGGCGTGGTTGATTGGGACCGATCCGTTATCGAGCTTTCGCAACGGCGCACCGCCGGTCGAGAAGCTGACCTTCGAGCGGACGATCCTAGGTTCCGATGGAGTTCGCCTACTGGTCCGTGCCGGCGGCTCGCAACCCATGACGATCGCCCAGGTCCAGGTCGATGACGCCTATTGGCAGTTTACGCAGACACCGCCGGGTCCGATCGCCCGCGGCGCGACCGCCTGGGTTCAGTTGCCGTTCCCTTGGGTGGTCGGCGAGGCGCACGGCGTGAAAATCCTCACCAACACCGGCGCCACGTTCAAGCGTGAGATCCCCGTCGCGGTTGCGACACCGACCGTGGATTCGATGAGCTTCGTATCCCAGGCTGCCCTTGGCGTCTTTGTCGGCATCCTTCCCGTCGCTATCGGCCTCATGTTCTACCCAGTTCTCCGTGGCGTTGGCCGCAACGGCATGGACTTCCTACTCGCATTGACGGTGGGGCTTCTCGCTTTCCTCGTGATTGATGCAGTTGCTGAAGCGCTCGAACTTGCCGGCGAGGCCGCCGCCTTGTTCCAGGGACCGGTGATGGTCATCCTCACCACTATGGGGAGTTTCCTCTTGCTGATGGCTGTCGGCCGCAGCCGTGGCACACCGACCGGGCTGGCCCTATCGACCTTCATTGCGCTGGGGATAGGATTGCACAATCTCGGCGAAGGCCTTGCCATCGGCGCTTCTTTCGCCTCCGGAGCGGCGGATCTCGGTATTTTTCTGGTGCTCGGCTTTACGTTGCACAACATCACGGAAGGCATCGGCATTGCCGCGCCGATACTGAAAGTACGCCCACCACTTTGGACCTTCGCCGGGTTGACGCTGCTTGCGGGCGGACCAGCCGTCGCAGGTCTGTGGATCGGCAGCCTTGCCTACGCGCCGCAGTGGTCGGCGCTAGCGCTGGCGGTCGGTGCCGGGGCTATCCTTCAGGTGATTGCGGAAGTCGGATCGCTACTAGTGCGCAGAAGCGGCGAGACTCATGTTTCGTTCTTCACGCCAGCCGCAATGACGGGGCTCGCCACCGGCGCGGGCCTGATGTACGTGACCGCGATGCTCGTAAAGATCTGAACGCTTCAAACATCCTCACTTGTAGAGGTGAGGCGGATCATCGAGGCTCGGGCAATCGACTACAATATCGTCAGACTTCACATGAGCCTCGGTGGCCTCCCATCGTCGACGTTCGCCAACCAGTCCCACGAGGACCCAAACCCCGCCAGACCTAAACTTGTAACTGGCAGGGGAAATGAGGAGCACATCAGTTTCCTGCAGCTTTAGCGCGTATGCAGTGAGCCGCCGAGCGCTGATAAGCCGGATGGTGTTGGATGCGTTGTTCCGCTTTAATTCTTTTCAGGAAGGGTGTGTTGCGGCGGGGGCTTAGCGGCGGTCCGGCATAGAAGGAGCCCTCTCGTGGCGCTCCATGTCCTCGTTCCGCGAAAAGGCTGCTGCGGCCCAGAAGGCGCCCGCCAGCAGGACGCCTCCCGCAGCCATGGCAGAGAGGACCGCGCCGTAAGACTGGGATTGCGCCCAGAGGAGCGCGGCACCGGCGGGTGCCAAAGCGCGGGCGAGCATCGAGGGCGCCGCCAGCGCGCCGTTCACGGCGCCATAGGCCTGCCGGGTCAGCATCTCCGGCACGGCGAGCCCACGCACGATGGTCATGATGCCGTTGGCGCTGCCGTAGAGCGCCACGATGGCCGCCACCAGGGCAAAGCTGGGTGGCAGCCACGCCAAGGCGAGTATGGCGACCGGAAAGGCTAGCACGGCACAGCTGCCGATGAGTCGCACCGGAGCGCGCGGCGCGAACACCGAGACGGCGATCCGACCCGCCACCTGGGTTGGGCCGATGATGGCCATGGCCAGCACCACGCTGCCCGCCGTGAAGCCGCGCTCCAGCAGCAGGGGATAGAGGTGGAAGGTGAAGGCGGAGAAGGTGGCGGCATAGGCGGTGAACGCCACCGCCAGGGCCCAGAAGGTGGGCCGGCGGGCAACGCGCCCCATGACCTGCCGCAGGGTGCCCGCTCCCGACAGTGCAAGAGCGTGGACCGGCGATGCCGCGTGGTCGGCCGCGGGCCGGATCACCGCGGCATAGAGCGGCGCGCACACCACGAGGTTCACGGCGCCGAGCGCCACCAGTGCGCCACGCCAGCCCGCCAGATCCAGCAGGATCTGGATCAGCGGAATGAAGACCGTGGAGGCAAATCCGCCCCATAGGGTGAGCGCGGTAATGCCGGCCCGGGCGCCGGCCGCTCCGGTCCTGCGCGCCACCACCGCGAACGCCGGCTCATAAAGGGTTGCCGCCTGGAGGACGCCGATGGCGGCCATCAGGCTATAGAACAGCCAGAGCTGCTGCACCTGCGACCAGGCAAGGAGGCAGAGGCCGGCGAGGCCGGCTCCCGCCGCCATCACCCACCTGCCGTGGCCTTTGTCGACGGCGGCGCCCACGGGGAAGGCGGCCATGCCCCCGAGGGCGAGGCCGAGCGTCGCGGCGCCGAACAGATCCGGCTTCGACCAGCCGAGGTCGCGCTCCATGGCCTCCGCTATCAGGGGAAAGCTGTAGTAGAGCGATCCCCAGGAGCAGATCTGGCCAATGCCGAGGCCGGTGATGAACAGGCTGCGGCCGGAAAGCGGGCGCGCTGGCGCCGGTTGCGCGAGTTCGCCGCTCAGGCCGCTGGTCACGCGGCCGTCCCGCGGCGGGGTGGCGCCTCGGCCTGCGGCGCGGCGGTATCGCAGCCGCAGCCGTCCTTGCCTTCCGCCTTGGCCTGGGCATCGTCCGCGCAGCAGGCATCGGCGTCCCGAGGCGCAGGCCCACCACAACAGCCGGATGCCCCTGCCGTCACCGGTGCGGCGCTGCAGACGCCGGTCTCCGGCAGCACCAGATGGACACTGCGCGCCGCGTCGTGATCGCCGGCGATCTCCGCCGCGATGGAGCGGACCTGCTCATAGCCCGTGGCCATCAGGAAGGTGGGGGCGCGGCCGTAGGACTTGGAGCCGACGATGTAGAAGCCCGGCTCGGGGTGGGCCAGCTCCGCCGCGCCATGGGGCGGGACGGTGCCGCACGAATGCAGGTTCGGGTCGATCAGCGGCGCGAGGGCCGGCGGTGCCTCGACGGCGGGATCGAGGGCGACGCGCACCTCGCGCAGCACGGCAAGGTCGGGGCGAAAGCCGGTGGCCACCACGATCCGGTCCACGGTCCTGGTCCAGGGCTCCGTGCCGAGACGGCCGGACACGTCCAGCCCCGCCGCGCCGCCGACAATCCGCTCCGCCGCGAACGGCGCGAGGACATCGAGCCGGCCGGCGGCGATGGCCTGCGTCGCCGCAAGGCCGAGGGCACCGCGGGCGGGCAGCGCGTCGTTGAGGCCGCCGCCCAGCAGCTTCTCCATGCGGTTGCGCCGAAGCGCCCAGGTGACGCGGGTCGTTGGCGCCGCCTCCTGCAGGCGGAGAAGATCGAGCACCACATTGATGGCCGAATGGCCGGAGCCCACCACCAGCACGCGCCGGCCGGAATAGGTCTCGCGCTCAGCGCCGGACACGTCGGGAATGCCATAGGCGACATGCGCGGCTGCCTCTTCCTCGCCGGGCACCGGCAGGCCGTCCGCGCCCATGGGGTTGGGCTGGCTCCAGGTGCCGGAGGCGTCGATGACGGCACGGGCGAGCGAACGGTGCTCAGCGCCGTTCGCGTCGCGCCAGCAGATCGCGAACGGCGTGTCCGCGCGCCCCTCGGATGACATCTTGTCGAGGCCGTGGCGGGCGATGGCGCTCACCTGTGCCCCGAACCGCAGGTGGGGCGCAAGGGCGGGATGAGCCGCCAGCGGCTCGAGATAGTGCCGCACGATCTCCCCGCCGAGCGGCAGGGCCTTGGGGTTCGGCGCGCTCCAGCCGGTTTCCTCCAGCAGCGTGCGGGCGGCCGCGTCGATGTTGTAGCCCCAGGGCGAGAACACCCGCACGTGGCCCCAGGCCTTGAGCGAGGTGCCGACGCCGGCGCCGCGCTCGAAGACGAGAGGCGCGAGGCCGCGGGCCAGCAGATGCGCCGCGGCGGCAAGCCCCACGGGGGCCGGCTCCGATGATAGCGACGGGTAGCGATCCGGTCATGACGGGAGACTCCGATGGTCGATCCATTGACGAGCGATGCTTAAGGGCAAATGAATGCGGGTCAGGGGCAGCATCCCGGAGTGCTCCCGACTTTGTCCGGCGCGCCGGCGATCATCTTCTCCGCGTCGACCAGACAGCGCGTTACGTCCATCCAGGCCTCCACCGCCACCTTGAAGGCGGCGCGGCCCTTGTCCGTGAGGGTGTAGACCTTGCGCTCGCGGCCCGAGACCACCTCGCTTGCAGCGGTGACGTATCCGCCCTCCTCGAACTCCCGCAGCACCGGATAGATGGTGCCCTCTGCAGGGGAACAGCAGCCGTTCGTCGTTGCCTCGACTGCCCTTGCCACGTCGTATCCGTGCATGGGCCGCTGATGCAGCACGCACAGAATGAAGAATTTGGACAGGCTCATCTTGATGGTGCCGTTCCAGTAGGCACGGCTCAGGAAATCGGGCCCGGGCTTCGGCACCGGGGCGGGCGACGGCGGAACGGATGGGGTGGCCGATGGAGAGGTTCGAGACATGCAGGAAGGCTATACATCGATCATCAATGTGTCAATCATCAAGGCATACTTGAAAGCGCTCCCCGCGTCAGCAAACGCGCCGTCCCTCGGCATCGATCACCACCTCTCCATCCTCCTTCGTAAACGGCCCTTTCTGCGGCGCGGGCAGGATGTCCAGGACCCTTTCCGACGGCCGGCACAGCCGCGCCCCGAGCGGGGTGAAGACGAACGGCCGGTTAATGAGGATGGGGTGGGCCATCATGGCATCGAGCAGAGTGTCGTCGGTGAGGGCGGGATCGTCGAGGCCGAGTTCGGCATAGGGTGTGCCCTTCTGGCGGGTCGCGGCGCGCACCGTGAGGCCCGCCGCGGCGATGGCGGCGGCGACCGCCTCCCGCGTGGGCGGGGTCTTGAGATATTCGACGATCGTCGGCTCGATACCGGCGTTGCGGATCAGGGCGAGCGTGTTGCGCGATGTGCCGCAGGCCGGATTGTGCCAGATGGTGACAAGGGAATGCTCAGTCATCGTTCAGGCTCCGAAGATCAGATGATGGCGTGGCGGACCTTGGCGGACACCCATTCGCTCACCACCACGGTGGCGAGGATCACCATGAGGATCAGCGTCACCTGCGGCCACGCCAGCGTATTGAGCGAGCTTTCCAGGTTGAGTCCTATCCCGCCCGCGCCAACCAGGCCGAGCACCGTGGATTCGCGGATGTTGATGTCCCAGCGAAACACGCTGATGCCGGCGAAGGCGGGCATGATCTGCGGCACGATCCCGTAGGCGAGGGTCTGGGCGCCCGAGGCGCCGGTAGCGCGGATCGCCTCCACCTGGCTCTCGTCGATTTCCTCGATGGCCTCGTAGAGCAGCTTGCCGATGAAGCCGATGGACCTGAGCGCGATGGCGATGATGCCGGCCAGCACGCCCGGACCCAGGATCGCCACCAGCAGCAGCGCCCAGATGATGGAATTAATGGAGCGCGAGGCGACGATGACGAACAGCGCCAGCGGCCGCACGAAGGCGGCGCTAGGCGTGGTGTTGCGTGCCGCGAGGAAGGCCACCGGCACCGACAGCACGATGGCGATGAGCGTGCCGAGGGTGGCAATGTTGAGCGTGTCCCAAAGCGGCTTGAGCAGTGCCGGGAAATAGGACCAGCGCGGCGGGACCATGCGCGCGCCGATGTCGGCGGCCTGGGTGGGGGCATCCCAGACGAAGGCCCAGATGGTGCCTTCCGTCATCACCCGCCAGCAGAACACGGTGAAGGCCACGGCGAGAAGCCAGCCGAACCACACGGCGATCTGGCCGCGCGAAGTGCGCCGTTGCCAGGACCGGCGGCCTTCGGGGAGGGCTAAGACCGGCATTATTTCACCGGCCCGCGCACGAGGCCGGAGACATATTCGCTCGCCATCACGATGGCGATGATGAGGATGAGGATGGCGGCGGCGCTGTCGAACTCGTAACGATCGATAGCGGTGTTGAGCGTGGCACCGATGCCGCCCGCGCCGACGATGCCCACCACCGCGGATTCGCGGAAATTGATGTCGAGCCGGTAGAGCGAAAGCCCGAGGAGGCGCGGCGCCACCTGCGGCAGCACCCCAAAGGCGATCAGCGATGGCCAGGGCGCCCCGGTGGCGCGGATCGCCTCCACAGGGGCGGGGTCGATGTCCTCGATGTCCTCGGCCAGCAGCTTGGAGAGGAAGCCGATGGTGGCGAACGACAGGGTGAGGAAGCCCGCGAACGGCCCGAAGCCCACCATGGCCACCAGCAATATGGCGACGATGATCTCCTGCAGGGACCGCGACACGGCGATGATGGCCCGGCAAGCGAAATAGACCCCGCGCGGCACCACGTTGCGGGCGGCGCCGATGCCGATGGGAACCGAGATGGCGATGCCCACCACGGTGGAGGTCACCGTCATGGTCAGGCTCTCGATCATGCCCTGGATGATGTCGTCCCAGCGCCGGGAGAAGTTCGGCTCCAGGAAGCCGGAGATGAAGCGCAACCCGCGCGCCCAGCCGTCCGACAGGCGTGCCCAGTTGACCTCGACGCTGCCGAGGGCGAGCGCCAGATAGAGCGCCGCGCCGCCGATGAGTGCATAGCGCAGCCAGGGATTGGCGACGAGCGGCGGCGGCCGCCAGCGGTGCGCCGGAACGGACACAGCGCTCACAGCGTCCTCGCCACGGCGGATGGCGTGGCCTGGACCCGCAGGACACGGACCGCATCCTCGGCGGCGGCTTCTTCCACCGCATCATCCTCCGCCTCGCGGATGGTGCGCGACCAGTCCTCCTCGCCATAGATGGCGGTGAGCACATCGGTGTCGAGTGCCTCCGGAGGGCCGTCGAACACGGTGCGCCCGGCCTTGAGGCCGATGATGCGCTGGACGAACATCTGCGCCAGCGCCACGTCGTGGATGTTGACGATGGCGGCGAGCCGGCGCTCGGCGCACACCTCGACGATGAGGCGCATGATCTGGCGCGAGGTCTTGGGGTCGAGGCTGGCGGTGGGCTCGTCCACTAGCATGATGTCCGGCTCCTGCACCAGAGCGCGGGCGATGCCGACGCGCTGGCGCTGGCCGCCGGACAGCTCGTCCGCCCTCTTGTCCACGTGATCCATCAGGCCAACGCGGTCGAGCACGGCGAAGGCCCGGTCAACGTCGGCCTGGGGAAACCGGCGCAGGAAGGCGCGCCAGAAGCCCACGTATCCGAGCCGGCCGGAGAGCACGTTCTCCATCACCGTGAGGCGCTCCACCAGGGCATATTCCTGGAAGATCATGCCCATGCGCCGCCGCGCGCGCCGCAGGCCCATGCCTCCGAGGCGGGTGATCTCGGTGTCGCCGAGGCGGATGGAGCCGGACGTGGGCTCCACCAGCCGGTTCATGCAGCGGATGAGGGTGGACTTGCCTGCCCCCGACGGACCGATCAGGCCCACCACCTGGCCGGCGGGGATGCTGAGCGAAACATCATCGAGGGCCTTGTCCCCCTTGGCGTAGCGCTTGGACAGACCGGCGATGGTCAGCATCCCACAGTCCCTCTCTCCAGAGTTTACTTGCAGGCGTAGCTGACGCCCATGGCGTCATCGACCTGGCGCACCACCGCCCAGGTCTCCTTGAAGGTGATGGGAATGAATTTCTCCTGCGGCGGCTCGGCCGACTGGAACTCCTTCAGGAGAGCAGTGCCATCCCAATTGAAGCTGAAGAACGCCTCTTTCACCTTGGCGGCGAGCTCGGGCTTCAGATTGTAGGCATAGCCATAGCCGGTGGTGGGGAAGGTCTGCGACTTGTAGATCGTCACCACCTGCTCGGGTTTGATCACGCCGCGGGCGATCATGCGCTTCATCACCGAATTGGCGACGGCCGCTGCCGGATAATCCTTGTTGGCGACGCCGATGATGGAATTGTCGTGCTTGCCGGAGAAGGCGGGTTCGTAATCCTTGCCCGCCTCCATGCCGAACTGCGAGCGCAGCAGCGCGGACGGCGCCTTGTAGCCGGAATTGGAGGTCTCCGAGGTGAAGGCCATCTTCTTCCCCTTGATGTCCTCGACCTTGGTGATGCCGGAGCCGGGATAGGTGATGATCTCCATCTCGTAGCCGTAGGCACCGTCCTTCGAGGCCATCATGGCGAACGGCACGAAGCCGGAGCAGGCGACGGCGATGGGATTGGAGCCGGTGTTGAAGCCGGCCACATGCAGGCGCCCGGCGCGCATAGCTTCGAGTTGGGCGGCGTTGGACTGCACGGGGAAGAACTGCACCTTCTTGCCGGTCACCTTCGCGAGATGGTCGGTGAATTCCTGCCACACCTTGGCGTAGACGGCCGGATCCTCAACGGGGGTGTAGGAGAAGATCAGCGTGTCCGGGTCGATCTGCTTGGAAGGATCAGTCGGCGCGTCCGCGACCATGTCGCCATTCGCGTCCGTGAAGCGTGGGTCGAGCTTGAAGTCGGCATGGGCGATGCTTGGCCCCAGGCACATGGCGGCAAGCAAGAGGGTGCGTGCGAGAAAGCGCGGTAGCGTCATCTCTTCTCTCCAGTGACGGTGTAGTTCAATCGGACGATGCTGGTACGCGAACTCGAAGCCGGAGCCTTATCTGCTCGGTGCCGGCGTTCCCATCGGCTGGGAATGAAGCGGCAGCAGGAGGGTGGTGCCAAAACAGACGGCGAGCATCAGGGCCGACCCCCCGAGGCAGGCATAGATCCCACCCACCTGATAGAGCAGGCCGGACAGGAGGGTGCCGATGAAGCGCCCCGCTGCATTGGCGGCGTAATAGAAACCCACGTCCTCGGCTGCCTTCTCCGATCCGGCATAGGCCAGGATCAGGTAGGAATGCAGGGAGGAGTTCACGGCGAAGGCGGCGCCGAAGATGGCGAGCCCGATCACGACGATGATGTCCGGCCGCAGGGGTGTCACGGCGAGGAGCACGGCGATGGCCACCGGCACCAGAGCGAGGCCGAGCGCCCACCAGCGCGCCGCTGGCACTTCCTTGGACAGGCCGTCCGGGCTGCGGCTCACCACGGCGGGCGCGGATGCCTGCACGATGCCGTAGCCGATGGTCCACAGCGCGAGGAAGCCGCCCACCATGGGAAAGGTCCAGCCCATCCCATAGAGGAAGACCGGCACGCCCACCACGAACCACACGTCCCGCGCGCCGAACAAGGCGACGCGGGCAGCAGCGAGCAGGTTCACACCCCGGCTCTTGCCGAACAATTCTCTTGCCGAACTACTCGCCTTGGCCTTGCCCATCATAGGCGGCAGGGACAGCAGCACGCCGAGAAGCACCAGCGCCAGCACGGCAGCCATGAGCCACAGCGACAAGCGAAAGCCGAACGCCTCCAGGAGCACGCCGCCAAGAAAGAAGCCGAAGCCCTTCATGGCATTCTTGGAACCGGTGAACCACGCCACCCAGCGAAACAGGCGCCCCTCGGCGTTACCCTTGGCCTCGGCCTCCGTCACCTTGATGGCGGACTTGGAGGCGGTCTTGGTGAGGTCCTTCGCCACGCCGCACACGCCCTGCGCCGCCACCACCCAGGCAACAAGAACGGCCGTTTCCCAGGTGGGCGACATGGCGGAGAGCAGCAGGAAGCCGGCGATCTGGGTCGTGAGCCCGACTGTCAGCATACGGGTGATGCCGAAGCGGGCGGCGAGCCAGCCGCCGATGAAGTTCGCCCCGATGCCCGCCGCCTCGTAGAGCAAGAACAGGAAGGCGAGGGTGAAGGGCGAGTAGCCGAGCTTGAAGAAGGTGAACAGCACCAGCATGCGCAAGGCGCCGTCGGTCAGCGTGAAGCCCCAATAGGCCGCGGTGACGATGGCGTAGTTGCGCAGGCCCGCGGAGGATGACGCCGCCATCTCACAGCCCCACGCGTTCGAGGTGGCAGGCAAGGTCCACCATGCGGCAGGCATAGCCCATCTCGTTATCGTACCAGGCATAGACCTTGAGCAAGGTGCCGTCGGTGACGAGGGTGGACGGCCCATCAACGATTGCGGAGCGGGTGTCGCGGGCGTAGTCCGCCGACACCAAAGGGCGCGGCTCGAAGCCGAGGATACCGTTGAGCGCACCCGCGGCGGCCTTGGCGAACAACGCGTTCACCTCGTCCGCCGTGGTCTCGCGGTTGAGCTCGAACACGCAGTCGGTGAGCGAGGCGTTGAGCACCGGGGCGCGCACCGCATGGCCGTTCAGCTTGCCCTTCAGCTCGGGATAGATGAGGGCGATGGCGGTGGCGCTGCCGGTGGTAGTAGGCTGCAGCGAGAGCATGGCCGAGCGGGCGCGGCGCAGGTCCTTGTGGGGCGCGTCCACCACCACGTTGGTGTTGGTGGGATCGTGGATGGTGGTGATCTGGCCGTGGCGGATGCCGATGGCCTCGTGCACCACCTTCACCACCGGGGCGAGGCAGTTGGTGGTGCAGGAGGCAGCGGTGACGATGGGATGCGTCTCTCGGTCGTAGAGCTGCTCGTTCACCCCCACCACAACGTTCAGCACGGACGGGTCTTTCACCGGCGCGGCGACGATTACGCGCTTGGCGCCGCGCTTCAGGTGACCTTCGAGCACGGCGGGGGTGAGAAACTTGCCGGTGGACTCCAGTACGAGGTCCACGCCGAGATCGCCCCAGGGGATATCGCCCGGCGTCGCGTGAGAGGAGAAAGACAAGCTCTTCTCGCCGATGCGCACACTATCCGCGCCCTCGGCTGCGATGGGCGCACGCCAGCGCCCCTGTACGCTGTCGAATTCGAGGAGATGGGCGATGGCTTCCGCCCCACCCTTGATCTCGTTGAGATGAACGATCTCGAGCCGGTTGTTGCCGCGCGGATCATTGTCCGGGCGGTAGGCCGCCCCCATGGCCGCGCGAAGCGAAAGCCGTCCAATGCGGCCGAGGCCGTTGATCCCTACTCTCATGGCACCGTCATCCTCGCAAACTTTGAAAAGGTGCGGCGTTGCCGCGATGATCTCAGGCTTTGGTGCGGTCGCCGGCGTCCGTCACCCTCACGCCGCCGGCTTCGTACCAGTCCTTGGTATGGTTCACGATCCACACCACCGAGAGCATCACCGGAACCTCGATGAGCACACCCACCACGGTGGCGAGAGCCGCACCCGACTTGAATCCGAACAGGCTGATGGCGGCAGCCACCGCCAGCTCGAAGAAATTGGAGGCCCCAATGAGGGCAGAGGGGCCGGCCACGCAGTGGGCTTCGCCGGACAGCCGGTTCAGGAGATAGGCAAGGCCCGAGTTGAAATAGACCTGGATCAAGATCGGCACGGCCAGCAGCGCAATCACCAGCGGCTGGGCGAGGATCTGCTCGCCCTGGAAGGCGAACAGCAGCACCAGGGTGGCGAGCAGCGCCACCAGGGAGAGCGGCTGGAGCACGCCGAGCAGGCGATCGAGCCCGGCCTGTCCACCGGTCGCCAGGATGCGCCCGCGGAGGAGCTGCGCCGCGATCACCGGGACGACGATGTAGAGCATCACCGACAGGAAGAGTGTGTCCCACGGCACGGTGATGGAGGAGAGCCCGAGCAACAGCCCCACGACGGGCGCGAAGGCGACGATCATGATGGCGTCGTTCAGCGCCACCTGGGACAAGGTAAAGTGGGGCTCACCCTTGGTGAGATTTGACCAGACGAACACCATGGCCGTGCAGGGCGCCGCCGCCAGAAGGATGAGGCCGGCGATATAGCTATCGATCTGGTCGGCTGGCAGGTAGGGTCGGAACAGATAGCCGATGAACAGCCAGCCGAGGAACGCCATGGAGAACGGCTTCACCGCCCAGTTCACCAGCAGCGTCACCGAGATTCCGCGCCAGTGCCGGCCGACCTCCTTGAGCGCGGCAAAGTCGATCTTGACCAGCATGGGCACGATCATCAGCCATATGAGGATGGCTACCGGCAGGTTGACCCGCGCCACTTCCAGCGCCCCGATGGTCTGGAACACGGACGGCGCCAGCGCGCCAAGCGCGACGCCGGCGATGATGCACAGGAACACCCAGAGAGTGAGATAGCGTTCAAACACGGACACGGTGCGGGATCTCCCAAGGCCGCCAGCTGCGGCCGATTGCGGCGAGAGCGTGGGCGCGGTCTGTTTCAGGACGACGACAGTTCACGCGGCCTGTCCCGAGAGTGTGAGGTCCGTCGCTCCCTCCATTTTCCCGATCTCGCCGATGCGCTCCTTGAGCGAAGCAAGATCGAGCTGCTCAAATGGCAGGTTGACGAAGGCGGAGATACGCCCGGCGAGCCGACGGTAGGTGGCAACGAAGGCAGCCTTCTGCTCAGCTTCGGTTCCCTTCACCCGGATCGGGTCGGGCAGACCCCAATGGGCCTGTAGCGGATGACCGGGGAAGGCAGGGCAGATTTCCCCAGCTGCGGCGTCGCAGGTAGTGATGACGAAATCCATCTGGGGCGCATCCGGCCTGGCGAACCCATCCCAGCTCTTGGAGGCGAGGTTCGTCGTGTCGTAGCCGAGCGAGTCGAGCAGATCGATAGCCATCGAGTGCGGCTTGAGCTTCGGCCGACTGCCGGCCGAGTAGGCCTTGAAGCGGCCTCGCCCCTCGCGGTTGAGCAACGCCTCCGCGATCAGCGACCGTGCCGAGTTGGCCGAGCAGACCAGCAGAACATTGTAGACGCGATCATTCCCAGCGGCAGGACGCAGCTGTGGAAAGGCCGCGGGGCCGGTCCCGCACCGGGGGGAGACGGCAAAACCCATCTCCGCCATCAGTTGGCTCAGCACAGGGCCCGCTGTGGACAAGCTGACGGCATAGATGATGGACCGTCCCTCGCGCCGCGACGTGACAAGGCCGGCACGCTCCAGCACGCCGAGGTGCACCGACATGGTATTGTGCGCTACCGCCAGCAGGCGGGCGATGTCGCCCGCCTGAAGGCCATAGGGCACATAGCGCAGCAGAAGACGATAAGTCTCGAAGCGCGTGCCTTGGGACAGCGCATCGAAGATCCGCGTGGCGTCTTCCCCATTCAGCTTCGTCTCGTCCATCTTGTCTCACCGTTCGAATGCTGCTCACGCGTCAGCCCAAGTGCCTCAGGCGCCGCCCTTGAAGGTCCTGGCCCAATAGTCCTTGACCTGCTGGACCAGAGCCGGCGGCAAGGGAACATAGCCGAGCTCGGACGCAAATTTCTCGCCCTCGCCCAGGGCGAAACGCCAGAACTCGAAGGCGGCTTGGCTGTTCGCCGGCACCTTCGGCTCGCGGTACATGAGAGCGAAGGTGGTCGCCGCAATAGGATAGGCATCCTCGGCGGGGGAATCGGTGATGACGACGAAAAAGTCCTTGGCGCCGGCCCAATCGAAGCTCAGCGCCGCCGCCTGGAACGCCGCCGCGCTGGGTGCGATGAACTTGCCAGCACGGTTCTGGACGAGGCCATAGGCCAGCTTCACCTGCACCACATAGGTGTATTCGACATAGCCGATGGCATTCGGGACCCGCTTGACCTCGGTCGAGACCCCTTCGTTACCGCGCGCGCCATACCCCACCGGCCAGGCGACTGCGCTGCCTTCGCCGACCTGCTGCTTCCACTCCGGGCTCGCCTTGGCAAGGTAGGACACCCAGTTGAACGTGGTTCCAGATCCATCGGAACGGTGCACCACCACGATCTTCGCGTTGGGCAGCTTGACGTCGGGATTGAGGGCCCTGATGGCGGGATCGGACCAGGTCGTGACCTTGCCGAGATAGATGTCAGCGAGAAGGGCGCCGGTGAAGCGGAGCTGGCCGGGCCCCACGCCGTCCACGTTGAACACCGGAACGACGCCACCGAACACGATGGGGAACTGGCCGAGGCCATATTTCTCCAGTTCTTCCGGCTTCAGCGGCTTGTCGGACGCGCCGAAATCCACCACCCCGTCCTTAATACGGTTGACGCCGGCCGACGAACCCACCGACTGGTATCCTACGATGTGGCCTGTGCGCTCACGAAACGCCTCCGCCCATTTCCAGATGATCGGATAGGCGAAGGTGGAGCCGGCACCCCGCACCTCCGCGGCGCGCGCCGGAGGCGCGAACATCGACAGGGCCGCGAGCGTCGCCGCAGCTGTCCAGACAAGAATGCGATTCACGGCTGGCCTCCCTTGGGTCCTAGCGACATATCGCTGGAAACAGATAGCTCCATACGAGTCATTATGTCGATAGGAGTGGACAGATCGCTATATGGCCTTCATGTCACTCTTGTGACGCCATTTACGTCGCGCCAATCGCAGCGATAGTATAAATTATCGATATGTCGATACAAATGGAAATGATGTAATGTAGAGACGGAATGCTCGCGAGGTTGAGAGGCAAATTTGTTCGGGAGGAGAAATGAATAATAGGCGCTTCATATGGACTTTATATAAGTAATATACGTCAATCGAAGTCGGATAGCCTCTCAAAAATTGCAATCAACCATGGACAATTGCCACGATGTCCATATGATTTACATGAAATAAAGCCAACCATAGCCTAGAACTACGTTGCGTCATATTCGATAAAATCTCTGTTGATTCAGGAATATCGCTCGATATACACAAATTGTCATGAATTTGTTACATAACATGCTTAGAGCCCGTGAGGCTAGGTGAGCATCAGAAGCCCTAGCGGCACTGTCCAGGGAGACGGCATCCTCATGAAGATCATCACTCTCGCGAGCGCCCTCGCGCTGCTCGCTACCGGCGCGGCCTTCAACGGCGCCGCTGCCCAGGCACTGGTCAAGGTCGACGGGTCGTCCACGGTATTCCCCGTGACCGAAGCCATGGCGGAGGAATTCCAGAAGGCGAACAAGGATATCAAGGTGACGGTCGGCATCTCCGGTACCGGCGGCGGCTTCAAGAAGTTCTGCCGCGGAGAGATCGACATCTCTGACGCCTCGCGCCCCATCACCTCCGCCGAGCAGAAGGCCTGCAAGGAAGCCGGCATCGAGTATATCGAATTGCCGGTCGCCCTTGATGCGCTCACGGTCATCGTCCACCCGTCCAACACCTGGGCGAGCGAGATGACGGTTGCGGATCTGAAGAAGATCTGGGAGCCCGAGGCCCAGGGCAAGATCACCAACTGGAAGCAGGTCCGCGACAGCTACCCGGATCGGCCGCTGGTGCTCTACGGCGCGGGCGTCGACTCAGGCACTTACGACTATTTCACCGCCGCCATCGTCGGCAAGGAGCATTCCAGCCGCGGCGACTTCACCGCATCGGAGGATGACAACGTGCTGGTCCAGGGCGTGGCGGGCGATCCCAACGCCCTCGGCTTTTTCGGCCTTGCTTACTATGAAGAGAACACCGGCAAGCTGAAGGCGGTGAAGATCAAGGTCGATGACGCCGCGCCCGCCGTGGAGCCGTCGGTCGAGAACGCCCGCACCGGCAAGTACCAGCCTCTGTCGCGGCCGATCTTCATCTACGTGAACAAGAAGGCGGCCGAAACCCGTCCGGAGGTGGCGAAGTTCGTTGAGTTCTACCAGGACCCGAAGCACGCGGTCGAGCTGGTCAAGGAAGTCGGCTATGTGCCGCTGCCCGAGGCCGCCCTGAAGGTGTTCCAGGAGCGCTTCAAGAAGCGTGAGATCGGCACCGGCTTCACCGGGTCCAAGGTCGGCGTCTCCGTCGAGGATCTCGTCAAGGAAAAGCTCGTCTACTGACAGGTGATCTTGAGGGACCTGAGGGAGGTGCTCCGGCGCCTCCCTCCATTCAGGTGAGGGTTGGACGTGGTCGCACCGGTGTCTCCAGACTCAAGAACAGGCCGGTTGCGCCTGACGGTTTCTCCGGTCTTCCTGGCGCGACGCCGGGTGGTGGACCGCATCATGCGCGTTGTCCTGTTTCTCAGTGCCGCACTCTCTGTCCTGGTCACGGCGGGCATCGTCTACGTCCTCCTGTCCGAAAGCCTGAAATTCTTCGCACAGGTGTCGATCATCTCCTTCCTGACCGACACACAATGGACGCCGGTGTTTCAGGACAAGCACTTCGGCATCATGACTCTGGTATCCGGTACTTTGGTGAGTTCGCTCATCGCCCTGCTCGTCGCGATTCCAGCCGGTACCGTGCTCGCAATCTATCTGTCGGAGTTCGCGCGGCCACAGGTGCGCGAGACCATCAAGCCGTTTCTGGAGCTTATCGCAGGCGTGCCCACTGTGGCATTCGGCTATTTCGCTCTTTTGTTCCTCACGCCCATCTTCCAGATCTTCATTCCCGGGCTGGCGGGCTTCAACCTGCTCGTGCCGGGCATCGTCATGGGCATCATGATCCTGCCCTACATCGTTTCCGTGAGCGAGGACGCCATGCGCGCGGTCCCTGCGGAACTGAGGGAGGGGGCCTATGCGCTGGGCTTCACGCGGCTCCAGACGGCGACGCGGGTGGTGATCCCCGGCGCCTTCTCCGGGGTGACGGCGGCCTACATCCTCGGCATGTCGCGGGCGGTTGGCGAGACCATGGTGGTGGCCATTGCTGCGGGCCAGCAGGCGAAGCTCGCCCTGAACCCTCTGGAGGGCGCAGCCACGATCACCTCCTATATCGTCCAGATCAGCCTCGGCGACGTGCCACATGGCTCCATCGCTTATCTCACCATCTTCGCGGCGGGCATGACGCTGTTCCTCATGACTTTCGCCTTCAACATTCTCGCCTTCTGGCTCCGCCAGAAATACCGTGAAGTCTATTGAGGGGATGGCCGTGAAGCCGCTCGCCGCTCAACCCTCCCGCCGCCTCTCCGACGCGGAAATCGTCGCTCGGGCGCATCGGTCCGACCGCAATTTCGCGATCCTGGGCCTCAGCGTGCTCGTCATTTCCATGATCGTTCTGCTGTCGCTCATCGTGGACTTCATGGTGGACGGGCTTGGCCGCATTGATCTTGATTTCCTGACGAGCTTCCCCTCCCGACGCGCTTCGGAGGCCGGCATTCTGTCCGCCTGGGTCGGCACCACGCTGGTGATGCTGGTGACGACGGCGCTGGCGGTGCCGCTCGGCGTCGCAGCAGGCCTCTATCTTGAGGAATATGCGCCGCGGAACTGGATCACCCATCTCATCGAAATCAATGTGACCAATCTCGCGGGCGTGCCCTCCATCATCTATGGGCTGCTCGCCCTCGGCCTGTTCGTGCAGAGCTTCGCCATGGGCCAGACGATTCTAGTTGCGGGCATCACGCTGGCGCTTCTCATCCTGCCCATCATCATAGTCGCCACACGCGAGGCGGTGCGCTCCATCCCGCTCGAGATCCGCGAGGGCGCCTATGCGCTTGGCGCCGACAAATGGCAGACGGTGAGCGGCTACATCCTGCCCACCGCGCGTCCCGGCATCCTCACGGGTGCCATCGTCGGTATGTCACGGGCCATCGGCGAGACCGCGCCCATCATCACCATCGGCGCGCTCACCTTCATCGCCTTCCTGCCGCCTTCACCGGTCCAGGACACCTTTCCGTTCATCAATTTCAACTGGCTCAACTCGCCGTTCACGGTGATGCCGATCCAGATGTTCAACTGGGTTTCACGTCCCCAGGCGGCGTTCCACGTGAACGCAGCAGCAACCGGTCTCATTCTGCTGCTTATGACGCTGCTGATGAATGCGATCGCCATCTGGCTGCGCTACAAGATCCGCCGGAGCATGCGCTGATGCTGCAGCCCGGCCTTTCGGAGAACGAGATGACCGCCGTGACCCCAGCATTGGACGCCGTGGCCAGCAAGGAGCCCGCCCCCCTGCGCGCTTCTGTTCGCAACCTCAATTTCTTCTACGGCGACAACCAGGCGCTCAAGGGGGTGGAGCTTCCGATCGTCGAGGGTAAGGTCACCGCCCTCATTGGGCCGTCGGGATGTGGAAAGTCCACGCTCCTGCGCTGCTTCAACCGCATGCATGACCTATATCCGGGCAACCGGTATCAGGGCGAGATCATCCTCTATCCGGAGGGGATCAACATCGTGGCGCCGGAAGTAGATCCAATGCTCGCGCGTTTGCGCATCGGCATGGTGTTCCAGAAGCCCAACCCGTTTCCGAAATCGGTCTATGAGAATGTGGCATCCGGCCTCCACATCCGGGGCATCCGGAATCGCTCCGAAGTGGATGGGCGCGTGGAAGCCGCGCTACGCCAAGCCGCCCTATGGGACGAGGTGAAGGACCGCCTCCAGGAATCCGCCTATGGATTGTCGGGCGGCCAGCAGCAGCGCCTGTGCATCGCCCGCACCCTCGCCCCAGATCCGGAGCTCATCCTGCTCGACGAACCCACTTCGGCCCTCGACCCCATCGCCACGGCGAAGATCGAGGAACTGATGGACGAGTTGCGGGGCGCCTACACCATCGTGATCGTCACCCACAACATGCAGCAGGCGGCGCGCATCTCGGATTTCACCGCCTTCATGCATCTCGGCCACATGGTGGAATACGACGTGGCCAGCCTGATCTTCACCAACCCAACCGAGGAGCGCACGCGCTCCTATATCACCGGCCGGTTCGGCTGAGGCGTTCGGCTCGGTGGGAGGCGGCGGGAAGTTCGCTCGTGGACTTGGCATTCGGGCGCTTCAGCGACGGCAGTAGATTCGGCCTCACGTCTCAGCCACGATCTTCCCGATGTCGGTGATGTCATATCCGCCGATGCTCTTGAACTCGTTCTGGAACCGCTCCGAGCGCAGGATCTTGAGCATCGTCGCGACCTCCGGTGTGTCGAGATGCTCTTTACGGACCACAAGGTCGTAGCGTTCCCTCTTCAGTGGGACGAAGTCCACATTATCTACTTGGCGGGCGACCTTTTCCATCCCCACCGCCACGTCGGCGTCGCCACGGCCCACTGCGCTCGCCACGGCGAGATGGGATTGGTTCTCGCTATCGTAGCCCTTAATCCGGCTGGCGTAGAGATCGAGGAGCTTCAGGTTCTCGTCGAGCAGCACCCGCGATCCCGCCCCCTTCTCGCGGTTGATCATGGTGATGTCGTCGCGGGCGAAGTCCTGCCATGTTCGGATGGCCTTCGGGTTGCCTTTGGCGACGTAGAGGCCCTGCATGCGGTAGGTGACGTTGACCACCGCGCAGCGCACGCCAGGCAGTAAGGCACGGACATAGGGCACGTTGTAGTCGTCGCCGGCGCTGTCCCACAGATGTGCGCTCGCGACGGAGACCTTGCCGTAATAGAGCGAGACGAGGCTGTCGTAGCTGCCGATATAGGCCCTGAGCGCCATGACGCCGTGCATGCGCATGAAGTTGGACAGGATGTCGAGGATGAGGTCCTGGCCGCAGATGATGAAGCCGTCCCCGGCCCGACGCTCCGCCTTCAGGTCAAAATACCGGTTCTCGTCGAATGCCGGGCGGCCTGCCAGCTCGGGCGCGCGCGGCCCTGCCGGAGCGCTCGATATAGTCGCGCACGTTCGCCTCGGTGAAGCGGATCTTACGGCCGACCTTGTAGAAGCCGATCCCGCCTGCCTTGATCAGAGCATAAATGCCGCTCCGGCTGACGTGCAGCCGCTCGGCCACATCTTCGACAGTCAGGGCGTTAGGCGTATCCATGGAATGTCCGGCATCTCAATTCATCTAATTTCATATCATTTGGCATATAGCTCGGCCTTCGGCCAGCCGTCCTGACCATTCTATCTTTACAAAACAACATCTATTCGCCACGCTCGGCTCATTAAACCAGCAATATACCCGTCAAATCGTTTGTTTTCGTATCAATTCATATCATTTCATACCATGATGGCGGCTCCGTCCGAACGATCATGGCCGGAGGCTCATCCATGTCCCAGCAGTCCATTCCACTGTCGTCCGAGCGTGCCAACACACGGGACGAGCGGGGGTCCAACCCTGGCCCCCCGCCGGTGCCGGCCTTCGCCGGGGGCGCCCTCATCGGCATGCTCGGCGGTCTCATCGGGCTTGGTGGCGCAGAGTTCCGCCTGCCGCTGCTGATCGGCCCATTCCGCTTCCGGGCGCTCGAAGCGGTCATCCTCAACAAGGCCATGAGCCTGGTCGTCGTCGCTAGCGCGCTGCCGTTCAGGGCGGCGACGGTGCCCTTCAGCGCGATCGCGACCAACTGGCCGATCATCCTCAACCTGTTGGCGGGTAGCCTCGTTGGCGCCTGGTTCGGCGCCGGCTGGGCCACCCGGCTCAGCTCCCGCACCCTCTACCGGGTCTTGGCAGTCCTGCTGGTGCTGATCGCCGTCGCCCTCCTGTTCGGACACGGATCGACCGCAGCGTCCGCGCTGCTTTCGGGACCCTGGCTGATCGTGGCCGGCGTCATTGCGGGATTCGCCATTGGCGTGGTCGCCTCGCTGATGGGCGTGGCCGGCGGTGAGCTGCTGATTCCGACGCTGGTGCTTCTCTTCGGCGCGGACATCAAGCTCGCCGGCAGCCTGTCGCTGGCGGTGAGCCTGCCCACCATGATCGTCGGCTTCACCCGCTACAGCCGCGACAACGCCTTCGCCACCGTCGCGCAGAACAAGGTGTTCGTGGCCGTGATGGCGGTGGGCTCCATCGTGGGCGCCTTCATCGGCGGGCACCTCCTTGGGCTTGTGCCCGAGCAGGTCTTGCTTCCCATCCTGGCGCTGATCCTCGTCGTGTCATCGGTGAAAGTGTGGCGCCACGGATGAGGGTGCGGTCTCGGCCGGCGCCAGAACGCCGGCCGATGGTGCCCGCCGTCAGGCCGGATACTCCTTCGACTTGAAGGTCAGGTGCCGCACGCCTTCCGGCGCGTCGGCGATCTTGCGGATGTTGCCCCACGTCTGCTTGTAGTTGGGGATGATGTCCTCGTTGACCCCCGCGGACACCACATTGCCCTGCACGCCGGTCGGGAAGCCGAACAGCATGAAAGTCTCCTTCCGCTTCGCCGTGGGGGTGGGATAGGCCATGGCCTGGGTGGAGCCGTTCTCGTTGTAGACCTCCACGAGATCGCCGCTCTTGAGGCCAAGCTCGCCCATGTCCTGCGGGTTCATCTCGATGAAGGGATAGGGCCAGCGATCCATGACCAGCTCATTCTCCACGTCAAGATAGGCGCTCTGCCAGACGAGGTTCGCCCGCCCGTTATTGATGAGGAAGGCGAACTTGTCCTTCTCCGCCTGTTTGCCGGGGGCCTGGAGGCCGCGCCACCGGGTTTCGGCGAACACCGCCTTGCCGTCCGGCTTGTTGAACTTGCCATCGGCGAACAGCCGCTTGGTGCCGACGATCTTGCCGTCTGCGAAGGCCGTGGCGGGCTCCTGGAAGCCGTTAGTGCCCATGGTCCGCAGGCGATCGTAGGTGACGAACGCGCCGCCCTTTTCGTTCTTGGCGTAGCCGTCCATGAAGGCGTCTTCCTCGCTCTTCCAGTCGAAGCCCTTGAACTTGTCCGCCACCTCCGTTTTGCCCATGGCGCGCAGCACCCGCTCCATGTGATTGGCGATCCGCGCGGCGATGAGGCAATCGGGCATGGCCTGGCCCGGCGGGTCCATGTAGCGCTCGGTAAGGCGCATGCGCCGCTCGCCGTTCATGGAGGTGAGGTTCATCTCGCCGGATGTCGCGGCGGGCAGCATCACATGGGCGGCCTCGCCGATATGGGTCGGCACGATGTCCACGTCGACGCTGAACAGCCCACCCTTGCGGATGGCGCCCAAGATGGCGGCCACCATGGCATCGCGGTCGCCGTAGGGCACGCTGGCCATGGCGTCCTTCACGAGGTCCGTGCGCATCTTGTAGGCGCGCTTGAAAGCCATGGCGTTGAGCGTGGTCTTGTAGTGGTCGCAGCCCCAGATGTGGTGCACGCCGCCCTTGCCCTCGATCAGCAGCTTGTCCACATAGGCTGCGGGCCGGCCCACATGGGCGTCGGACGGGCGGCAATAACCCTCCTGGTGGCCGCCCATGCGCACGCAGCCGCCGCCCGGACGGCCGATATTGCCGGTAGCGAGGGCGAGATTCACCAGCGCCTGGTTGGTGCGGTAGTTGTCATTGCCCCAGATGAGGCCCTTCTCATAGGCGAACATGGTCCGCCGACGTGCCCCGCCGGCCTTGGGCTCGCCGATCCAGGTGACCGCCTTGACGATGTCCGCCTCGCTGAGGCCGGTGGCGCGAGCGGCTTCCGCCACGCTCACCTTGTTGGCCGCCAGGGCCTTGTCGAAGTCCTTCGTGGAGGCCGCGATGAAACCCTTGTCGATCCACCCCTTCTCCGCCGCGTAGGTGAGCCAGGCGTTGAACAGGATCAGGTCGGTGCCGGAATTGAGGGCGAGATGGAGCACGTTCTCCTTGCCCGCCTCCACCTCGCTGGCATTCACGGTGACGGTGCGGCGCGGATCGACGATGACGATGCGCGCCTTGGCCACCGGCTCGCTGCCGAACTCCGCCTTCTTCTTGTCGAGGGAGGTTCCGCGCAGGTTGGGCACCCAGTGGTTCAGGAAATAGTTGGTCTGGGTTTCCAGCGCGTTCGTGCCCACCGCTACGAGGGTGTCGGCGAGCTCCGCGTCCTCGTAGCAATTGTTGAGCTCGCCCACCCCCATGTCGCGCGAGCCGTGGACCTCCGAATTGTAGGCCGGGCGATTGTGGATGCGGATGTTCTTTACCTTCATGGCGCCGAAATAGAGCTTTCCGGTGCCCCAGGTGTTCTCGTATCCGCCGCCCGCGCCGCCGTGGTCGAAGGCGGACACGAACAGGCCGTCCTCGCCCTGCTCAGCGATCACCGCTGCGGTGACGCGGGCGACGAGGTCGAGGGCGTCGTCCCAGCTCGTGGGCTGGAGCTGTCCGTAGCGCCAGACCTGGGGATCGGTGAGGCGCTGGAGCTGGGTGTTGCGCTGGCGCGAATAGCTCATCTCGGCGATCCGCGCGCCGCGCACGGAGCCGAGGCCGGAATTCACCACGCACGCCTTGTCGGGCTTGATGACGATGTGCACGTCTCGCCCGTTCTGCCTGACGATGTTGTACATGGACGGCGCATACCAGGCTGCGGTCTCTGCCGGCTGTTGCCTGGAGAGATCGACGCCGAAGGCGTTCTCGCCCGGCGCCGTGCCGCCCTCGTATCGGGCGTCCCAACTATAGGCCTTGTAGCCGCAGCCGACGATGCAATAGTGGCAGACGACGTTGTGGACGGTCGCATTGGCGGGAATGATGGGCAATTGGCCGATCTGGCGCTTGTAAGCCATGGTGTCCTCCCTCAGAGCACGTTGGAGAGGCGGCCGTAGAGCAGCTCATCCACGCCTTCGGCATAGATGTCGCCCTTCGCGTCCACACGCAGCGCGTATTGCGGCAGGTTCTGCGTCGCCTGGCCCCAGATCTGCTGGCCGCCTTTCTCGCAATCGAAGCGGGAATAATGGCCGGGGCAGTTCAGCGTCTTGTCCGTCGTGCTGTAAGAAAGGGGAAATCCCTTGTGCGGGCAGACGGTGGTGAAGCCGACGATGTCGCCGTCGGGTCCGGCGCCTCCGGCCACGCGTGTCCCGAGCTTCAGAAGGACGCCGGGCGCGTCGTCATCGGGATAGGCCACGTCCAGCGGCTCATTAACTTTCAGGTCCTTCACATTGGCGAGGCGGTTCGCTGGATATCTCACCAACGCGACCGCAGGGGCCGCCTTGGCTTGGGCCGGCAGAACGGAGGCGACGGCGGCGCCTGCGGTCGCAAGGCCGGCGCCGGTCAGGAAGCTGCGGCGGCCGGCATCGACGAGGCTGGGACATCTTTTCATGAAAGCTCCTCCCAGAGCGTATTGGTCCTTTCGGACGCAAGACGTCCTGCAGAAGCTGCGCCATGCGGAGCTGAGTAGAGAATTCAATGATTTAACGAGCGAGATGAGGCGAGCACGTCCGCCGTCCCGAACATGCTGCGGCGCCGTCTGTCCGGAAACCCGAACGCGCCGTCAGCCGTCGCTACCCAAACCGAGGCGGCGCATCTTCTCCCACAGGGTGGTGCGCCCAACGCCGAGGAGCCGGGCGGCGGCGGAGAGTTCGCCCGCGGTCGCGGACAGCGCCCGGAGGATGTGACGCTTCTCCGCCTCCTGGCGCGCGGATTCCAGTGAGCCGATCCGTAGGCCGGCGTCAGCGCCTTCGCGAACGATCTCGGGAAAGAGATCCCCGGGCATCAGCCAGGGGCCCAAGGCAAGAGCGACCGCACGCTCCATCCGGTTCCGCAGCTCCCGCACATTCCCGGGCCAAGGATGCTGCATCGCGGCCTCCTCGGCGAGGGCGCTGATCCCTTTCAGGTTGGTCTCGGTGTCCGCGCTATATTCCGTAAAGAAGCGCTCCATGAGCCATGGGATGTCATCGGGGCGCTCCCGCAGAGATGGCAGGCGAATGCTGACCGCGTTGATGCGGTAAAAGAGATCCTCGCGGAATTGTCGCTCGACAACTCGCAGCGCCAGATCGGCGTTGGTGGCCGTCACGATACGGCCGCCGAAGGCGATCTCGCGCTCACCGCCGACCCTCTGAAACGTCTTGCTCTCGATCAGCCGCAGGAGTTTTGCCTGCAACTCCGGACGCAATTCCCCGATCTCGTCGAGAAACAGCGTGCCGTCGCCGGCGCGCTCCACATAGCCGAGATGGCGCTGCGCGGCACCGGTGAACGCGCCTCGCTCGTGGCCGAACAGCTCGCTTTCCATCAAGTCGGCGGGAATGGCGGCGCAGTTGACCGCGATAAACGGCGCGGTCGCGTGCCGCGATTGCGCATGGATGAAGCGGGCGGCTACATCCTTACCTGTCCCTGTCTCCCCCGTGATGAGCAGATTGGAGGACAGGCGAGCCATCCTGCACAACAGAGCCTCCACCTGCCGGATGGCGGGTGAGACGCCCAACGTGCCGCCTTCCGTGGTTCCATGCGGCATCAGCAAGTCGGTGAGCCGCGCCAGGAAGTCCTCCATCTCGAAGGGCTTGGTGACGTAGTCCGCCGCGCCGGACCGCATCAGGCGCACCGCTTGGTCGATGTCGCCATGGCCGGTCACGAACAGGAAAGGCGGCGTCCGAGGCACGTGCGCCGCTTCCCGGAACACAGCCTCCCCATCGAGATCCGGAAGGCGGATGTCGCATACGATAGCCTCGAAGCGAATCTTCCGGATATCCGCCACCGCTGCGCAGCCGGTCCGCCACCAATGCACCCTCATTCCCTCCAGGCCGAGCCGCTGCGCGAGGCTCTCGCCCATGATGGGATCGTCCTCCACGAGGCCGATGACGGGAGGCTCATGCGACATGGGCGAGCTCCATTGGGGCGATGAAAGGGAAGAGAAGACGGATCCGCGTTCCCCCCGTTTCAGGCCGCTCGACCTCGGCCGAGGCACCGAGGTCGTCCAGGATGCGCCGGGTGGTCCACAAGCCGAGGCCGCCGCCCCAGGGTGGGCCACCCGTTTCCCCGCCAGCCGCAAGAAGGCACCCCGCAGGCTCGGGCAGGCCGCTGCCTCGATCCGACACGATTACATGCAGGGCCGTCGGCGTGAGCGACGCATCCACCGCCACTTCGCTTCCCGGCGGGGCGGCGGAAACCGCATTCAGCAGCAGGTTCAGCACGGCCTGGCGCACCGGGGTGCTGGGCAGAGGAAGCAACACGTCGACGGGACCGGAGAACCTCAGATCGACACCCTTCCGGCGCGCCGCGGGGGCAATCAGTAGCTGCAGGTCCTCGAAATCGGCCATGGCGAGGGGTCGCGGCGCCTGCTCCGGCCGATACAAAGCGAGGGTGGTGCGCACCACGTCGCGGATACCGACGAGGCCTCGTTCGAGAAGGCCGAGGGACGATTTTCGGACCGCCGCATGGTGTCCATGGGTCTTCAGCGTCGCCAGCGCGTTAAAAAGGCCGCCCAGCGGGTTGTTGATCTCGTGGGCGAGCGCCGAGGTGAGCCGCCCGAGGCTGCCGAGCCGATGCTCGTCCGCCAATTGTCGGGCTAGGTCCTCCCGCTCGTACATGGACCGGACCAGCGCATTGTAGGCTAGGAACAGGCGGGCGAATTCAGCGCCGTTGCGCGCGACCGCCTCCGGGGGAACGGGCGTCGCCCGCCCTTCGCTCGCAGCGCCCAGATAGCGCGAGAGCGTGCGCACCGGCGCCATCATGCGGGCGACGAGCAACCAGCCGGCCACGGCGAGCAGCAGCGTGACCATCCCGTTCGTGGCCGCGAGCGCGAGGACGACGTCGCGCCGCTCCAAAGCCAGATGGCTGGTGTCGAAAGTGGCGTGGATGATTCCGACGATGCGTCCAGGATAGGAAAGCACGCGCGTCGCGGTGGCGGATCTGGCGCCCGCCTCGAATCTGAAATCCCGGCCGGTTGCGAGCGGAGCGAGATCGGACGGGAGACGCACCCCAATGGGGAAGCGACGGGGATCGGACGCCGCGATCACGAGGCCCTCCGCGTCGGTGATCACGGCGCTCAACGGATGCAGGCTCTTGTTGAGGGCCTGTGCCCGCATGATGGCGTCATAAACTTCCCAGACATCGTCTCTTAGGATCGCGGGTGCGACCGCGGAGGAGAGGCTGTCCAGATAGGTCTGCGCCAAGGCGCGCAACTGGCGCTCCTGCGTCTCCCCCAGCCGGCTCAGCACGCGCTCGGAGAGTGCAAGCCCCACCAGCACCATGAGCGCCGCAACCGCTAGGGGCACCTTGAGGGTGACGGGCCACTGGCGGGGGTCAAGGCGCGCGATCATGGGCGTCACCCGGTGCCCGCGACGAGCGCCGCCTTTGCGGCGATGGGGTCGAAGAGGCTCGCCTCCTGCGGCGCGAAACCATCGAGCCGCAGCATGGCGAGCACCGCCTTGCCATCCTCGTCCTCGTTCATGCGCGCAAGCGCCTCCGTCAGCGCGGCGAGCGCCTGCGGGTCTGGCGGATGGCGCGGGGCAGCGATGGGCGGGAAGCCGAGCCATTCGGACCGGCGCAGGATGGCGACGCGCGACGTCAGCTCCGGCTCGATCTCCCGCATAACGTCCAGGACGTAGCCGTCCACGGAACCGGATTGGGCGAGGCCCGAGGCCACGGCACGGATCACGTTGCGATGGCCGTAGGTGAAGAAGGTGCGGGCGAAGAAGGACGGGGGCTTCAGGCCGTGCTCCGCGAGAAGCGCGCGGGTGACGAGGAAGCCGGAATTGGAATCGGGGTCCGAGAAGGCGTGGATATCGCCCTTGAGGTCCTGGAAGTCCCGTGCGTCACGGTCCCGGTCGACGATGAGGCAGGACTGATAGAGCGGCTGCCCGCGCCACAGCGGAACCGCGACCAGCTGGAGCGCGTCACGATGGGCGACGAACGGATAGCCGCAGATCCACGCGGCATCGAGCTGACCCGAGACCAGCAGCGCGGTGATCTCCTGATAGGTCCGCCGGCTGACGAGTTCGACCGGTAAGCCGGTGGCCCGCCGCAGGTAAATCTGAAGCCGGCCGAGCAGTTCGAGGTCGGAGGTCAGGAAGACGGGGGTCAGGCCAAAACGGATGATGCCGGCCGAGGCGCGCGCCAACAGGGGCACGAGCGTCGCGCCGACCATGGAAGCAGCGGCAGCAAGGACCGCCCTGCGGTCGATGCGCGAACCGGCGCCCATTTGCTAGGCCGTGTGGACGAATTTGATCAAGCAGAGGCCTGCGGCGAAACTGACGATGGATCGGAAGTTTCGAGCCGTCTTTTCGCAGCGTAGCGCGACGCGCTTGAAGCGTTTGATGCGTCCCATGCCC
>NZ_JBDZDP010000018.1:0-64609 GCF_040044995.1 Xanthobacter pollutisoli
TCTGCCCGCTGTGGGCGCCGGACTGGTCTGGGTGCCGGCGGCAGCCTATCTGCTGCTGACCGGCGCCTATCTGAAGGGCGCCATCCTGCTCGCGATCGGCACGCTGGTGATCAGCACGGTGGACAACGTCCTGCGGCCAGCTTTGGTGGGGAAGGGTACCATGCTGCCGGACTACGCCGTGCTCATTTCCACCGTGGGCGGCCTCTCGCTGATCGGCATGAATGGATTTGTCCTCGGCCCGCTGATCGTCGCCCTGTTCGTTGCCGCATGGTCGCTCTTCTCGGATGACAAGATGCAACCCTCATGAGCTGTCGCCGCTTGCCGTGCAAACTGCATGTGTCTGCTCCGAAGTGTCTTAGCGCCGGGCAAACACCCACCTTTGCGCGTCCATCCCGTGCCCCAGTTCCCCGCGGCTGACAAGGTGGCGGAGATGCGCCAGCGCCTCGCTGAGGCCGAAGCCGGTCTGATCGAGCGGCAGAGGCCGGAACAGGACCTCCAGCGTCTCCATCACCGTGCGCGGCTCGATGCAAAAGTCCATGAGCCGTTCCAGCCGCTCGTCGTGATGCGCCTTGAGCGCGGCGATCCGCCCATGGAGGCCGTAGAACGGGTCGCCGTGGGAAGGCAGGACCAGAGTGCCTTCGGGCAGCGCCCCGAACTGAAGGAGCGATCCCAGGAACGCGCCGAGCGGATCGGCGCATGGGTCCGAAGGGTGCGTCCCAATGTGCGGCGAGATTCGTGCGAGAATCTGGTCCGCCGCGATCAGCAGGTCTCTCTCCGCGCAATAGAGGCAGATCATCTCCGGCGCGTGGCCTTCGCCGATCATCACCCGCCACGCGCTGCCGGCGAGCGTCAGTTCGTCCCCCTCCTTCACCCGCATATAGCGCCGGGGCAGCGGCCCGACCCATTTGGGATAAAGCATGCCCCGGCGTTCCACCAGGTCCAGGAACGGCTGGGGCGCGCCGCACAGCCGGTTGTGGGCCACGAGCTGAGGAATCACCTCCACGGGATCCTCGTTGAGGAGCAGGCGCGCCTGCATCCACTCCAGGCGGCTCATGTGGATGTCGGCGCCGGTGCGGGCATGGAGCCAACCCGCCAGCCCCACATGGTCCGGATGGAAATGGGTCCCGAGGAGCCGCGCCACCGGCCGTCCGCCGAGCAGCGGATCAGCCAGCACCCGCGCGAAAAGCGCCCGCGTCGGGGCGTCGTCAATGCCGGAATCGATCAGGGTCCATCCGTCCGGCCCCGAGAGCAGCCAGGCGTTGACCTCGCTCGGCGGAAAGGGCAGCGGCACACGCACGCGCAGCAGGCCGGGCGCAACCTCGCTGAGATCGTCCGAGACGGCTTCATGCAGGCCGGTGGTCATGCTCGCTCCCCATATCGCACGCTTTCCCATTCCCGGACCGAGGCGGCCCATTCACCGGCCACATGTGAGAGGTTCGTGCGGTCCGCATGGACGGTCGCTTTGCGCAGGCTCTTGCGGTCGAGCCGCCCTCGGCTTGATCCGGTCGCCGCCCCGCTCACGACCCAAATTGATTGCATCAGAATTAATTTCTGACACAGTATGTGCTCATGAACAACCAACAAGCAAGCCGTCGGCGGCTCACCTCCGGCCTGTTGCAGGCGGGCCGGCAATGGCGGCGGCTGGCGGAAGCCGCGCTCGCGGCCGATGACATTTCGGAGGCCTGCGCCTCGCCCCTGGTGTGGCTGAGGCGCCTCGGCGGCGGCGTGCGTCAGGTGACCCTTGCGGCACACGTTGGCATCGAAGGCACGTCCCTCGTCCGCTTGCTCGACCAGCTCTGTGACGCCGGGTTCGTGGTGCGCCGGGACGATCCGGAGGACCGTCGCGCCAAGACCCTGTGGCTCACTGCGGAGGGCGAGCAGCTCGCGGAGCGCATCGAGCGCGCCATCGCCAGGCTGCGGTCCCGCATCTTCGCCGAGATCAGCGAAGCGGACGTCGAGGCGACCCTCCGGGTGCTCGAGGCCCTCGAGCACGCCCATACCCGCCTCCAGCAGAACCCTAGTCTCCTGGAGGCGGACTCTTGAAGCTTCCCTCGGCGCGCGACTGGCTGTTCTCCACCAAGGCCTTCACCGCCGCCATGCTGGCGCTCTACGTGGCCCTGGCCATGGACCTGCCGCGCCCCTATTGGGCCATGACCACGGTCTATGTGGTGTCCCACCCGCTCACCGGCGCCACTACCTCCAAGGCGCTCTATCGCATGCTCGGTACCCTCATCGGCGCCACTGGCGCGGTGGTGCTCGTGCCGACGTTCGTGAGCGCCCCCGAGCTTCTGAGCATCGCCGTCGCCGCCTGGATCGGAGGGCTGCTCTACCTCTCTTTGCTCGATCGCACGCCCCGCAGCTACGTGTTCATGCTGGCGGCCTACACTCTGCCCATCATCGCTTTGCCGACGGTCACCGCGCCGGAGACCATCTTCGACGTGGCTCTCGCTCGCAGCGAAGAGATCATCCTCGGGATCCTGTGCGCAAGCCTCGTGGGCGCGGTCGTGTTCCCGGTGAGCGTCGGGCCGGCCCTCGCCGCACGCGTCGGCGGCTGGCTGCGCGATGCCGGCGCCTGGGCCGGCGAGGTGCTGCGTGGCGAGGTGACGGATGAGGCCGTGCCTCTGGTCCGACAGAAGCTCGCCGCGGACGTCGCGGCGCTCGACGCGCTCATCATGCAACTGGCACACGATCCCGAGGCGCGCGCCTTCGCCCGCGAAGCCGGAGAGCTCCGCGGGCGCCTGCTGCTGCTCCTGCCGGTACTGTCCTCCCTCAACGACCGGATGCGCGCGATCACCCGCGAGGAAGCGATGGGCAGCGCGCGGGACGATCTTGTCGCCCTCGCCCGCGAAATCGCGGACTGGATCGGGGGCGCTCCCGACACGCCGGAGCGGTTGCGCGCACGGATCGCTGAGCTGACTCCGGATCCCGGCGCCCTCAGGGACTGGCCGAGCCTCCTTCATGCGAACCTCTGCGCCCGCCTCAAAGAGCTTGTCGATCTCTGGCAGGACTGCCTCGCGTTACGCCGGCAGGTGGCTGGAGACCCTGCTGCGGGACACTGGGCGCCCGTGCTGCACCACCGCCCCGTCATCGGCACCGCGCGCCATCATGATCACGGCCTGCTGCTATTCTCCACCGCTTCCGCCGCGCTCGCGACCCTGACGGCGAGCCTGATCTGGATCGCGAGCGGATGGCCCGGCGGCGCCAATTTCGTGGCCATGGCGGCGGTCGCCTGCTGCTTCTTCGGCGCCCAGGACCGGCCAGCCCCGTTCCTCTGGATGATGGTGGTCTGGGGCACCACGGCCCAGGTGATCGCCGGGGTCCTTCTGTTCACGGTGGTGCCCCAGATCCACGATTTCGCGATGCTCGTGCTGGTGCTGGTGCTGCCGTTCCTGCTGGTTGGGGCGCTCATTCCCCGCCCGGAACTCGGCCTCGTCACCCTACTGCTCGCCGCAACGGGTTCGGGCTCCCTCTCGGTCCAGAGCCACTACAATGCGGATTTCACCGTTTATGTGAATGAAAGCCTGGCGGTGACCGGCGGCTTCCTGTTCGCCTGGATCTGGGCGTTGGCGACCAAACCCTTCGGCGCCGAGATCACCGCCCGCCGCCTCGTGCGCTCGGGCTGGGCGGACCTTGCCGCCTGCGCCGCCGGCACCCGCCTGCAGGACCACCGCGTGCTGGTGAGCCGCACCCTCGACCGCCTCGGTCTGCTCATTCCCCGCCTCGCCTCGGGCGCCATCGACGACGGCCTCGCCACGGACGGGCTCAGAGACTTGCGCATCGGCTACAATGTCCTTGATCTGCAGCGCGATCGCCGGGCGCTGCCTGGTGCCGCAAAGGACGCCATCAACGCCGTCCTCGAAGGGGTAGCCGGGCATTTCCGAACGCAGCAGAAGGCCGGCGCGGTGCTGCTGCCGCCCGCCGGCCTTCTGGACCATGTGGACGAGGCGATCCGCGCCGTGCTTGCCCAGCGCGCCGGGCAGGCGGCGGATAATGCCCTGCAGGCGCTGGTCGGTCTCAGGCAGGCTCTGTTCCCCGGGGCCGCGGCGCCCCTCCTGCCGCCGGCACGGGGCGCCGTCGCCCCGCCTTTGCTCGCGGCCGAGTGAGACACGCATGCCCGCGGAACTCGACATCTTCGGCGTCTACGTGCCGACCTTTCTCCTCCTCGCGCTCGCCGCCATGGCGGTCACGCGGCTCCTCTCCCGTCTTTTCAGCCAGGTGGGGCTCGGCCGCCTCATCTGGCACCGGGCGCTGTTCGACCTCGCCGTGTTCGTGCTCGTGACCGGCGCGGGATATGCCCTTCTCCAACGGATCGCATGATGAAGATCGATGTCGCGAAGTGGGTCCGCATATGCGTCACCCTCATGGTGGTCGCGGGCGCCGTTCTCGTGGGCCGCGCGCTCTGGGACACCTACATGAACGCCCCCTGGACGCGGGACGCCCGCGTGCGCGCCGACGTGGTCGGCATCGCTCCCGACGTCTCCGGTCTCGTGAGCGAGGTGCTGGTCCGCGACAACGCCGCGGTGAAGAAGGGCGACGCCCTGTTCCGGGTGGACCGCGAGCGCTTCGCCATCGCCCTGAAGCAGGCGGAGGCTGCGGTGGAGGGCCGCGCCGCGACGCTGGAGCAGGCCAAGCGCGACCTCGCACGCTACACGCAGTTGCGCGAGCGGCAGGTGGTCTCGCCGCAGAACGCCGAGCAGGCCCAGACCGCCCTCACCCAGGCCGACGCGGCCTACCAGCAGGCGGTGAGCGAGCGCGACCTCGCCCGGCTCAACCTCGAGCGCTCGGAGATCAAGGCGCCAGCCAACGGCATCGTCACCAATCTGGAGCTGCGGCGGGGCGACTACGTCTCCACTGGCAAGGCGGTGGTGGCCCTGGTGGATACGGATTCGCTTCGGGTCGAGGGCTATTTCGAGGAGACCAAGCTGCCGCGCATCCATGTGGGCGATCCCGTCACGATCCGCCTGATGGGCGAGCCGACCCTGCTGCGCGGTCGGGTGCAGAGCGTCGCGGCGGCCATCGAGGACCGCGAGCGCACGGCCGGCTCCGGCCTGCTCGCCAACATCAACCCGACCTTCAACTGGGTGCGCCTTGCCCAGCGCGTGCCGGTGCGCATCGCCCTGGAGGACGTGCCGGCCGATATCCGCCTCGTGGCCGGCCTCACCGCCACCGTGGAGATCGAACCCGGTGTCGCCGGCAAGACCGCGCACGCGGACCCGTCGGACGCCCAATCCGTGCACGCCGCGCGGCCGGCCCGATGAGAGCGCTGCGCCGCCCTGCGGACGGACCGCCTCGGGGGCCGCTCCGCGCTTTGCCGTGACGCCAGGACGAAATGCCATGAATGCTCCGCTGAGTGCTCCGCCGGCATCAGAACAGCTGAAGGGGGGTGAGCCGCCCCACCGGAGGGCGCCGCTCTGGCTGCTGGCGCTCCTGGCCTTCTCCGGCACCCTCGCCATGCACGTCTTCGTGCCGGCGCTGCCCGTCGCCCAGCAGGATCTCGGCGGCGGGATGGCGGCCATGCAGCTCACCATCAGCCTCTACATCCTCGGCCTCGCCGGCGGGCAGCTCGTCTACGGGCCTCTCGCCGACCGGTTCGGGCGCCGGCCCGTCCTGCTGGCGGGGCTCTCGCTCTACACCGTCGCCGGCCTCGCGGCGATGCTGGCGCCGAGCGTCAACGCCCTCATCGCCGCCCGGCTGTTCCAGGCGCTGGGCGGCTGCGCCGGCCTCGTGCTCGCGCGCGCCATCGTGCGCGACACCTCGGCGCCGGCGGACACCACCCGGCGCCTCGCCTTGATGAATCTCATGATCACCGTCGGTCCGGGCGCGGCGCCGCTGGTGGGCGGCTTTCTCGCCGATGCGGCGGGATGGCGCTCCATCTTTATCGCCCTGACCCTCCTCGGCGTGGTCAACCTCCTGCTCACCTGGCGTCTTCTCCCGGAGACCGGACGGGCAACCGAAGGCGCCGCCATCGGTCTAATGGAGAGCTATGGCCAACTGCTGCGGGCGCCAGCCTTCTGGGGCTACGCCGTGGGCGGCGGCTGCGCCACCACCTCCCTCTATGGCTTCGTCGCGGCGGCCCCCTTCATCTTCACCGGCGAACTGCACCAGCCCACGGCCAGCGTCGGGGGCTATATCGCCCTCCTGGTCCTGGGGGTGTGGGTGGGCAGCATGCTGGCGAGCCGGCTCATCGCCCGTGTTTCCGTCGGCCGTCTGCTGGTGGGCGCCAATGGGGTCAGCGTGGCAGCCGCCTTCATCCTGCTCGCCGTCGTGCTGTCGGATCAGCTCACCGTGCCCCTGGCCATCGCCACCGTGTTCATATTTTCCGTGGGCGTGGGCACCGCGGCCCCCGCCGCGCTGGCAGAGGCCCTGAGCGTCAATCCCCGCGTCGCCGGCTCCGCCTCGGGCCTCTACGGCGCCATGCAGATGGCGGTCGGCGCCCTGTGCACGGCCTTGGCCGGTGTCGGATCCGACCCCGCGCTCGCCGCCGCTCTTGTGCTTGCCGGCTCCGGCATCATCGCTCAAGCGGCCTTCTGGATAGCCGGGCGACCAAGGCGCACGGCCTCGTAGAGCAGCCGCACGATGCGGCGAATGGGCATCACAGGGTAAGATCCATGGATATCAAGACAATCGCTGTTCTCATTGATACCAGTCCGTCGCGCGAAACCAGTGAGGCGCCGGGATCGTCCTTGGCGAGAAGCGCGCGGATCCTGTCGATGTTGGCGGCACGGATGGCGCCGGCGAACAGGCCGTAGTGCCGGGTGCGGTGGAAGCCGTCGGGCAGGACATGGAGCAGGAAGCGGCGAATGAACTCATCCGCCGGCAGGGTCATGGCCTTGATCCAACTGTCGCCTGTGGCCTTGGCCCGGGCGCGATAATCCTTCCAGCGGAAGGTGACCCCGCGGTCGTCCATGGCGAGGAGCCGGCTGTTGGAGATCGCCACGCGGTGGGTGTAGCGCGACAGATAGGCGAGCACCGCCGCCGGTCCCGCGAACGGGCGCTTGGCATAGACCACCCATTCGGCCCGGCGCAGGGGTGCCAGCATCGCCTCATCGGAGCGCTTCGCCACCATCGCCAGATCTTCCTCGATCCGCACCAGCTTGGTCTTGACCTCCCGCAACTGCTCGACGAGATGGCGCAGGGCATGACGGGCCACGGGCGGAATGCGCAGATCGGTCACGTCCTCAATCATGGCAGTCAGAAGCCCGATATTGTGGGCTCGGTTCGGAGCGATGACGCCGAACTCGGCGAGATGGCCTCGAATGGCGTTGATCAGCTGGGTCCTTTGTCCGACCAGCATCTCGCGGACACGGTGGATCATCAGGATCTCCTGCTGCATCTCCTCCTTGATGGGAACGAAACGCATGGAGGGGCGCACCACCGCCTCGCTGATCGCCTCGGCGTCGGCCGCGTCGTTCTTGTTCGTCTTCACGAAGGGTCGAACATACTGGGCCGGGATCAGGCGCACCTCGTGTCCCAGGTCCCGCAGCCTTCGAGCCCAATGATGCGCGCTCGGGCAGGCCTCAATGCCGACGAGGCAAGGGGCAAGATCACGGAAGAAATTTTCGACGTCGTCCCGCCGAAGCCGGCGGCGAACCACCGCCTTGCCGCTGCGGTCGGCCCCGTGAACCTGGAAAACGGACTTGGCGATATCGAGACCAACGACGTGGACTTCCTTCGGCATGGCAGATCTCCTCTTCGAGCGACGCCCAATGATGATCCGTTCCAAGGGCACGGCGGAAGGGGGTGTCCATGCCATCACGCGAGGAGGCAGTTCTTCGAACTGGCCGACATCGCGAAGAATGCCCGTCGAGGACGAACGGCCGCGGCCATCTCGCCGATCGCGCTGGAGGCGGTCAAGCGCATCGATGTCCTGTTCGACATCGAGCGCGATATCAATGGCCTCGCCGCCGCCGAGCGCTTGGCCGTCCGGCAGGAGAGGAGTGTGCCGCTACTGGCCGATCTGGAAACCTGGTTGCGCGAGCAGCGCTCCAAACTCTCGCGCTCTTCCTCCTTCGCCAAGCCGGTCGACTATATGCTCAAGCGCTGGTGCGACTTCGCCCGCTTTGCCGAGGACGGCAGAATCTGCCTTACAATGCGGCGGAACGAGCTCTGCGTGGTCTGGCCCTTGGAAGAAAGGCATGGATGCTCGCCGGTTCCGATCGCGGCGCTGACAGGGCCGCCGTCATGTATGCGCTCATCATGACGGCGCGCCTCAACGACATCGACCCGCACGCCTGGCTGGCCGATGTCTTCGCGCGCATCGCCTCAATCCCACAGAACCGCTTGCACGAACTCCTGCCCTGGGAGTGGAAACGCAGCACCCAAGAACCTGCTGCCGCGCAGGCCGCCTGAGCCCGCAGTCATCATAGCCGCCCGCTGCCACGCGCGCACGCAACAATCCAGCGGCACTCAGCGTATGCTTACGGCGCAAGCAGCTCTGCGAACGGGTCACGCCCCAGTTGCCAGCCTTCCTGCCGGTGATGGTGGAGCCGCCGATGGAGACCGTTTCACCCCTGGACGAGCCATCGCCGCGTAAGCGTAAGGCTCGTCGCGAGGGCCGCATCGAGATTGAACTGGCTTCTGGCGACCGGCTGCGGCTGGAGGGCGACGTGGATGGCCGAGCGCTGCGCGATGCGATCGCCGCCCTGAGGGCGCGATGATCCCTATCCCGGTCGGCGTGAAGGTCTGGCTGGCGACAGGCCACACGGATATGCGCAAGGGCTTCGCCTCCCTGGCGTTGCAAGTGCAGGAGGTCCTGAGGCGAGATCCGCTGGCGGCCATATCTTCTGCTTCCGCGGACGGCGCGGCGACCTCGTCAAGATCATCTGGCACGACGGACAGGCGGCGAACCTGTATGAAGCGTCCCGGGTTTTCCGGAGGCGGTTTGGTTTGAGTCACGCGACCATATCGAGGTCCTGTTTGGCGGCATAGTAGTTGGAGATCAGCTCGCGCAGGAATACGTCCCGGTCGGAATAGACCGAGTGCACCATCATGTGCAGCAGGCGGGAAACATCGGCTTCGAAAGGGCGGCTCTGCGAGGTTTGCGTCGTCATGGGGATAGGCCATGCAGTTGAAAGCTGGACGCGTGACATGACAAGAACGGCGGAAGGTTGCAAGACACGCAATGAGCAGCTGCGGGCAGGCACCGGCTCCATCTAAAGCGAGCTGCGGTCCGGAATGTTCTGGCCTCACATGCCGGCGGCACAGGTCCCTTCAGAGGATGGGCGGGCGCTTCGGAGCGGCGCTATCTGCTGAAGATCGGTCACCTCGTCCAGAGCTTGCAGCGCCTCGAGTATGTCGGAGAGGACCAGGATCTTTCCTGTCTCCGGGCGGCGAAGGTCCGGCCGGTTCGGCACGGCATACCGATCCGAGGCCCATGACGCGAGGAGTGCCCGCTTTGACCCCGTGCTCATGGTTGGGTCGGCCAGGACCTCTCCCGGCGAGCGCGGTTCGCCCCATGGCACGCGAGATGGAAGAATCCCGGTGCTTACATTTATTTCGTGCAGCATCTCCAATCCTCCACAGGCCGGCCTCCGGCGAATGCCGGGAGGCGGGATGCAGGCTCTTCGGGCGGGAAAGATCAGGCCGCCTTGGCCTGCTCGATCTGCCTGACGTTGCTCTCGGCCGGCTGGCCTGCGGAAGCGATCTCGATGCGGCGCGGCTTCAGCCGTTCCGGCACCTCGCGCGCCAGTTCGACCGACAGCAGGCCGTCCTGAAGCGTCGCTCCGGACACCTTCACATAGTCGGCGAGATTGAAGGTCTGCGTGAAATCGCGGACGGCGATGCCCTTGTGCAGCATCTGGCGGTGGTTTGCGTCCGCGGTCTTCTTGCCCGTGACGACCAGCGTATTGGCCTGCTGCGTGAGCTCGACCTCGTCGGGACGGAAGCCGGCAACGGCCATGGTGATCCGGTAGGCGTTCTCGCCGGTCTTCTCGATATTGTAGGGCGGCCAGTCCGGACGCGGCCCCGCCGCAGTATCGATGAGATCGAACAGCCGGTCGAAGCCGACGGTGGAACGATAAAGCGGAGCAAAGTCGAAGGGTCTCATAGCCACATTCTCCACTGAGCAACATGGACACGAGCCGCCCGCAGCCTTGCCACGGGCGCCACGCGCCGGTCCTTTCAGGCACCGGCGACAAGCGATCTGGGGAGCGAAAAAATCTCGTTCAAGAGGGACATGAAAAATTTCTCGGCCACCTCTCACCGCGTCACCCTGATTCGATATTCTCTATTGTTTTCAGCTGATTGGCACTTAATGACGCCGAGTGACAAAATTTTTTGCGTACCCTCTTGAACGAGAAACGCAGCCTTCCTAGCTCGATGTCCGCTCGTGCGCCCAGCCGCCGAGTTCATGACATCGCTGCCTGCACCAGGAGGATCTGCATGCATTTCCGCCCGCTGCACGACCGTGTCGTCGTGCGCCGCATCGAGGCCCTCGAGAAGACGGCCGGCGGCATCATCATCCCCGACACCGCCAAGGAAAAGCCCCAGGAGGGCGAGGTCGTCGCCGCCGGGCCCGGCGCGCGCGACGAGGCCGGCAAGCTGGTGCCGCTCGACCTGAAGGCCGGCGACCGCGTGCTGTTCGGCAATTGGTCCGGCACCGAGGTGAAGATCGACGGCGAGGACCTGCTCATCATGAAGGAGAGCGACATTCTCGGCGTGATCGAACGGAGCGGGACGGCCAGGAAGGCTGCCTGACCGTGTATCCCTTGAGATCGTGAGCCATAGCAATCCAGGAAGGAGGACAGGACATGGCTGCCAAGGAAGTGAAGTTCTCGTCCGAGGCGCGCGAGAAGATGCTGCGTGGCGTGGACACGCTTGCCAATGCGGTGAAGGTGACGCTCGGCCCGAAGGGCCGCAATGTCGTCATCGAGAAGAGCTTCGGCGCTCCCCGCATCACCAAGGACGGCGTCACCGTCGCCAAGGAAATCGAGCTTGAGGACAAGTTCGAGAATATGGGCGCGCAGATGGTGCGCGAAGTGGCCTCGAAGACCAATGACCTTGCCGGCGACGGCACCACCACCGCCACCGTTCTCGCCCAGGCCATCGTCAAGGAAGGCTCCAAGGCGGTAGCCGCCGGCATGAACCCGATGGACCTCAAGCGCGGCATCGACCTCGCGGTGGACGCGGTAGTGGCGGATCTCAAGACTCGTGCGCGCAAGGTGACGCGCAACGACGAGATCGCCCAGGTCGGCACCATCTCCGCGAATGGCGACACCGAGATCGGCCGTTTCCTCGCCGAGGCGATGCAGAAGGTCGGCAATGAAGGCGTGATCACCGTCGAGGAAGCCAAGACCGCCGCCACCGAACTCGAGGTGGTCGAAGGCATGCAGTTCGACCGCGGCTATGTCTCGCCGTATTTCGTGACGAACACCGAGAAGATGCGGGTCGAGCTCGAGGATCCGTACATCCTGATCCATGAGAAGAAGCTGTCCGGTTTGCAGGCCATGCTGCCGCTCCTGGAGTCGGTGGTGCAGACCTCCAGGCCGCTCCTCATCATCGCCGAGGACGTCGAGGGCGAAGCGCTGGCCACGCTCGTGGTCAACAAGCTGCGCGGCGGCCTGAAGGTCGCGGCGGTGAAGGCGCCCGGCTTCGGCGATCGCCGCAAGGCCATGCTCGAGGACATCGCCGTCCTCACCGCCGGCCAGGTGATCTCCGAGGACCTCGGCATCAAGCTCGAGAACGTCACTCTCGCTCAGCTCGGCCGTGCCAAGAAGGTGGTGATCGAGAAGGAGAACACCACCATCGTCGACGGTGTCGGCGCGAAGGCGGAGATCGAGGGCCGCACCTCGCAGATCAAGGCGCAGATCGAGGAGACCACCTCGGACTATGACCGTGAGAAGCTGCAGGAGCGCCTGGCCAAGCTCGCCGGCGGCGTCGCGGTGATCCGCGTCGGCGGCGCGACCGAGGTCGAGGTGAAGGAGAAGAAGGACCGCGTCGATGACGCGCTGCACGCCACCCGCGCGGCGGTCGAGGAAGGCATCCTGCCGGGCGGCGGCGTCGCCCTGCTGCGTGCGCTGAAGGCGATCGATTCCGTTGAGCCCGCCAATGAGGACCAGAAGGCCGGCGTCGCCATCGTTCGTCGCGCCATTCAGACGCCGGCGCGTCAGATCGCCAGCAATGCTGGCGAGGATGGCTCGGTGATCGTCGGCAAGCTTCTGGAGAAGGACGACTACAACTGGGGCTACAACGCCGCGACCGGTACCTACGAGGACCTCGTCGCCAATGGCGTGATCGACCCGGCGAAGGTCGTGCGCACCGCGCTCCAGGATGCGGCGTCGGTCGCTTCGCTGCTGATCACCACTGAGGCTCTGGTCGCAGAGAAGCCGAAGAAGGAAGCAGCACCCGCCGTTCCCGCCGGCGCGGGCATGGACTTCTGACAAGGCGGGGCCCGGAGGAGATCCGGGTCCCTGTCTCGCGCCAGAATGAACCGGCTCCCACGCCGGAACGCATTTGCCTTGAACAAGGCGGGCGCGCTTCCATCAACTGAGATGCCACGGGCGCGCCGCGCGGGGCATCTCGACGATATCGCCAACCGGGGAGGTCCTGCTCAGCACGGCCGCTATCGCGCGGGTTCGTTGCGGCGGGTGCCGGACGGACCGGATCGATTCGATCCCCGCAGCGACTTCCATGACGAGGAAGGCGGCCACGCCGCTCAATGGTGGCTACCGGACTTCTCCGACCCGCGCTCATTGTCAACGCTTTGCTCACACGAGGAGGTTTTGCCGATGAAGATCGCCCAGATCGCCCCGCTCGCGGAATGCTGTCCGCCACGGCTCTATGGCGGGACGGAGCGCATCGTGTCCTATCTCACCGAGGAACTGGTCCGGCAGGGCCATGAGGTGACGCTGTTCGCCAGCGGCGATTCCAAGACTGCGGCCGAGCTGGTGCCCTGCTGCGACATGGCGCTCAGGCTCAATCCGCAGGTCAGGGACCCGCTGCCCTATCACATGATGATGCTGGAGGAGGTGCGCCGCCGGGCCGCCGAGTTCGACGTGCTGCACTTCCATGTCGACTTCCTGCACTATCCGCTCGCCAGTGCCTTTGCCGACCGCATGGTGACGACGCTGCACGGCCGTCTCGACCTGCCCGACCTCAGGCCCTTCTATTCCGCCTTCCCGCACTATCCGCTCGTCTCCATCTCGGACGATCAGCGCCGCCCCATGCCACCGGTCCATTGGGCCGGCACCGTGCACCATGGCCTGCCGAGAGACGTCCTGCCCTTCACCGCGAACCCGCATGGCGACTATCTCGCCTTCCTCGGCCGCGTCTCGCCCGAGAAGCGGCCCGACCACGCCATAGAGATCGCCGCCCGCGCCGGCATGACGCTCAAGATCGCCGCCAAGGTGGACAAGGCCGACCAAGCCTATTGGGACGAGGTGATCGGCCCGATGGTGGCGCGGCATCCCAATGTCGAGTTCATCGGCGAGATCAACGAGCAGCAGAAGGCCGATTTCCTTGGCAATGCCCGCGCACTGCTGTTTCCAATCGATTGGCCGGAGCCGTTCGGGCTCGTCATGATCGAGGCCATGGCCTGCGGCACGCCGGTGATCGCCTTCCGCCACGGCTCGGTGCCGGAGGTGATCGATGACGGCGTCACCGGCTTCGTCGTCAGCCACATCGACGAGGCGGTGGCGGCGGTGCGCTCGGTCGGCCAGCTCGACCGCGCCGAGGTGCGCGCCACCTTCGAGGAGCGCTTCACCGCCGAGCGGATGGCGCTCGACTATCTCGCCATCTATCGTGATCTCCCCGGTTTGCGCCGTGCTGCGATGCGCATTCCCGCCGTGGCCAACGGCACCGGCAACGGGTTGGCCGATGGCATCGAATTGCGGGTCGTCGCCTGAGCGGGAGGTCCTCCATGCACGGCACGACCAGTGCGGAAGCGGTCGCGCATGCGCCGGCGCCGACCGGGCCAGGCACGCCGCTGGCGCAGTTCTTCATCCCGGCCGCCGCCTCGCTGCAGGAGCGGCGGCCGCGCACGCTCAAGCACGGTGACACCTTCGCCGTGTTCGACCACAATGGCGATGCGCTCTCCGGGCCGGGCAGCCCGGAGGGCCTCTACCATCGCGACACGCGCTATCTCTCACATCTCTACCTGACCATCGCCGGGCAGCGGCCGATGCTGCTGTCCTCGACGCTGCGCGACGATAACGCGACGCTGACCTGCGATCTCACCAACCCCGACCTGTTCGATGCCGAGGGCCGGCTGGTGCTGGAGCACGACCTGCTTCATCTGCGCCGTTCGCGCTTTCTGTGGAACGGCACCTGCCATGAGCGGATCGCCATCAGCAACTTCGACGACCGGTCCCGGCGGGTGAGGATCGACATCGCCTTCGCCGCCGACTTTGCCGACCTGTTCGAGGTACGTGGCACGCAACGGGCGCGGCGCGGCACGCTGCAAAAGCCGGAGATAACGGCCGACCAGGTGAAGCTCGCCTATCTCGGCCTTGATGGACGGCGACGGCAGACCACGCTGCGCTTCGACCCCGCACCGCAGGAGCTCATGACGGAGCGCGCGACATTCGTCGTGGACCTTGCTCCGCGCGAAGCCAGCACGCTCGTGCTGGAGATCGCCTGCGACGGCGCCAGCGAGAGGCCAGTGCGTCCTGCCTTCCTTCGCGCGATGCGCGATGCGCGCCGCGCGTTGCGCTCCTCCGCCTCGCGGGCGACGGCGATCATCACTTCGAACGACATCTTCAACGAGGCGGTGCGCCGCTCGGTCTCCGACCTCTACATGCTGGTTACCGACATGCCGGAGGGTCCGTATCCCTACGCCGGCATCCCGTGGTTCAGCACGGTATTCGGGCGCGACGCGCTGATCACCGCGCTGGAGACGCTGTGGCTCGACCCGGCCATTGCCCGCGGCGTGCTCCTGCATCTCGCCGCCAACCAGGCCACGGAATTCGACCCGGAGGCCGACGCCGAGCCGGGCAAGATCCTGCACGAGGTGCGCCATGGCGAGATGGCAGAGCTGAGGGAGGTGCCGTTCCGGCGCTATTATGGCAGCGTCGATTCCACCCCGCTCTTCATCATGCTGGCGGGCGCCTACCTTGAGCGCACCGGCGACCTTGTTACGCTGCGCCGGCTCTGGCCGAACATCGAGGCGGCGCTCGGCTGGATCGAGAACCATGGCGATCGCGACGGCGACGGCTTTGTCGAATATGGCCGGCAGACCGTGGAGGGGCTGATCAATCAGGGCTGGAAGGACAGCCATGACTCGGTCTTCCATGCCGACGGCACATTGGCGCGCGGCCCAATCGCCCTCGCCGAGGTGCAGGCCTATGCCTATGGCGCCTGGCGGGCCGCCGCGCACGTCGCCCGCGCCCTGGGGCACCCTGAACGTGCGACCGGGTTCGACCGGCGTGCAGAGGCGTTGCGCGCCGCCTTCGATGCGGCCTTCTTCGACGCGGCGCTCGGCACCTATGTGCTGGCGCTCGACGGCGAGAAGCGGCCCTGCCGTATCAGGAGCTCCAATGCCGGGCATGCCCTGCTCACCGGCATCGCCCTGCCGGATCGGGCAGCTTCCGTGGCGAGCACGCTGATGGGACCGACGCTGTTCTGCGGCTGGGGCCTGCGTACCATCGCCAGCAGTGAAGCGCGCTACAACCCGATGAGCTACCATAACGGCTCGGTCTGGCCGCACGACAATGCCCTGATCGCCGCCGGCCTCGCCCGCTACGGCTTCAAGCGCGAGGCGGCGCGGATCTTCGAGGGCCTGTTCGCCGCCTCGACCTATATCGACCTGCGCCGCCTGCCGGAGCTCTTCTGCGGCTTTGCCCGCCAGCAGACGCGCGGGCCGACCTTCTATCCGGTCGCCTGCATGCCGCAGGTCTGGGCAGCGGCGGCTCCGCTCTACATGCTGCAGGCCTGCCTCGGGCTCGGCTTCGACCCGGAGCGGCTGCACGTCACCTTCGACGAACCCACGCTGCCGGACTTCCTCGGCGAGGTCACATTGCGCGATCTCAGGCTCGACGGCGGGGCGGTCGACGTCGCGCTGCGCCGCTCCGGCGGCAAGGTGGTGGTCGATGTGCTCGACCGGCGCGGCCCGTTGCGGGTGCTGACGACGAGCTGAGGCGGATCAGGGCGGGCGCGTCTACGAGGCGCGCCGGCCTCATTCCTCGCCGTCCTCGTCCAGCTCCTCGAGAAGCGCGACGAGCTCGGCGACGCGCGACGACGGGTGTTGCCGGCCTTCATCGATCAGCGCCTCGTCGGCCTGGCGCTAGGCCCGGGCCTGCGCCAGTTCCTAGCGCGTGGCTCCGGTCATGAGGATGTCGGCGATGAGGCTCTCATCGACCGGGCCGAGCACGGCGACGACGTCACTGGCGTTCACGACGTCCTCCCTGTCGAAACATCTTCGAGATAGGTCGGCAACGGCAGAGTTCTATGCCGGCATGAGCGGGACGCTCCTCAGGAACTGATCCTCACGCTGACATCGCGAAGGCCATCGCTGCGCTGTACGGTCAATGTCACGCTCGTGCCGGCGGGTGTCAGGCCGATGCGGTTGCGCAGGCCGGCGGCGCTGTGCACCGGACTGCCGTCGACCGCCGTCACGACGTCGCCCGCGGCGAGGCCGGCCCGTTGCGCGGGCGAGCCCGGCTCGACACCGGCGATCACCGCGCCACGCACGTCGCCCAGCCCGAGCGCCTCGGCGATCTCCGGCGTGACGTCCTGCACGGCGATACCGACCCGGCCGCGATGGACCCTGCCGTCGCGGGCCAGCTGGTTCATCACCGCCACGGCCATGTTGCTCGGCACGGCGAAGCCGATACCGACATTGCCGCCGGCCGGGCTCAGTATGGCGGTGTTGATGCCGACCAGCCGACCGTCCAGTGTCACCAGCGGGCCGCCGGAATTGCCGGGATTGATCGAGGCGTCGGTCTGGATGAAGTCCTCATAGCCGTCATTGCTGATGCCGGTACGCCCGAGCGCGCTGACGATGCCGGAGGTCACCGTCTGGCCAAGGCCGAAGGGATTGCCGATGGCGACCACATAGTCCCCGACCTTCACGCGGTCCGAATCGCCGATCGGCAATGCGACGAGGTTGGTCGCCTCGACCTTCAGGAGCGCGATATCGGTCGCCTTGTCCGAGCCGATGAGACGGGCGCGCAGTCGGCGCCCGTCCTTCAGCGTGACGACGATCTCGCTTGCGCCGGCGACAACGTGATGGTTCGTCAGCACATGGCCGCGCGCGGCATCGATGATGACCCCGGAGCCGGCGCTCAGCCGCGGCTCCTCCTGCGGCATGTCCGGCAGATCGAAGAATCGGCGGAAATAGGGATCGTCGTAGAGCGGGTTCGATGAGCCGGGCGCGCGCGAGATCACCGAGATGTTCACCACCGCTGGCGTCACCCGATCGAGCACTGGCGCCAGCGTCGGAACGCCGCCCGCCATGCCCGCGATCGCCGGTTGGCCGAGGGCAGGTGACGCGATCCCGGCCACCAGCGCCAGCGCCACCAGAAGGGTGGTGATCATCCTTTTCTTCCGTGTAGGACCCGTGAGCATGCCTGGCCCCCGTATTAGGTTGCTTTCCTTCTGTTGGAGCGAATGAAAGGCCTGCCCGGCAGGGCGCCGGGCCGGCTCACGATCAGGCGCTCGAGTAAGGACGCCCGGTGGTAAACCACAGGCGGGCCGCCGCCACGGCCGCGACGACAAGGCCGGCGATCACATGGGCAGCGACGGCGACGGACAGCGCCGAGAAGCCGAGAGCCCAGGGCGCGATGATCGCCCACAGGCCGAGTGCCGCGTTCGCCCATTCTTCAACCTGGTGGAAGGCGAACAGGGCGGCCACGGCGATCAGCGTCACGGCGGCGCCGACGATCCAGGCATTCCAAGCCGCGGCGGCCTCGGTGGTGAAACCGAGATACCAGGGCGCCAGGGCAAGGCCGAGGCCGGCGATGATGGTGACGACGTCGAAGGCCTTCGGCGTGTCTACAGACAGTGACTTCAGCATGATTGATCCTCCTCATCTGTTCGGTTGCGATTGATGGTGCGGTATTGCGCGGCGGGGCGGACGCGCTCGCGCACGCTGCGCCGGCGGGCTGAAGTGCCCAAGGTCGGGAAACGGAGCCCGGCCGGCAGGTCGGACTTCGTGCGAGGGAGGGATGCGCTCCTGGCATCGCGCCGCCGGCTGGACGACATAGGCGAGGCCCTGCCGCTCGGCATAACGGATAGCGGCGTCTAGCGTGGGAAAGTCGAGCTCGACCGGGGCGAGCGTGTCGCTACCGGCGGTCCAGCCCATCAGCGGCTCGATGACGGGTGCGCCGCGCCGCTCGAAGACGAGGCGCCACCCCTTGCAGCGCGCGCGGCCCGCCGTCATCACGCAACGCGACGGCCTGAAGATGCGGGCGACCGCATCCTCCGGGAAGACGGAGCGCCCCATCGCCAGCGGACCGCGTGCGTCATTGGCAGGCCAGTTCGCTGGTCGATGGATTGTAGAGTTGGACGGTGTTTCTCTGACGGTCTTCAGCATCTCATCCCTCCCTCGTCGGCGAAGGATGCGACCGGCAGCCGGCCATAGGGTCACTGCCGGCCGGCGATGGTCTCAGTGCTTGATGGCGATGCGCTTCACCTGCGACTGCGCCTTCGCGCTCTTGGGCAGCACGATGCTCAGCACGCCGTTCCTGAAGCGGGCATCGATCTTGTCCTCCTCGACCTCGACGCCGAGCGGAATGCGCCGCTCGAAGCGGCCATAGAAGCGTTCGGAGAACTGCTTCTCCTTGTCCTGCGTCTCCGAGCGCTTCTCGCCCTTGAGCGTCAGCACGCCGTTGTCGAGCAGCACCTCGACGTCCTTCTCCTCGAGACCGGGGACCTCGGCCGTCACCTTGATCTCCTTCTCGGTCTCGGCGATCTCGACGCTCGGCCAGCCGACGTTGAAGGTCGGCAGCGCGCCGAAGGCCGGCAGGCCGCGGTCGAAGGAGCGGAAGACGTCGTCGAACAGCCGGTTCACCTCGCGGTGCAACGAGAGGAACGGGCTGCGCTCGTCGTCGCGGAAGACAGTGGGGACCGAACTGCCATTGTCGCGGCCCCACGGGATAAGGTCACGTACACTCATGATTTTTCTCCTTTCCGTTCGGGTGCAAAAGCTTTCCGTGGCGCCGGGCGGGTGCGCCCGGCGTTCCAATGTGATGCGTCGTGGGAAGCGCTTCAGGCCGCGCGCTTCTCGGTATCGATCTGCCTCACCTCGCCCTGGGGACGCGCGGCGTCGGTCGCGATGGCGATGCGACGCGGCTTCTTTTCCTCGGGGATCTCGCGCTTGAGCTCGATGGTGAGCAGGCCGTTGACGAGGCTCGCGCCGGTGACCTTCACATGGTCGGCGAGCTCGAAGCGGCGCTCGAAGGCCCGACCGGCGATGCCGCGATGGAGATACTGGCCATCATCGCCCTCATCGCTGGACTTCTGACCCGTCACCACCAGCAGGTTCTGCTCCTGGGTGAGGGTGAGGTCGCCTTCCGTGAAGCCCGCCACCGCCATGGTGATGCGGTAGTCGTCCTCGCCGGATTTGACGATGTCGTAGGGCGGCCAGTTGTCGATCGTCGCGACACGGCTCGCGGTCTCGAGCGTGTTCAGCATGCGGTCGAAGCCGATGCTCGACCGGAACAGGGGAGCAAAGTCGAGAGTGGTTCTCATAGCCACATCCTCCATTGAGCAACATGGGTACAAGACAATCTGATCGCCGGACGCCGAGCGGCGCCCGCGCGACCTGCCGGCCCCAAGGGCCGCCGGCAGCAAGCGATTTAGGAAGGGGTTACGTCAGTGCAAGAGGGGTGAACAACCGCTGATCCAAATTGTCCACGGCAGGTGCAGCGGACGTGGCCACGGCCTATCGAGCCTTCGGGCGACGGGTGGCGCCCCCGCTGCTCCTCGAGCGGCTTACGATCGCCGAACGATCCGCCTCTATGTGCCGGCCGGCAGTTGAGGATCCTTGTCACGGAAGGCGGGTAAGGCGCGCAACGCGAAGACCATCAGTGCTTCCCGCTCGCGCAGGTCATATGATCGTAGCCTTCGATCAGGGCAGCGGCGAGCATGTGGCGCAGGCCTTCGCCGATCCTGACGCGCGTTGCCGCGAGCGTCACCGCTTGGTCGAGGCAGCTTTCGAGCAGCGCTATCGTCTCGGGGTCAAAACCTTCCTGCGAGAATGGCATTCGCGCCTCCTGAGATGCAGCAGCGCAGATTTAGGCGGTGTGGACGGATTTGACCAAGACGAATGCAGCGGCGAGGGCGACGATGGCTGTGAAGTTTCGCTTGGTCTTTTCGCAACGTAGGGCGACCCGCTTGAGGCGCTTGAGCTTGCCGACGGCCTGCTCGATGCGGGCGCGCCCGTGATCTTCCCCCGAAAAAGTGGACGGGGTTAACCCGTCTTATTCATGATGGCCCGCCTGTGGGGCTGGCGGATGTAGCCTAAGCGATTGATGTGGCGTAGGATTCGGTTGTTGAAGCCAACCCTTTCCACCCCATCGAGCCGGCCACACCCGCCATGACCGACGATACGACTCTGCCGTTCTGGTTTCCAGCCATCCGGGGCAAGAAGCTCACCGCCGCGTTCGACGGCGGGCGCCTGTCGTCGAACGGTGGCGTGATGCTGCTCGCCGAGGCAGCGCGACGGATGGGGATCGCCGAGAAGCTTGCGGCGGTGATCCCCGATCGGCGTGATCCGACGCGGGTGGTTCACCCGCTCTCTGAGATCCTGCTCGCCCGCATCCTCGCCATCGCCTGCGGCTACGAAGACGCCGACGATCTCGATGCCTTGCGCACCGACCCCGCCTTCAAGCTCGCCTGCGGGCGGCTGCCGGAGAGCGGAACCGACCTGATGAGCCAGCCGACCGTGTCGCGCTGGGAGAACGCGCCGGGATTGCGCGACCTCGTCAGGCTCGGCCGGGTGATGGTCGACCTCTACTGCGCAAGCTACTCTACGCTGCCCGAGGCGGTCGTGCTCGACATCGACGACACGGTCGACGTGGTTCACGGTCACCAGCAGCTGTCGCTCTTTAATGCCCACTACGACGAGCGCTGCTTCCTGCCGATCCACGTCTACGATACGGCGACCGGCCGTCCGGTGGCGATGATCCTGCGGCCGGGCAAGACGCCCTCCGGCACCGAGGTGCGCGGTCACGTCCGCCGTCTCGTCCGGGCGATCCGCCGCCATTGGCCGACGACCCGCATCACCATCCGCGGCGACGGCCACTATTGCCGGCCGGAGGTGATGGACTGGTGCGAGGCGCACGGCGTCGATTACGTCTTCGGCCTCACTGGCACGAAGGCACTCGCTGCCAAGGTCGAGGGGGTCGCCGACGACATCCGCGTCGAGCGGGCGATCGAGGACAAGGACGCGGTGCGTGGCTTCGCCGAGACCACCCATGCCGCCAAATCCTGGACAAGAGAGCGCCGCGTCTCGGCCCGCATCGAGGCGACGCGGCTCGGTCTCGACATCCGCTACGTCGTCACCAACATCGCGACCGGCACCGCCGAATGGCTCTATGCCGACCTCTATTGCGCCCGCGGCCAGGCCGAGAACCTGATCAAGCTGCACAAGGCCCAACTCGCCTCCGAACGCACCAACTGCCGGGCCGCGACTGCCAACCAGATGCGGCTTGTCCTTCACACCGCCGCCTACTGGCTGATCCTCGCCGTGCGCGACGCCATCCCCAAGGCCCATGCCCTCGCCAAGGCCGAGTTCACGACAATCCGGCTCCGGCTCCTCAAGGTCGCCGCCCGCGTCACCGAGACCGCCAGCCGGGTGCGCGTCGCTTTCGCCAGCGCCTGCCCCGACGCCGTCCTCTTCCGCCACCTGGCAACCTCGATCAGGCCCGCCGTGCCCTGAACCATCGGGCGTCAGGCCCTTGCGAACCCGCTCCGCCCCTCCAACCCGTTCCCCAAGTTCCAGCCCACGCCGCGGTGAAAAACACGCCGCGCACGCCGGTGAATAAGGGCGGTTAAGCCGCTCTGCGTTCCATCTCGGCTGGGCTGATATAGCCGAGGGCCGAGTGCAGGCGGCAGGAATTGTAGAAGCCTGTGAATAAGCGCGGAAATGGGACCCCGGCTAGAGATGGCCTAGCTCCTTCATTCAGCACATAAATTCCGAAAACGACTGGGGTCCCGATCGGCGCTGATCGGGACCCTAGGTGGCATGAGATTCTTGAAGTAAATTCAACGCGTTGAAAGTCATTTGAGGGAGGTCCAATTTTCGCGCTTATTCACATTTCAGGCCAGGTCCCGGCGCCGACGAGCGCACGCGCGCACGATTTCAAGCAGTGAAATCCGTGCGGAAAGTGCTAAAGTGATTGTTAGCTGCCGAAGGCGCTGCGCCGAGCCTGGTCTAAGTGTGCGCCACTTGCATCGGACGAGACACGCGCCCGACCTCGCGAAAGCGGTCATTGCACCCGGTCGGCTCGGAAGGCATTCTGCATGCCATCGAGCATCGTTGCATGATGTTGAAGGATGCGTCTCTCATGGTCACGAAACGCGCTCAGGAGATTTGTGCCGTGCTGGTTCGGTTGGCTGCGCCTGACCTTAGTCCGAAGCAGCTGTTTGATGCGGTGCGACAGGAATTCCCTGACGCCACACGGAAAGAGATCGTCAGGGCAGCGTTCTTGGCAGTCATCACCACGGCGGACGCCGATTGCAATAAAGCCCGAAAACTTCAGAGTTTTGCGTTGGCGGAGCGGCCAGTGGCCGGCACCGAGATATGAAGGATCAGCGATGATCAAGCGGCTCCGACGCCGATGGCAAGTCGGGCGGCGGCCGGGCGCCGATCGGTAGCGATCGTGCCGAGCGAGGTGCCGGTCGCGCCGAACGCCCCGCTCAAGGCCGACGACGTGCTGTTCCGTATTGATCTTGCTCCGAGCGGCGTGTTGCGTTCGTCAGGAGGTGTGGATTGCAGAGGCCTTCGCAGGCAGCGGTATTAAAATCTATCCTTCAAATAAATGAACCGTCTCAATATGCCATTATATATTGATGATAATTTATGCGAGCGGCGCCATGATATATGACGCCGCTCAATTGGTTCACTTTCCAGCGCGCAGCTTCTCGGCCGCGGCTTTGTAGGCCGCGTAGTGGTCGCCTTCATCCGCCGCGATCTGCCGGAACAGTTCCGCGACCTCTTTGTCCCCCACTGCATCCGCCTGCTTGGCGAAATTCACGTACATCTCGGTGTTCTCGTAGTGCTCACCCGCCATGGCGTCGAGCAGGTTGGCCTCGTCGGTCTTGGCGAGGCCAAGGGCATCGGCCTCGCGGGCAAAATGCTCATTGGCTTCCACGTTCGCGCTCTCGTCGAACAGCTTTGCGATCTCAGGATGGCCGCTCTTGCGCGCGTGCTCAGCATACGCCTGGTACTTCAGGTTCGCGAAGGCTTCACCATGCATGGCCGCGTCCAGATTTTTCTGAGTCTGCGGGTTCAGCGTCTCAGCCGCAAAGGCAGGGGCGCCGGCGAGTGAGGCGCCGACGAGCGCACCGGCGACGAGAAGGTTGCGAATGATTGTCATGGATCGGTCTCCCAGGAAATCAAAGTGTCGCCCAGCGGAGCGGCGGCTTCTTCGATAGGCGCGCGACCTGACCAAGTCCTGACGACGACAAGTAGCCGACGGATCAGCCGTTGGTATCATTGTATTCAGTTCGCCTCGCCCTTTCGTCAGGCTTTTGTCAGCAGCGCCCCTTAACAGAAGGCAGCGAGGGAGGCGCGGCCTTGGCCCGTCACCCAGCGTGAGGAGAAGCCAATGTTTCGCGATGTGCTGCTGACCACCGCCGCCGGCCTGTGCCTCCTCTCCTCCGCCGCCCTGGCCAGTCCCACCTGCACCAAGGAGCCACAGGAGAAGTGGCTGAGTGAGGAGACCATGAAGCAGCAGATTGCCGAGATGGGCTTCAAGAATATCAAGGTGTTCAAGAAGACGACGTCAGGATGCTACGAGATCTATGGCTACAACAAGGATGGTAAGAAAGCGGAGGTCTATTTCAACCCGGTGACCGGCGAGATCGTCGAGAATAACGTGGACTGAGTCATGTCCTCGCCATATCAAGCGCCCGCCACCTCTCGCACCGCAGCTGGACCCGGGGGTGCGGGCACGGACACTGTAGCGGTGTGGGATCCACTGGTGCGACTCTTCCACTGGACGGTGGTGCTGGGCATCATTTTGAACAGCTTTGCGCTGGAGGGCGGCAAGAGTGCCCATCGCTATGTCGGGTATGTCGTCGCCGCGGCACTGGTCGTGCGGATCGTGTGGGGTATCATAGGCAGCCGTCACGCCCGTTTCTCTAATTTTGTCACCTCGCCATGGGCCGTCCTGTCCCACCTGCGCGCCGTCGTCGCCCGCCGCGACCGGCGGTATGTGGGGCATAACCCGGCGGGCGGAGCCATGGCGCTGGCGCTCATGTGCCTCATCGCGCTCACCAGCCTCACCGGGTGGATGCAATCCCTCGACACCTTCTGGGGCGTGGAATGGGTGCAGGAGGCGCACGAGATTACAGCCGATCTTATTCTCGCCCTGGCGGCAGTGCACGTGCTCGCGGCTATCACCGAGAGCGTGGCGCACCGGGAAAACCTGCCTCTCGCCATGATTACGGGGTGCAAACGCCGCGCGTCTGGAACGGACATCGACCATGCGGGTCCTGCTTGCCGAGGATAATCCCCGCCTCGCGAGCCTGATCGCGGAAGGTCTGGAAGCGGAGGGCTTCGTGCTCGAGCGCTTCGGCAGCTTGAGTGCCGCGCGCGAGAGCGTGGCCGTCGACCGATACGACCTCTTCCTCATTGATCTCGGCATGCCGGACGGGGACGGGATCGATTTCGTCCGCGCCGTGCGGCGCGCGGGGAACACGACGCCCATCCTTGTGATCACCGCCCGCAACGGCCTTGGCGACCGGGTGGGAGGTCTGGATTCGGGCGCAGACGACTATCTGGTGAAACCCTTCGACATGCCCGAGCTGGCGGCCCGCTGCCGTGCCCTGCTGCGCCGCCCCGGCGCTTGCCTCGGCACGACCTTGAACGTCGAGAACCTCGACTTCGATACCATCGCGCGGGAGGTGCGGATTTCCGGCCAGGTGATCCACGTGCCGCCGCGCGAGTGCGACCTGCTGGAACGCCTGATGCGCCGCGCCGGCCATGTGGTCAGCAAGGCCAGCCTCGAGGACACCATGTATGCCCTTTCCAGCGAGGTCTCGCCCAATGCTTTGGAGGCGGTGGTTTCCCGCCTGCGGCGACGCCTGGTTGCCGAGAAAGCGCGGGTGGTCCTGCATACGGCACACGGCATTGGCTACATGCTCGCACCGGCTGCGCAGGCAGGACAGGTGGAACGGGGTGCCCCGCGATGACGCACGGCCCGGCTTCCGGCACACCCCGCACGCTTTTTTTCCGCCTTTCGGTCCGACTGGCGTTGGTGGGGCTCGTGTTCCTGGTTGTCGAGCTGGCGGCCGTGGTGTGGATGTATGTCCGCAATTCCAACGAGCTTGACCAACTGCTGGTGACCGCCGAGGCAGACCGCATCGCCGGCGACATCCCTCAAATGCAGGCCAATGGTGCCGTACCCGAAGCGCTGCGCCAGCCAACCGCGGCGGGAACGCGGCGCGCATTCCTGATCCATGAGCGCGGCGGCGGCGTTATCGCCCGCTTTAATGACGGCGACCTGAAGATCGCTGACGAGCCGCCCGCCTCATTCCTGGTGATCCGCACCCAGCGGGAAAGCTGGGGGGATCGCTTCCTGCTGAGTGGCACCCGCCGGGTCGCGGTGGGGCAGCATCCGTTCTGGATCACGGTGGCCATCTCCGGCCACGGCTTCCAGCCGTTCGTGCCGGTGATCTTCAATGAAATCCGCTTTCATGTGATCTTTCCACTTCTGCTGCTTTCGTTGATGTTCCTGTTGTTCAACTTCTCCGTGGTGCGATCTACCTTGCGTCCCCTGCAAAGGACCATCACCGCGATCAACGCCATCGATCCCGCCCAGGTGGGGACCCGCATCAAGGCGGAGGCCTCCTCCCGGGAGGTTGCGGCGCTGGTGAGCGCGGTGAATGCCATGCTGGAGCGCATTGAGCGCTCGGTGCGCGCACTGAAGGATTTCGCCGGCGACGCCGCCCATGAGCTGCGTACGCCGCTCGCCGTGATGATGCTCTCCATCGGCAAGCTGCCGGACAGCCCGGAGAAAGCCAAGCTGGAGGTGGACGCCCAGCGCATGAAGCGGCTGGTGAACCAGATGCTCGACATGTCCCATGCCACCGCTCTGGAGCTTGACCCGGACCGGCGCGCCGATCTCGCTGCCATCGCCCGAGAGGCGGTGACGGAGCTCACCCCGCTGGCGATCGCGCGTGGGCACTCCATCTCGTTCATGGACCAGGGCACTGCGGCGGTGCACGGGCATGGCGAAGCCATCGGACGAGCGCTCCGCAATCTGGTGGAAAACGCCCTGACCCACACTCCTGCGGGCGCCCCGGTGGAGGTCACCGTCGGGCCCGGCCCGCAACTCGATGTGCGCGATCACGGGCCGGGCATACCGGAAGATCGCAGGACCGAGGTTCTGCAGCGCTTTCGACGCCTCGACCGGAGCCGGCCCGACGGCGCCGGGCTGGGGCTCGCCATCGTCTCCACCATCATGACACTGCACGGATGTGTCATGCGGATCGAGGATGCTCACGGGGGCGGCGCGCGCATCCGCCTTGTTTTCCGGGAAGGCGGACCAGCGATCCCGACCTGAGTCATGAGGCGTACGTCGCCCTTCAGATCCCGCTCCGAGGCGACCATTGGTCCATTGCGCTCAATAGGCCAATTAGTTTAGAGTAATTCTAAAATTGTGACGACTGATCAAGTCTGGAATGGAACATGGGTGCGCGGGAAATTACGGCGAACTTCGAACGGGCACTGGAGGTCGCTGTGCCGTCGAAAGGATGCAGTGACCCCGTACACACTCAGCAGCCGTTTGACAGCTTGGCGATAGTGCGGATCGTTGTCGCCTTGCTCGGTGCCGCCGCCGTTTGGTTCAAGGTGTACGAACCGTTTGCCTCCGTCAGCGTCGTCGGTCTCGTCGCCTTGGCTTTTGCCTCCTGGCCGATCTTGAGCGAAGCTGTGCGGAATCTGATGGCCCGCCGGATGACCATGGAACTCTCCATGAGCATCGCCATCCTCGCTGCCGCTGCCGTCGCCGAGATCTTCACGGCTCTGGTGGTCACGGTGTTCGTTCTGGTGGCGGAGGAACTGGAGCATCTCACAGTGGCGCGCGGACGCAGCGCCATCGGCGATCTGGTGGACTTCGTGCCCAAGACCGCTCGGGTGCGGCGGGATGGCGGAGTCCTTGTTTTGCCGCTGGAGCAGGTAGTTGCTGACGACCTGGTGCTGGTGATTCCGGGGGAGAAGATCCCGGTGGACGGCGAGGTCGTCGGTGGCCATTCCTACGTGGACCAGTCGCGCATCACCGGTGAATCCATGCCGGCGGAAAAGGCCGAAGGTGCGCCAGCGTTCGCCGGCTCCATCAACCAGATGGGGGTCCTGGAGATCCGCGTCGAGCGGGTGGGGCGCGACACCAGCTATGGCCGCATCATCGATGCCGTCGAGGCGGCCGAACAGACTCGGGCACCGGTGCAGAAGCTGGCCGATCGATTGGCCGGGTATTTGGTCTATGTGGCCTTCGCCGCCGCAATGCTGACATATCTGCTGACGCAGAACATTCGCGACACCATCTCGGTCATCATCGTCGCCGGCGCCTGTGGCATCGCGGCGGGAACCCCGCTGGCCATCCTCGGTGGCATCGGCCGGGCGGCGAAGCTCGGCTCCATCATCAAGGGCGGCATCCATCTGGAGACCCTGGGCCGGATCGATACGGTGGTGCTGGACAAGACCGGCACCCTCACCATGGGCGAGCCCAGGGTCACCGCGCTCGAATGCGCGGAAGGCGGGGATGCGGCCGACCTTCTGCGGCTCGCTGCGGCAGCGGAACTGCGCTCGGAGCATCCGCTCGGTCGGGCCGTGGTGGTGGAGGCAGAGCGGCGGGGGCTCGCGGTGCCCGAGGCCAACGCCTTCCTTTATACGGTGGCCCGTGGCATCTCTGCCGATGTGGAAGGCCGTGCGGTGCTGGTGGGCAACCGCAAACTCTTGTCTGACGCAGGCATCACTGTTCCCGCCCGGACTGAGAATCATGTCGGTTCCGACATCGTGGTGGCGGCGGACGGGCGCTATGTGGGCCAGATCATCGTCGCCGATCCGCTGCGCCCGGAGGCGAGCGCGGCCATGGCCGCGCTGCACGCCATGGGGGTGCGCACGGTGCTGCTCACCGGCGATACCAAGGCGGTTGCCCAGCATGTAGGCCGCAACCTCGGAATTGGCGAAGTGGTCGCCGACATGCTGCCAGAGGACAAGCTGACGCGAGTTCAGGCTTTAGTGGCCGATGGTCGCAGTGTTGCCATGGTGGGCGACGGGGTCAATGATGCCCCCGCGTTGACCGCAGCGAGCCTGGGCATTGCCATGGGTTCAGGCACCGACATTGCCCAGGAAAGCGCTGACATCGTACTGATTGGCAACGATCTGTTCAAACTGGTCGAAACGCTGCGGATCGCCCGCAAGACCCGCGCCATCATCTGGCAGAACTTCTCCGGCACCCTGATGGTGGACGCCGTGGGCATCGGCCTCGCCGCCTTCGGCTATCTCAACCCGCTGCTGGCTGCGGTCATCCATGTGGGTTCGGAGCTGGCCTTCCTAATGAACTCTGCACGGCTCCTGGCCCCGGAGGGTGCAAAGGCACCTGCCAATTCAATTCACGCGCCAGTACATGACTCCCCCCAGAAGGCATGACAATGCATCCTCTTCATCGCGAAAATCACCTGATTGAGCGTATCGGCTGGCTGCGGGCTGCTGTCCTTGGAGCCAACGACGGGGCCGGCGACTATCAGGGCGATCTGTTCGGCAATGACTGCGAGGGGATGTGCGGTGTCTGACCCCCGGAACATGGACGTGCGTTTCATCGCGATCACCCGCGCCGAACTGAACGACTGCCTTGTCCGCTGAGGACATCGCATGGGCGAGGTCCGCCGGCCGAACTCCGGTTGGTCGCACGGCCTCGTCCGTGACGGCACGCTTGTCGGGGTGACGGCGACCGACCGCCTCATTCGCGAAACCGTCGCCGGCTTCTCGCGGAACGATGCGGTCGAGCTCTCCCGGCTCTGCGCCGCCGGGCCGGATCTCTCCCGCCTCGTCCTGCGCCCCTGAGCGCCATGACCGTACCCGGCCGACCGGCGCGACGGCGACGGTCGATCGGCAGGCGCTGATCCACCTCCTCATGGACCACGCGCGCATGCCCGAGGCGCTTCGCAACCGGGGCGAGGTGGAGATCAAGGAACCCGACAGCTGACGCGCCATATCAATCACCAGCACAAGGCGCGCATGCCCATGCATGCGGATCCACGGACAGGTGCGAAGGCACCCTGTCGCGCCTCCTATCTGGGTTTCCTCCGGGAGGCCTGCTTCGCATCGGCGAGAAGATCATCCCACCCATCTGGAGGATTGCCGTCGTTCAAGCGGCGCAGGAAGACCGCATAGGGATCGCTCCGTGAGCCTGCCTTGCGAAGCGTGTTCTCGTCGTTCACCCAAGCGTAGATGATGATGCGGCTGGCGCTGTCGAACCGGAAGAACAGGCGAAACCTCTGCAGGAATTTCGCCCGGCGCCAGTGGCGATGTGACGGGCCGAGCGTGTTCCCGAGCTGATAGGTCGCTGCATTGGGATCGCGGGGAATCTCATCGAGGATGAGATTGAGAATCCGCGCCAGCAGCTTCGCCTTGGGATGACTGGAGGCATCGTCCGGCCGCTCGGCCGCCAGACGCACCAACTCCGCCTCAAGGCCGTCCAGGGCTTCCGAAAACGCCCGCGCCCGCAAAAGCTTCCAGCCATGCCGCTCGGCAAAGGCGTCGCCGATCGATGTCACAGGGTCATGTCGTCCGGGATCACATCGTCGTCGGACACCTCGACGTCGCCGGTGAGGGCCTGCAGACGGGTGATGTCGGCCTCGGTGAAGGGGCGCAGGCCCTCCGGATGCTCGCCCATGTCGCGCTCGAGAAAGGAGAGATAGGCGGCAACGACCGGATCGCGTTCCACACCGTCGCGCGTCTCTTCCTCCCCATTGGGGTCGAGCGTCACCAGGAGGCTGCCGGGCCCGATGACCTGGGCGCGGATCTTCGCCCGCTGACGAAACTCCGGATGCGCCTTGAAGAGCGCCTTGTCGAGCCGCAGCGCTTCCGAGCGGCCCGTCGTCGTGATCGATCCCTTATACTCCGGCTGCGACATGGTCGGTCTCCTCGATTGATACGTGAAATAGTACGTGTAGCGCTCGCGTGCAAGCGCCGCGTCCGGAAGGCGGCCGCCGGCTGCGCGGCGCGTCGGCGAGAGGCAGAGGAGGGCGGGGGACTCCGCGACGGGTGAGGAGGTTCGGAGAGAGGCTCCGGGCCGCCCCGTCATGGAGAACCCACATGGCGAAGGCCCCACAGAAGATCGCGTTGAGCGAGGCCGAGAACATCCCTTATGACAAGCTCGTTCTGAGCCAGAGCAACGTGCGGCAGGTGAAGAACGGGGTGTCGATCGAGCAGTTCGCCGAGGACATCGCGCGCCGGGGACTACTGCAGAGCCTCAATGTCCGGCCCGAGCGCACGGCGGACGGCGAGGAGACCGGCCGGTTCGAGGTCCCTGCCGGCGGTCGGCGCCCGCTCGCGCTCGGCCTTCTCGTCGCGCAGAAGCGCATGATGAAGACCGCGCCGGCGCCCTGCATCGTCAAGCGCACCAGCGACACCTCCGCCGAGGAGGATTCCCTGGTCGAGAACCTCCGGTGCGAGGACCTGCACCCGCTCGATCAGTTCCGTGCCTTCAAGATCCTGCACGACCAGGGGCTCGACGAGGAGGAGATCGCCGCCCGCTTCTTCCTGACCCCCGTGACGGTGAAGCAGCGCCTGAAGCTCGCCACGGTGTCGCCGAAGCTGCTCGATCTCTATGAGAAGGGGCGAGCTCAAGCTTGACCAGGTCATGGCCTTTTCGATCACGAGCGACCATGCCCGTCAGGAAGGGTCTGGGAGACGGTCTCGCGCTCCCATGTCCGTGAGCCCTATTACATCCGCCGGCTGCTCACCGACACGGCGGTCCGGGCCGACGACCGCCGCGCGCCGTCTATGTCGGCGCCAAAGCCTATGAGGAGGCCGGCGGCGTCATCCTGCGCGATCTGTTCCAGCAGGATGGCGGCGGCTGGTTCCAGGATCCGGCGCTGCTCGAAAAGCTCGTGCTCGCGAAGCTGAAGACCGATGCCGAATCCCTGAAGGGCGAGGGCTGGAAGTGGGTGGAGGCGGCCATCGACTTTCCCCTATGGCCACGCCTCCGGCCTGCGCCGCGTCTATGGCGAGCCCGCCGAGATGACGCGGGAGGAGCTGGCCAAGCATGATGCATTGAAGGCCGAATACGACAAACTCGATGCCGAATATGCGGAGGCTCCGGACTACGACGAGGAGATCGAGCAGCTCGGCGCCGAGCTCGATGCCCTGAACGACCGCACGGACGTCCATGATCCCGCCGAGGTGGCGCGCGTCGGCGCCTTCGTCATGCTCAACGCCAATGGCGGGCTTCGCATCGAACGCGGCTTCATCCGGCCGGAGGACGAGCCGCAGCCGGACCTCGGGGACGGAGAGGCCGGCAGCGATGCGGACGGCCGGGTCGAGGTCAACGGCCTCCGCCCCACTGGCGTCGTCGTCAACGGCGCGCCGCAGCCGACCGAGGGGAGCGATGACGAGGACGAGACGATCCGGCCGCTCCCGGACCGGCTCGTGACCGACCTGACGGCACAGCGTGAGAGCCGCGAGGCCGCCGAACTTTGGCTGGCGAAGAATCCGCACGCCCGTATCTACCGCCACCCCGATCACCCAGGTCATCGCGCCGATGATCGGCCCTTTCGCCTCTGCCCGGAAGCTCCCGCTCCGCGTCGCCTGCCTTGGCGAAATGGAATATCCGCAGGACGATCCCGTCTACAGGACCTACAGCGTCCCGGACACGCTCAAGCTGGCGGAATGCACCTCGCTTGCCGAGGCCATCGCCTGTGTCGAACAACTGGCATCATTGGAGGATATCCCCACCGGCGACGATGACGCCGTCGGCTTCACGCCCCGCCTCTTTTTCATCCGCGATGGCGAGGGGTGCCTGAGCCTCGCGGGCGAGCCGTGGCATCGCGGTGTCAAATGGTGCGATCCCGTCGCTTCCGACGGCGAGGCCCGGCTTGTCGTCGATGCGGCCAGTAAGCTTCGGGGCGAAGCGTCCATCGAGGCTGGTTAAAACGATTAGAGCACCGCGCACGCTTCACTTCAAGGCCAGCGTGCTCGAGGGCCGGCTCGTTCATGCCGACTGGCGTCAGACGGTCCGAGCCGTGCTGCTTCAGACCGCCTGAGGCGCCCACCAAGCGTTCGTCGATTGCGCCGCGAAACGGACACTCCAAGGGGTAGCTATGGGTCAGCAACGCTCAAACAGCGTTTGCGACCACAGGAGGAGACTCAATGATTTCGCGGCCCTATGGGAGTAGCGAGCATCGCTTCCTGCCCTCTTCGATCTGCAGCGCTCGAATCCCTGCGGCCCGATCAATCGTCCTCATCCCGGCCGGGGACCCGCTCAAGACGTGCGGGGTCGAACTTCGCCTTCAGGCGCGCGCCCTGCGCGTTGGTGGCGCGGACCTTGTAGCAACCGTCGTCCGACCGGATGGAGAGCACCGTCCAGCCTTCGGCCTCCAGCTTCTTCTGCAGCGCCTCGCGCGGCTGCCAGTCGGCGAGCGGCACGTTGCAGTCGCGATCCGCCGCGGCCGGCGTCGCGGCAAGGCTGGCCGCCAAGAGGCTGGCGTAGAAAAGTTGAAATGCGAACCCTGGGCGTCTCACCGCGCATCCTCCTTCCGCCCCGGCGCCCATGAACAGCACGCCAAGCTGACGCCCAGCTGAACGCCCGGACGCATTCCCTCGCCCCTTCCACCTCCGGCCGCGCTAGATTGCCATGCGGCGCACCGAGGTGACAGATGCGTATCTTGCTGATCGAAGACGATCCCGTCCTGGGCGTGGCCGTGCGCGACCAGATCGTCGCGGACGGGCACGGCACCGACTGGGTGACACGCCTCAGCGAGGCCGCCGACGCCGTCCATGCCGCGGCCTTCGACCTGATCCTCCTCGACCTGATGCTCCCCGACGGGCGCGGCTCCGATTTCCTCAGGACCCTGCGCAGCGCGGGCGCAGCGACGCCGGTCATGGTGCTCACGGCGCGCGACCAGATTTCCGACCGCATCGCCGCCCTCGATGCCGGCGCCGACGACTATCTGGTGAAGCCCTTCGACCTGTGCGAGCTGTCGGCGCGCATCCGCGCGGTGGGCCGGCGCTATGCGGGCAATCCCAACCCGCTGGTCACGCTCGGCAATATCGAGGTGGACCTCGCCGCCCGCTCGGTGCGGCGCGCCGGGCAGGCGGTCGCCCTCACGGCGCGGGAATGGGCGCTGTTCGAGGCCTTTGTCCAGCGGCCGCACCAGTTCATGTCCAAGCCGCAACTGGAGGAGCGGCTTTATTCCTTCGATACTGAGGTGGAGAGCAACGCCATCGAGGTCTATGTGGCCCGTCTGCGCAAGAAGCTCGGCGCCGACGTGATCGAGACCGTACGCGGCATGGGCTATCGCCTCGGCACACCCGGAGGCGGTGCATGAGCGGACCGCGGCGGTGGAGCCTGAGCCGGCGCCTCGGCCTGTGGCTCGCCTTGTCGGTCGCGGCTCTGTGGCTTGCCGCGGCCACCGTGGCGGGGCTGGTGCTGCGGCAAGAGATCGACGAGGTGTTCGACAGCGCTCTGCAGGAGGTGGCCCAGAGGGTGCTGCCGCTCGCTTATTCTGAACTGCTCTCCCGCGAGGACGGCGCCGGCGCCCAACACATGGCGCCGGTTGGCCCGCACCGGGAATACATTACCTATGTGGTGCGCGATGCCGAAGGCCGCGTGCTGCTCCAATCCAGCGATGCGGAGCAGATGGCGATCCCCGCGGGCCTCGCCCCCGGCTTTCACACCACGGCGCGCCTGCGCACCTATACCGAAGCCGCGGTCCGGGGCACCATCGTCGTCACGGCAGCCGAGGAGCTCAGCCATCGCGCCGCCGCGGTGCAGCGGGCGGTGATGGCGCTGATCTGGCCGCTCATCGCCCTCGTGCCCATCGCGCTCGCCGGTGTCTGGCTCACGCTCCGCCTCACTCTCAAGCCGGTGCTCGCCTTTCGCTATGCCATCGCGGAACGCGGGCGCGGCAACCTTGCGCCGGTGCCAGAGCAGGGACTGCCCGAGGAGATGGCGCCGGTCGCCGGCGCGGTGAACGCGCTGCTGGAACGGCTGCGTGGCGCGCTAGAGGCGGAGCGCGGCTTTGCCGCCAACAGCGCCCATGAGCTGCGCACGCCCATCGCGGCCGCCCTGGCCCAGACCCAGCGCCTCATGGCTGAGCTGCCCGAGGGACCGGAGCAGGAGCGGGCGCGGACGATTGCGGGCGCGCTGCGGCGTCTCTCGCGCGTGTCCGAGAAATTGTTGCAGCTCGCCAAGGCCGAAGGCGCCGGCCTCCTCGCCGAGGCGCCGGCCCCGCTCGCGCCGGTACTGCACCATGTCATTGCGGACCTCGATCGCCAGAGCGCCCGCGCCGCCGACATCGAAATGACCATCGCGGCGGACGGCGGCCTCGTCAGCGATCTCGACCCCGACGCCTTCGCCGTGCTCGCGCGCAACCTCATCGAGAACGCGCTGAAACACGGCACGCCGGACACCCCCATTCATGTCTGCCTCGCCGCAGACCGGCTCGAAGTCTCCAACCACGGTCCCGTGGTGCCCGCCGACCGCCTCGCCCTGCTGCTGCGCCCGTTCGAGCGAGGGCCGACCGGGGCGGACGGCTCCGGCCTCGGGCTCGCCATCGCCGCCGCCATCTGCCGCGGCGCGGGGCTCACTCTGGAGATCGCCTCGCCGATCCCGGGCGGTGCGGATGGCTTCAGCGCCGTGGTGCGCTTTCCTGGGCAAGCGCGATCCTGACGGGAAGCTGAACGCGATCCCGCCCCTCCTTCAGGGAGCTGTCAGGTTCGGGCGCGAGTGTGCCTCCGTCATCCCTTCCCTGATGACTTGCCTGATACCTTGCCGGGAGGCTCCCATGAAGACGCGCACCCTGATCGGAACGGCCCTTCTCCTGTCCACCGCCGGCCTCTGCGTGGCGCTCGCCGCCACGCAGATCGATCATCTCGACCTGCCGTTCCACATCCGCGACGACGCCGCCCGCGCCGACACCCGGCCCCTCCGGCTCGCAGACAACGATCGTCAGCACGAGCGCGGGGATCGCCATCACGGCCGCCACGACGATGATGATGATGATGATGATGACGACGACGATGACGGCCGTTCGGGCGGTCGCCCCGGCGCGGTTCCGCAGAACGGCCCGGCCGATCCCGCAGCGCCCGTCCCGGACAACGGCCTGTTCCAGGGCAAGGCCCGGCCCAAGGTCGAGGTGCAGTGACCTCCGGCCGCCCCCGCGCACCTTCAAAGGAATAATCAGATGAAATTCGTTCTTCCCGCCGTGGCCGCCACCGCCACCCTGCTCTCGCCGGTGCTGGCCGAGGCGCGGCAGGTCACCTTCGAGACCACCCTGAAGCCTTACGGCGGCAACGGCGCCTATCTGGTGCTCTACGTCACCGATGCCGCCGGTGCCTACAAGGGCACGCTCTGGATGGCCGGGGGCAAGGCGAAATACTACCGCCACCTCTCCGACTGGCAGCGCGCCTCCGGCGGGCGCCCCACCGAGATCGACGGCATCACCGGCGCCAGCGTCGGCTCCGGCAAGACGCTCAAGATCACCCTCGATCTCGCCGATGCCATGATCGATGCCGGCTACAAGGTCCATGTGGACACGGCGGTCGAGGACGGGATGGACAATCCCTCCGAGGTGGTCGCCCCGCTCGCCGCAAGCGCATCCGGCAAGCCCCTCGCCGGCAAGGGCTATGTGAAATCCTTCACCGTCACCTTCTGATCCCCCTTCGGACATCCCCAAAATGCTTCGCCGCCTCCATGGCCTGCCCGGCATCGCGCTGGCGCTGGCCCTTGCCGTCACCGCCCTCACCGGCGCGGTCCTTTCCGTGCAGCCGGCGCTCGATCGCGCCGCCGCGCCGGCGATCCCGGCGGCGGCGAGTGTCGCGGACCTCGCCGCGCAGGTCGCCGCGCGCCATCCCGGCGTCAGCGCCATCCGGCTGCGGGCGGACGGCAGCCTCACCGCGGCCTTCGACGATGGCGACACGCGCGGCGTGGAGCGCATCGACCCCGCCACCGGCACCGGGCTCGGACCTTACGCGGTGTCCGAAACGACCCGCTTCTTCACCAATCTCCACCGCTCCTTCCTCGCGGGCGATGCGGGCCGCGTGGCGGCGGCCATCGGCGCGCTGGCCATGCTGGGCGTCTCCGTCTCCGGCCTCATGCTGCTCGCCCGCCGGCTGGGCGGCGCGGGGGCGTTGCTGCGGCCCATCCGCGGCACCCCGGCGCAACGCTGGCATGGGGAGCTGGGACGGCTGGCCGCCGTGAGCCTGATCATGTCTTCGCTGACCGGACTGTGGATGTGGGCCGGCACATTCGGCCTTCTGCCCGAAACGACGGGCGCGAACTCCGCCGTCGCCGCCAGCGGCGGCGCGCCGGCTCCCGTCGGCACGCTCACCGGCCTGAGGGCCTTAAAGCTCAAGGATCTGCGCGAGCTCACCTTCCCCGATCCCGCCGGCCCGGCCGATGTCTTCACCCTCGTCACCGCCGACGGCGAGCGGCTGGTGGATGCCGCCACTGGCGCCACGCTTGCCATGACCCCGGCGACGGCGCTGGAGCGGATGAACGACCTCGTGCGCATGCTGCACACCGGGCGCGGCGCCTGGGTTCTCGGCCTCCTGCTCGGCCTTGCCTCGGCGGCGGTTCCGGTGCTGGCCGCGACCGGCTTCGCCCTGTGGCTGCGGCGGCGGGCGGCACGGCCGCGCATCTCCGCCAATGTGCCAGTGCGGAGGGCCGATACGGTGATCCTCGTGGGCAGCGAGGGCAATTCCACCTGGGGCTTCGCGGGCACGCTGCACACGGCCCTCGTCGCCGCCGGCCACAAGGTCCACACCGCCGCCATGAACGAGGTGAGCGCGGCCCATCTTGTCGCCCCGCGCGTGCTGGTGCTCGCCGCCACCTATGGCGAGGGGGCCGCGCCCCAATCGGCCAAGCAGTTCCTGTCCCGCCTCGCGGGCCTGCCGGGGCAACCGGCGGTAGCGGTGCTGGGCTTCGGCGATCGCAGCTTCCCGCATTTCTGCCGGTTCGCCCGCGCGGTCGCCGATGCGCTTGAGGCGCGGGGATGCCCGCAGCTTCTGCCCATGAAAAGGATCGATCGCCGCTCGGCGCAGGAATTCGCCCAGTGGGGGCGGGATCTCGGCGGCGCCCTGGGGCATGATCTCGTGCTTACCCATGTGGCCGAGCCGCCGAAGACCATGCCCCTCGTGCTCGCCGGGCGCGAGCTCTATGGCGAGGCGGTGGGCGCGCCGGTGGCGATCCTGCGCTTTCAGGCGCCGGCGGACCCGCGCACCGGCGCACCCGGCCGGCTGCCGACCTTCGAGGCCGGCGACCTCGTGGGCATCGTGCCGCCGGGGGACTACATGCCGCGCTTCTATTCGCTTGCCTCTTCCACCCGCGACGGCGTGCTGGAGATCTGCGTGCGGCTGCGCGCGGACGGCCTCTGCTCCACCTTCCTGCACGAGCTCGCGCCCGGCGAGGGCATCGATGCCTTCATTCGCGAGAATCCCACCTTCCGTCCGGCCAAGGGACGCGGCCCGCTCATTCTCATCGGCGCGGGGGCGGGCATCGGGCCGCTGGCCGGCTTCGTGCGGGCCAATGCGGCGGGCCGGCCGGTGCATCTCTATTGGGGCGGGCGGAGCGCGGCCTCCGACTTCCTCTATGAGCACGAGCTGGCCCAGCACCTCGCCGAGCGGCGGCTGACGACGCTGCGCACCGCCTTCTCGCGGGACGCGGACGAGAGCGCCTATGTGCAGGACCGCATTGCCGCCGACGCCCCGCGCCTGCGGGAACTGGTGAAGCAGGGGGCGCAGATCCTGGTGTGCGGCGGCCGCGACATGGCCGAGGCCGTGACCCGGGCGCTCGAGCCCGTGGTGCGTCCGCTCGGCCTCGACCTTCCCACCCTCAAATCGAGCGGACGCTATGTCGAAGATGTCTATTGATGCGGGTCGGGGTGGGACGGCGCTCCGGCGCCACGCCCTGAGCGGGCCGGCCATGGGCGCGCGCTGGTCCGCCGTCTTCTTCGCGGCGGGCGGGATGGATGAAGCGGCGCTCACCCGCCGTCTCCAGATCGCCGTGGACCAGGTGGAACAGCAGATGTCCACCTTCCGGCCCGACTCCGATCTGGAACGGCTGAACGCCGCGCCCATCGGGGCGTGGATGCCCATCCCCCGCGAACTGATGCACGTCCTCTCGACCGCCCTCGAGATCGGCCGTCTCTCGGGCGGGGCATTCGACATCGGGGTGGGCGATCTGGTGAGGGCATGGGGCTTCGGCGCATCGCCGGGCCCCGATGGCGGACGCATCGCGGGGCTTGCCGGCCGCCCCTCGTTCGAGCCGCCCAAGACCTTGCAACTCGATCCGGCCAGCGGCCGCGCCCGCCGTCTGGCGCCGCTCCGGCTCGACCTTGCCGGCATCGCCAAGGGCTTCGGCGTGGATGAGCTGGCCCGCGAGATGCGCGCGGCCGGCCTCTCCTCCTTTCTGGTGGGCATCGACGGCGAGATGCGCGCCGAAGGCCAGAAGCCGGACGGGCGACCGTGGACGGTGGCCCATGAGCGGCCATCCGCCGGCGAGCGGGACATCATCGGCGTGCTGGAACTCTCCGGCGCCGCCGTCGCCACCTCGGGCACCTATCGCCATCGGGTGGAGGTGGCCGGCCGCGTCCTCTCCCACACCATGGACCCGGCGCGGGGGGCGCCGCTGGAAAACGACCTTTGCGCCGTCACCGTGCTCGGCGAGACCTGCATGGCGGCGGACGCCTGGGCGACCGCGCTGCTGGTGCGCGGGGCGAGCGAGGGGCCAGCCCTCGCCCGCCGCCTGGGCCTTGCGGCGCTGTTCGTGCGCGCGGATGGCGCGGTGGAGGCGACGTGGTCTCTGGCTCCGCCACCCGAGATGGCGACAGCCCCGATGGGAGACCCCTACACGGCGTGACCGACCAGCGTTCCGATGGCTGCGGTCGCCGCCATGGCGATCGCACCCCAGAACGTCACGCGGATGGTCGGCTTCCAGATGTCCGCACCACCTGCACGCGCGCCCAGCGCGCCCAGCGCCGCGAGGCAGACCAGCGACCCGCCGGAGACGATCGGCGCGATCAATGCGGTGGGCGCCAGCAGGGAAATGACGAGCGGGATCGCAGCCCCGAGCGCGAACGTCACCGCCGATGTCAGCGCGGCCTGGATGGGGCGCGCGACCACATGCTCGGCGAGCCCCAGCTCATCCCGCGCATGGGTGGTGAAAGCGTCCTTTGCCGTCATCTGCTCGGCCACCTGACGCGCCAGCGCCGGCTCGACCCCGCGTCGCACGTAGATTTGCGTGAGCTCGGTGAGCTCGCTCTCCGGCTGCTCGGCGAGCTCGCGCTGCTCCTTGCGCAGATCGGCGTTCTCGGTATCGGCCTGCGAGCTCACCGAAACGTATTCGCCCGCCGCCATCGACATGGCGCCGGCCACAAGGCTCGCGACACCCGCGACCAGGATCTCCGACGCATTGGTCGATGCCGCCGCGACGCCCACCATGAGGCTTGCCGTCGAAATGATGCCGTCGTTGGCGCCAAGGACGGCGGCGCGCAGCCAGCCGATGCGCTCGATCAGATGGTTTTCGCGGTGAAGGGGTTTCATGGTGATACCTGCTGGGAGGACCTACGGATTGGCGCGCAACATGGTGCCAGGGGGGAACCGGTCTGCACCAATTTTTAGAACAAATCTAATCAGTCTGGATGACGATGCGATGAGGCGCTTGGCTGCCAGATGACAACTTTGCGGGCGCCCCGATGCGCCTGACTGTGGGATCCTGGGTCGCCGGCTCGCGCGTCGGAGGTGCGAATTTGTCGAGAACCGGAATGCCGACAGGGACTTGCTCATCGAACCGTCCCCAGAAGTGAAGCGGGAGTTTATCCTCACAGCACCAATCGAACAGCAGATCACTCTCGGAAACATAGGCAACGGCGGCATCCACACGTTCCGTATGTTCTGTGGCGTTCAGAATGATGTTGCGGAGATAGCCGCCTTCTATATCCATTCAGCAGTAAATTCACGTCACGCGACCCGCCCAGCCATAACCTCGCCTTTGACCTTGACCTATTTCAAGGCTCGGACCTCAGCAATATGGTCGGAGTGCTTCAAAACCTGAAGTGAATGATGGCGTCGCCCTTCGGGCCGGGCTGTAGGCTGCGCCGAAGCCCGAGGTTAGGTCTTCTCCCTGGCGGGCGGCCATCCCTGACGCGGTCCGGGCGAATGCCGCCCGAGGAAGGGAAGGCGGGGGTTCTTGCTGAGTGCGCTGCGACGGTGGATGGAGGGACGAAGGCAGATCCGCCGGACATGGCAGGCAGACGCGCGTCGTCTGATGCAGCATGACGAATTTGGCGCGTACTACGAGGCGCAGCGACTGGCTGCTCGGGCCCGTGCGTGCGGTCAAGCCGGCGAGTTCATCCATTGGGGTAAGGTGGCGGCCGAGGTGACGAGAATCTCGCCGCACGCGCCGATGGACCTCGCCGTGGTCCAGGCGATCGTGGACGATGAGCCGCGATGTGGGGGAGTTTCTCGCAGTCGGGACGATTGATCGGACAGCTGCGCCGCCGCCGCTTCGGCAAAGCACTGAAGCCTTCTGACCTGAGGTGCGGCGCGGGGCCGGGCGTGTACCGGTACGGCCATGTGGTTCGGCGTTCGGAAAAAGGAGTGTGCGAGAGGGCACGGACACCTTCGCGCCGAGTCCGACCCCGCTCTCCTTGGATGGCTTTCCTGGTCCTCCGCCCGGCCTTCCACGATCAACCCACAAAAGGGGTCGGCTATGCAGAGCATGCCGCCGCTGCGGCTTTGCCTGCGCGGTGATCGCGGCCGGTTGAGGACACTGACGGACGCCATCGAGCGGGGATCGGCCTCGCTCCAAGATGGAGCCCTCAGATGTCGCACGATCTTTCCCTCGCACAATCCCACGCGTTCCAGCTCGCTCGCACCCTGATGGTCCCGGTCACGCTGTTCGAGGTCGATGGAGAATTCGGCGTCATGCCGAGCGACGAACTCGACGACGCCGACGTGGTCGTCGTCCACGAATACGATCCCCACCAGTTCGGCCCGGCTCATTGAGCCGGGTTCGCCCGGACGAGTACGTGCCGCTCGCGAGCGGGCGGCCGCAAGGGAGGCTGCGCCGCGGCTGGCCAAGGCCAGGGCGCTGCGCGCCCTGCAGGATTCATCAGTTGCCAGCCGCGCCCTTGCCCCCTTCGCTCTTCGCGGAGGCATGGAATGGTCCCGCGGCGTGCGGGATGAGGAAAATTCAAGCGGGAAAGGTCCGACGCGAAGGCGCGTTTGGAGAATAAGATGGAAAAGACGGATATCGAGGAGCTGAGGAGCCGTGTGCCCTGCGCGGCTGCGCTCCAAAAGGCTGGGTTCGCGATCGATCTGAAGGAGAGCACGCGCAGGGCGGTCAAGTACCGGCGCGGTGACGACATCATTATCGTCATCCATCACGGCAAGGGCTGGTTCGATGCACGGTCCGAAGCCAAGGGTGACGTGTTCTCGCTTGTCGAGCATCTCGATGGTGTCGGCTTTGTGGAGGTGCTGCAGCGGGTTTCGGACCTGGTTGGCTTCGTGCCGAACGAGCCCGTCTGGACGAGGGAGGCCCGCGAGCACGATCCCGACCTTGGCATTCCCGATCGCTGGCGCGCGCGGCGCAGGCCATGGCCCGGCTCCATGACCTGGCGCTATCTCCGCGGCGAGCGCGCTCTTCCCGAGACGATCATCCGCGCTGCAATCCAGCAGGATCGCCTCCGAGAAGGGCCTCGCGGCAGCATGTGGGCAGCCCATGTCGACGAGACCGGCGCGGTTACGGGCTGGGAGGAGCGCGGCCCCGAATGGCGCGGTTTCGCCCGCGGCGGCGGCAAGGTCCTGTTCCGCCTCGGGCCGGTCGGTGCCCGCCGGCTCTGTGTTACCGAGGCTGCGATCGACGCGATGAGCCTCGCCGCGATTGAAAGCCAGCACTCCGACAGCCTCTATCTCAGCACTGGCGGCGGATGGGCGCCAGCGACCGAAGCCGCCATCCGGCTGCTCGCATCACGCCATGGCGCCCTGCTTGTGGCGGCTACCGACAACAATGCGCAGGGCGAGGTCTTTGCCGAACGAATCGCGACGATCGCCGTGGCGACGACCGCCGACTACAGACGGCAAAAGCCCGAGCATGAGGATTGGAACGAAGATCTGCGCGCCAGAAAGAGGAGGGAAGAAGAGGGAAGGAAACCGGCTGCCGCATGCCCGCCGGCCGCGTCAAGGGTGAAGCTTCGCCCGCTGCGCGGCCCTTGACCCGCCCGGACTTCGATGCGGCCGCGGGGAGAGATCCTGAAGGGCTGAAGATGATGGTGATCCAAGAGGATGCGCCGCGCTCCAGCCCGACGAGGCTGAAGGAGCCCCGACATGACTCTCTCCACCCCTATCCGCAAGGTGTTTCAAGGCGTTCCCGACCGGCGCCAGATGTTCCGGATGTTCGACCGTCACGCGCAGCGACCCTTCCGCTGGGACGGCGATGCGAGCGCGCTCTACACCGGCGAATGGTTCGAAACCAGCCCCGTCGACCACGACTATATGTTCGAGATCCTGCCGCCGCTCTGGATGCGCGGCGACATGTTCGCCATGCGCGAATTCCTGACCGGCAGCGTCACCGGCGTCTTCTTCGCGCTGATGATCGATGGTCGGGTCCGTCATTTCCACGGCTATTGCGATCTCGCCGACACGGCTTCGCCAGAGCGGATGCGTGCCGCGATCATCAACCGGGAATCGCGCCCGGTGAAGGCGATGACGCGAACCGAGCGCCTCGAGCACATCTGGAGCGCGACGCATGACGACTATCGCGGCTATGCCGGGGACCGCTGGCCGGAGGCCGATCGCGGCAAGCGCACCGTGCTGTTTTACGGCGGACGGCAAGGCACCAGCCTGGTCCTGCTCGACGGGCTGACCGACGCGCAGGTCTCCGCCAAGCTGCCGGTGCATCTGCGCTACCTGCCCGACGCGATCGCGGCGTGAGGTGGCGATCATGTTCACCTTCCCCGTGCAGGAAGTCCGCGCCGTCATCGCCCGCGGAAAATCCGACGGCGCGACCAATGGCGGCTACCGCAATCCCCATTACGGTCTCGCCCCGGGCAAAGACGAACGGCTCGGCCTATGGCTCGTCGGCGATGAAGGGGTGTACCTCCTCTCAAACGGCAAGCTCGCCGAGGGGCAACGCGCCCTCGTCTGCTACGCCGAGGAGTGCGATCCGAAGACCAATCCCGACTACTGGCACTACAAGCGCCAGCACTTCGGCTGCGATGACGGGATCGAATTCCTCGACGCCGTCGAGCTCGAGAGGCTGATGGCCGCCGCCCCCGGCGCCACGCACCTGACGATCGAAACCAGCGACACCAGCCTGTCGCTCGCCCTGATCCGCCGCTGACCCGGCGGGCGGACCTCGCCCACCCTTCCCGACTATCGAACGTGTCACACCCTCGCCGGCCTCCGGCGGGGCCGATGGCGCGCGCCTTCATCACAGGAGACATTCCCCATGGCGCAAGACGATCCCTTCACCCTCGATCTCTTCGGCAACACCGCGCTCTCGTCCGACCTCGGCCTCGGCGTCACCGCATTCTCGGCGAGCTTCACCGAGGGACCGGACGACGACGATCCACCGCCCATGACGCCGGCGCCGGCCGCGCCGATGGCTTCGGTTGAAAGGCGATCCGTCGCGTGCCCTGCCGAGACGGGTGAGAACTTTCATCTCACCGGGACGCGCCAGCTTGCCCGCTCGTGGAAGGACCGGGCCCGTGACAATCTCGCCGCCATTCGCCTGGCAGCCGCGATCGAAGCGGCGCAGCGCTCGGCCACACCGGAGGAGCAGACGGCGCTGATCAAGTTCACCGGCTTCGGCGCGTCCGATCTCGCCAATGGCGTGTTTCGCCGCCCCGGTGAGGATCGGTTCCGGAAGGGCTGGGAGGCGCTCGGCGCCGGGGTGGAGGAAGCCGTGAGCAGCGCGGACTACGCCTCGCTCGCACGCTGCACGCAGTACGCCCACTTCACGCCCGAATATATCGTCCGTGCCATCTGGGCCGGCCTGCTACGTCTCGGCTGGCGCGGTGGGCGGGTGCTGGAGCCCGGCATCGGCACAGGACTCTTCCCCGCGCTGATGCCGGACAACTTGCGATCCGTCTCTCACGTCACCGGCATCGAGATCGATCCTGTCACGGCGCGGATCGCCCGGCTCCTTCAGCCGCGCTCCCGGATCGTCATAGGCGACTTTGCCCGCGTCGACCTGCCGGCGCATTTCGATCTAGCGATCGGCAATCCGCCCTTCTCCGACCGCGCCGTGCGCTCGGATCGCGCTTTCCGGTCGCTCAGGTTGCGGCTGCACGACTACTTCATCGCCAGGTCGATCAACCGGCTGAAGCCGGGAGCGCTCGCGGCCTTTGTCACGTCGCACGGCACGATGGACAAGGCGGGCAGCTCGGCCCGCGAGCACATTGCCACCATGGCCGATCTCATCGGCGCGGTCCGCCTGCCTGAAGGCAGCTTCCGCGCCGATGCCGGAACCGAGGCGCAAGTCGACATTCTGTTCTTCCGCCGGCGCCGGGACGGTCAGCCGGAGGGCGATCTGTCCTGGCTCGACCTTGATGAGGTGCGCCCTGCGACCGAGGACGAGGCCCCAATTCGCGTCAACCGCTGGTTCGCCCGCCGTCCGGACATGGTGCTCGGAACACATGGGCTGACCTCCGGCCCCTTCGGCGAGACCTATACGTGCAGGCTGCGCGAGGGCGAGGATCTCGACGCGGGCCTTGCCGCGGCGCTTACCTTCCTTCCGGAAGGCATCTATGACGGCGAGCCCGAGCCAATCGAGGCCGAGCTCTCCGATGACACGAGCCCGACCGCCGACCTGCCCGACGCGTCTCGGGCGCGGGAGGGCAGCTATTTCGTCGACAGCCGTCATGGCCTCATGCAGCTCGTCGACGGAACCCCGGTCGCGATCCGCGTGCGCAACGGGCGCAGCCCCGAGGGCATTCCGGAAAAGCACGTCCGCATTCTCCGCAAGCTGATCCCGATCCGCGACGCGGTCCGCGAGGTGCTGAAGGCCCAGGAGTTCGACAAGCCGTGGAAGCCGGCACAGGTGAAGCTGCGCATCGCCTGGTCGAACTTCGTACGCGACTTTGGTCCCATCAACACCACCGTCGTCTCGACCAGCGAGGACGAGGACACCGGCGAAGTGCGTGAGACGCACCGCCGCCCGAACATCCAGCCCTTCCTGGACGATCCCGATTGCTGGCTGGTCGCCTCGATCGAGGACTACGACCTCGAGAGCAACACGGCCAAGCCCGGTCCGATCTTCACCGAGCGGGTCATCGCGCCGCCGCCGGCCGCGATCATCACGTCACCTGCCGACGCGCTCGCCGTCGTTCTCAACGAGCGCGGTCATGTCGATCCCGACCACATCGCCGAGCTGTTGCACCGTGATGTCGAGCACATCATCGCCGAACTCGGCAACGCCATCTTCCGCGATCCCGCCGACGGCTTCTGGCAGACCGCCGACGCCTATCTCTCGGGTGCCGTCCGCTCGAAGCTCGTCACCGCGCAGGCCGCGGCCGCGCTCGATCCAGCCTATCAGCACAACGTCACCGCGCTGCAGGCCGTGCAGCCGGCCGATCTGCGGCCTTCCGACATCACCGCGCGTCTCGGCGCGCCGTGGATACCGGCCGCCGACGTCGTCGCCTTCGTGCGCGAGACGATGGGCGCGGAGATCCGGATCCATCACATGCCGGAACTGGCCTCTTGGACCGTCGAGGCGCGGCAGCTTGGATATATGGCGGCCGGCACGTCGGAGTGGGGGACCGACCGGCGTCATGCCGGCCAGCTCCTCTCGGATGCGCTGAACTCCTCCGTGCCGCAGATCTTCGACATCGTGAAGGACGGCGACAACGAGCGCCGGGTGCTCAATGTCGTCGACACGGAAGCGGCCAAGGAAAAGCTCACCAAGATCAAGACCGCGTTCCAGACCTGGATCTGGAGCGATCCCGATCGAACGGACCGTCTGGCGCGAGTCTACAATGATCGCTTCAACAATATCGCGCCACGCGCCTTCAACGGCGATCATGTCCAGCTTCCGGGCGCCTCAGGCGCCTTTTCGCTTTATGGGCACCAGAAGCGCGTCATCTGGCGCATCATCTCTTCCGGCAGCACCTACGTCGCTCACGCCGTCGGCGCCGGCAAGACCATGTCGATCGCCGCCGCCATCATGGAGCAGCGCCGGCTCGGGCTGATCGCCAAGGCCATGCTCGTCGTTCCCGGCCATTGCCTGGCGCAGGCGGCACGTGAGTTCCTGGCGCTCTATCCGAACGCCCGGATTCTCGTCGCCGACGAGACCAACTTCACCAAGGACAAGCGCCACCGCTTCCTGTCGCGCGCGGCGACGGCGACCTGGGACGCCATCATCATCACTCACAGCGCCTTTCGCTTCATCGGCGTGCCGTCGGCTTTCGAGCAGAAGATGATCCAGGACGAGCTGGAACTCTACGAGGAGCTGCTGACCAAGGTCGAGAGCGACGACCGCGTCTCGCGCAAGCGGCTGGAGCGACTGAAGGAGGGGTTGAAGGAGCGGCTCGAGGCACTCGCGACGCGCAAGGACAACCTGCTGACCATCTCGGAGATCGGCGTCGATCAGATCATCGTCGATGAAGCGCAGGAGTTCCGTAAGCTCAGCTTCGCCACCAACATGTCGACCCTGAAGGGTGTCGATCCGAACGGCTCGCAGCGCGCCTGGGACCTGTTCGTCAAATCCCGCTTCATCGAGACGAAGAACCCGGGCAGGGCGCTTGTGCTGGCTTCCGGCACGCCGATCACCAACACCCTCGGAGAAATGTTCACCGTACAGCGGCTGCTCGGCCACGCGGCGCTGCGCGAACGTGGTCTGCACGAATTCGATGCGTGGGCGTCGACCTTCGGCGACGCCTCCACCGAGCTCGAGCTGCAGCCTTCGGGCAAATACAAGCCGGTGACGCGCTTCGCGCAGTTCGTGAATGTCCCCGAGCTGATCGCCATGTTCCGCTCGTTTGCCGACGTGGTGATGCCGGCGGACCTTCGCGACCATGTGAAGGTTCCGGAGATCTCCGGCGGCAAGCGCCAGATCATCACCGTGCCGCCGAGTGCGGCGTTCAAGGCCTATCAGCGCCTGCTCGACGCCCGCATCACCGCCATCGAGCAGCGGGACCGTCCCCCAGAGCCCGGTGATGACATCCTGCTGTCCGTCATCACCGACGGGCGCCATGCCGCGATCGATCTGCGGCTGGTCGATCCCGACAATGACAATGAGCCCGGAAACAAGCTCAACCAGCTCGTCGCGAACGCCTTCCGCATCTGGCAGGAAACGGCGGAAAACACCTATGTCCGCGGCGATGGAAAGCCCTACGAGCTGCCCGGTGCCGCGCAGATGATCTTCTCGGATCTCGGCACGCTCGGTGTCGAGAAAAGTCGAGGCTTCTCGGCCTACCGCTGGATCCGCGACGAATTGGTCCGGCTGGGCGTGCCCGCCGCCGAAATCGCCTTCATCCAGGACTACAAGAAGTCCGACGCGAAGCAGCGATTGTTCGGCGATGTCCGGGCTGGCAAGGTCCGCTTCCTTCTCGGCAGTTCGGACACGATGGGAACGGGCGTCAACGCGCAGCTGCGGCTGAAGGCGCTGCATCACCTCGATGTGCCATGGCTGCCGTCCCAGATCGAGCAACGTGAAGGCAGGATCGCAAGGCAAGGCAATCAGCATGACGTCATCGACATCTTTGCCTACGCGACGCTCGGTTCGCTCGACGCCAGGATGTGGCAGAACAACGAGCGAAAGGCCCGGTTCATTGCCGCGGCGCTCTCCGGCGACACCTCGATCCGCAGGCTTGAGGACATGGGCGAGGGGCAGGCATCGCAGTTCGCCATGGCGAAGGCCATCGCCAGCGGCGACCAGCGCCTGATGCAGAAGGCGGGGCTGGAAGCCGAGATTGCGCGGCTAGATCGCCTGCGCGCCGCCCATGTCGACGACCAGCATGCCATTCGCCGCCAGATCCGCGATGCCGAGCGCGAGATCGAGATTTCGGCCCGGCGCATCGCCGAGATCGGGCAGGACATCGAACGGCTCGCGCCGACCTTGGGCGATGCCTTCGCCATAACCGTGACCGGGAACCGCCATGCCGAGCGCAAGGGGGCCGGCCGCGCTCTGATGAAGGAGATCCTCACCCTCATCCAACTCCAGCAGGAGGGAGAAGTCGTCATCGCCTCGCTCCGCGGTTTCGATCTCGCATTCCATGGCGAGCGGGTCGGACGCGACGGCTTCCACTACGCCATAATGCTGCTGCGGACCGGCGCGGACTACGAGATCGATCTGCCTGTTACGGTCACGCCGCTCGGCGCCGTCGCCCGGCTCGAGCACGCGCTGTCGGGTTTCGAGGAGGAACAGGAAGGATATGGGCAGCGACTGACCAATGCCCGCCGTCGCCTCGCTTCCTATCAGGTGCGCGAGGGCGGCGCATTCGCCTTCGCCGACGAGCTGGAGACGAAGCGCACGCAGCTCGCCGAGATCGAGGCTGATCTTGCGAACGATACGGAGAGTTCCCGTGATCGGATTGCTGCTTAGAGCGTTTTCGAGCGAAGTCGATACCGGTTCGCGTAAAGAAAACGCGTAAACTCAACAAGCTAGAGCATTTCCCCGATTCAGTGAAACGGGGAAATGGTCTAGAGCCGGATCCGATCAGGTTGAAACAACCTGATCGGTGAATCCGTCTCTAACTCGAAGATAGAGAACGTTTTACCGATCAGATTGGTGATCCAATCTGATCGGAACGTGCTCTAGGATCGCTCTCGCGACAAGCGGTTCTCATCGTCGATCAGAACGAGACGAGATGGGGCACTGTCGCCCCATCTCCAGAGCACGAGGTTCAAATCCTCAGCAGTCGCGCCGGCCGCAAAGCTCCTGACGAGCAGGCCGTTATGGCCGGCGGCAATGAGCCGCCGGGCAAAGGTCTGCGTTCGCGCTTCCCCGCTCGCCTTCATCTGGTCGCGCCATGTGCTGTCGGCGAGTGCCGCAGCGTCCATGCCCTTTGCCTCGAGCGCCTCATCATCCCGGCAATCGAATATGCCATCGATCTCCGCGTCGTGAGAGACGAGCGTGGTCGGCTGGAGGTTGCCGACCTGATTGGCTTCGCGCAGCGCCGTCATCACCGATAATGACGCATAGAGCGCGGCCAGGCCCTTCGGGTTGAACCGTCCACCATAGAGTTCGGCTCCTCGCCCGGACAATGGCTCGCGCGCGTAGACTGGATTCAGCGCTTGATAGAGCTTTCCCCGATACTGCACGTCGTCAGGCGTGCACGCCGGCGTCGACCGCGTCGACATAGTCGAGCACGTCATCCACTCGGCCGTTGCGCACGAGCTGCATGGCTGTCTGGCCGGAGAAGCCGGGCAGGGGCTCCGACCGGTACCAGGCATAGGCCATCAAGGTCGAACCGAAGCGCGGCTCGACCTTGTTGATCACCTCGACCATCTCGCGCAGCCGGCGTTGGGTCTTGTCCGACCGGACGCGATCCTTGCGCTGGACGGCATCCTTGCCCAGCCCCGCCGTGCGGGCGACTTCCTCGCTGGTGGTTCGGAACGCAACCGCGATCTTCCGGGGGGCGAGGAAGCCGTTATCCGCATATTGCTCCAACCCCATGCGAGCCTCCTATTGTCCAAATGACGCTAATTCTGACGGAATATAGCGTCATCATGGCCGGCATTCAAGGCGCGATATGGGGAGGAAAGGATGGGCATTCAGGAAAGAAAACCGGTTCGCCGATCGGCCGAACCGGCGACGCTGACGCTCAACCGCGGCCTGCGCGATCCCCGGCCACGGCGTCCTGCGCAGGGCTTATAGCCCCGCTTGGCCGGCCGGGCAGGGATGCTCGGCCGCAGTTGCACCGGCCCGCCCGCTCCGCGGGCCGGGGGAGGTCTTCGAGAGGAAGACAAAGGAAGGACCCGCGAAAGGCGGCGTCCGAAATCCCCACAAGGAGCATCCCGATGCATCTCATCAAGGTCGATCCGCGCGCGCTGCGGGAGAATCCTGACAAGACCCGCCTGACCAAGTCCACGGCGCAGGCCGATGCCCTGCTGCTGGCGACGATCAAGGCCGTCGGCATCGTCCAGCCGCCGGTCGTCGCGCCGCAAACTGACGGCGGCAATGGCTTCATCATTGATCGTGGCCACCGTCGCGTGCGCCAGGCCATCGCGGCCGGGCTCGAGGAGATCGAGGTCCTCGTCGACGAAGCCGCCAACGACAATGGCGCGATGCGCTCGATGGTCGAAAACATCGCCCGTGAGCCGCTGAACCCGGTCGACCAGTGGCGCGCCATCGAGCGCCTCGTCGCGCTCGGCTGGACCGAGGAGGCGATCGGCGTCGCGCTTGCCTTGCCGATCCGCCAGATTAAGAAGCTGCGGCTCCTCGCCAACGTGCTTCCCGCCATGCTTGACCACATGGCGAAGGGCGACATGCCGAACGAGAAGCAGCTGCGCACGATCGCCGCCGCCTCGTTGGAGGAGCAGAAGGAGGTCTGGAAGAAGCACAAGCCGTCCAAGGCCGATCCGCAGGTCGCCTGGTACAACGTCGCGAACGGGCTGGAAAGGACCCGGATGTACGCGAAGGACGCCAGCTTCGACGATGAGCTCGCCAAGGCCTACGGCATCGCCTGGGTCGAGGACCTGTTCGCCTCGGCCGACGAGGACAGCCGCTACACCACGGATGTCGAGGCCTTCCTCGGGGCGCAGCAGGAATGGATGGCGAACCACCTGCCCAAGCGCGGCGTCATCGTCGAGGCCGACACCTGGGGCCGCGCGAAGTTGCCCCCCAAAGCCGAGCAGGTCTACGGCCGGCCCGGCAAGTCGGACCACGCGGCCATGTATCTCGATCGCGAGGGCAAGGTACAGACGGTCCACTACCGTATGCCCGAGCCGAAGAAGGCAAAGGGCAAGGACGAGCCGACCAACGGCGCCGCTGGCGACGACGGCATCGTGGCCACGAAGCCGCGCCCGGACGTGACCCGTAGGGGCATCGAAATGGTTGGCGACTTCCGGACCGATGCGCTGCACGAGGCGCTCGCCCGCGCGCCGATCGAGGATGACACGCTGCTGGCGCTGCTCGTCCTCGCCTTCGCCGGCCGCAATATCTCTATCGCCTCCGGCGCCTCGGGCGACGTCTATGGCTACGCCCGGATGGACCGCCATGCCGCACGACTGGTCGGCAATGATGGCAAGCTCGAGTTCGACCGCGAGACGCTGCAGCAGGTGGCGCGCGGCGTCCTCATCGATGTGCTGTCGTGCCGCGAGAACCGCACCGACTCCGGCATCGTCGCGCGCGTCGCCGGCGATGCCATCGGCGCCGACGGCTTCCTTCCGAACATGGGCACGGAGGAATTCCTCTCGTGCCTGTCCCGCGCCGCGCTCGAAGGCTCGTGCACGGACACCCCGGTCCTGCCGCGCCAGAAGGTGAAGGACACCCGCGCCGCTCTCGTCGAGCACTTCAAGGACGAGCGGTTCGTTCATCCGTCGGCGCAGTTCGCGCCCGACGCGATGAAGCTCGCGAGCTGGCTGGTGAAGCACGAGGCGAGCGAGGACGACGATCTCGACGAGGGGTCGGCCGAGCCGGACGCCATTGAGCCGGCCGAGGTGCCCGACGACGAGGCCTACAGCGTCGCGGCCGAATAGCCGGCGCACATCATCGCAACGCGAATTCCATCCCGCCGCCGGCTCTGCCGGCGGCGCTTTCGTTTCCACGCATGCGCAATCACGGAGGACACCATGTCCGCGCACACGATCTATGACAATGCGCCGATCGGCGCCCTCGTCGCCTGGTCCGACGGAACGCCGCGCCCGCCCGAGCGCTTTACCAGGAAGCTGTCCGCCTGGCAGACCCACAACAGCAAGGGCCGCCTGATCCAGAAGCAAGGGGAGCGCGGGATCGGCAGCGTCGGCCTGTCCGCCAGCTTCACCCTGCACGAGGCGGACTTCGGCGCCGGAGGCGTCATCGCCATCCGCGTCCACCGGACGTTCTCGCTCGACTCGAAGCTGGACTTCACGGTTCTCGAGCGTCCGGCCATCGGGTCGGTGCGGATCTTCGACCGCGCCGGCGTCGGCGGCGAGCTCGTCCATCTCGCTGCGCATCGGCAGGCTGCCGAAGAATGGCTCTCGCGCCATGGCTATCCGCGCGCCGTGCTCGAGGAGGTGACGGCCGATGAGGTCGGCGCCGATATCGTCGAGGGGAGGGCGGTGGCATGACGATGCTCGTATCTCCGAACAAAGCTGCGGATGCCACCACCGGATTCCCGGACGTGGCGTTCGGCCGCAGCACCGAGGGTTTTGCCGTCGCCCGCGTCGCCGATACCACTTTCGCCATGCTGCCCGCCCGCGACGGGCGTCATTATCTGGCGAGCGGCTGGCGCATCGGTCATCCTATGGAGCAATGGACGCGCGCCGATTTCCACAGTCATTCCGGCGAGCTTGCCGACGAAGGCGCTTTCCGGGTCAAGGTCGTGGAGAACGCCGAGCATCAGCGCGAGAAGCGCGCGCTCGGCCGCCGCGAGATCCGCTCGATGGCCAGCACGCCTTGGGGGCCGTCGCAGGGCGCGACCCTCTACGCGGAGGATGTCGTGTTCCATTCCACGGCTGGCCATGGAGGCATCCACCTCTCGGCGGCGCGCAACCGCATGGTCCATCCCATGCTCCGCGCCGTGGGCGGCTGGTACGAGTCCCATGATTGACCGCAGCGCCTGCCGCGGAGAGGCTCAGGCGGACATCATCCGGAAGAGCGAATGCACATGAACCCGACATTTTCAGACAAGACGGAGTTTCCCGAGGATCTGGCCAAGGTCATTTACGTCTCGGTCGAGTTGAGCCAATCAAACTGGCTTGTTACGTCATTTCTTCCATCCGTCGATACGAAGATGGCGCGTAAAGGTCTCCCGGCCGGCGAGATCGGACGGTTGCTTAGTTTGCTTGCCGAACGCCGTTTGAAGGCAAAAAACCGAACCGGCGATCTGCTCCCCATCGTTGTGATTCAGGAGGCTGGTCTCGACGGCTTCTGGGTGCATCGGGTCTTGGCTGACGAAGGTCTCGAAAGCCATGTCGTGGACGCAACATCGATCGCGGTTCCAAGGAAGGCGCGTCGAGCGAAGACGGATCGCATTGACGGCGAAATACTCATCCGCGCGCTGATGGCGTTCAAACGTGGCGAACCCCGCGCCTGCGCAATGGTTCGGGTTCCCTCTCACGCCGAGGAAGACCGGCGCAGGCTTCTTCGGGAAAGGAAAGCTCTCGTCGTAGAGCGTTTGGCACATGCCAATCGAATTGAAGGATTGTTGTTCGCTCAAGGCATTTCAGACTATCGGCCCCTCAACCGAGATCGGCGGCCGCGCCTTGAAGACCTGCGCACGGGGGATGGTCGTCCCCTCCCGCCGTTCTTGAAGGCGCAGATTTCGCGGGAACTTGATCGTCTCGAATTGGTCATCGAGCAGATCAGAGCGATCGAGGCAGAGCGCGACGAACTTCTTGCGTCCGAACGGAAGGAGGCAAATAGCGCTGTTGCCATGCTCGAGAATGTGCGTGGCATCGGCCCCGAGTTCGCGTCGATGCTTTGGGCCGAGGGTTTTTATCGGAAATTCGACAATCGCAGGCAGATCGCCGCCTATGCCGGATTGGCGCCGACGCCGTGGCAAAGCGGTTCTGTCAATCGCGATCAGGGCGTATCGAAGACCGGGAATCCGAGGCTACGGACCACAATGATACAGGTCGCCTGGCTCTGGGTGCGCCATCAACCGGATTCCGCGCTGACCGGATGGTTTCGACAGCGAGCAGCATCAAGCGGCGTTGGTCAGCGCAAGAAAGTTGTCGTGGCGCTCGCACGCAAACTGCTTGTCGCTCTGTGGAAGTACGTCACTTCCGGGATCGTGATCGAAGGCGCGAGGCTGAAGAATGCATAGGGCCTCACCCTCTCCGCAATCTGCCGAAGCCTGATCAGCTTCGGCAGATCCAGGTAGGCGAACCGGAAGTCTTCTTTGGCTTAAACCGCCGCGTATGAGGATGGTCGCGCCTTCCTGAACCCAGCCCATCGAATGCGGGAATGTGGAACCGCTGCTCATGCAGCGACCGAATATAAGGTTGTCCCGGCTGTTGCCGGCTGAGGAAAGACCTGGGTTCACCTGGATATTGGAAGCAAAAAGCTGATGGAAAACAGCAATGGAGAGCCTATGCCTTGACCAATCATCATATAAGGAAGATGAAGCCTGGGCGATCGTCGCGATCACCTTCCCGCACCTGTTCACCCCCTTCGAGCGGCGCTGCGCCGAGCGGACGATCAAGGACAGCTGGCCGGAGGCATGGGAGAAGATCTTCGGGACCGTTCTCGCCCCCGGAGAATCCCGCGAGAAGGATCGCCGGTCCTTCGAGCAGCAGCACGCCGGCGACTGGATCGTGATCTCGGCGATCACCTCCGACCACGAGAAGGGCTTCGTCGAGGTCGTCGCCACGATGGGCGGCCGACGTGGTCCTGGCACGGAGGAGCGCCGGTTCCTCGTTCCGGCGGAGGAATACCGCGTCGGTCGCTTCGGCTTCGTCATCGATGAGGATCGCCACCCGATCTATTCCGGCCCGTCGAGCTTCGTTGGCTGGAACGGATAGGAGGCGGCGATGCCCTGGAAGATCATCGCCTCCGCCTTCGGCTGGAAGGCCGCCCGTGACGACGATGAGGATCTCCTCGTCGTCTGGCATCCCAGGCTGCGCCGGCACTATAACGGCGCCGACGCCTGGAAGCAGGCCGTCCTCCTCTCGATCCGGGCGCCGTCGGCGCGCCCGATACTCCGTAGGGAGGGCCGGCCATGACGACGTACCTGGTCGCCGTTCATCTGCTGGTCGAGGCGGGGCCGGAGCCGCGCGCCGCCATCGACGCGTCTCTTCATGACATCCTCAGCGATGCCATGCGGCAGAATGCCGGCGGGCACTCCCCGCTGGTCGACTGGGCGGTCGCCGGCGCGGATCTCGCATCCTCGATCATTCCGGTCACGTTGTCCGCCTCCTATGCACCGGACACCACCCCGTTTCCGGCATGGCCGGCGGCATGTTCGAGGCGCCGCGCCCGGGGGAGTTCGTCATGACACCCCCGGGCGGACCGGCGCCGGCCGCGAGGATACGAGCCGCCTGCTCTGAGGCCCGCAGCCATCTTGCCCGGATCGAGCGACAGATCGAGCACCGTGCCGAACGGAGAACCATCACCGCAAAGGCGAAAGCCCGATCATCGAGGCGGCATCAGGCCGGGTGGTCGCCGGCGGATGAACGGCTCTTCCGCGAGCTTGTCGAACTCCTCACCTTCGAGCGCCGCGGCGACATCGAGGCGCTCTCGTGAAAACCCGCCGGCAGGAGCGCTCGGTTGCAGCGTTGAGCGTGCAAGGAGATCGAGCTTGAGCTAACCTTCCGCAGCCACAGGGACACCATCATGGACGAGACGACGCGCGCCGCGTTCGAGCGGCTCCTGACCATCGCCCGCAGCGACACCGGGCAGTCGCGCCGCGTCGCCGGCTTCATCCTCGCCTGGTGGAACGCCATGGATCTTGGCGGCTTCGACATCGCGGACCTCTTCGCCGTCGACGAGGCCATCGCCCATGACATGGCGACGGTCTTTGCCTATGTCGCCGGCCGACCTGTGGCGGAATATCCCGAGGCCTATCGGGCGGAGATCGAGGACGTCATCCGGCAGTGGCGGCCGGACGTGTGGGCGAAGGCAACCGAAGCGGTCTGAGGTCCAGCTCCACGCTGTCTCCAGCCAAGGCTTCGTCGGCGGCAGTGGATTCGCGCCTCTTCTCGCATTCACCCGTTGTCGACCGTCTCGACGATCACCGCGTAGCTCTCCGCAAATTGCTACCGTGAACCGCCGCGGCGTTCGGGGATGTGGAGCGCTGCGCGCAGGCACGCCGGTCAATCTCTTTGCCTGCACTTTGTCGTGGCCGAACGGGAGAGGCGGACCGTGGCGGCAGGTCATGTCGGCCTTCCGGTGCCGGTTTCGATGTCTGCGAACAGGTCCCTTGCCGGTCATCCCCTCGGGTTTTGCAGCGGTCGTAAACCGGCGGCCGGCCGCTTCAAGGCCGCGTTCCGCGCCGCGTGGCGGCCGGACCCGTCAGGCTCGGCAAAGCGGACCCGCGTCCCGCGCGAGGGCTGAAAGCCCTGCTTGTCCGCGGGCCGGCTTCGCTCGCCTTCGCCGTCTCCGGACCCTGAAGCGCCCGCCTTTCGCCGGTTTCTCGCGACCGCACCCGAAGGGAAGACCGGCAAGGGCCGGTCCGATCCCGACGGTGAAACCGAAGGAAAGGAATTTCACATGACCAAGACCGCTCGCGCGCCCCGCCAGTCCGCCCGCGTCGTCCCGCTCCGCAAGGGCACCACTCTCGAAATGGTCCGGCTGGCGTGTCCGGACGCCCACCAGACCATCCTCATCTCCGAAAGCTTCGGACTTCCGGTTCTCGACAGCGACGGCATCCGGGAGCTCCACCAGCGGCTGATCGTCGAGACGGCCGAGAGCCTGGGCGAGGGTCTCAGCGAACGGGCGATGCAGATTCATCTCCAGCGCATCGTCGGCGCCTATGTCGGATCGGCCCACGGAGCCGGCCAGTTCTATTCCCGCGCGGTCACCGAAGCCCGCGACGCCACCGCCAAGCTCGCCAACGACATCCGTGACGAGGATCTCGATGGCCCGGTCGGGTTCTCGAGCTCTGCCCAGCGCAAGCGTGAATTCGCGGCCGACATGGGGCTTCAGGCCCATGCGCTCCGCATGGCGGCGGAGGGCGCCGTCGCGGCCTACGAGCAGGTCGTCGGCGAGCGCTGGAAGCCCTTCGAGCGGCCGGTCGAGAATGCCGGCCAGAGCGTCGACCGCAAGGCGGCCGAGCTCCAGATGGCGGCTCTCGGCTGAGCCGCCCGGGCGGAGCTGAGGCTCCGCCCATCCCATCGCTCGTATGAGACCAGGCCGGCCCTCCAGGAGCTGGCCTTTTCGCATGTCGCAATCAAACCTCAGTCGATCGCGGGACGAAGAGGAATGGGAGGAGAGCGTGCCGTGCGCGTCCCGTCCCGGATGGAGGTCCTGCCGGGGCCGGCGGACAGCGCAACGGCTTCGCCGTCCTCCACGTCGTTGCGGCCCGTCGCGCCTCGCCCCGCGGGCGAGCGCCTCCGGGTGCGCGGGGCCGCCTGTTCCCCCGGCTTTCGGACCCCGTGACAGGGCCGCGATCGGCGCGGCCTCCTCGACGGAGGTTCAGCAAAATGAGCAGGAAAGAGGAAAAGGAGCGCGGCGACATCTACGCGCGGATCACCGAGCGGATCGTCGCCGATCTCGAACAAGGTGTGCGGCCGTGGGTCCGGCCATGGAGTGCGGCCCATGCGACCAGCCGTATCACCAGGCCGCTGCGCCACAACGGCGAGCCGTACACCGGCATGAATGTGCTGCTGCTGTGGTCGGAGGGCATGGCGCGGGGTTTCGTCTCGTCGACCTGGATGACCTTCAAGCAGGCGGTTGAGCTGGGCGGGCATGTTCGCAAGGGTGAATCGGGCTCGATCGTCATCTACGCCAGCCGGTTCACGAAGACCGAAACGGACGCGCACGGCGGAGAGGTGGAGCGAGACATCCCGTTCCTGAAGACCTACAGCGTCTTCAATGTCGAGCAGATCGAGGGCCTGCCGGACCACTTCCATCGCCCTCCGGGGCCCGTCCTCGATCCGATCGAGCGGATCGAGCATGCCGATCGATTCTTCGCCAATACCGGCGCCGTGATCCGGCACGGCGGCACGGCGGCATTCTATTCGCCGTCGACCGACCACATCCAGATGCCGCCGTTCGAGACGTTTCGCGATGCGGCTTCGTACGTGGCGGTCCTGAGCCATGAATCGGTGCACTGGACGGCGGATCCCCGCCGCGTCGGCCGCGATCTCAGCCGCTACGCGAAGGATCGCAGCGAGAGGGCGCGCGAAGAGCTGGTGGCGGAAATCGGCTCGGCGCTCCTCTGCGCCGATCTCGGCATCGTCCCGGAGCTGGAGCCCAGACCCGACCACGCTGCCTATCTGGGAAGCTGGCTTAGCGTCCTTTCCAACGACAAGCGGGCGATCTTCGCGGCCGCCGCCCATGCGCAGCGTGCCGTCGCCTATCTGCACGGCCTGCAGCCACAGGCCGAGACGGTGAAGGCGGCGTGATGTTCCGCGCACCAACCGTCGAAGGGGATGGCTATGCGCCATCCCCCATCCGGCTCCGCGTGCTCAGCCTCGGGGCCGGTGTCCAATCCACGACCCTGGCGCTGATGTCCGCACCGGCCTGCGCGGGATTCGCGGGGAGGTCTATCTCCATCGCTCCGCCGTTCCGCTCGACGAGGCCGATCTGTCGATCGAAGCCGATCACGGCCAGCTCGATCTTTGGCCCAACGAATGTGAGGGCATGCGTGGTGTTTGACGCTGGCGCGGCCGTCCGGGGTGAAAGGCTGAAGGCCCGCCTTGTGGTCGCCCTCGATGGGGCTCGCCGCCCGGCGGCGCCGGATCGCTGGTCCTGCTGCCCCCACCCTTCGAGGAGTAACGACGGTCGCTTGAGGAGTCGGACGTTGTGCTCGATAGGGACGTCGCGCGATCTCCTGGCGCGAACTTCCCGGACCCTATCCTGCCATATCGGTTGCGAGAGGAAGCACGGATGTCGGGTTGGCCTCGTGGGGAGGTTTATCGCGCTGGCGCGAGGGGCCTTGTCGTCGGCGAGGTCGTGAGCGGGCGCGGGCCGTCGCCGGAGCTGAACGGCCAAGGCAAACGCGTGCCTTCATTCCGGTTGTCTTCGCGACGGGCACACCCACCTGCGTCCTCGATGTAGCTGGTCTGACCGAAGGCCGATCTCGCTTCGCTCGTCTCGCTCTTATCCCCGCAACGGCCGGGAGCGGCTTTCTTCCCCTGCCGGGACCACCCCATTGCGCAAGCGCAACGGGGACCCCGGATCGCCGCCATTCCTCGCGCGACAAGAAAGCCGCTCCCTGCCGCCCTCCACTGCGTTCCAGCCCAACGAGCCACCCCATTGCGCGAGCGCAACGGGGACCCCGGGGGTGCGGGTCGATCGCCTCCGGTCTGTCGACCGCCATCGAGGTCGCGGTGGGCGCGGCCCGAGAAAACCAAGGGAATGAGACAATGGCGACCATCGGCACCTTCACCACCACCACCAACGGGTTCGTTGGCTCCATCCGGACGCTCTCCCTCAACGTCAAGGCCAAGCTGGTCCGCGTCGAGAATCCGTCCGACAAGGGCCCCCACTTCCGCATCTTCGCCGGCGCGAATGTCGAGCTCGGCGCGGCCTGGCAGAAGACTGCCCGGGACACGGACCGCGACTACCTCTCCGTCAAGCTCGACGACCCTTCGTTCCCGGCCCCGATCTACGCCACCCTGATCGAGGTGGAAGGCGAGGAAGGCCTCCAGCTGATCTGGTCCCGGCCGAACCGGGACTGAGCCTCCGACCAGAGGGCCCCGCCTTGCGGCGGGGCCTTCAGCCTTTTTGGTAGCGAACGGCCGCAGCCAGGAGGACACACATGACCATCACCACAAATCTCACAGGCGCAAAGGTCCACCGTAGTGACGACATCGCGGTCTGGCCTGACGGAACATGGGCCGAGATCGGCGATGTTTGGAGCGGCGAATACACCTTCATGTCGGATGACTACGAAGTGGTTCCGATCAAGGATCACGCTCGCCTGGATGCCCTCGGCATCGCCGACGAGGTGCTCTAGCCGGCTCCCACGGTGTCCCAGCCGGAAGCAGGCATCGAACCTGCTTCCGGCTTGTCGGGTGCACAACCGGGAGCGGGGATGGCTGCTCAGATCGTCCCAGGATGCCATGGCGGCCCGAAGGCCTCAAGGACGAGCGGTTCCCCCAAAATGCTGGCGCATTTCGGCTCCCCCACTCGCCGGCTCCGGCGGTCGCTTCGCGCTCCTTGATCCCTCCGGCCCGCCATGACCGCCGGTGTCGTCTTTCACCAACATCAAGGAGACGACCAATGTCGATCGATCAGTACATCGAGGAACTGCGCGCCGAGCTGCGGAACGCCGTCGACGCCGTGGAGCGCCGTGAGATCGAGGCCGAGCTGGAGATGGCTCTCGCGGAGCGCGAACTCATCTGGGCCGAACTGGAGGGCCTGCTCAGCGGCGAGCCTCCCTTCTAGGGAGCTTTCGCCATGTCGCGCCGTCCAGGGCGCCACGCCGTTCGGCGACGGCGCTTCGGAGGGCTCGTCGTCGCACAAATGCGTTGAATGCTGTATATGACAGCAAAGGCAGCAAATACAGGAGATCGCCATGCCGCGTTCAGGTGGGTCCTATTCCACGAGCGAATTGTCCCGGAAGTCCGGCGATATCATCGCCGAGGCGCTGCGCCGGCCGGTGATGATCACCCAGCGCAACAAGCCGCGCCTCGTGCTCCTCAACATTGAAGACTATGAGCGGCTGATGCGCCAGTCGGACGCTCGTTCAGCGGGGACCATCGAGACGATGCCCGACGGCCTTCTCGCAGAGTTCGAGAATGCCGTCGACGCCTACGCGCGGGAGGATGAGGCCGGAAAGCCATGAGCTTCGACGACATCCAGACCGCGACTGTCATCCGCTATCCCTATCTCTGGGCGCGGCAGGCTCGTGCCGGCGAGACTGAGGGCCGCAAGGATCGGCCCGTCGCCGTCGGCGTGCGCATCGTCCGGCCGGACGGCGATCTCGTGCTCTTCTTTCCGATCACCACCAAGGAGCCGGAAGCATCGCGGTTCTTTGCCGAGATCCCGGCCATCGAAAGGCGCCGTGCCGGGCTGGATGCCGATCTGCGCCTCTGGCTCATCCTCGACGAATTCAACACCGATCTTATCGGTAGGTCCTTCTAACTCGAACCCGAGCCGCCCATCGGCCGCTTCAGCAAGGCGTTCTTCCTGCCGCTGCTGCGCCGGTTCATCGCCCGCCGGCAAGCCTTCACCGAGGTCAGCCGTTTCCGTTGACGCCGGCGTCGCCATAGCCGCGACGTCGTTTCGTCCGGGCGAGGCGCGAGAACGCGCCTTCAGCCTGTTCCGGCTGATCGAAGGTCTCCATCATCGACTGGCCGTTCGTGCCGATCCGGCCCCAGTTGCGGATGACCGTCGCCCCGCCGAACAGCGTCGGCTGGAGGGAGAGCGTATAAAACCGGCGCATGTTCCGTGCGGGATCGATGCGGCGGAGATGCAATGGGCCTGGTGCCGTTCTTTCCATGGAGCGAGTCTCGCGTCCCAGGGAAAGGACGTCCAACGACTTCCATGAATCGATCCCGCGGGACCGATTCATTCCCGTGATGACCACCTCAAGGCAAGGGCGGCATCTCGCCGTCCGCCGTCCGCCAGATCCAGGACGCCATCTCGGGCCGCGCGTCGATCATTTCCGCGAGCCCGCGGTCGTACTCTTCGCCAGCGCTCGCCGGCACGATGTACATCGCCACGGGCGATGGCCGCTGCTCCGGTAGCGTGACGCACACGAGCGGCTGCTCCCGGCTGAGATTGAACCGCAATCCCTTCACGCTCTTGCGCCGCATCCCCGCCAAGCGGGAGAGCAGGCGCAATTCATCGACGCTCTCGAAGGGAATCCAGTTTTCGGTCACCACTATCAGGGCGATCTCGTCGATAAACGAGACGCCCGCGCTGGAAATGCCGAACGTCGCGATGGCGATGAGGTGGGCGTTCGCGTTTGCTTCCCAAAGCTCCAGCTCGGTCTCGTAGCGCTTGCCCAGGCGACGCCAGGCGGCGTCCTCCAGCGTCAGCGAAAAATCCGGCAGGTGCCTGATGACAACCTTCCGGCCGGTGCGGGCCTCGGGGAATTCCTTGACCTCTCCCACCAGAAGCATGAGCTTTCGTGGTCCGCCGCCCACGGCGGTCTGGAGACCCGAAAGCGCGGTGGCGCGCCGCGCCGCGATCGCGGCCTTGTCCTCGGCATGGAACACCTCCGGCACGAAGAGGATGTCACCGAGCGGGCCTGCCCGGGTCTCCATCTGTTTCGCGGCGTTCATGAGGCTCGCCCGGACCTTGCCCCAACCGCGCTTGCGGGCCCAGAGCGACGTCCACTCCGTCAGCTCACCGGCCTCCCACAGATAGTGCAGCACCGCGCGCAGCGAGAGTTTCTTGGTCTCATTGCGCACCGTGTCGGACGGCTCGGACGCGGCTGCCGATGCCGTGCGGCTGCCACGCTTCGTCAGCGAGAAATCCAGCTTGAGGACCGCGGCGCCGGTCGCTGCGTCGATCTGGATTGCATTGCCGATGAGGGGCCCGAGGCCGGAAAGCTCGTAGGGTGGTTCGTAGGAGGGGCAGGACGGCGCATGGTCGCGTCCCGACAGGGGCATACGCTTGACCAGCAGGTCCCCATCGACCCGTGCGATGTACATCGCGATGGGCTTTTCGCTGCACAGGCAGAGGGGCCGCTGTTTGCGCTCGTAGGCTTGGGCGAGGGCGGATTGAAGCTCCGGCGTGTCCTCGTTGAAGGTCCCCTCGGCAATCCTGAACTGCCGCATGACGGTCGCCTGCCTCATTTAACGGCCTGATATGAAGCAGTATAGGGGCTGTCCATGTTCCGATAAACCCTGAACGGCCAACCTCCATCGTCGAGACCATGAGGACTTGACGACGCTTTGCGCTGGGCGCATCCGGCAAGCCGGACCGGGCTCTATTCCGCCGGGTACCCTGGCTCCACGAAGCCCGCCAGGCGGTCTTCGCGCCTTGCGGCGTAACGATCCCTTGCGCGGGCCTGGTCCCTCCGGCGCGTCACAAGGGCGTCGGAGGGCTGAACCGGTTGACTCCATTGGTGCAGCCTGCCTGCCGGCAGGAGCTGCGCGCGCCAATGCCCAGCGTCCCGAAAGACCCGTGTCTGCTCAGAATGCCCAGTGTGCCATGGCGGGCGGACACGCCTCAAAACCGCGCGGCCCCTCCGATTTTCCCGCTGCGCAGGAAAATCGGTTCCTCCGCGCGCCAGCAAGCTGGCCGCTGACGCGGGTTTTGACCCGTGCCCACCCGCCATGACCGCCGTCGTCATCTTTCACAAGAACATCGAGGAGATGACGATGACGCTGGAACACCACATCGAGGAACTGCGCGCCGAGCTGCGGAACGCCATCGATGCCGGCGAGCGCCACCAGATCGAAGCCGAGCTTGAGGCGGCCCGCGCCCAACTCGCCCGCCGGATCGCCGAGGAGGAGCTGCCGTGAGGCAGCTCTTTCCCTTCATGGCAAAAGCCGGAGCAGCCGGATCGACCGTCTGCTCCAGCTGGCCGCGGCGCGGCCATGGGCACGTTGCCGTCATGGAATGACGGCAACGTGCCAGATTGAATCGCCGCCGATGCCGTCGTCGACGGCAATCGATCGTCCTGCGGCGAACGAAGGGCGGATTTCGTGGTGGTGGGCAACCTTGTGAAATGGCGCCACGAAACAAGCGTTTGTCGCGCGATGACAGCTGGTTGATGACGATGCGCAACAGGGTGTTCTTTCACGGCGCGATCGACCCCTCGACAAGGCACGCCCGGTTGGCCATCCTGGACCTGTACACGAAATGTTCCACAGGGCTGAGCCGGTGCCGAAGGGATGGCGGGCTCCGATCCGGTGACCGGCGACGCGACGGCGATGACGACCAATCAGCTTCTATCTCCGAACAAGGCGGGCAGGGGTCTGGGCAGCGGATCGGCAACCTGCCGGTCGCTGCCGCTTCCGCTCGCGCTGCCCTTCAGCATCCTTGAGCACATCGGGCGCGGCACCTTCTATTGCGTGTGGTATCTCGCCTTCTATGTCCTGTGCATGTTTCGGCCGTTCACAGGGCTCATGATGCTGGCCTCGATCGTCATGGTCCCGGTTTCGATCGTGGTCTATGCCCATCCCGATGCCGCCCGTGGAATGCCGTTCTGGAGCTTCGGCCTGATGTCGATCGGCCTTGTTGCATGCGCGCTCGCCTATACGATCTTCCTCGACTGGTTCACGCCGCCCGGCACCGCGGACCCGTTCGAGCGATATCGGAAAGGCAGGTAGCCGCCCTCGGACACCTGTGCATGCGGCTACCGGCAGACCGCGGTGAGCGCCCGCGTCTTGGCGGGCGCGCCAGGAAGCCTCACCTCGTGTGCTCAGTAGCGCTGCGGCACGTAGAGTTCGGGGCCAGCGCAGGGCGCTTGTCGTTCGGGTCGAACCCGCGCTCCGGCACGTGATTTCCTAGAGCGTTTCATGTTTTGATTGAAGCGTATCCTGCGTTAGCGATGTAGTTTGAGCATTCGGCGGGCTGGATGCGGTGGACGAGGTCTCCGATGTGGCGCCACGTGTCTTCGACGGTGCGCTTCT
>NZ_JBDZDP010000019.1:0-54030 GCF_040044995.1 Xanthobacter pollutisoli
TGCGGTTGGATCGTCCCAAAAGACGGTTTCTGAAGCCGTCGGGTCAGGGATCAAGACGCAAAACGGGATTGGAATCAGCGGTTGCCCGGCCAGCCTACTCGATCAAATTTCCATCGCGGATTTTGGGGTTTCCGTTCCGATTGACAGTGAAGGAATCTGATGGTAAACTTGATTCTGAGCTGAGCGATATCCGCGACCTGCTGAAGATCGCGATCGACGTCATCGTTCAGTGCAGGAGAGCAGGGGGGCGATTTCGGGTGACGGAGATCTATTTCGACCCACACCAAGATAGCGACGCGAACGGGTAGCCTCCGGGAACGCTGAGTGGGCACGATTTGCTTTACGACTCTCGACACAAAATTAGCGGTGCTCGTTCATGTACTCAGTAGAGACCAGGGTGTATTCGAATACATGAATTACTCCGCGACGCCATTAGAGCGCGATCCGATCAGATTGAATCAATCTGATCGGTGAATCGCCCTCCAACTTCAAGTGAGAGAACGCGTTATCCGATCAGCTTGCGATGCAAGCTGATCGGCGCGTGCTCTAGTGTCGTCACTGTCAAAGAGGCCTTGCGCGCCCAATAATCACGGTGGTGTAATCTTCCAACGAGGCAAATGGCTCAGCCCTAGCTGCCACCCATAACAACGTTTTTTGTGTGAAGCCATCACTCTCCAATAAGTGCCCCTCTATGACTGTCTTGATCGAATATGATCCGATTAGATCATCGGCCTCGACCCGCATCATAAGCATATTTACAGTTGTATTCATAATCGCTCGGCCTGTATCAAATTTCATTATCCATCCATCTGGAGATGTCGTCATTGAACATAATGACGCAAGTTGGGTGGATAGCATAAGGATGATGGACTTCGGATCCTTGCTTGCAATAAATGCTTCTGAAATGACACGACACACAACAATATCTCCGTTATTTTGCTGTGCTTTTACTCAGTTTCGTCCATTTGATCATGTCCACCTGGGGCCTTCCTCGAGACGATCCAGGCGGTGTCCAGTTGGAAAAAACGTGCTGGTCCACGTGAGCTTTTGCAAAGCGCCTATGAGCCCGTTGCAGAATAGGTCGGGATTGGCGGCATGAAGCGGTCGCCGGCTGTTTTTCGCGGTCGATGGCCGCGTCCCCCGCGCTATAGCCTCAATTCCAGAGCCATTTTCCGCCTTTCCGGCCACGGCGGACGGACTCCGAGTGTAGTTTCTTGATGTTGTGGGCGGAGCAGTGCAGGCTCCACTCGCCCTTGGTCTCCTGCTCGCCGCGCATCATGAAGCGCTCCGCGTGCTGGGTCTTCTTCATTTGACCGAACACCGGTTCCACGGTCTGGCCGCGTCGTGATCACCTTCTTGGCCAGGGAGCCGCGCACCCCTTCTCCGAGAAAGACATATTTGCCGTGCAACTCCATGCCCGGTTCATAGGCGGGGCCATGGCTTCCATCGGCAGCGCGGCCGAACTCGCCGGCGATAACGCCTTTCACCTCCCCGTCCTCGCCGTAGACGAGAGCCGAGCAGGCCATGCCAGGGAAGATCTCGATGCCCAGATCTTCCGCCTGCCGCGCCATCCAGCGGCACACATTGCCCATGGAGACGATGTAGGCGCCGTGGTTCGACATCAGCGGCGGCATGGGACAATTGGGGATGCGCATCCCGCCCTTGGCAGTGAGGAAATGGAAATTGTCCTCGCGCTCGGGGACAGTGACTGGCGCATCCCGCTCGCGCCAGTCAGGGATGAGCGCATCGAGCCCGCACGGATCGAGCACCGCGCCGGAAAGGATGTGGGCGCCAACCTCCGAGCCTTTCTCCAGCACCACCAGGGCGATTGGGGATCAAGCGGCTTCAGTCGGATCGCGGCGGCAAGGCCTGCAGAGCCCGCGCCGACGATCACGACATCATAGGCCATCGCCTCCCTTTGGATCTCGGCCATTGCGTCTTTCTTTACTTGCATTGGCCTTACGCTGGAGGAGTGCAGCCGGGCTCAGAGCTTGCTTGTCAGTTCCGGAAGGATCTGGAAGAGGTCGCCTACGAGGCCATAGTCAGCCACCTGGAAGATGGGCGCCTCCTCGTCCTTGTTGATGGCGACGATGACTTTCGAATCTTTCATGCCGGCGAGGTGCTGGATGGCGCCGGAGATGCCCACCGCCAGATAGACGTCGGGCGCCACCACCTTGCCGGTCTGGCCCACCTGCCAGTCGTTGGGCGCGAAGCCCGCATCCACCGCCGCGCGACTTGCCCCCACCGCGGCGCCGAGCTTGTCGGCGAGCGCCGTGATGAAGGCGAAATTCTCGGCAGAACCCATGCCGCGCCCGCCGGAGACGATGACCTTCGCGCTGGTCAGCTCTGGCCGTTCGCTTACCGCCACCTTGTCCTCGACGAAGGTGGACAGGCCCGTATCGGCCGGACCCTTGACGGTTTCCACCGACGCTGCGCCGCCCCCAGCCGCCGGCGTGAAGGAGGCGGTGCGCACGGTGAAGACCTTCACCGTGTCGGACGATCTGACGGTCTGGATGGCATTGCCCGCATAGATCGGCCGCGCGAAGGTCTCGGCATTGATCACGGCCGACACGTCCGGGATCACCATCATGTCCAGCAGCGCCGCCACGCGCGGCAGCACATTCTTGGCCGCCGCCGTCGCGGGAGCGACGATATGGCTATAGCCACCCGCCAGCGAGACGATCAGGTCGGCCAGCGGCTCGGCAAGGCCCTTGCCATAGGCCGGCGCTTCGGCCGCGAGCACCTTGGCCACACCGGCGAGGTTCGCCGCCTCGGCCGCGGCGCCCGCCACCCCATCGCCCGCCACCAGCACATGCACCTCGCCAAGGCTTGAGACGGCCTGCAGCGCCTTCGCAGTGGCATCGCGGCCAAGGGTGCCGCCCTTCAGGTCGGCAATCAGCAGAACAGCCATCTCAGATCACTCCTGCCTCGTCCTTGAGTTTCGCGATCAGCTCGTCCACCGAGCCGACCTTCACGCCTGCCTTGCGGACCGGCGGCTCTTGCGTCCTCACCACGGTGAGGCGCGGCGTGACATCGACGCCGTAGTCGGCCGCGGTTTTCATCTCCAGCGGCTTCTTCTTGGCCTTCATGATGTTGGGCAGCGATGCGTAGCGCGGTTCGTTGAGCCTGAGATCAGCCGTGATGATGGCCGGCAGCTTCACCTTGAGGGTCTGAAGCCCACCGTCCACCTCGCGGGTGACGGTGGCGGTGTCGCCCTGGACCTCCACCTGGGAGGCGAAGGTCGCCTGCGCCCAGCCAAGCAGCGCCGCCAGCATCTGGCCGGTGGCATTCATGTCGTTGTCGATGGCTTGCTTGCCGGCGAAGACAAGGCCGGGCGCCTCCGCCTTCACCACCTTCGCCAGCAACTTGGCCACGGCGAGCGGTTCGATATCAACGTTCACATCGTCGGCGGCCTCGATCAGGAGGGCCCGGTCGGCCCCCATGGCGAGGGCCGTGCGCAAGGTCTCCTGCGCCGCCTTCACGCCGATGGAGACCACCAAGATCTCCGAAACGACGCCCTTCTCCTTCAGGCGGATCGCCTCCTCCACGGCGATCTCGTCGAACGGGTTCATGGACATCTTCACGTTGGCGAGCTCGACGCCCGAGCCGTCCGCCTTCACGCGGGCTTTCACATTGTAGTCGATCACCCGCTTCACGGGCACGAGCACCTTCATCTTGGCTCTCCTCAGAAGAACGCTTGCAGGCCGGTGATGGCGCGGCCGAGGATCAAGGCATGGATATCGTGGGTGCCCTCGTAGGTGTTCACCGTCTCGAGGTTGGCCATGTGGCGGAACACCTGGAACTCCCCGGAGATGCCGTTGCCGCCGTGCATGTCGCGGGCGAAGCGGGCGATCTCCAGCGCCTTGCCGCAATTGTTGCGCTTGATGAGGGAAATCATCTCGGGGGCGGCGTTGGCCTCGTCCAGGAGCCGGCCGACACGCAGCGACGCCTGAAGGCCGAGGGAAATTTCGGTGAGCATGTTGGCGAGCTTGAGCTGGAAGATCTGGGTGTTGGCAAGCGGCCGCTTGAACTGCCTGCGGTCGAGGCCGTACTGGCGCGCCGCATGGAAGCAGAACTCGGCGGCGCCGAGCACGCCCCAGGAGATGCCGTAGCGCGCGCGGTTGAGGCAGCCGAAGGGACCCTTCAGCCCCTCCACGTTGGGCAGGAGGGTATCCTCGCCCACCTCCACGTCCGCCATCACGACCTCGCCGGTGATGGAGGCGCGCAGGGAGAGCTTGCCGCCGATCTTCGGCGCCGAAAGGCCCTTCGTGCCTTTCTCCAGCACGAAGCCGCGGATCTTGCCACCATGCGCCTCGGACTTGGCCCAGATCACGAAGACATCGGCGATGGGGGCGTTGGAGATCCAGGTCTTGGAGCCGTTCAGCACATAGCCCGTGGCGGTCTTCTTGGCCGTGGTCTTCATGCCGGCGGGATCGGATCCGGCATCGGGCTCGGTGAGGCCGAAGCAGCCGATCCACTCACCGGAGGCGAGCTTCGGCAGGTATTTTCTGCGCTGCTCCTCCGAGCCGTAGGCATAGATGGGATACATGACCAGTGACGACTGCACCGACATCATGCTGCGATAGCCGGAATCCACCCGCTCAATCTCGCGCGCGATGAGGCCATATGCCACGTAGGAGGCGCCGGCGCCGCCGTATTCCTCCGGGATGGTGGGGCCGAGCAGGCCCATCTCCCCCATCTCCCGGAAGATCGAGGGGTCGGTCAACTCGTCGCGATAGGCGGCGATGGCGCGGGGCTGCAGCTTCTCCTGGGCATAGGTGCGGGCGGCATCGCGCAACATTCGTTCCTCCTCGGAGAGCTGGCTCTCAAGACGGAACGCATCGTCCCATTGAAAGGCCGACAGGTCCGGCGCGTCCTCCGCTTTCAGTTTCACTTCTCCCGTCACGGCTGTTCCTCCCGTATTCTCAGATTCGTTCCAGCAACAGCGCGGCGCCCTGGCCGACGCCCACGCACATGGTCGCGACGGCGTAGCGACCCGTGCCCCGCGCCAGCTCCAGCGCCGCCGATCCGGCGATGCGCGCCCCGCTCATGCCGAGGGGATGGCCGAGCGCGATGGCGCCGCCATTGGGGTTCACCCGGGGATCGTCATCGGCGAGGCGAAGCGCCCGCAGCACCGCGAGGGATTGGGCGGCAAAGGCCTCGTTCAGCTCGATGATGTCGATGGTATCGAGCCCGACCCCGGTCTTGGCGCAGAGCGTCTCCACCGCCGGAACCGGGCCGATACCCATGATGCGCGGCGCGACGCCGGCAGAAGCCCCGACCACCACGCGGGCAAGGGGGGTAAGCCCAAAGCGCTTCGCCGCCGCCTCGGACGCGAGGATCAGCGCCGCCGCACCGTCATTCACACCGCTGGCATTGCCGGCGGTCACCGAGCCGTCGGGCCGGGTGATGGGCTTGAGCCGCGCGAGGTCGGCGAGGGTCGTGGCGCGCGGATGCTCGTCCTTGTCCACCTCCTGGGTCTTGCCGCGGCCGAGGGCCACGGTGACCGAAAGGATCTCCGCGGCAAGCCGGCCGCTCGCCTGGGCCGCCGCTGTCCTCTCCTGGGAGCGCAACGCGAAGGCGTCCTGGTCCTCCCGGGAGATGGCGTGCTCGTCGGCGAGATTCTGCGCCGTCTCGGGCATCGAATCGGTGCCGTAGGCTTCGGCCATGCGCGGATTGACGAAGCGCCAGCCGATGGTGGTGTCGTGGATCCCGGAGGCGCGCGACCAGGCGGAAGACCCCTTGGGAATCACAAAGGGCGCACGGGTCATGCTTTCCACGCCGCTAGCGATGGCGAGCTCCATATCGCCGGACCTTATGGCGCGGGCGGCCGCTGCCACTGCCTCCAGCCCGGAGCCGCACAAGCGGTTCACCGTGGCGCCCGGCACGCTCTGCGGCAGGCCGGCGAGCAGCGCCGCCATACGCGCCACGTTGCGGTTGTCCTCGCCCGCCTGATTGGCGCAGCCCATCCACACCTCCTCCACGGCGGCGGGATCAAGGCCGGGATTGCGCTGGAGGAGGGCCGCGAGCGGCAGCGCGGCGAGGTCGTCGGCGCGCACAGGTGCGAGCGCGCCGCCGTAACGGCCGATGGGGGTGCGGATATAGTCGCAGATGAAAGCTTGGGTCATGCTTGCCCCTTCAGGTCGTCCGGGCCCAGCCCCTCGCGCGCGGCGCGGCGCAGGAGCTCGGGAATGCCCCAGGACAGCGGGTCTTCCGCGGCGAAGGCCTCAATCCGGCGGAGGATTTCGGACAGGCCGACGCGGCCGGCGTAGTGCATCGGGCCGCCGCGCCAGCGCGGGAAGGCGTAGCCGTGGATCATCACGAGGTCGATGTCGGCAGCGCGCGCGGCGATGCTCTCCTCGAGGATGCGAAAGCCTTCCTCGATCATGGAGCTGATGGCGCGAGTGACGATCTCCGCGTCGGAGAAGGTGCGGCGCACGATGCCGGCGCGGGTGGATTCCTCCACCACGATCTCGTCGATCAATGCGGACGCAGAGGCCTTGCCGCCGTCGTAATCATACCAGCCGGCGCCCGTCTTGCGGCCGAGCCGGCCGGTCTCCTCGACGATCCGGTCGGCGATGGGGATGTAGCGGAAGCCGTCCTTCGTACGCCAGCCGAGCCTTTTCCGGTTGGCATAGGCGATGTCGAGGCCGGAGAGGTCCTGCACCTCATACGGCCCCATGGCCATGCCGAAGCCGCGCAGTGCCTGATCCACCTGGGCCGGCAGGGCGCCTTCCATCAGCATGATGTCGCAGGTCTGGCGATAGCGGGTCAGGATGCGGTTGCCGATGAAGCCGTCGCACACGCCGGCCAGCACGGGGATCTTCTTGAGCCGCGCGGCGAGGCGCAGCGCCGTCGCCAGCGTTGCGGCGGAGGTGGTCCCCGCCCTTATCACCTCCACGAGCTTCATCACGTGGGCCGGGCTGAAGAAATGCAGGCCGAGGAAGCGCTCCGGATGGCGCACGCCTTCGCCGACCCGGTTCACGTCGAGATAGGAGGTGTTGGTGGCAAGGATGGCGCCTTCCGGCAGCGCCGCGTCGAGGGCGGCGAAGACCTGCCGCTTGACCTCCATGTCCTCGAACACCGCCTCTATGGCGAAATCCGCCGGAGGCAACGCGCCATAGCCCTCGTGGAAGCTGAAGCGCGTCGCCTGCTCCGCCTCGGCGGCTTCAACGGTGGTCTTGCCCCGCTTCACCGCATCCGCGTAGAGCCGCGCCACATTGGCCCGCGCCCGCTCGACGCCGGCGGCATCGCTTTCCACCAGCGCCACCGAAATGCCGTCTCCGGCCAGGGCGTAGGCAATGCCGGCGCCCATGGTGCCGCCGCCCACCACCACGGCGGAGGTGATGTTCGCCCCGCCGCCTTTTCCCTGCGCCATCGCGGCGCGCTCGGCAAAGAAGACATGGCGCAAGGCCGCCGCCTGATCCGAGGTCTTCAGTGCGAGGAAGGTCTCGCGCTCCAGCGCCAAACCCTCGTCAAGCGGCAGGCGGGTGGAGGCGTCAACGAGATCGATGGCCTTCAAGGGTGCGATCTGGCCCGGGCTGCGCCTTGCCGCCTGCTTGCGCACTGCCTCCACCGCGCCCGGATCGGGGGGCGGGGCCGGCAAGGCACCGGTGGCGGGCCGGCTGGGAACAGCAAAGGTGCGGGCGGCGGTCGCCGGATCGGCAGCGACCCCATCCACCAGCCCAAGGGCCTGTGCCTCGCTCGCGTCGATCACCCGGCCCTCACCGATGAGCGACAGGGCCGGCTCAAGGCCGATGAGCCGCGGCAGAAGCTGGGTGCCGCCGGCACCGGGCACGACGCCGAGCGTCACTTCCGGCAGGCCCAAAGTCGCGCCCGGCGCAACGACGCGCGCCCGGCATGCGAGCGCGATCTCCAGCCCGCCGCCGAGGGCGGCGCCATTGATGGCCGCCACCACCGGAACCGGAAAATCCTCGATCCGGCGGATGATGTCCGGCAGGTGGGGCGCCACGGGCGGGGCGGCGAACTCCCTGGCGTCGGCGCCGGCGATGAAGACCTTGCCGGCGCCCGTGAGCACCACCCGCGTCACTCCCGCGGCCTCGGCGTCATCGAGCGCGCGCGCAAGGCCTTGCCGCACGGCTTCGGAGGTGACGTTGACCGGTGGATTATCGATGGTGACGAGGGCGACGCCGTCGTCGACGATGGAATGAACAGGGTCGGACATGACAGTCTCACCCGCAGACATGAGGGAAGCGCGCCGCGCGGGTATTGCGCGCGTTCGGCGCGCATGGACGCTGGGGCAAGGTCATGACCGGGACTTCTCGTAGGCTTCGCGCAGCATGGTGCGCAAAGCGAACTTCTGGATCTTGCCGGAGGCGGTGGACGGTAGCTGGTCACAGACCTCCAGCCGCTCGGGATAATATTGCTTGGCCAGATGCTGGCTGTCGAGGAAGCGAACCATCTCCTCGAAGGAAAAGGTCTTGCCCTGCTTCGGCACGACGAAGGAGCAGGCGCGCTCGCCGAGGCGCTCGTCGGGATAGGCGACGATGGCAACCTGCTGGATATCCGGGTGCTTGTAGAGCACCGCCTCGATCTCCACCACGGGCAGGTTTTCCGCTCCGCGGATGATCACGTCCTTGGTCCGCCCGCAGATGCGGATATACCCCTTCTCGTCCGTGCGGGCGATGTCGCCGGTGTCGAACCAGCCCTCGGCATCGGTGGCGTTCCATTGGGGCCGTTTCAGATAACCGCCGAAATTGGAGCAGCCGCGCACATAGAGCGCGCCTTCCTGGCCCACCGGGACCACCTCTCCGTTCGCGTTGCGGATCTGAAGTTCCATGCCCGGGAGGGGAAAGCCGTCCGTGTTGACAGAGCGTTCATCGGGGTCGGAAGGGGAGACGAGTGTCACCGCGCCGTTCTCGGTCATGCCCCAGGCGGAGATGATCTTGGCGCCCAGCGCCTTTCGCGCCCGCTCCACCAGCGGCCCGGGAATGGTCGTGCCGGCGGAGAGGAAGATGCGCAGGGAGGAGGAATCCGTGCCGAGTTCCTCCACCGCATTGCTAAGGTCCATGAGGAAGGGCGTGGACGCCATCGTGAAGGTGACATGCTCCTGCGCGATCAGCCGCGCGGCCAGAGCCTTGTCCCAGCTGTCCATCAGCACCATGCGGGCCTTGAGCATCATCGGCATGGGGAAGCCGTACATGAAGCCTGTCTGGTGGGCCATGGGCGAGGCCATCAGGATGACGTCGGAGGCGCCGAGCCCGAGCCGGTCGGAATAGGCGACGAGGTTGGAGTACATGGTGTTGGCGGTGTGCATCACGCCCTTGGGCTCGCCGGTGGTGCCCGATGTGTAGATGAACTGGCACACGTCGTTGGCATCGCCCCGGTCGCGGGCGCTGATCTCGCGCAGGGCAGCCACTTCGGCGTCGAGGGCGGGGTCCATCAGCAGCGCGTCAAAGCTGTTCGGTCCCTCACCGTTCACGACGATCAGATGCTGAAGATCAGGCATCTCGCGCTGAAGCGCCTCGGCCATGGCCTCATGGTCGAAGCCGCGGAAGGTCTTGGGAATGGCGAATGCATGGGCCTCGCCATGGCGGAGCATGAAGGAGAGCTCGTGCTCGCGGAAGATGGGCATCACCGGGTTGAAGACGATGCCGAGCCGGAGGCAGGCGATGTAGAGAACAACGAACTCCCAGCCATTGGGAAGCTGGCTCGAAAGAACGTCGTCCTTTCCGAGGCCAAGCCGGTGGAGCCCGGCCGCAGCACGCCAGGCCAGACGGTCGATCTCGGCATAGGTGAAGTCACGCCGTGCGCCGGTACCGACTACGACGCTCACCAGAGCGATGGCATCTGGCTTCTCGGCGAGGCAGACGTCGAAATAGTCGAGCAGGGTCTTGCCCGGCCAGAAGCCTTCGGCCTCCATCCGGGCGCGGCGCGGCTCGATGAGGACAGCGTCGAACTTCATGGTTTCCTCCCCTTCTCTTGGATCAGCTGTTAACCGCTGCCCGGCCCGCCCGTTCACGGGCGATGATGTTCTTCATGATGTGCGCGGTGCCGTCGCCGATCTGCAGGCCGAGCACGTCCCGCAGCCGCTGCTCGAACGGCAACTCGGTGGAATAGGCGGCGTGGCCGTGGATCAGCAGGCAGGCGTGGATCGCCTCATAGGCGAGGAGCGGCGGCCACCACTTGGCCATCGCCGCCTCCGCCACGTGCGGCAGGCCGTTGTCCTTGAGCCACAATGCGTTATAGCTCAGCAGCCGCGCGCCTTCGACGCGGGTGTCGAAATCGGCGAGTTGGTGGGTGATGCCCTGAAAGGAGGCGAGCGGCTTGCCGAAGGCTCGCCGCTCGCCAATGTAGGCCCAGGTCTCGGTGAGGGACTGGCGAGCCGTGCCGAGGCATTGCAGGCCGATGAGCGAGCGCGAGAAGTCGAAGCCCTGCATCACCTGCACGAAGCCTTTGTTCTCCTCCCCCAGCAGGTGATCTACCGGCACCCTGACGTTGTCGAAGAAGATGGAACCGCGCCCGATGGCATGCTGACCCACGTCGGTGAAGCGGGTCGTCGAGATGCCGGGAGTGTCCATGGGCACGAAGATTGCGGAGACGCCGTGCGCCTTGTCCTCGGGCTTGCCGGTGCGGGCGAAGACGACGGCGGCGGCGGCCTGGTCGGCGGCGGAGATGGAGGTCTTCTCGCCGTTGAGGACATAGTGGTCGCCGGAGCGCTCCATCCTGAGGCCGAGATTGGCCGCGTCCGAGCCACCGCGCGGCTCGGTCAGCGCGATGGCCAGCATGATCTCGCCAGCAGTGAGCTTGGGCAGCCAGTAGCCCTTGATCTCGGGATTGGCAAAATTCGCGAGGATCTGGCCGTTCAGGGAGGCGAGGATATTCACGTAGCCGAAGTTGAAGTCGCCCTTGGCGATCTCCTCGATGATGACGCCTGAATACATGCTGCCGGAGCCGATACCGCCGAACTCCTCGGGCAGCTCGGGGGCGATCAGGCCGAGGCTGCCCATCTCGCGTACCAGATCCTTGCCGAAGCTGCCGGTGCGCTCGCGTTCCCGATAACCCGGCGCGAGGCGCTCGGCGGCGAACTTGGCGGCGAGGTCGCGCAAGGCGATCAGGTCTTCATTGTCGAAAACCGTTGGATATGCCGTCGGATTCATGGGGTTCCCTACCTTGGCTTTTCCTGCCGGACTGAGCTGTGGCCGCTTTAGTGCAGCCTTTAAGTGTCGCGGGCCGGCGCCGTCGCGGCGCGCCCGCCACCGCGGCGAGAGCCCTTGATGCGCACGTCCTGCGCCCTGCATCGATCCTGCCGCTGCGACCGCGCACCCCGCGGCCTCACGGGCCGTTGCCGCCATGCCGGCGCCCTGACACCGGCATGGCGGCGCCGTGTCGCCTCTGGCGCCCCTTGGCGGGACAGGATCGCGTCACGGCACACGCCCGTTCGGGGGACTGAAGCCACCGGGCAAGACGGCAGGCCCATCTGCCCGGTGGCCGTCCGGCCTACTTTCCGAACTTGCGGAAATCGGGCTTGCGCTTCTCGCGGAAGGCGACACCGCCCTCCTTGCTCTCGTCGGTGTCATAGTAGAGGCTGAGCGCGCGCATGCCGAGGGCGGAGATGCCCCGGATGCTCTCGCTGTCGGCGTTGAACGAGACCTTGGCCAGCGCCAGGGCCGTGGGCGAGCGGTCCATCAACTCGGCGACCCAGCGGTCCACCTCGGCGTCCAGTTCCTCATGGGGCACGACGGCGTTGGCGAGGCCCATGGCGAGCGCCTCTGCAGCGGTGTAGCGCTTGTTGAGGTACCAGATCTCGCGGGCCTTCTTCTCGCCGACCACGCGGGCGAGATAGGCGGTGCCGAAGCCCGGATCCACCGAGCCCACCTTGGGGCCCACCTGGCCGAACTGGGCCTTGTCGGAGGCGATGGTGAGGTCGCAGATGGTGGCGAGCACATTGCCGCCGCCGATGGCGAAGCCGTTGACGCGGGCGATGACCGGCTTCGGCACGTCGCGGATCAGGCTCTGCAACTCGTCGATGGGCAGGCCGATGACGCCGCGCCCGTCATACCGGCCGTCGTGGGCCGACTGGTCGCCGCCGGTGCAGAACGCCTTGTCGCCGACACCGGTCAGCACGATCACGCCGACCTTGCGGTCCCAGCCTGCGGTCTGGAAGGCGTGGATGAGCTCGTCCACGGTGTGGCCGCGGAAGGCATTGTATTTGTCCGGCCGGTTGATGGTGATCCAGGCGGCGCCGCCGCGGATATCGTAGAGAATGTCAGTATAGCTCATGATCTTCCCTCAGCCGTGCATGGTGAGACCGCCGGAGACCGAGATCACCTGGCCGGTGATGAAGGCGGCATCATCACTGGACAGGAACACGATGGCACCCGGCAGGTCGTCGGGCTTGCCCAGCCGGCCGAGCGGCACCGCGCGGGTGAAGGCGACGCGCAGCTTGTCCTTGTCGCCGGCCGCATCCATGAAGCTTTCCAGCATGGCGGTCTCGGTGACGCCCGGGCACACGGTGTTGAAGGTGATGCCGTTGCGCGCATGCTCGCGGGCGAGCGTCTTCATGAAGGCGATGACCCCGGCCTTGCAGGCAGCATAGACCGCCTCGCCAGAGGAGCCAACGCGCCCGGCATCGGAGCCGATGGAGACCACGCGTCCGGCAACGCCGCGCGCGACCATGGAGGCGAGCACCGGCTTGGTGATGTTCAGCACCGAGCGCAGGTTGATGTCGATGATCTTGGTCCAGAAGTCGGGCTCCGACTTCAGGAACGGCACGAACAGGTCCCAGCCAGCATTGTTGACCAGGATGTCGATGGGGCCGAAGGCGCTCTCTACTTCGGCTACCTTGGCTGCGGTAGCGGCAGCATCGGTGAGGTCCACCACCGCGATGGTGGCCTCGCCGCCGGCAGCCCTGATCTCCTCCGTCACCTTTTCCGCGGCGGCCGCGTTGATGTCGGCAACCACGATGCGGGCGCCCTCCTCGGCGAAGCGCCGGCAGGTTGCCGATCCGATCCCGCCGCCACCGCCAGTCACAACAACTATTTTACCCTTCAAGCCTCGCACGGTGGTCGTCCTCCACGGTCATGGGCAGGGGCGAAGGCGTCGAAATTTCGACATGTTATCGCCTATTCCGACGACGGGTCTTTTTTAGTGCGCCTGCCGCCCTTGTGATATTGCTCTAACGGGTCGCGCTTTTTACGTCAATATATTTCCTTAAATCGGCATGCCGGGGATCCCTTGACCGAGCGGTGCGGCGCGGTCAAAGTGCTGGAATGAAAAAGAATGGTGGCACTTCGCGCGGGATTTCGCCGGGCCTGAGCAACAGGCTCTTCTTCCGGCTCTACCAATGCGCCAACATGTTGCACAAGACCGGCACGCGGGCGCTGGACGACTATGAGATCACCACCCAGCAATGGGCGGTGCTCGGCGCCCTCACGCGCCCCGCTTTCGCCGAGGGCGTGGCGGTGGGCGACCTCGCCGCCTTCCTGCTGGTTACTCGCCAGAACCTCGCCGGCGTCTTGCAACGGCTCGAAGCCATGAACTATGTGGAGCGCACGGTGGATGCCAACGACAATCGCTCGCGCCTGATCCGCCTGACCCCCAAGGGGCGAAGCCTGTGGGATGCCAACATGCGCCCCGTCATCGCTGATTATTACGACGCGGCGCTGGCCGGCTTCTCCACCGAGGACAAGATCCACGTGATCCACTACCTCGACAAGATGCTCACCAACTTCAAGGCCCTCGATCCGGAGATCGCTGCCCGTCGTCCGGATGAAGGCGAGCCAGTGCCGGCCGCCGCGCCGGTCCCTAGAGTCCGGCGCGTGCCTTCGCCTCGGCGGTGAGCGCCTTGGCGATGATGATCTGCTGGATCTGGGTGGTTCCCTCATAGATCCGGAACAGGCGAGCGTCGCGATAGAGTTGCTCGGCCCGGTATTCGCGGATATAGCCGTTGCCGCCGTGGACCTGCACGTTACGGTCGGCGATCCGGCCCACCGCCTCGGAGGCGAACATCTTGGCGCAGGAGGCTTCCACGCTCACGTCCTGCCCGGCATCGCGCTTGCGGGCGGCATCGAGCACCATGCAGCGAGCGGCGTAGGCGTCTGCCTTCGAATCGGCAAACATGGCCTGGAGCAGCTGGAAATCGGCCAGGGGCCGGCCGAACTGCTTGCGACCCACCGCATAGGCCAGCATGTCGTCGAGGATGCGCTCGGCGAGGCCCACGCAGGCGGCGGCGATGTGCAGGCGCCCCTTGTCCAGCACCTTCATGGCGGTCTTGAAGCCCTGGCCCTCAACGCCGCCGATGAGCGCGTTTGCTGGCACCCGGCAATCGTCGAAGATGACGTCGCACACATGGGCACCCTGCTGGCCCATCTTCTTTTCCGGCTTGCCGGTGGACAGGCCGGGCGTTCCGCGCTCCACGGCGAAGGCCGAGACGCCGGAGGCGCCCTTCTGGCTGGGATCGGTGCGCGCCATGACGGTGAACAGCCCGGCATGCGGGGCATTGGTGATGAACCGCTTGGTCCCGTTCAGCACATAGACGTCGCCATCGCGGCGCGCCGTGGTATTGACCGACCCGGCGTCGGAGCCCACCTCCGGCTCGGTGAGGGCGAACGAGCCAATGATCTCGCCAGAGGCGAGGCCCGGCAGATATCTCGCCTTCTGCTCCGGCGTGCCGTCGATGGCGATGCCCTGCATGCCGATGCCCACGTTGGTGGCGAACATGGAGCGGAACGCCGGCGCGGCGCGACCAAGCTCGAACACCGCAAGCACCTCCTCCTCCATGGTGAGGCCGAGCCCGCCAAAGTCCTCCGGCGCTGTCAGCCCGAACAGGCCCAGCTCCCGCATCTCCGCCGTGATCTCGGCAGGAATGGCGTCGGTCTCGGCCACCTCGGCCTCTGCGGGGATGAGCCGCTCGTCGACGAAGCGGCGGATCGCATCAAGCAGCTGGGACAGGGTCCCGGGATCCAGAGCCATGATGTGCTCCCTGTTTCTACGGAAATATATTTACCTATATCTCCGGCCGCGGCATCCTACAAGGTGACTGGATGTACCGTTAAATTAGGATTCTAGGCGAGACCCCCAGCGTCGGCTTTGCCATGATAGGTCAATATGTTATCATGTATAAAGCGAGGAAAGAGCCATGAAGGCCATCACTCTGAAGCAACGCGGGGCGGAGGGGGTCGCCCTTGGCGACATGCCGGAACCCGCCATTCCCGCAGGGTGGGAGAAGGTGCGGATGCTGGCGGCGTCGGTCAATCGCGTCGATCTCTACATGCGCGACTCGGGCGCCGGCATCACCCAAGAGCTGCCGCTGATCGTGGGGGTGGACGGCGTGGGCGAGGTGGCCGAGGCGCCGGAGGACTCGGACCTCTCACCGGGCCACCGGGTGATCCTCTATCCGTATGAATTCTGCGGCACCTGCCGGCCCTGCCTGGCGGGGGACCAGCCGTTGTGCCATTGCGCGCGCATCCTGGGCGAGCACCGCCACGGCACCTTCGCCGAATACGTGGCACGCTGCCAGCGCGCTCGCTGGTGAAGCTGCCCTAGGAGCCTGTCCGAGAAATTATCTGGACCGCGGGGTTGCGCGGTGATTCACTGGTGTGATGGATAAGATATTTCGCGCATGGGACGTCGATCAGGGCTGGCTTTTGCCGCCTTCGGTGCATGAGTTCGTGCCGCTCGGGCACATCGCGCATTTGTCCGTGACACGGTCCGCGAGGCCCTCGACCTCTCGGCCAGCCATTTTGCCGAGTTGGCCGATCCGCGCCAAGCGCTCAAGGTGCTCTATCCACTCGACGAAGTGCTGCTTCTGACCTTCTGCGCGGTGCTGTGCGGGGCCGATGGCTGGGTAAGCGTCGCACCTGTTCGGCAGGCAGAAGCTCGCTTTTCTGCGCCGCTTCCTGCCCTTTGCGAACGGCACGCCGAGCCATGACCAACTCGGCCTGATCTTCGGCGCGCTGGATGCTGCCGCCTTCCAGCAGTGTTTCATCGCCTGGACGCAAGCCTTGAGCGGCGCCATCGCGGGCGTGGTCGCGGTGGACGGCAAGACCTTGCGCCGCTCCTTCGACCGGGCCGGCAAGAAGGGCACGGTGCATATGGTCTCGGCCTGGAGCTCGGCCCAGAAGCTGACCCTGGGAATGCGGGCGGTGGACGAGAAGTCCAACGAGATCACCGCCATTCCCGAACTGCTCGATCTGCTGGCCATCAAGGGCGCGGATTATGTGCTCCGCCTCAAGAGCAACCAAGGCGGCCTGCATGAGGATGTCGCGCTGCTGTTCAGCGAGCAGATGGCGAATGATTTCAAGAATATCCGCATCTCTACAGCAACCGACACCGATGCCGGCCATGGCCGCATCCAAAGCCGGCAGGTCTTTGCCACGGACGATATCGACTGGCTCAAGCAGCGCCACGACTGGGCGGGTCTGCGCTCCATCGTCATGGTGCTTTGCACCCGCGAAACCGACACCGGCAAGAGCACGGAGCGGCGCTTCTACATCGCCTCGCTGCCCGCCGATGCCGAGAAACTCGGTGCCGCCATCCGCCAGCACTGGGGCGTGGAAAACTCCCTGCACTGGATGCTCGACGTCAACTTCTGCGATGACGCTGCCGCATCCGCAAGAAAAACGCCCCGGCAAACTCACCGCCCTCAAGCGTACCACCCTCAACGCCCTGCGCAAGGCGCCAGGGAAGGATAGCCTCAAATCCAAGCGCCTCATCGCCGCATGGACGAGGAATTCCTCGCCAAAACCTCCAAAACCTATGACCTCAACTCATTCGATTCCCCTGCTATTGAAGGAGGCCTCCGCGACAAGGCCGCGCGCCCTTGTCCCGGACACGACGGCGCGGCCGCCCGCCTCCCGCCCTGCTCGCCCTCGCGGAGCACGGCACGCTGCTGCGCTCCGCCTCGCCAGGAAGGCGCGGAGTACCGCGTCTCCCGCCGCCATCTCGCCAGGAAAGGCCGGCCGGCGGGGTCAGTCGCCCGTGCTACGGAAGCGCGGCTTGCGCTTCTGCATGAAGGCGGCGACGCCTTCCTTGGATTCGGCGGTCTCGTAGAAGAGGGCAAGCGTCTGCATGCCGAGCGCGCTGATGCCGCGGATGGATTCGCTGTCGGAGTTGAACGAGCGCTTGGCGATGGCGGTGGGGCTCATGGCGAGGATCTCCTCGCACCAGCGCGCGACCTCGGCGTCGAGCTCGGCGGCCGGCACCACGCGGTTCACCAGCCCGATCTCCAGGGCCTCCTGCGCCTTGTAGCGCTGGCAGAGATACCAGATCTCCCGCGCCTTCTTCTCGCCCACCGTGCGGGCGAGCAGCGCGGTGCCGAAGCCGGGATCGACCGAGCCGACCTTCGGCCCGACCTGGCCGAACTGCGCCGTCTCCGACGCGATGGCGAGGTCGCAGCAGGTCACCAGCACGTTGCCGCCGCCGACGGCAAACCGTTCACCCGCGCGATCACCGGCTTCGGCACGTCGCGGATGACGGTCTGCAGCTCTTCCACCGGCAGGCCGATGAGGCCGCGCCCGTCGTAGCCGCCGTCGTGGGCCGACTGGTCGCCGCCCGTGCAGAACGCCTTGTCGCCTGAGCCGGTGAGCACGATGACGCCGACCGACCGGTCCCAGCCGGCGCGGTTGAAGGCTGTGATCAGCTCCTCGCAGGTCTGCCCGCGGAAGGCGTTATACTTCTCCGGACGGTTGATGGTGATGCGGGCGATGCCCCCCGAAGCCTCGTAGAGGAGGTCGGTGAAATCGGTCATGTGGGACTCCCTGTCCGTGCATGGTGAAGCCGCCGGACATCCCGGCGGCCTGGTGGGTGATGAAGCGGCCGTCGCGGCCTCGGAGCGTTGCGTCCTGTCACGAAGCCGGAGTAACGCCTGGAGCCTGTCGCCCGCCTCAGATGGCGACGGCGAGATGGGTGGCCTGACCAATGGCGCGCAGGGCGTCGAGCTCAGCTGCGACGTCCGCCCCCCCGATCAGCCGCGCCGGGGCCCCGAGCGCCACGAGGCCATCGTAGAGGCCCCGCTCGGGCTCCTGGCCGGCGCACAGAATCACATGGTCCACGTCGAGCACATGCGGCGCCCCGTCGACGACATAGTGCAGGCCCGCATCGTCCACGGCGCGATATTCGGCGCCCGCGATCATGGCGACGTGGGCGCGCCGCAGCTTCGCCTTGAGGATCCATCCCGTGGACTTGCCGAGCCTGCGGCCCAGCGCCTCCGGCTTGCGCTGGAGCATGAAGAGCTGGCGGGGCGGCGGCTCGCCGGCCGGCGCGGCCAGCCCGCCCGGGCTGCGCAATTTCGCATCCGCCCCCCAGACGCTCAGGAAGGTTTCCGGCACGAGGGATTCGCGCGCCTCCCCGACGAGATATTCCGCCACGTCGAAGCCGATGCCGCCCGCGCCGATGATGGCGACGCGCCGGCCCACCGCCACCTGGCGCGCGAGCACGTCCACATAGGAGAGGACCTTCGGGTGATCGAGGCCGGCGATGTCCGGCCGGCGCGGACGCACGCCGGTGGCGACGACGATCTCGTCGAAATTTTGCCGGGCGAGCTCCTGCGCGCCGACAGCATGGCCGAGCCGCACCTCGACGGACAGCGCCGCGAGGCGGGTGCGGAAATAGCGTAGCATCTCGTTGAACTCGCTCTTGCCCGGCACGACCCGCGCCATGTTGAGCTGGCCGCCGAGCGCCTGCGCCGCCTCGTGGAGCGTGACGTGATGCCCGCGCTCGGCGGCGTTCACGGCGAAGGCCATGCCGGCCGGCCCGCCGCCCACCACCGCTATCCGCTTCGGCGCCAGCGCCGGGGCGTCGGCGAACTCGATCTCGCGCCCGGCGCGGGGATTGACGAGGCACGTGGCGGTGCGCTCGGTGAAGATGCGGTCGAGGCAGGCCTGGTTGCAGGCGATGCAGGTGTTGATCTCGTCGGCCCGGCCGAGGCGCGCCTTCCTCGCGAACTCCGGATCGGCGAGAAGCGGCCGCGCCATGGAGACGAGGTCGGCCACCCCGCCTGCGATGATGTCCTGCGCGACCTCGGGCGTGTTGATGCGGTTCGAGGCGATGACCGCAATGCCCACCGCCGCCTTCACGTTGCGGATGGCGTAGCTCCAGGCCGCGCGGGGCACCGCGGCGGCGATGGTGGGGATCGCGGATTCGTGCCAGCCGATCCCGGTGTTGAGGAGGTCCGTACCGGCCGCCTCCATCCGACGCGCCAGCTCCTGCACCTCGTCTCCCGGCATACCGCCTGCGACGAGGTCCACCGCCGAGATGCGGTAGATGACGAGGAAGTCGTCGCCGACTTTCTCCCGGATCGCCCTGACGATCTCCACGGGAAAGCGGACGCGGTTGTCGAAGCCGCCGCCGAACTCGTCCGAGCGCTGGTTGGTGCACGGCGCGGTGAACTGGTTGATGAGGTAGCCCTCCGATCCCATGACCTCGACGCCGTCATAGCCCACCTCGCGCGCCAGCGCGGCGGTCGTGGCGAAGTCTGCGATCGTGCGCCAGACCTCCCCGGTCGCGAGCGGGCGCGGAGTGATCGGGTTGATGCGCGCGCGCAGGGCGGAGGCGCCCACGCACAGGCCGTGCTTGGCGTAGCGGCCCGAGTGGACGATCTGGAGCGCGATCCGGCCTCCGCCGTCGTGGACGGCGCCGACGATTGCGCGGTGCTCGTCCATCCTTGATGCGTCGCAGAGGCTCGGTGCGCCGGGCTCGAACATGCCTTCGGGGTTGGGCGCGTAGCCCCCGGTCAGGACGAGCCCCACCTCGCCGCGGGCGCGCGCTCCATAGAAGGCGGCGAGGCGTTCCTTCGCCCTGTCGAGGGTCTCGAGGCGGGTGTGCATCGCCCCCATCACGATGCGGTTGCGCAAGGTGAGGCCGCGCAGATGCAGCGGCTCCATGAGCTGGGGGTACGGCGACATTGCTCCTCCCGATCAGGCCCGGATCTGCGCTCAATATAAGACAATATATTTCCTTAAATCGCCACCGGCCTTTGCTGTCGTCGACATTCTCGCCATCCCGCGAGACAAAGGCCATACGCGTTCGACCTTTCCCACATATGTATCGTTTCCATGCGTGCGCCGCACGCTTCCGTCCCTGTGTCGACTTGCCCGATCCCGAAGCCCGCCTTTCGCGCAGGCTGCGGCGCGCCGAGGCGGGAACAAGCCTGAAACGTAAATATATTGACGTCAATCGCGACCCCCCTCTAGCATCTCTGCCGGTTTTGGAAGCGGGAGGATACCGTGACGATCGAGCTCGGGAGACGGGAAAACGTCGCGATCATGGTGGTCAACCGCGTGGAAGCGCACAATGCGTTGAATGCGGAACTCATCGCGGACATCGGCCACGCGCTCGACGCGGCCGCCGCTTCCGACGCCGCCGCCCTCGTGATCGTCGGCGCGGGGCGCAAGGCATTCTGCGCCGGAGCCGACATCAAGGAGATCGAGAGCCGCACGCGCGAGGAACAGCACCGCGCCGTCCGCCTCGGGCAATCGACGTTCGCCAAGCTCGACCAGCTGCCGATGCCCTCCATCGCCGTCATCCGCGGCTTCGCGCTCGGCGGGGGGCTGGAGCTCGCCATGGCGTGCACCTTCCGCCTCGCCCTGCCCGACGCGAAGCTCGGCCTGCCGGAGATCAAGCTTGGCCTCATTCCCGGCTATGGCGGCACCCAGCGCCTGCCGCGCCTCGTGGGCCCCGCCCGCGCCGCGGAGCTCATCCTGTCCGGGCGGACGATCGATGCCACGGAAGCCGAACGCATCGGCCTCGTCCAGGCGATCGTCGAGGGGGAGGATCCTGTGGCGGCCGGGCTCGCCTTCGCGGCGCGCTTCACCGGCCATAGCCGCGCCACCGGGCATCTCGCGCGCCGGGCCATCGAGGCGGCTTCGGCCCCCCCCCTCGCAGCCGGCCTCGACGTGGAGGCGGACCTGCTCGCATCGGCCTTCGTTTCCGCCGATGCGCGGGAAGGCATCGCCGCGTTCCGCGAGAAGCGGGCGCCGCGTTTCAGCCACCGCGCGATCGAGGCATAGGCCGCCGCCCGGCGGACCAGGAGCGGCGCGGTCGCGCGCCCTCTGGAGTATTTTCGAGCGAAGTGGAACTCGGTTCGCGTGAAGAAGGCGCGCCAACGCCTTGGGCGCGCCCGGCGCCGAGGGGCCGGATCTCGCCTACCCTAGAGCATTTTCCGCTTACACCGGTTCATATCCGGTGGCCTCGAAATAGTTTTGGCACTCACCGGTCGTGAAGGCCGGCGTAGCTTCGGCAATGGCCTGCCAGAGGTCTGGAACGGTTCGTGCGGCGGCCTTTCGCAGGAGTGCCTTGAGCTTGGAGAAGGCATTCTCGATCGGGTTGAAGTCGGGACTATAGGGCGGCAGATGGCGCAGCGTTGCGCCGGCGGCCTCGATGGCGTGGCGCACGCCGGCGATCTTGTGGGCGGGCAGGTTGTCCATGACGACGATGTCGCCGGGATTGATCTCCGGCAAGAGAACCTGTTCGACATAGGCCAGGAAGGCCGGGCCGTTCATCGCCCCGTCGAGCACCATGGGAGCCATTATCCCGCTCAGCCTGAGGCCGGCGGTGAAGGTCGTGGTCTTCCAATGGCCGTGCGGAACCGCCGCAACGCAGCGCGCGCCGCGTGGGGAGCGGCCGCGCAGGCGGGCCATCTTGGTCGAGGTCCCGGTCTCGTCAATAAAGACCAGCTTTTCCGGATCGAGATCCAGTTGCCCGTCGAACCAGGCCTGCCGGGCCGCCTTCACGTCCGATCGCTGCTGCTCGGCCGCGTGCGCCGTCTTTTTTTGTACGTCAGGCCGCACCGGTCGAGGAACTTCCACACCGTCGTCAGGCCGACCCGAACCCCATGGTCGGTGTCCAGCCGCGCCGCGATCTCGGCAAGGGAGATATCCTTCGTCTCTTCTACCAGAGCCCGGGTGAAGGCCTCATGCGGATCAGCTGCGAGCCACGCGGCTTGCACTCTGCTTCGATGCGGCGACAATCGTGGCATCGACGATCCGGCCGGACATGGTGAGAAAGCCCGCGGCCCGCAAAGCCTCGTCGAAGCGACGGAACAAGCCGTCGATCGCCGCGGCCTGCTTCAGCGCCTCGCGAAAGGTCCAGATCGTGTTGGCGTCCGGCACCCCATCGGCGAGGCCCAGCCCGAGGAAGCGCATGAACGACAGCCGGTCCTTGATCAGATACTCGGCGCGCTCGTCGGAGAGCGAATGCATCGCCTGCAGGATCAACACCTTGAACATCAGCACGTGATCGAACGGCGGCCGCCCGCCCTTCGAGCGATCGGCCCGCGGCACTGCCACTTCCAAGGCGGGGCGAAACATCTCGAAGTCGACCAGCGCCTTGATCCGCTCCACATCGTCGCCCTTGGCCGAAAGGTCCTTCAACCGCTCGTCGATATCGAAAACCCGGCATTCCCTTCGCCATGACCGCCCTCTCGGCTTCATGGCCCAGTGAATTCATATCAAGCGCTGAGCTGCCCGGGTTTTCGGAGGTGTCCAGGTGCGTCGGCGCTGAGAACCACCGGCAGCGTGCGTGGCGCGCGGGCATAGGCGATACGTTCCGGGATCTCGGCATGGCCCAGCATCGCGCCATAGAAAAACCGCAGCGCACAGACGATCTGGTTCAAGGCCGGCCACGAAATCCCGGTCGAGACCAGATGCACCTGGAAGGCGCGGACGTCTTCGAGGCCAAGCCGGTCCGTGAATCGGCCAAAGTAGCGCGAAAACTTCGCCACCGTGTGCACATAGGATCGTTGCGTGGCCGGCGACAGATTGCGGATCGTCATGTCCTTGATCATGCGCCGGCGAAGCGGGCTCATCTCGGCCATCTCATTGCTCCTGTTCCAAAGATTGCGCTTCGACGGCCGCAATCCTTCAAAACAGAAGCGTCACCCGCAAACCGTCCCGCCAAATGCCGCGTCAGCGGCTTCGTTCAATCCCCTTCTCAAACACGCTCTGAGATCCACGGCCCTGAGCGGTTTCGGCATCGCAGACGGCACCTTGCGCCATCTGCTGCCGGACCTGACCCGCAATGAGCGCACCGTCGCGGGTGTATGGTTGGCTGGCCGCATCTATCCCGCCAAACTTGCCGCCTTCATCGATTTCATGCCGCTCCACCTGCCGGCGGAACTGCGCTGAAGGCACCTTCGCGGCCAAGCATCAGCTGCGCCCAGCCATCGTCCGCCAAAGTTCCAATTCGGCTGCAATGGAACCGGTTCAACTTGGATCTGCACGGTGCATCAGCGCACCCGGGAGAGGTGAAAATGCGGTCGGGATCATGATCCTGTTTTCCATTGTCATGATCATGGGGCGGATTTTCTTCAGGCATGCCTGCCACGCAGGCTGCTGCGCGAGCTTTGCCCTGCGCTCGCGCCGCACTTCGAGATTTTCATACCCCCACAGGTGCACCAACTGGTTCTGAACGCCGATCTCGGTGGAGAAATAGCCCAGGAACCCGCCCAGGACCTCGAGTTGCACCGGCAACCCTTCGGACGCATATATCGCCAAGTATTCATTCACACTCGCATATGTATGGAGAATATATGTACGTTCCTCGACAATCATCGAACCCTCTTCCCGCCAATTCCAACCCAACCAGCCTCGAACGCGCGACGCCCCGCCGCCCGACGCGACGGCGCGGCATCTTTTTCCGGCAGCCTCCGCGTGCAGGATCCGTCCGGCCCTCTCACGCCGGAGGGTGCTCCCGGCACCGGCCCGCAGGACCTCCCTGCTGAGCCATGCGCGAATGTTCTGCGCGGCGGTGTCCGGTCGTGGCTCGGGCATTTCCAGTGCCAGGACAGGCTTCCGGACCTCGCCGGCCATGGGGGACGCGGGGCCACCCAGGCCGTGGAGAAACATCCGCTTTGCTCGAAAAAGGCGCGCGTCAGGCATCCACGGGTGCCAGCGGCACGGTCTGGCGCGCCGCTGCGGCTCCCCTGCTCTGCTCGCCGAAGGACGCGGCGATGCCGGAGCCGCCATAGAGCCACTCCACCGAACGATACCAATCGTCCGCAGACCTGGAGCGGATGATGGCGTTGCGCAGGTCCGCATGGCCATCGGCAGCGTGGTAGATGTGCTCGCCGATCCACCGCGACTGGAGTTGCACCCGCGAGGTGCGCAAGCGGCGCTGGTCCTGGTAGGTCTTGAAGGCCGCTTCAAGGTCGCTCGTCGCGGCGCATGCGTTGGCGAGGCAGACGGCATCCTCCATGGCCATGCAGGCGCCCTGCGCGAAATATTGCAGCATGGGATGGGCCGCATCGCCCAGCAGGACCGTCCGGCCGTCCTGCCAGTTGGTGACCGGCTCGCGGTCGCACAGCACCCAGAGCTTCCAGTCGCGGCCGTGGTCGATGATGCGCCGCGCCCGTTCGTTCACATGCTCGAAGCCGCGGCGCACCTCGTCCGCCGTCACCGGAAGGCCGGCCACCGGCTCGGGGGCGTCGTTGTGGTAGGTCACCACGAGGTTGAACACCTTCCACCCGGACAGCGGGTAGTGGACGATATGGCACTTCGGCCCGGCCCAGAGCGTCGCCGCGTTCCAGCGCAGGTCTTCCGGCATCAGCTCGGTGGGGATGACGGAGCGATAGGTCGTGTGGCCCGACACCCGTGGATTGCCGTCCCCCACGATCTTCTTGCGGACATTGGACCACAGGCCGTCGGCCCCGATCAGGGCGGCGCCGGGAACCCGATCGCCGTTGGCGAGCCGCGCGGTCACGCCGGTCCCGTCCTGGTCGTAGTCCACCACTTCGGCGCTGGTGCGCAGCTCCACAAGCGGATTGGCGCGCGCGGCGGCCAGCAGGACGCCGTGCAGGTCGCCCCGATGGATCACGCCATAGGGGTTACGGAACCGGGTGCGGAACGCATCGTCGAGCGGAATGCGCGTCAGCTCTTCGCCGCTGATCGCATCCATGAGGCGCAGGCTGTCGATATAGACCGCCATGGCCCTCGCCTGATCACCCACGCCCAGCCAGTCGAAGCAATGGAAGGCATTCGGCCCGAGCTGGATGCCGGCGCCGATCTCGCCCAGTGCAGGCGCCCGCTCGAGGACGGTGACGTGGAACCCATATTTGGCGAGGCCAAGCGCGGCGGCGAGCCCGCCGATGCCGCCCCCCGCGACGAGGATGGAGCGATTCTCGGACATTTCGTTCCCTTTCGGCATTCGCTGACTGGACCAGCCTTCGGCGTTCTGCCGCCAAGGCGATGTTGACGAGCCCCAAGACGGGCCGGCTCAGGCGGCCTCTGAATCCGGCTGGCGCAGAGGGTGGGCGTCGGCGAAGGCGGGCAGCGCCTCGCAGGCCTCGCGCAGCCTCTGCAACCGTGGCAGATCCGACAGGTCCACGCCGAAGCGATCGGCGGAGAACATCTGGGGGATCAGGCAGATTTCCGCGATGCCGGGCCGATCGCCGAACGCGAAGGGTGCCTCGGGTTCGCGGGCCAGCAACGCCTCGCATGCGGCAAGACCGTCACCGATCCAGTGTCGGCACCAAGCATCGAGAGCGGCTTGATCGGCGCCGAACGCGCGTTTCAGATACTCCAGCACGCGCAGGTTCTGCAGCGGGTGGATGTCGCAGCAGATCGCCAGCGCGAAGGCCCGCGCCCGCGCCCGCGCGGCGGGTTCGTCCGGCAGAAGCGGCGGCTCGGGGTGGGTTTCGTTCAGCCATTCGATGATGGCCAGGGACTGGGTGAGGATGGTTCCGTCCTCCGCCAGCGCCGGCACGAGACCCTGCGGATTCACCATCCGGAACGCGTCCGCGCGCTGCTCGCCACGGCGCAGGTGAACGGGCACGAGCGGTGGAGCCAGGCCCTTCAAATTGAACGCGATGCGGCAGCGATAGGCGGCCGAGCTGCGGAAATAGCCGTAGAAGGTCATTCCGCGGCCCCCACGGTGAGCTCCACCGGCGCCAGTCCCTCGATGGCGCCGAGGATCTCATCACCGGCGACCACGGGCCCGACCCCGGCCGGCGTTCCTGTATAGATGAGATCACCCGGGCCGAGGTGATAGTAGCGCGAGAGGTGGCTGATGATCTCCGGCACCGACCAGATGAGGTCGGACAGTCGCGCGTCCTGCTTCACCGCGCCGTTCACCGTCAGGCGAATCGGCTGGTCGGCGAGCGCGAACCGCTCCGCGCGGGTGAGCGGCGCGATGACCGCGGACTGCTCGAAATCCTTGCCGAAATCCCACGGACGCTGCTTGCCACGGGCTTCGAGCTGGAGGTCGCGGCGGGTCATGTCGAGGCCGGCGGCATACCCGAAGACCGCCTTCGGCGCATCCGCCACGGTCACCTTATGGGCCTCGGCGCCGATAGCGACCACCAGCTCCATCTCGTAATGATAGTTCTGCGTGCCCGGCGGATAGGGCACGTGTGCGCCGCTGTGCACCAAAGTCAGCGGCGACTTGGTGAAGTAAAACGGCGCCTCGCGATCCACCTCCACGCCCATTTCCTTGGCGTGGTCGGCATAGTTGCGTCCGACACAGAAGATGCGACGAACCGGGTACGCGGCCCACTCGCCGCGTACCGGGACGCAGGGCAGCGCGGGCCGGGGGAAGACGAGGCTCGGGGTCTCAAGGGTGGCAAGGTCGGTCAAGGAAGTCCTCCTGATTGGTGCGCGGAGCCCGGTTCGGGGCCGGGCCGGAATCGGTCTCGACAGGGGCGCGGGCCTACAGCGCGGGCGCGCGGCACGGCATCGGCACATGTTAAAAATTATTTTATAACAATGACATACGGCACTTTCGATGAACCAGGATTCACCGGGAGAGCTCTAGCCCTCGTCCGCGGGACCGGGCAGATCGGGCAGGCCGCCGGCGAGGCGGCGTGCGCCCCGGCCCGCGAGCCAGCGCACGAGGTCCGCGGGCCGGCCGGAAACCTCGGTTCCCGCGCCCGACACCCGGGCCTCGGCCTGCGGCCTCGGCACCGGAGAGAGGGTAAGCCCGGCCGCCCCCGCAAGCGTGGCGAGCATCCGGCCGGTAAACTCGGCCGGAAAATCGCTGAAGGAGCCGCCGCAATCGAGATCGACGGCGTGGAGCCAGACTTCCCGCGCCCGCAGCCAGGGAGTTTCGCGGATGGGGAGCGGGCCGCCGTTCCGCCCTCGGGCGAGAACGTCCCAGCCGGCATCGGCGAGGTCGCGCCATTCCACGTCGAGGTGCACGGCGGCGTGGCGGAAGAGGTTGCGCAGCGCCCGCGGCGGCAGGCTGGCGCCGCGGGCGATCTCCTCCGCCCGCGCCTCCTCGCAGGCGTACATGGGCAGGTCGATGCCCGTCCGCGCGCCTTCCACGACCCGCGCCAGAGCCCGGGCGTTATAGCCCACGTGGGCGATGACGGCGGCCCGGGTCCAGCCCGACACCAGCGAGGGCGCGCCGAAGTCTTCGTCCGGAAGACCGTTGAGGACCCGCGCGAAATAGGCCGTGCCACGGCGCGCGAGGGCGAGTTCATCCGCCGGGGCCAGAGGCGCGTCGTAGCGCGCGCCCGGTCCCTGCCGCGCGCGCAGGGCGTCCCGCGCGGCGCTTTCGGTGGCGCTCGTCACCGGTCCCCCTGTTCGACGCTGGTGCGGGCGAAGTGCAGGCGTTCCATGATCGGCGCGTCGGAGAAGCGGAACAGGTCGAACTGATCCTCCGCCCAGAGCGACCACGGCACCCAGGACGGAATGACGAAGAGGTCGCCCACTTCAAGGGCATACTCCTGCCCACCGATGACGGCGCCGCCGCGCCCCTCGAACACCTGGAACACGGTGGAGCCCACCTCGCGGCGGGTCGGCGTCACGGTGCCCGCGCGCAGCCGGTGGAACTCGGCGCGCATGGTGGGCAGGACGTCGCCGCCGTTGGTGGGGTTGACGTAGCGCACGGCGGCGTGGCCCTGCTCGACGGTGGCGGGCTGTCCCTCCTCCTCCAGCAGAAGCTGCTCGGCGAGGGCGCGGTCGGTGTGCTCCCAGCGATAGGCGCCGATGGGCGAGGACACCGTCTCCTTCAGCCCCGAAAGGGGACGCAGGCCGGGATGCGCCCACAGCCGCTCGCCCCGCGAGAAGCGCGGCGTGGCGTAGTCGGTGACGCGCTCCGAGCCGAACTCGAAGAAGCCCACATCGTTCTGGTAGGAGAAGGGAATGTCGAGGCCGTCGATCCACGCCATGGGCTGGTCGGTGTCGTTATGGTGGCCGTGGAAGCACCAGCCGGGGGTCAGAAGAAAGTCACCGCGGCTCATGCGTACCGGGTCGCCATCCACCACGGTCCACACGCCCTCGCCCTCGATCACGAAACGGAAGGCGTTCTGGGCGTGGCGGTGCTCGGGCGCGGTCTCCCGCGGGCCAAGATACTGAACCGCAGCCCAAAGGGTCGGGCTCACATAGGGCCGGCCGTTGAGCCCTGGATTGGCCAGGCCGAGCGCGCGGCGCTCGCCGCCCCGGCCCACCGGCACGAGGCGCCCGGACTCCTGCGCGAGGGGCAGCAGTTTCTGCCACTTCCACACATGCGGCACCGCCTTCGGCGCCGGTTGGATGGGCATGAGGTCGTCGATTTGGGTCCAGAGCGGCATGAGATGCTCGGCCGCGAAGCCCTCGTACAGAGCCTTGAGGGCAGGTGTATCCTCAGGCTGCATGGCGTTGGACACGTCCGCGTGGGTCATCATGGACATCAGGCGATCCTCCCTTTTTCGCCGGTGGGCCAATGGGGCGGCAGGCTGAGGTTCGGCGTGCGGGTGCCCCGCCGGGCCCGGCGCTGCGCGCGATCCGCCATCAGCGTGACGGCCGCGCTTCGTTTTTTGTTGAACCAGGGCGTTCGCCCCGAATATTTAGAACGTATACTGTTTAACAGTATACGTGTCAATCGAGTATGACCGGATCCGGGCCGGTCGGTCCAAAATGACTGGCCGGAAAAGCCGTGGGTTGCGCCGACCCGTGTGGTCTCGGCCTGGCGCATTTCCGGTGACCTGCGGTTCGCCGGAAATGCGCCAGGCTTCTGTCCTAACGCGCCCTTTTCACGCGAACCGAGGTCCCCTTCGCGTGAAGGCGCTCCAGGTCTCAGGCGGTGCCGGCTTCAGCCGCATCCGCCGTCAGTAGGATGAGCGTCCGCCGGAGATATCGAACGCCGCGCCGGTGGAGAAGCTGCACTCCTGCGAGCACAGCCACGCCACCAGGGCCGCCACCTCCTTGGGCTCGCCCACGCGGTTGACCGGGATCTTGCTGCGCGAGGCCGCCACCGCCTCCGCGGACATCTGCTTCAAGAGTTCGGTTCCGATCAGCCCGGGTGTGACGCAGTTGACCAGGATCCCGGTCTCGGCGAGTTCGCGCCCGAGCGCCTTGGTGAGACAGATGACCCCGGCCTTGGCGGCGGAATAGGCGGACATGGTGGGGTTGGCTTCCTTGCCCGCCACCGACGCGATGTTGACGATGCGCCCGTAGGCGCGCGCCCGCATGACCGGGATGACCGCGCGGCTGCACAGGAAGACGCTGTAGAGGTTCACCTCCACCGTGCGCCGCCAGGCGGCATAATCGTAGAACTCGAGCAATTCGGTGGGGCCGGTGATGCCGGCATTGTTGACCAGGATGTCGATGCCGCCCAGCGCGTCATCGGCACGGGCCGTAGCGGCAGCGACGGCCGCCTCGTCGGTCACGTCCACCGTCTGGAAGAGGAAGCCGTCGCGCTCGCCCTCCTCCACGTTCAGGTCCCAGATGGCGACCCGGCAGCCGGAGGCGGCGAGCCGCTCGGCGATGGCGCGGCCGATGCCGCCGGCGCCACCTGTCACCACGGCGCCGCGTCCGTTCAGATCGATGTTATTCAAGCCACTGTCCCCCATGGTGAGCGGGCCGCCGCGGGGATGCGGCGGCCCCAGGTCGACGCCAGCGGGCGGCAGATCACATCTTGCAGGCCGGATCGGGCGCCGGCATCGCCTCGGCAGCGCTGACCACCATGGTGATCACCGGCTTCGGCTGACCATTCACCTCCACCACGTCGCCGAAGAAGTTGGGCACCACCAGCTGGTGGTCCTCCTTGCGCATCAGCGCATCGCCGAACACGGTCTTGAAGGTGGTGCCCTCCATGGCGGCGCTGACGTCCGCGGGCTTCACGCTGCCCGCCTTCTTCACCGCCTGGAAGATGACCTGCATGCCGATATAGGTCTCGCCCTCGAAATTGGAGGGCGTCGTGCCCGGATACTTCTTCTCCCACGCCTGCACGAACGCCTTGTTCTCGGGCGAATCGAACGTGGAGCTATAGTTGATCACGCCGAGAATACCCTTGGCGGTGTCTCCCAATGTCTTGGCGGTGTTGTCGGTGACGAAGCTCACCCCCGCCGTGGTAACCTTGCCGAGCAGGCCGAACTGCTTGGCCTGGGTGGCGAAGTTGATGGCGTCGCGACCCGCGAGCGCGACCCACAGGCCCTGCGCCCCTGAATCGGCGATCTTCTGGATGTAGGGCGCGAAATCGTTGGTGCCGAGGCTGGCGAAGCCTTCCGCCACCACCGTCTTGCCGGTTGTCTCGGCGGCCTTGGCGAAGCTCGCCGCCGAGTTGCGGCCCCATGCGGTGTCGGAGGCCATGATGGCCCACTTGCCTTCATTGCGCGTCGCCAGCCACGGGCGCACCACGGCGGCATCCGAATAGTCCGGGTGGTTCACGCGGAAAAGCCGGCGGTTGCAGGACTTTCCGGTGATCTCGTCGGCCTTGTTGATGGTCGCCACATACATCGCGTCCCAGCGCTCGAGCTGCGGCGCGATGGCGAGCGCCTCGCCGGACGCGATGGCGCCGGTGAGGATCTTGTAGCCCGAGAGAGCCAGCTTCTCGGCCTGCTGGCGGGCGGACTCGGCCTTGGCCTGGGTGTCGAGGAAGCGCACCTCCACCTTGCGGCCGTCGACGCCGCCGGCGGCGTTGGCCTCATCCACCGCGAGCAGCACGGCGCGGCGCGCCTGCTCGCCAAGGTCGCCGTAGGGGCCGGTGAGCGCGGTGGGCACGCCGATGAGCAGCGGTTCCTTCTGCTGCGCCAGTGCCGGCCCGCCGAGGGCCAGCGCGGCGAAGCCCGTTGCGGCCAGTAATACACGCCTGTTGACCAACATAGTTTCCTCCCGGTTTTGTTTTACTTTGTTGAACGGGTCATCACGCCCATTGGCGCGGGCACGCGCATCAGGTGAGCGGTCAAACCGCCACGTGCTTCTTCAGCGTTTCCATGGACAGGCCGGACAAATGTCCTTCCTCGACCACCGCACCTTTCGAGAGCACGTAGTAACGCTCCGCCACCGTCCGAACGAGGCCGAGGTTCTGCTCGATGAGCAGGATCGACGTGCCCTTGTCGGCAAGCCTGGCGAGAGCGTCGCCGAGTTCGTCCACCACCACCGGTGCGAGCCCCTCGCTGGGCTCATCGAGGATCAGCAGTTCCGGGTTCGACATCAGCGCGCGGCCGATGGCGAGCATCTGCTGCTGGCCGCCGCTCATGGCGGTGCCCAGCGTCTCCGCCCGCTCCCGAAGGATCGGGAACATGCCGAACACCGCCTCCAGATCCCATGGTCCCGGCCGGCCCGGCGCGGCGCCAAGGGTGAGGTTCTCGCGGACGGTGAGCGTCGGCACGATGCGCCGCCCCTGCGGCACGATGGAGAGCCCCGCGCGCGCCGCCGAATAGGCGCGGATGTCCGACACCGGCCGGCCCTTGAAGGCGACCCTCCCCGCCCGGCGCGCGGCGACGCCGATCAGCGTATTCACCACGGTGGTCTTGCCGACGCCGTTGCGGCCGAGGATGGCCACCCGCTCGCCCGGCGAGACCTTGAGCGAGACATCGTGCAGGACCCGCGCCGAGCCGTAGCCTGCATCCACCTTTTCAAGATCGAGTAGGGTCATGCGGCGGCGCTCCCGAGATAGGCCTTCACCACGTCCGTGTTGCCGCGCACCTCGTCCGGGGTGCCCTCGGCGAGGATCTGGCCGAGATGGAGCACGGTGACGCGCGCGCAGATGGAAAAGATCACCTCCATGTCGTGCTCCACGATGAGCACGGTGAGGCGCCAGCGTTCGGCCAGATCCCGCAGCATGTGGGCGAGGGCGATGGATTCGCCCATGGTCAGGCCCGCCGCCGGCTCGTCGAGCAGCAGCACCTTGGGCCGCCCCACCAGCGACAGGGCGAGGTCCACGCGCCGCTGGTCGCCGTAGGAGATGTCCGCCGCGCGACGCTCGGCGTGGGGCAGCAGGTTCAATTCGCGCAGCACGTCCTCGGTGTTGTCCACCTCGGCCTTGCGGGCGGCGAGTTCCACCTGCTTGCGCACCGTCAGCTCGGGGAAGATGTTGGTCTTCTGGAATGAGCGGGCGAGCCCGGCGTGCCGGCGCGCGCGTTCGCTCAAGGCGCTGATGTCCGCCCCTTCCAGCAGCACCGTGCCCGACGAGCCGGTGCCGCGGCTGCGGCCCGAAAGCACGTCCATGCAGGTGGACTTTCCGGCACCGTTGGAGCCGATGAGACCGCGGATCTCGCCCCGGCTCAGCGAGATGGATACGTCCCGCAGCGCTGTGAAGCCGCCGTATTTGCGGGTGAGGCCGCGCGCCTCGAGACTCAGGGCCTCAACCATTGCGCCCTCCCTTGATGCGGCTCGCGAGCAGGACGATGGCGCCGGACAGGCCCATCGGCAGAGCGACGGTGACGGTGATGAGCACGATGCCGATGAGGGCCTGCCAGTGCTCGGTGTAGCTGCCAGCGGCATCGCGCAGGAAGAAGAACACCACCGCCCCCAACGCCGGGCCCCACAAGGTGCGCGCGCCGCCGATGATGGCCATCACCAGCGCCTCGCCCGAGAGGCTCCAGTGCAGCACGTCCGGCGTGACGAAGCCGTTGTAGAGAGCGAACAGCACGCCCCCCATGGCGGCGATTCCGGCCGACAGGGCGAACACGATGGCGCGGGGCACCAGCGTCTCGTAGCCGATGAAGCGGGCCCGCTCCTCGTTGTCCTGGATGGCGAGGGTCAGCGTGCCGAGATGGCTGCGCGACAGCACCCACAGCACGGCGATGAGCGCCATCAGCACGATCCAGCACACCACGAACATGGTCTCGGGGCGCTGGAACGTGGCAATCGGCAGGCCGAACAGCGTGCTCGGCAGACGCACCGGCAGGCCGTCCTCGCCATTGGCCAGTTCGCGCCACCGCATCATCAGCTCATGCAACGCCTCGGCCACCGCCAGGGTGAGCATGGAGAAGGCGACGCCGGAGACGCGCAGCATCACGAAGGCGACGGCGAAGGCCACCACGACCGGCACCAGCACGGCGGCGACGACGACCACCTCGGCCGAGACGATGCCGCTCTGCGCCGCCAGCGCCACGATATAGGCCGCCCCGCCGAAGAAGGCGGCGTGACCGAAGCTCACCAGCCCGTTCTGGCGGATGAGGATGCCCACGGAGGTCGCGAGCACGGCGCCGATGGTGGCCTGGGTGAGCAGGGTGAGCAGCAGCGCCGAGCCGATATGGCCGGGCACCAGCGCCCCCGCCACCGCAACCAGCGCAAGCGTCACCGGGAAGGCGATGCCGCGCCGGGCCATGGGCGCCTCGGCCAGGGCCGCGGAGAGGTTGGAGGTCTCGCTCATGGATCAGGTCCTCACGATGCCGTTGGGGCGCCAGATCAGCACCGCCACCATGAGGATGAGCGGGATCATGGACGCGATGTGGGGCAGGTAGACCACGCCGAGATTGTGCAACTGGCCGATGACCAGCGCCGCCACGAAGGCGCCGGTGAACGAGCCGAGTCCGCCGGTGACCACCACGATGAAGCTCTCGATCAGGATGGAGCTGCCCATGGAGGGCGACAGCGCGAGCAGCGGCGCGGCGACGACGCCGGAGAGGCCGGCCAGCGCCGAGCCCATCCCCACCACCAACGCACTCAGGCGCTCGGTGTCCACGCCCTGCATGCCGGTGGTCAGCGGATCGACGCTGGAAGCGCGCACGTAGAGGCCGGCGCGGCTCGTCTTCAGCCAGAGGCTGAGCCCGGCCGCCACCAGCACCGCCACGGCCACTACGAACAGGCGATAGACCGGAAAGCTGGTGTCGCCCAGCGCCACCGTTCCCGAGAGCGCAACGGGCGTGGGAAAGCTGAGCAGGTCGCGCCCCCAGATGGTGCGCACCACATCCTCCAGAACGAGCAGGATGCCGAAGGTCACAAGCACCGTGACCATCGGCTCCTCCTTCTGGAGCGGCCGGAACACCAGGCGGTCGAGCGCGACACCGAGCACGGACAGCACCAGGATGGAACAGGCCACCGCCGCCCAGAAGCCGAGGACCATGTTGGCAGCGTAGCCGATATAGGCGCCGACCATGAACAGGGCGCCGTGGGCGAAGTTCACCACCCGCCGCAGGCCGAAGATGAGCACAAGGCCCACGGAGAGAATATAGAGCAGGCCGCCGTAGACGAGCCCGTTCAGGATCTGGATCAGCATGCCGCGCCCCCCTTTTGGCGCGCGCCGGCGCAGGCATGTTCAAAGCAGCGCATGGTCGTTCCCTCTCGTTTATTGGGCCGCGTCCAGCCCTTGGTGCTCGTTGCCCAGGCGGGGCGTGGAGATGGCCTTGCCCGCGGCGTGCATGGCGGCGCGGTAGGCGAAAACGATGGCGGGGCCGAGCGTGGTCCCCGGTCCCGGATAGGTGCCGGCCATGATGGAGGCCATGTCGTTGCCGCAGGCGTAAAGCCCGGGAATGGGCCGGCCGTCGGCGCCGACGACCCGGGCGTCCATGTCGGTGGAAAGCCCGGTGCTGCAGGCGATTTCCGCCGGCCACACCTCCACCGCGCAGAACGGTCCTTTCACGATGGGGGCGAGGCACGGATTGGGGGTGTTGGCGGGATCGCCGTTGAAGCGCGACAGCTCCCTCGCCCCCTTGCCGAAGTCGAGATCGACGCCGGTCGCGGCAAAGCCATTGTGGCGCGCGACGGTCGCCGTGAGCGCCGACGGATCGACACCGATCCTGCGCGCGAGGTCCTCCAGCGTCAGGGCGAGGAAGATGTAGCCACTCTCGGCGAACGGCTTCAGGTTCGTCGTTCCCGGATGGATGGCGCCAAGGCCGTACTTGCGGACAAAGTCGGCCTCGCAGATAAGATAAGCCGGAATACTTGCCGTCGTCCTGTTTTCCGCAAACATGGCCTCCACGAAATCATGGTAGGAGGCCCCCTCGTCCACGAACCGCCGGCCGGCCTTGTTCACCGCGATGAGGCCGGGCTTCGCCCGGTCGAGGGAAAGATGCGGGAACAGGCCTTGAGTTCCATCCTTGCGACGCAGGGCCGAGACGGGGGTCCAGAACGCCCCGGTCCCGTGCTCTCCAGGCGCGATCCGCGCGCCGGCGCTCTGGCCGAGGACGATGCCGTCGCCCGTGTTGCCGGGGGCTGCGAGCGAGCGGTCGGGAATGGGTTCCGGCATGAAGGCGGCGCGGAGCGCCGGGTTGTGCGCGTAGCCCCCGGTGGCCAGCACCACGCCCTTGCGCGCCCTCACCCGGATCAACTTGCCGCCGGTCTCCTCCAGCACCGCGCCGGTGACGCCGTTGGGCCCGCGGATGAGGTCCTTCACCGAGGTGCCGAACGCGATCGGCACATTCGCCTTGCGCAGGCTGAAATAGAGCCGGGCCACCAGAGCATTGCCCATGACCACGCGGGTGCCGCGGGAGTGCCGCAGGCGGTCGGCGAGGTAACGGAAGAACAGGCGCGCGGAATAGGCGAAGTTGGCCAACGACCTGAAACGGCCGAGCAGGCGCGGAATGTCGTCCTTGCCCACCATCATCCCGCCGAACACCATGAATTCGGGGATGGGTGGGCGCACCCGAGCGAAATCCTGCCCCAGGAGACGCCCGTCGAACAGGCGCGGCACGATGGCCCGTCCGCTCACCGCCGCCCCCGGAATCTGGGACTGGTAGTCCGGATGCCTTCCGCATGGGATGAACTGAACATCCGTGTGCGCCATCAGGTAATCGATGGCCTCGGGTCCGGTGGAAAGATAAGCCTCGCGCAGCTCCGCATTGCCTGCGTTTCCAGCCAGCCCCCGCATATAGATGTCGGCCTGCACGGCGCTGTCGTCGTAGCCGGCGTCGCGGCTCTGGTGGTTGCCGGGAATCCAGAGCGTGCCGGCGGAGGTGGAGGCCGTGCCGCCCACCTGCTGTGACTTCTCGGTCAGAAGGACATCGAGCCCCTCGCGCGCGGCGATGAGCGCCGCCGCCATGCCGCCCGCTCCGGCTCCGGCGACGAGCAGATCGACTTCGCGGTCATAGTTGGAATGTGACACGGGATCGTCCTCGACGCTGTCACCAAGGATGGGGGCGGTGCGTGCCGCCTCGGGAATAGGCGAGGATCAGGCCGCTTTGGCGGCAAGCTGATCCAGAAGCGTGTCGCCGGCGATCAGGCCGAAAACGCTGGACTTGGACAGGCCGCCCGAATAGCCGGAGCGGCTTCCGCCCTCGAGACCGCCGGTGGTGGCCCCGGCCGCGAACAGCCCGGGGATGGGCGCGCCGTCTGTGTCCAGCACCCGCGCGCGCGCATCGGTGGCGATCCCACCCATGGTGTAAGTCACCCCCGCGCAGATCGGCACCGCGTGGAACGGCCCCTTCAGGATGGGCCAGGCCTTGTAGCGGGTGGTGGTGCGCGCGGGCGTTACCGCCGCCCCACCCTGGGCCGCCGCGTTGTGCGCGGAAACCGTTTGCGCCATCGCGGCCGCTGGGATCGCGAGCTTTTCGGCCAGCCCGTCCAGAGTCGGTGCCGAGACGAGCGCCCCGCCCGCGCTGAGGAGATATGGATTGGCCGGCAGCAGCCAGTCGGTGCCTGGCCCGTTCCAGATGGTGTCGTCGAAGACGATCACCGCCGAGAGCGGATCGGCGAGGCGCGCGATGGCGTTGGTGACATGGACGCCGCCCAGCCCCTCGTCGCAGAACCGCGCGCCCGCGCCGTCCACCACGATGCCGGCCGTGGCGAGGGAATCCAGCACCGGATAGGGCCAGAAGCGCTCGTCCGTCATGGCCGCGCGATACTGGACGTGACCGTAGAAGCTCTCCATGCCCACGAGCTTCGCGCCCGCCGCCTCGGCCATCCTGAGGCCGGCCCCGCTGCCGGTGCGCGCATTGCGCATGAGCAGGCGCTCGGGGGCGGGCGAGACGAAGCGCCTCATCAGCTCCATGTCGGCCTGGAAGCCGCCGTCGGCGAGCACCACGGCGCGCGCGGGGAGCACCGCCTCCACGCCGTTCTCGCGCACCCGGAGCCCGGAGCAGCGCCCGCCCTCGATGACGAGAGCCAGCGCCTCGACCCCGCGGCTGAGGGTGCCGCCCCGGCGGCGCAACACATCGGCGAGGGTCCGCAGCATGACGTCGCCGGCGCGGCCCTGCCAGTGCAAACCTGTCTGGCGCACACCGGGCGGGGCGAGGGAATTCTGCCTGAGACCGTCCGGCCCCGCCTTGATGAAGCGGATGCCCTGCTGCTTCAGCCAGGCGAGGGTGCGGCGCGCGTTGGTGGCAAGCGTGGTGGCGAGGGCCGCGTCGGTCTCGCCGTGCATCGCGCGTCGGATGTTGTCCACGACCCAGGCGGGATCACCCGCCATGTCATCCATGGCGACGTGGAACAGGCCGCCCGTGTAGCGGCTGTTGCACAGATAGGACTCCTCGGGGCTCTTCTCGATCACCCGCACACGAAGCCCGCCTTCGGCGGCGCGGACCGCGGCGCACAGGCCGGCGAGCCCGGCGCCCACCACGACCACTTCCAGATCTTGCGAAACGTTCATCTTTTCTGTCCTCCCGGCGGCAGGTCTTCGCGCGACCGCTCTCATTTTTGGTATTGGGCGCCGGCTGGCGGCCGGAACTATTTCGGCATCAGGGTATCGGCGATGACCCTCAGGACCTCGACATAGCTGACGAACAGACCTGTCGTGACGACGCTTGCCAGGAGTCCGGCGACCACGATCAGCGGACCCCACCCGGTGATGGCCAGATAAAGGGCGGCAAGGAGCGGCAGCGCGCCCAGCACCCCTGCCAGGACGTGCCCTCGCTTCACCAGAAAGCTGACCACCGGATAGGTGGGAACTTTGTATTCGCTTGATGCCAAGGGGTCCTCCCGTCAACATTCCTGCCGGGGACGCGACGGAGAAAAGGCGGCTGGAATGGCCCCCTCCCGCGGCGGGGCGGAGCCCGGCCGGTGGGATTTCCGTGCGTTCCTCGTTTTCACGCCTCGCGGGCGCTTGTTCTTGTGCTTGCGGCGATGCCGCCGACGCGGCCTTGATAATTAGTAAGAATACGTAATTGACGTATACTGTCAATATACCTTAATCTTGTCGCGGCACCATTTTCCGGGTGCCCTCAAGCATTGGCGCCAGCGGCATGACGGCCCGCCAGGCGGCCCGAGGTGAAGGCCCACGCAAGGTGATGCCCATGCCCCTCAAGCAGCAGCCCGCCCTGCCCGGTGGAGCCCACCGCATAGAGGCCGGGAACGGCGCTGCCGTCGGCGCGGGTGACCTGGTGATTGCGGTTTACCGTGAGCCCGCCGTCGGTGAGGATGATCCAGCTCTTCACCGGCCCGAGGGCGTAATACGGCCCCTTGGCGAGCTTCGGGCGGCCGGCGGCGGAGGCATTGTAGCGCGCGATCTCGGCCTCAAGCCGTCCCGCCGGAACACCCATGGAGGCGGCGAGGCCACCGAGGGTCGATGCCTTGTGGAACAGGTCCGGCCGATTGCGCCTGTAATCCTGCAGATAGGCATAGGCAACGCCCGGGGCCGTGGAGATGAAATACGGCCACTTGCGGAATTTCTTCGCCACCTCGTCGTCGAAGACGATGTAGCCGATCTTGTCCGGTTGTTTGCCAAAAGCGTAGTTCGGCTTGTCCTGTTCGTCGGCGAACCGCTCGCCGTTCTTGTTCACGAGGATCGCGCCTTCGCGGAACAGGCTCGGCTCCGGGCTGAGATAGGTGGTGACGAACGACAGGATGAAGGGCCGCAGCAGCGCCGCGGGCAGGTGCTCCAGCGCGATCCGCATGGCATTGGTCAGCAGCGGATGCGGCGGCAGGCTGAGCAGGAGGCTCGGTTTCGGCGGCGGCATGAACCGCAGGTTCGGGCCGTAGACGATCTCGCCGAACTTCACCTGCGCCCCCAGTTCCTCCCCGAAGCGGTGGCCGTCGCCCACGTTGGTGGTGTTCACGCCGTCCACGTCGGCGACCGCAGGATTGAAGCGCCCCTTCCATTCGGGGCTCGAGGAATAGTCGCCGGTGGCAAGGATGACCGCCCGGCGGGCGCGGATTTCCCGATCCTGGCCCGCGATCCGCGCCACCACGCCGACCACGCGGCCGCCCTCCACCACGAGGCGCTGAACAGTAGCTTCCACCCGCGCATCCACGCCCACGCGCACGGCTTCCCGCGCCACGAAATAGATGTAGGCCCGCGAGTTGGGAATGATGTTGTGCATGCGCGGTGCGCGATGCGGGGGCTCCGGCATGGGACCGTAGAAGGTCACGCCGAGGCTCATCAGCCAGTCGACGCTTTCGGTGACATTCTCCACCAGGATGCGTCGCAGCTCTTCATTGTCGTTGGCCGCGAGATCTCCCGCGAACTTCGCCATGTCCTCGAAATGGGCCTGCGGACTATCCTTGATGCCCGCGCGCTTCTGGTGCCAGGTGCCGGTGGCGGTGATGGAGCCGATGGAAAGGCCGGTGCTGCCGCGCAACTCCGTGTGCTTTTCCAGAAGTATGACCCTCGCTCCCGCCTGGCGGGCGAAGATCGCCGCGGTGAGGCCGGAGCCACCGCCCCCGACGACGACGACGTCGGTTTCCTCATAGGGCGCGTGGACATTCGTGGGGCGCGTCATTTTCACTCCCTGTACCCATATGCTTGCGGAACCCGCCGTTCCAGACGCCCGCCGCGTCACCGGCGCAGCGGGCGCGCGGCAAACCGGGCTCATCTCTTTTGGCTTGGCGCTGAAGGGGGTCGGCTTGGCGTTCAAGTTGCGTCAACGGGCGTCGACTTGGCTGCGACGTCTTGGTTGGTTTTCCTGGCGAGGTCGGGCCGGCAACGGGACGTGGTGGTGCGCGGAGCGCTGCCGACACTGGTCGACAGCCGCGCGCCACCCTTTTTTCATCCCGTCCGCCCAACCGGATTTAGACAGCACACTGAATATAAGTATACGCCTTAAATTCAAGCGTCAATTCGATCCTGGTCAGTTCGAACATATACGCCTGTCGCGGCCCGGATCCGATCCGGACCGCCTCGGGCACGGTGGGGATCGGCCTTACCCTCCCCTTGCGAGGGCAAGTGTTTTTGCCAGGGCAAGTATTTCCGGTGCGGACGCGCTCACGCGGGCAGGTTGATGCCCGCTTCCAGCGAGATGCGTCGCGCCGCGCCGCCGGCCTTGAAGCCGCCGTCGACGGCGAGGTCCTCTCCGGTGATGAAGCTCGATTCGTCGGAGGCGAGAAACAGCACCGCCCGCGCCGCCTCCTCGATGGTGCCGTAGCGGCCGAGGGGAGTCGCCCTGCGCCAGGGCTCCAGATGCGCGCCGCCCGCGTTCAGCCCGGTCACGATGATGCCCGGGCACACCGCGTTCACCCGGATGCCCCAGCCCACGAGTTCCATGGCGGCGCTGCGGGTGAGGCCGAGGAGGCCCGCCTTGGTGGCGCTGTAGGCGGGATCGTTGTGGCCCACATAGGCCGCCACCGAGGCGATGTTCACCACCGCGCCGCCGCCCGCGTCGCGCATCGCCGCCGCCGCCGCCTGGATGCCCAGCATGGCGCCGGTGAGATTGACCGCGAGCACGCGGTTCCACGCCTTCAGCGAAGTCTCCATGACGCCGGTGCGGTTGACGATGCCGGCATTGTTGACGAGGGTCGTGAGCCGCCCCTTCCAGGCGATGATGCCCGCGACCGTGTCCGCCCAGTTGGCGGGGTCGGTCACGTCGAGATGGAAATAGCGGGCTTCGAGCCCCTCGTCCGAAATCTGCTGGGCGACCGCCCTGCCGGGCTCGTCCAAGACGTCGCAAATAGCAACGGCCGCCCCCTCGCGGGCGAACATCCAGGCCTCGCTCTCGCCCTGCCCCCGACTGCCGCCGGTGATGACCGCGACCTTACCCTCCAGGCGACCCATGTCCGTCTCCCTATGTCGTTTTTAGTTTCTGCCCGGCGCCGGAAAAGAGACTCCCGCCCTGTGCCGCGGCGTCCCGCAACGGCTGCGTTGCGTTAGGCGCCAAGCTGCGCCAAACTTGCCATTGTTCAGCATTCTGTCAATCACCCATCGCGACCGCGCGCACATCGCAAACCGGAGTTGTTCTTGATGCCCCTGAGCGACCTTTATTCGAAGCCGGGCCACCTCATCCGCAGGGCGCATCAGATCTCGTGGGCTCTCTTCCTCGACGAATGCGCGGAGTTCAACCTGACGCCGGTCCAATATGCGGCCATGGTGGCGATCGAGGAGCGGCCCGGGGTCGACGCGACGCGCCTGTCCTCGCTCATCGCCTTCGACCGCTCCACCATCGGCAATGTCATCGAGCGGCTGGAGAGCCGCAACCTCGTGGAGCGCAAGGCGAGCGCGGACGACAAGCGCCAGAAGCTCCTCTTTCTCTCCGGCGAAGGGGCGGCGCTGCTGAAGAACGCGGAGGCATCGGTGGAGCGGGTCCAGGAGCGCCTCCTGGCTCCGCTCACTCCGGCCGAGCGCAAGCAGTTCATCAAGCTTTTGATCCGCCTCGCCACCCTGAACAACGAGGCGACGAGCGCGCCCATCCGCGAGGTGGAGGACACGACGTCGATGGGTCGACATGTTCGAACCTCAGCCCGCTGATCGTTCTCGAAGGCCCATTACGGCATCTAGGTCCGGCTGATGCTGTTCCGCACGATCCACGATGTGGCGCTGATGCTGGACCGGGAGCGGGTCGGACGCGAAGCGAGCCCGAGCGCCGGAGTGTCCTTCAGGCAGCCCAGAACGTCGTCGAGCGGCAGGAGGGTGCGGCGCCGGAACTCAACGACCACGGCTTCCTCGGCCAAAGTAAGAACCGTGCTTCGGGGATCGCGGTGACCCATCGGAGCGTCCGACGTCGATGTCCGCGCCCGCCACTTCGCAACCGTCGTTCGGCTCAGGCCGTATCGCTTGGCGAGGACGCTGGTCTTTTCTTGCGACGCTTGGAGCTCGGCTCGAACTCGCGGCGTTGTGCGGGCGCTGCCATGAAGAACCTCTACCATAACATCTCCTCCGCCTCACGGCTCAGAATAACGTCATGACTCCCCGGGACCAAACACCTAGGAGCCTGTCCGAGTAATGGGATCGACGGGGACGTCAGCTCGTGATTCACTGACACATGGCCAAGACGTTTCGCTCGTGGGATGTTGACCAAAGCTGGCTTCTGCCGGCTTCGGTGCATGATTTTGTGCCGTCGGGTCACCAGGCGCATTTCGTTCGGGACACGGTGCGGGAGGGCCTTGATCTCTCGGCCATCCTCGACATCTACACCGAGGACCGGGGTTATCCGCCTTACCATCCCGGCATGATGGTGGCGCTGCTGCTCTACGGCTACAGCCGGGGCCTGTATTCTTCGCGGCAGCTTGCCCGCGCCTGCGAGGAGCGGGTCGATGTGATGGCGGTGACCGGGCTGAACCGGCCGGACTTCCGCACCATCGCCGATTTTCGCAAGCGCCACCTCCTGGCGCTGTCTGACCTGTTCGTGCAGGTTCTGCGGCTGTGCCGGGCTGCCGGGCTCGTGCAGTTCGGTCATGTGGCGGTGGATGGGACCAAGCTGAAGGCCAATGCCTCCCGCCACAAGGCGATGAGCTACGGCCGGATGAAGACCGCCGAGCCGGCGCTGGCGGCTGAGGTTGAGGGCTGGCTGGGCCGCGCGAACGAGATCGACACGGCCGAGGATCGTGAGCACGGCGAGAACCGGCGCGGCGACGAGATGCCAGGCTGGATGGCCGACAAGCAGCGCCGGCTGGAGGCGATCCGCGCCGCCAGGGCCGGCCTCGAAGCGGAAGCCGCCGATCCACCAGACCCGGACGACGAGAGCGGACCGGGCGCCTCGTCAGGCATGCGCTGGCAGGGCCGAGCGCTGCGAGGCGAGGATGGCGGGCCACCCGACCGGGCGCAGAAGAACTTCACCGATCCCGACAGCCGCATCCTGCCGACGCGCGACGGTTTCATCCAGGGCTACAATGGTCAGATCGCAGTCGATGCAGCCCATCAGATCATCGTGGCGCATCGGCTCGTGACCACCTCGGCCGACTATCGCGCGCTCGTGCCGCTCGTGGACGACATCTCCATCCATCTCGGACGCAAGCCACGTGAGGTCTCGGGCGATGCGGGCTTTGCCCCCGAGGCGAACCTTGCGGCCATGAAGGAGCGCCGGATCAAACCCTATCTGCCGCCGGGGCGGGCGCGCCATGGCGAGGCGCATGCCGCAGGGCGACGCAGGCTGACGAAGACGCCCATGATGGGCGAAATGGCCGAAACCCTCCGACGCGCGGGGCGGCGAAGTCGCTATCGTCTCCGCAAACAGGTGGTCGAGCCGGTCTTCGGACAGATCAAGCAGGCCAGAGGCTTCCGCCAGTTCCTGTTGCGAGGCCTCGAGCACGTCCGCGCCGAATGGGCAATGATCTGCACGGCCCACAACCTCTCAAAGCTTGCAAAGAACCGGAAGTGAGCGAGTGTTCGCGCTCCATCGACCCACCAATCCTGCCCGACAAAGCCATTACTCGGACAGGCTCCTAGGAGCCTGTCCGAGTAATGGGATCGACGGGGACGTCAGCTCGTGATTCACTGACACATGGCCAAGACGTTTCGCTCGTGGGATGTTGACCAAAGCTGGCTTCTGCCGGCTTCGGTGCATGATTTCGTGCCGTTGGGGGGATGTCCCGGAGCTCGGGAAGACCACGACGCCAATCGGCAGCGCCTTGAGCAATTCATCATTGCGCTTGAACGGCGCCGCCTTGGCGTGCCGCGTCCAGCCCGGCTTGAAGGACACTTGCGGCACCTTGCGCGCATCGGCCACCTCGAGGCGATGAACTCCGCGCCCTTCGTCGATCCGCCATGGAGCAGCACCATGTCGGTATGCTTGGCATGCACCTTGTCGAGCACGTCCCAGATGGCCTGGTAGTCGTTGCAGTCGAGCCCGCCGGCGAAGGCGACCTTCACGCCGGCCGGCATCAGGGGCTCGATCTCGACCCGGCGCTTGGCGGCCAGGAAGTCCCGGCTGTCTATGACCGCGGCGGTCAGATTGCGATGATTGACCTTCGTCTTTCGCGCCACTTTCGCGACGGTGGAGCGACAGATTTTATAAGTTCATTCGAATGAACTATTTCATGGATGAGAAACCGAAAGAATGGCATGATGACATCTATGGAAAAACGGCCGGCGCAGTTTTGCATCAGTTGAGGCATCGCTTTGCGGGGCGGATGCAATTCGAAGGGGCGAACATCTGTTTGATGCGCTCTTCGGTTTCGGTGCCGATGCGAGAAAAATGCTGGAGACGTCGCGTTGCCGCAGACCCAGTTGATTTCCGTCGAGACCCAAGGCGATCGACTGATCCTGACCGGGCACGGGTTATGGATCTCCGCACAGGCCGAGGTGCTTGAGCGGGAGGTGGATGCCGTCTGCGCCGCCCATGCCGATGCCAAAGTGGTGTCTGTAAACCTTTCGGGTATCACTCGCATGGACACGTTCGGAGCGATTCTCCTCGAGCGGCTGTGCGGGGCGTGGGAGCAAGAAGGCAGCGTGCCGCAGGTGAGCAGTCTTGACCCGCGTTATCAGCGCCTCATGCAGGAACTCGAGCGGAGTGATAGCCGGCCGCATCCGCAGACTCGGAGGAGCGAAGGCATCCTGGAGCGATTGGGCCATGAGGTGGTCAACACCGCCAAGGATGGGCTCGACCTGCTTAATTTCATCGGCGCGGTGGTTTCGGCCATGGGGCGGGTGGCGGTACGGCCGCGGTCATTCCGCTTCACCTCCACGGTCGCCCAACTCGACCGGGTGGGCTTTCGTGCCGTTCCGATTATCCTGCTCATCACCTTCCTCGTCGGCTCCATCATCGCCCAGCAGAGCATCTTCCACTTCCGCCGTTTTGGCGCCGACATCTTTGTGGTGGACATGGTGGGCGTGTTGGTGCTTCGCGAGCTCGGCGTGCTCATCGTGTCGATCATGATCGCCGGCCGTTCAGGTAGTGCCTACACCGCAGAGCTCGGCTCCATGCGCATGCGCGAGGAGGTGGATGCGCTCAAGGTGATGGGCCTCGATCCCATCGAAGTGCTGGTGGTGCCGCGCATTCTCGCGCTTATCATCGGCTTACCGTTGCTCACCTTCCTGGGCTCGATGGCGGCGCTCATCGGTGGTGGCCTGGTGGCCTGGTTCTATGGCGGCATCACCCCGAATGTCTTCATCGACCGCCTGAAGCAGGCCATCGACCTCACTCAGTTCGAGGTGGGCATGTACAAGGCGCCCTTCATGGCCGCGGCAATCGGCCTCGTGGCCTGCCTTGAAGGCCTGAAGGTGGGCGGCAGCGCCGAATCCCTCGGCCAGCACACGACGGCCTCCGTGGTGAAGGCGATCTTCCTCGTCATCGTCATGGACGGTCTCTTCGCGGTCTTCTTCGCGTCCATCAAAATGTGAGGCGAGACCGGCGCGCGCCGCTCGTCAGCTTCCCGATCAATCGACAACTCTCCGGATGGAACCCTCCTCTCTCGATGATGCGCGCCTTCGAAGCGCACTCTTGCCGGAATCGTAACCGCTTGTTGGCGCGATGCAACTTGGCGAACTCCGTCTGCAATGCCTCGCGGGCCTGCAAGCGGCACCCGACCTTCGATCCGTCGCCATCTTCGACGAGATGATCCGGCGTCATCCCGAACTTGGGGCGGGCATTCGCCGGACACACGAGCGGCGCATCCGCTCATGGCGCGCCATCCGTGGCGAGGAGCGGGAGGTCATTTTTCGGCAGGTCCACGAACCTGGACGCATGGGATTGTCGGATTTCACCGATAGCCGGCATCGTGGGTTGAGGATCTCGATCGAGATCTCGGTGCGGCCGATCGCCTCGTGAAAGGTCTCTACATCCATGGCCTTCTCCTTCTCTACCTGGTGAGCCCTCTGGCCTGGTTGATCGTCCGTATCCGCCGCTCGGAGAGGATCTTCTCGTCGGCGTCGATCCGGACCGACTGCTGCAGCACGCGCAGCGAGGCGCGCATTGTCTCGAAGGCCTCCCGATGCGCCGGCGGCACGCGGTTGGCCGCATCCTTCTCGCCGCGCGCGATCGCATTGCGCCCGAAGCGCGTATCAAGCGCCTGGCTCACGGCCGCGAACTCCTCGCGGATCTTCGGATCGAGCGCGCCGACCATGGCGTTCAGGCCGCGGGTATTCTGCTTCGCCTCGGCCGTCAGCCGCCCCAAGGCCTCCTGCGCCGGCCTCGAGAGGCCAGGGATGGCGACCGCCATCAGCCGTCGCTCCTCGGCGATCGTCTTCACCTCGGCCTCGAGCGCTCCGCCATAGGCTGAGCCGAGCGCCCGCAGCTCCGCCGCCGCGGCGGGGAGCGCGGCAAGGGCCTCCTTGCGCTCACGGCCGGTGGCGAGCAGCCGATCCATCATCCGGCCCGAGCCTCGCACAGCGCCATAGGCATCGGGCGCATTGGACATGGCGGCCGCGATGCGCTCCGCCGCGAAGCCTTTGACGATGAGGTCCTCGATCTTCCCGACCGCGGCCGCCGGGTCACGCCAGATGCGCGATGCGATCGCCCCAAGCGCGGCCCGCTGCTGCCGATAGTGGGAAGTGTCCAGCGCCCGCTGCCGCGCCTCGTCCTCCACCGGCTGCCGGAATTCCGTCACCGCCGGAAGCATGGGCGGAAGGGTGTTCCCGGCGTCGGACTGATAGGGCGCCGGCGCGACGATGCGCGAGCGATCCTGCCGCTCTACCAGGTGCTGGGCGCCGGCGAACCTGCGCACCGACTCAAGCAGGGTCTTCAGCTCCGCCCGCTTCTGCGGGTCCATGTCCTCCGGCAGGCGATCAGCCATATTGCGCTCCGCGACGGTGTCGGTTTTCTCGGTGAAGGCGCTCCAACCAAAGCGCGCGGTCAATGCTTCGTTGGCCGCCTTGATCTCCTGCACGATCGCGCGATCCTCGGCGGCCAGGGCAAAGGCCGTCTTATAGGCATCCGCCCCTCCGTGCGCGCGCACGGCCTCGATCTCGCCGAGCCGCGCCATCGCCCTCTCCGAGAGGAAGGGCACCGACAGCGTCATCGAGGCGCGACGCCGCTCCTCCCGGATCTCGAACGAAGCCGCGCTCCTCTTGAACGCCACGGCATGGGCGCGGGCGAACGGCACCAGCTCCTCCGTGACAGCCTTCTGCGCCGTGGCGCGTTCGCGGCGCGCGGCCCCCCCGTCGACAAGGCCATCGCTGCCGCGCAGGAGGCCGAGCTGCTCCGGGCTCCGCGCCAGGACCTCGCCGAGCGCCCGCGAACCGGTCTTCGACGCGGAGGCCAGATCGTGGAGCTTCGTCATCGCCGCTTCGGGATCGCGGTAGATCCGCTCCAGCACCGGCCGCAGCGCCGCTTCCCGCTCCTTCACCGCCGGCGAGGCGATCTGCGCCAAGCGCGCGTCTTCTTCCACCGGTCGCGCAAAGCGCGTCACCGGCGCCAGCAGGTAGCGGCCCGCATCGGCGGGCTCCCGGGCCAGCCTGTCGACAGGCTGGTCGCTGTAGACGACGCTGCGCTCGCGGGCGATCGCAAAGCCGAGCGCGACGCTTGCCCGCTCCCACAGCTTGCCCAGATCGCTCCGCTTCTCGGCCAGCCACGCCAGCCACTGCGCCGTCCCCTCCTCCATCCCGGCCGCGGCCTCGGCGAACTGGTCGATACCGCGCAGCCGCGCGAAGTCACGGGCGTGCGCCTGGTATGAGGGCTCGCTTTCATAGTCGAGCGTGGTGGTCTTTGCCCCCGATCGCGACAGGCGCTCGACCAGCTGCTTGAAGAGGCCCGGGCGATGGCTTTCCTGTTCGAGGCGCTCTGTGCGGTCATCTGCGGTTTCGACCTGCTTCGCGGTCCAGACGTTGCGCGCGACCTGGCGCTCCTCAAGACGCCTCTCACCCGTCTCCTCGTCCGTCACCGGGATCCTCACGCTGATGGTCTCGACGCCGTCCTTGCGCAAGGTGATGGTGTCTCCCACGCTCACGCCACCCTTCTCGAGCGCGGCGGGCAGGCTGACGCCCCACTGCCGCCGTGTCGCTCCATCCTCGGTCCGGACATCGGCATAGGGGCTCGGAGCGACACCGTCGTCCTCACGGAATTTCGCCCGACCGGTCTCGACGAGCTCGCCCGTGACGCCGCCGGCGTGATCGACCCGCGCCACCCGGCCCCATTCGGAACGGGGCTCAAAGTCCTCCTGGGCCGCATAGAGGTCAGCCCGATCGCGGTGACGGCTCATCGCCACATAGGTCAGATGCTGGTCCATCATGCCCGTGGCGAGCACGAAGGTGCGGTCCACCGTCGCGCCCTGGGCCTTGTGGATGGTCGCGGCATAGCCGTGGTCGACGTTGCGATAGGTGTCCTCGCCGAAGACCACCTCGCGCCCGTTGTCGAGGCGGACCGCAAGGAGTGTCCGGCCGCTTTTGTCGGTGCTCGACATCACCGTGCCGAGCATGCCGTTCTTGACGTGCTGCGGCCCGAGGTGCTTGGCCCGCGGCTCCACGAACCGCGCATTCTCCAGGAAGATGATGCGATCGCCAACGGCGAACTCGCGCGTCCCGCGTTCGGTCGCGAACGAGCGGCTCGCCGATAGCGCGCCGTCGTCGGTCAGCACTTTGCGCAGCGCATCGTTGAGGCGCCTCACGTCCTCATTGGTATGGGCGAGGACGAGCAGTTCGTCCCCACGCAGGGGTTGGGGATCGCCCTCGGCCGATGTCTTGCCGGCGAGCGTGCGCCGGGCCTCGGTCCAGTCGGTGACGATCCGGCCGATGGCGGCCTCGTGTGTCGCGGCCTCGATGATATGGCCATGCTGCGCATAGGCGTCGAGGGCGGTCTCGACCTCGGCGCGCGCAAACAGCCGGGACGCATTGCGCGCCCATTCCTCCCGCTGGCGACGGACGCCGGCAAGCTCGGCAAAGCCGATCCGCTGCACGATGGCCCGGAATGCGGCCCCGGCCTGGATCGGCTGGAGCTGCATGGCGTCGCCCACCAGAACGACCTTCGCCCGCGCCTCCTCGGCGATCTTCAGCACCCGCGCCATCTGCTGCGAGGACACCATCCCGGCCTCGTCGATGACGAGTACGTCGCCCCGCCCGAGGCGTTCATGCTCGCCAGCCCAGGCCAGTTCCCATGACGCGAGCGTGCGCGATGTGATGCCGGAACTGGCCTCCAGGCCCTCTGCCGCCTTGCCGGCGAGCGCCGCGCCGAGAACCCGGCGCCCGTCGCTTTCCCAGGCGATGCGTGCGGCGGCGAGCAGCGTCGATTTGCCGGTACCGGCGAGACCGACGACGGCCGCGATCGCCGAGTCCGACGTGACGTGACGGACGGCATCGACCTGTTCGGCGTCGAGCTTGAACGGCCTGTCGGGCGCCCCGCTCCCGACGCTCTTTATCGCCGCGGCGACACGCGCCGCAGCAACACCGAAGCCGTCGCGCTGCGCGAGGTTATCCACGGAACCGGCCATACCGTGCTCGACGCGCAGCATCTCGCGCGTCGTGAAGATCGCTGGCTCCGCCGCCTTCCCCGTCTCGGGATCGAGCTTCTGCGGGCGCAGCGTGACGAGCTCGGGCGAGGCCATCAGCCGGGCCCGGATCGTGGCGAAATCCTCAGGATCATCGACGTAGCGATGGAGCGCGCGGGCCATATCGCGCTCATCAAAGGTGGACCGTTCGTTGCTGAGCTGCTGGAGGAGCAGGCCCGGATCGGCGGCAAGGCGATCGGCCATCTCCTGCCGCCGGGCGAGGTCGGCCGGCGCGAAGTACATCTCGACGCCCTTGCGGGCGAGCGCTGCCTTTTCCGGCCCCAGATGCTTCTGGGCAATCCCGTCGCGGCCCTGCTCGGCATAGGAGCGTCCGTCGAGGCGGATCTCATGGCCGGCGAGCGCCAGATGCCGGTTGGCGGTTTCCGCCCAGGCGATCTTCCACGCTTTCATGGTTTCCTTGTCGCCGGCCCACAGCTTGTAGACAATCTTGCCATTGGGCCGATCGGGCGTGACCACCCGGAGCGGCTGTCCGTCTTCCCCGAGCACCGGGACCTTCTTCGCACCGAAGCCGTCCGCCGCGAGCGGCCGCAGCATCGTCATCAGATGGACGTGCGGGTTGCCGTCCTTGTCGTGATAGACCCAGTCGGCGACCATGCCCTTCGATGTGAAGTTGTCCTGCACGAATTCGCGCATCAGCGCGATGTTCTCGGCCCGGCTGAGCTCCTCCGGCAACGCGATGATCAACTCACGGGCGAGCTGCGCGTCCGCCCGCCTCTCGAACACGTCGACCGCATTCCACAGCACTTCGCTGGCCCCGGCTACCGACTTTCCGGCAATCGCTACCTCGAGCCAGGCCGGGATGTCGTCCGGCAGCGCCAGCTCTTCATGCACCAGTTCGGACGCTCCGCCCCGATAGCTGAAGGATGTGCCGACCTGTTCGTCCATCATCCGGGCGCGATGGCGATAGGCAGCGGCCGAGACGATGCTGCGTCCCGCCCCCCGGCTGATCACCTGCGCCCTGACGAACATGATGGCCATTGCCGCCGCCACTCCCTCCAAGCACGTCGCGCCCGCGACGTATATTGCGCCCCCAAACAGATCAGACCGCAGGGCCGATGCCGCTTCGAACGGACGGCCCCAAAGGGCGCCGGCCGTCAGAGAGCCTTTCGGCTCACTGACAAATTAGCCTATTTAACTCACTTATACGAGACGATATAATCGACCGTCTTCGAGCTTTTCCAGCGTGGGACGAGGCCATTTTATGCGCGTAAAGTCGTCACTTTCCGAGATCGACGCCCAGATCGAGAAGCTGCGTGAACGTCGCAAATTTATGGTCGTTAAAGCGGGTGAGCGCTTCGCGCGGGCCGCCGCCAAGGCCGGCCTGGTGGAGCTGGAGATCCCGGACGAGGAACTCGACGCCATCTGCGAGGAGATCGCCGCGCGATTTCGCAAAGGGGCCAAGGCCAAAGGGACCGCCGGTTCATCGGCTCCTTAGGCGGATCGATCAGGAGATCGTCCGTTTCGAGCGACGGCGGAGAGCCATGATGACCGAGGCACGCAGACGCGACGCGCGCCAGACATTCCTGCTGGGCGGACTGGTCGTGCGCGCCGGACTGGGGGAGGCTGATCGGGCCTTTCTGCTCGGCGCGCTGATCGAGGCGCGCCGCATCGCGCCCGGCTCCGACGAGCACGAGCGGCTGAAGGCGATTGGACAAGACGCCTTCAGGCAACGCCCTGCCGACGACATGCCAGAGCCCGATCCGGAACATGGAGAAGAACCATGAAGGGGCGTCTGAACCCGACGCTGCTCCATGTTCTCGTGCCGATCGCCGTCACGGCCATGACGGTCTTCGTCAGCGGCTGGCGATGGCAGAATCTCGCCGTGGGCATGTCCAGCAAGATCGCCTATTGGTTTCTGCGCGGGGCGCCGCTGCCTGCCCTTCTGCTGGGTCCCCTCGCCGGGCTCCTGACCGTCTGGGCGCTGCCGCTGCACCAGCGCCGGCCGATCGCCATGGTGACGCTCCTGTGCTTTCTGGGCGTGGCCGGCTTCTACACCTTGCGCGAATATGGCCGCCTCGGACCGTTCGTCGAGAGCGGAACCATCCCATGGGACCGGGCGCTGTCGTACCTCGATGCTTTCGCCGTCGTCGGTGCCATCGTTGGATTTCTGATCGTGGCCGTGGCGGCCCGCATCTCCGTTGTGGTTCCCGATCCGGTCAAGCGCGCGAAGCGGGCGGCTTTCGGCGATGCGGACTGGCTGTCCCTGTCGGCGGCCGGGAGGCTGTTCCCGGCGGACGGGGAGATCGTGATCGGCGAGCGCTATCGCGTCGATCGGGAGATCGTTCACGAGCTGCCGTTCGATCCCATGGACCGGTCCACCTGGGGCCAGGGCGGACATGCTCCGCTTCTGACCTACAAGCAGGATTTCGATTCCACCCATATGCTGTTTTTCGCCGGCTCCGGCGGCTTCAAGACGACGAGCAATGTTGTCCCCACGGCCCTGCGCTATTCCGGTCCGCTGATCTGCCTCGATCCCTCGACCGAGGTCGCGCCGATGGTGCGCGAGCATCGCATGCGCGCGCTCGGCCGGGAGGTCATGGTGCTCGATCCCACCAATCCGGTCGCCGGCTTCAACGTGCTCGACGGCATCGAGGGATCGCGGCAGAAGGAAGAGGACATCGTCGGCATCGCGCACATGCTGCTCTCCGAGAGCCTGCGCTTCGAATCCTCGACCGGCGCCTATTTCCAGAACCAGGCGCACAACTTTCTGACCGGGCTTCTGGCGCACGTGATGCTCTCGCCCGAATATGCCGGCCGACGCAATCTGCGCAGCCTGCGCCAGATCGTGTCCGAGCCGGAGCCATCCGTGCTCGCCATGCTCCGCGATATTCACGAGCACTCCGGGTCCACGTTCATCCGCGAGACGCTCGGCGTGTTCACGAACATGACCGAGCAGACGTTCAGCGGCGTCTTTTCCACCGCCTCGAAGGACACGCAGTGGCTCTCGCTCGACAATTACGCCGCCCTCGTCTGCGGCAATGCCTTCAGGTCGCGCGACATCGTCTCCGGCAAGAAGGACGTCTTCCTCAATATCCCGGCGTCGATCCTGAGGTCCTATCCCGGCATCGGCCGGGTGATCATCGGCTCGCTGCTCAACGCCATGGTGCAGGCCGATGGCGCCTTCGCGCGCCGCGCCCTCTTCATGCTCGATGAGGTGGACCTGCTCGGCTACATGCGGGTCCTAGAAGAGGCCCGCGATCGCGGCCGCAAGTACGGCATCACGCTGATGATGATGTACCAATCGGTCGGTCAGCTGGAGCAGCATTTCGGCAAAGCTGGCGCGACGTCGTGGATCGATGGCTGCGCCTTCGCCTCCTACGCCGCGATCAAGGCGCTGGAGACGGCGCGCAACGTCTCGGCGCAGTGCGGCGAGATGACGGTCGAGGTTCAGGGCCAGTCGCGCAATGTGGGCTGGAGCAGCTCGAGCAATGGCAACCGTCGCTCGGAAAGTGTCAGCTTCCAGCGCCGGCCGCTCATCATGCCGCATGAGATCACCCAGTCGATGCGCAGGGACGAGCAGATCATCATCGTGCAGGGGCATAGTCCGATCCGCTGCGGGCGTGCGATCTATTTCCGGCGCAAGGACATGAATGCGGAGGCCAAGGCCAACCGCTTCGTCAAGGTGTGAGCATCCCCCACGGGACTGTGCTTCCCAGGGGCAACGCTCTTCGCCCCGGCGACGCGGGGCAATAGCGGGCCCGCCCTGGTCACCCCCGCCTTGAGTGTCTCTCAAAAGAGATACATAATGTCGTCGATATAGGAGGATCGAGAATGGCCGCTCAAACCTCTATGCTGCACATCCGCATAGACGACAAGCTGAAGGCTGACGCGACCGAGAAGCTGGCCAGCGTTGGCCTGACGGTTTCCGACGCCGTCCGGATTCTGCTCACGCGCGTCGTAAAAGAGGGCGCGTTGCCGGCGGGCCTGACTGCGGACCCGGAAGCCCATGACGCATGGTTTCGAGCCAAGGTGCGCGAGGCCCTGGCCGACAGCCGGCCGGCGGTGCCGCACCAGCAGGTGATGGATGAGGCACAGGCGCTGATCGACAGGAAGCGCCGTGCGAAGGCTTGAGTGGCGCGAGGACGCACGCGCCGATCTGCTGGCGATTGTCGATTTCATTTCCGACGACAACCCCGATGCCGCCCAACGGCTGAAGGACGACATAGAAGAAAAGGCGTCAAAGTTGCCTGAGCATCCGAAGCTCTATCGTCTCGGCCGTGTCGATGGCACGCGGGAAATGGTCGTGCGTTCGAACTACATCGTCGTGTACGCTGAAGATATCCACGTCGTTTCCATCTTGCGCGTCCTGCATGCGGCCCAGCAGTGGCCGCCAGTGCGGGAGGACTAGAGCGTTTCCGAGCTTGATTGAATCGTTTGGGATTCCCGGTAGGGCAGGATTGTGATTCAAGATGCTGGCTGGGCGGAGGCCAGCATCTGATGGTCCGACCTCTCTCGACTGATCTGCGTGAGC
>NZ_JBDZDP010000020.1:0-52127 GCF_040044995.1 Xanthobacter pollutisoli
GAACTGGCGCGCGCAGTCGACCACCGCAATCGCAGCCTGACGATGCAAATCAACAAGGTCCACGCCGTCCGGACCTTGGCGCTCGTCGCAAGAGATCTCGGTGAGGACGTGGACTGGCTCGCCGATAGACGATACCTTGAAACGGCGTCGCCGTGGTCGCCTCGCTCGTCCGCGTCAGTCCCCCGACAAGGCAACGATCCCCATCAGAGTATCTCGCTCCACGCGCTGTTCCTGGATTTGCGGCTGGTAGCCGAACTCCGCCAGCCGGCACGCCGAATATCCATGAAACTCGCGGCCGGCGATCGTCTGGCTGAAGATGAAGGTCTCGTCCCAAAGATCTCCGAACTAGAGTTCGTCACGACGGGCAAGGGAGTGATGGAATGGCAGCACAGCAAAAATGCGCGCCAACCATAGATGCTGCGATTCGCAGTCCGGCCAGAGCCCAAGTCCCATATGAATGCGACGTCGCGCCGCTGCCGACGCACTGCGGCCAAATGCTCTTCCGGCGTGCCTTCAAAGAATTCGGGCCGCACACCGCTCTGCGTTGCATTGTGGGCTCGATTAGGTGGTGTGGACGGATTTGATGAGGATGAAGCAGAAGGCGAGGGCGACGATGGCGGCGAAGCCTTGCTCGGTCTTCTCGCAGCGCAGGGCGACGCGCTTGAAACGCTTGAGTTTTCCGAAGCACTGCTCGATGCGAGCCCGGCCCTTGTAGAGCACCTTCGGGAAGAAGGCGGGACGATCCTTCGCGTTGGATTTGAACGGGATGGCCGGCGCGATGCCGCGCGCTCGGGCCAGCGCCCGGTTGGCCTTGGCGTCATAGCCCTTGTCGGCGAGCACGGCACGGGGCTTTACATCGGGACCAAGGTCCAGCAGCAGCTTGAAGAACGGGCTGTCGCCAGCCTCGCCACCGGTCAGGTGGAAGGCGAGCGGGAGGCCGTCGAAGTCGCTCTTGAGGTGGATCTTGGTGGAGAAGCCACCGCGCGAACGGCCGAGGGCTTGGCCTTGCTGCCCCCTTTTGCTCCGGCGGCGGAGACGTGGGCGCGCACCACGGTGGAATCGAACATCTGGACCAGATGCGCGGTGCGGCTGAGCGAGGCCAGCGTTTCGAAGAACAGCTCGAACACGCCGGTCTGGCGCAGCCGCCAGAACCGCTTCCAGACGCTGTTCCAGGGCCCGAACTCCGCCGGCAGGGCCCGCCAGGTGATGTTGTGCACGGTGAAATAGTGCATGGCTTCGAGGAACTTGCGGTCGTCCCGCCCCTTGTCGCCGCGCCGCGAGCGGCAGGCACGGAACACCGCAAGCGCCACCGCCCAATCCTCATCCGTCATCCGTGTCAGCATGGTCGACCTCGCCAAAAGCCGACCCGCTATGAATCACCGAAACAGCAGGAAGGGAATCCCCCTCCGCTTAGCCTGTTAAAATCCGTCCACACCACCTAGGTGGGCCATTGAGCTTGCTATATTCATCGCCGTTATCCATCTTGGCCCCACATTGAGGATGTCCCATCTCCCATCGCGGCTTCTTCCGTCTCGGCCAATCCACTAGATTGCGGCAGCATCATCAACTTCGGGAGATATCTGAAATGTCATCCGTCGACGCCGGAACCGAGCAGGCCGAATTGATATTTCCTTTCTCCGCGCCACCAACCTATGGGCAGGTGACAGAGGTAAAGGAAGGAATCCTTTGGGCACGCATACCGCTGCCCTATCGTCTCGACCATGTGAACGTCTACCTGATCCGGGACAGCGACGGCTGGGCCGTAGTCGATACGGGCATCCGCACCGACGAGGCGATTGCCGCATGGGGGCAGCTGTTCACCGGGCCATTGCTGGGGCAGCGCATTAGCAAAGTGATCGTGACCCACAGCCACCCCGATCATATCGGCCTTGCGGGCTGGTTATGCGACCGGTTCTCGGCACCTCTCCTTACGAGCTTCTCGACGTATGCCGGGATCCGAGCCGGCTCGCACTCACGCGGCGATGATGCGCTGCGTCAGTACTTCAACTTCTACGTTAGCCACGGGATGAGCGAGGAAGCGGCGGCGGTCGTTGCTATCCAGGGCAATGAGTATTTGAAGCGTGTCGCCCCCCTGCCACACACCTTCCTCCGCCTGCTGATGGCAGATCTGCTTGACATCGGAGGGCGCCGGTTCCGGGTGCTGAGCGGCGATGGCCACGCGCCGGAGCAGATCCTGCTCTATTGCGAACAGGAGAGGCTGCTGTTTTCCGCAGACCAGGTAATCGAGAAAATCTCGCCGAATGTCAGCGTCTTTGCCGAGGAGCCGAATGGCGATCCCTTGGGACACTTCCTGCGCTCGCTGCGCTGGCTTCGCGCGTCAATCCCCGACGATGTGCTGGTCCTGCCGGGCCATATGCGCCCGTTCCATGGTCTGCATCTGAGATGCTCGGAACTCGAACTGCACCATGAGGAACGGTGCAGGCTGATCCTCGCCGCCTGCGCCGAGCGTCCCCACCTTGCCGCAGAACTGGTGCCGGTCCTGTTTACCCGCGCCCTTGATCCACATCAGACGAGCTTTGCATTCACAGAAACGCTCGCGCATGTTGGCCAACTGGTCCGGCGCGGCGAGATCGAGGTGGTCCGGCAAGATGACAAGCTATTCAACCGGCTTACCCATGCGGGCGACAATGGGGTCGCCAAGCAGCGTGCAAGATAACGATCCTGCACATGTTTTCCGGCGGGCGCGCAAAGTGCTGGTTCGCGAAACATACAGATAGTGAGCCATTTCAGCGCCAAAATGAGAACCTCCTACCTATCTTTCATGAGGTGAATTGACAGGGGGCGCCACATTAACTCCACATATCGGCCACCACGCAAGACGGGGGGAGATCATCCGAATTGTCGGCATGGAAATCTTCCATGCCGACACACAGTTTGAGGATCTCGAGCGCGACCTCCGTGCGCAGGACCGCGTCGTGCGGCGTGTCTCCGTCCATGACCGTCTCCTTCTCTATCTGCTGAGGCCCCGGGCCTGATTGATGGTCCGCATCCGCCGCTCGGACAAGATCTTCTCGCCAGCGTCGATCCGGACCGCCTGCTGCAGCACGCGCAGCGCGGGACGCATCGCCTCGAAAGCGTCCCGCTGCGCCGGCGGCACGCGGCTAGCAACGTCCCTCTCTGCGCGTGCGATCGCGTTGCGTCCGAAGCGCGCGTCGAGGGCCTTGCTCACGGCGGCGAATTCCTCCCGGATCTTCGGATTGAGTTCAAGAACCCTGGCGTTGAGGTCGCGCGCATTTGTCCTTGCCTCAGCATTCAATCGCTCCAGGGCTTCCTGCGCCGGCCGGGAGAGACCCGGAATGGCGATCGCCATCAGCCGCCGCTCCTCAGCGATCGTCGCGCGCTGCGTCTCCATCGCCCCGGCATAGGCCGCACCGAGGCCTCGCAGCTCCACCGCCGCGGCGGGGAGCGCGGCAAGCGCCTCCTTACGCTCGCGGCCCGTGGCGAGCAGCCGGTCCATCATTCTCCCCGAGCCGCGGACCGCTCCATAGGCGTCGGGCGCATTGGCCATGGCCGCGGCGATGCGCTCGGCCGCGAAGCCCTTGACGATGAGGTCTTCGATCTTGCCGACGGCGGCCGCCGGATCCCGCCAGATGCGCGTCGCGATCTCCCCAAGCCCGGCCCGCTGCTGGCGATAGAGCGGGCTGTCCAAGGTCCGCTGCCGCGCCTCGTCCTCCACCGGCTGCCGGAACTCCCTCGTCGCCGGAAGCATGGGCGGGCTGGCGACCGCTGCCTCGCCGGCATAGGGCGCCGGAGCGACGATTTGCGTGCGGTCCTGCTGCTCGGCCTGGTGCTGCGCACTGGCGAACCTGCGCACCGCTTCGAACAGGCCCGTCAGCTCCTCCCGCTTCTGCGGGTCCATGTCCTCCGGCATGCGATCAGCCATGTTGCGCTCCGCGACGGCGTCAGCTTTCTCGGTGAAGGCGCTCCAGCCGAAGCGCGCGGTCAAAGCCTCGCTGACCGCTTTGATCTCCTGCACGATCGCACGATCCTTCGCCGCCAGGGCAAAGGCCGTCTTGTAGGCATCCGGTCCACCCTGAAGGCGCACGGCCTCGATCTCGCCGAGCCGCGCCAATGCCCTCTCGGTGAGGCCTGGCACCGACAATGTCATAGCGGCGCGCCGCCGCTCCTCTCGGATCTCGAAGGCTGCCGCGCTTTTCTTGAAAGCGGCAGCATGGCCACGGGCCAGCGGCACCAGCTGCTCCGCAACAACCTGCAGCATACCGGCACGCTCGCGCCGACCCGCATCGTCGCGGGCATGATCGTCGCCGCGCAGCATACCAAGCTGCTCTGGGCTATGGGCGACGGCCTCGCCGAGCGCCCGCGAGCCGGCCTTCGGCGACGAGACCAGATCGTGGAGCTTTGCCATCGCGGCATCGGGATCGCGATAGATCCGCTCCAGCACCGGCCGCAGCGCCCCTTCCCGCTCCGTCACAGCGGGCGAGAGGAGCTGCGCCCGGCGCGCGTCCTCCTCCACCGATCGTGCGAACCGCGTCACCGGCGCGAGCAGCTGGCGACCCGCCTCGGCCGAAGCCTGTGGCGACGGCGCCTCGGCGCGCATATCGCTATAGGCGACGCTGCGTTCGCGGGCGATGGCAAGACCGAGCGCGACGCCGGCCCGCTCCCACAGCCGCGCCAGCTCGCTCCGCCTCTCGGCCAGCCAGGCCAGCTGGCGCTCTGCACCCGCCTCGATCCCTGCGGCCGCATCGGCAAGCTGCGCAATGCCGCGCACACGCGCGAAGTCTCGGGCGTGCGCCTGGTAGGAGGCCTCACCCTCGAAATCGAGCGTGGTGGTCTTGGCGCCGGAGCGCGACAGGCGTTCAACGAGGCCGGCGAACACCTCCGGCCCGTGGCTTTCCCGCGCGAGCCGATCCTGGCGATCGGCCGCGGCTTCGACCCGCTCGGCGCGCCAGACGTTGCGCGCGACGACACGCTCCTCGAACCGCTTCTGGCCGGTTTCCTCGTCGATGACCGGCAGCTTCACGCGAACCTGTTCGACGCCGTCCTTGCGCAGCATGACCGTATCGCCGACCGCCGTGCCCACCTTCTCCAGAGCGGCGGGAAGGCTCACGCCCCACAGCCGACGGGTCGATCCGTCGTCGGTCCGCACATCCGCGAACGGGCTCGGCGCGACATCCTCGCCGTCGCGGAACTTTGCCTGGCCGATCGCGACAAGCTCGCCCGTGACGCCGGCGGCGTGGTCGACCCGCGGCATCCGGCCCCATCCGCCCCTCGGCACGAAATCCTCCTGGGCGGCATAGAGGTCCGCCCGATCGCGGTGGCGGGTCATCGCCACATAGGTCAGATGCTGGTCCATCATGCCGGTGGCGAGCACGAAGGTCCGGTCCACCGTGGCGCCCTGCGCCTTGTGGATGGTCGCCGCATAGCCGTGGTCGACATTGCGGTAGGTGTCGTCGCCGAACACGACCTCACGGCCGTTGTCGAGACGCACCGAAAGGAGCGTCCGGTCGCGCTTGTCGGTGGTCGACGTGACCGTGCCGAGCATGCCGTTCTTGACGTGCTGCGGTCCGAGATGCTTCGCCCGCGGCTCCGCGAACCGCGCGTTCTCCAGGAAGATGATGCGGTCGCCGGCGCCAAATTCCCGCGTCCCGCGTTCGGTCGCGAATGTGCGGCTCTGCGCCAGCGTGCCGTCTTCGATCAGCACTTCGCGCAGGGCTTCGTTGAGACGTTTCACATCATCATTGGTATGGGCGAGCACCAGCATCTCGCCGGCGAGCTGGGCGCGCCGCTCGCCCTCCTCCGGGGTCTTGCCGGTGCGCGCCTGTCGGGCCTCGGTCCAGTCGGTGACGATCCGGCCGATGGCGTCCGCGCGGGTTGCGGTCTCCACGATATGGCCATGCTGGGCATAGGCATCGAGCGCTTTGGCGACCTCGGCCCGCGCGAACAGCCGCGACGCATCGCGCGCCCACGCATCACGCTGGCGGCGCACCCCGGCGAGCTCGGCAAAGCCGGTGCGTTCCACGATCGCCCTGAAGGCCGCGCCCGCCTGGATCGGCTGGAGCTGCATGGCGTCGCCCACCAGGACGACTTTCGCCTGGGCGTCCTCGACCACCTTCAGCACCCGCGCCATCTGCTGCGACGACACCATTCCGGCCTCGTCGACGACGAGCACGTCGCCCGGCTCGAGCTGGTCGCGCCCGTTGGCCCAGGCCAGCTCCCAGGACGCCAACGTGCGCGATACGATACCGGAACTGTCCTCCAGGCCCTCCGCCGCCTTGCCCGCCAGCGCGGCCCCGACCACGCGGCGTCCGTCGCTTTCCCAGGCGACGCGCGACGCGGCGAGCAAGGTGGACTTGCCGGCGCCGGCGAGCCCGACCACGGCCGCGATCGCCGCGTCCGAGGTGACGTGCCGCACCGCATCGACCTGCTCCGCATCGAGCTTGAACGGCTTTTCGGGGTCCGACGTCCCGACGGCTTCGATCGCGGCGGCAACGCGCGAGCGGCCGACGCCAAAGCCATGTTGTGCCCCGAGGCGGATCGCGGAGCGCGCCATGCCGTGCTCGACGCGCAGCATGGCGCGCGTCGTGAAGACTGCGGGCTGTGAAGCCCGCCCGGTCTCCGGATCGAGCTGCTGCGGGCGCAGCGTCACCAGATCGGACGACGCCATCAGGCGGGCCCGGATGTTGGTGAAATCGTCGGGATCGTCCACATAGCGGTGGAGCGCGCGGGCGATCTCGCGCTCGTCGAAGGTGGACCGCTCGTTGGCGAGCTGCTGCAGGATCAGCCCCGGATCCGCGGCAAGGCGATCGGCCATGTCCTGCCTGCGGGCGAGCTCCGCCGGCGCCAGAAACATCTCACGGCCGCTGCGCACCATCGCCGCCTTGGCCGGCCCGAGGTGCCTCTGGGCGATCCCGTCACGACCCTGCTCCGCATAGGAGCGCCCGTCGAGACGGATGTCGAAGCCTGCCAGCGCGAGGTGCCGGTTGGCCGTCTCAGCCCAGGCCAGCTTCCAGGCCTTCATCGTCTCGCGGTCGCCGGCCCACACCCGATAGACGATCTTGCCGTTCGGGCGATCGGGCGTGACGACGCGAAGCGGATTTCCGTCCTCCCCAAGCACCGGCACCTTCTTCGGCCCGAAGCCATCCTCTGCGAGCGGTCGCAGTGTCATCATCAGATGGACGTGCGGATTGCCGTCCTTGTCGTGATAGACCCAGTCGGCAATCATGCCCTTCGAGGTAAAGGTCTCCTGCACGAACTCGCGCATCAGCGCGATGTTCTCGCTTCGGCTGAGCTCCTCAGGCAGCGCCAGGATCAGCTCACGGGCGAGCTGGGCATCCTCCCGTTTCTCGAACGCCTCCACCGCGTTCCACAGCACCTCGCTTGCCGCCGCGACGCCCTTTCCTCCGATCGCTGCCTCGAGCCAAGCTGGCAGCTGCTGTGGCAGCGCCAGCTCCTCATGCACCAGCTCGGACGCCCCGCGCTCATAGCGGAAGCTGGTGCCGGCCTTCTCGTCCGTCATCCGGGTGCGGTGACGATAGGCGGCTGCCGAGACGACCGAACGCCCCGTCCCCCGGCCGATCACCTGCGCCCTGACGAACATGATGGCCACGGCCGTCCCCGCCCTCGCTAAGCACGTCGCGCCAGCGACGTATATTGCGCCATCAAACAGATCGGACCGCAGGTCCGATGCCGCTCCAAACGGCCGGCCCGTGATGAGACTAGCCTATTTAACTAACTTATACGAGTCGATATAATGGACCTTTGCCGACGAATTCCGAGGCGGAGAGAGGCCCTTTAATGCGCGTAAAATCATCACTTTCTGAGATCGATGCCCAGATCGACAAGCTGCGCGAACGTAGGAAATTTCTGATAGTCAAAGCAGGGGAGCGCTTCGCTCGGGCCGCGACCAAGGCTGGCTTGGTGGAGATGGAGATCGACGACGAGGAACTCGATGCGATCTGCGAGGAGATCGCCGCCCGATTTCGCAAGGGCGGAAAAGGGAACGCGGGTTCACCTGTCCCTGCGACGGATCGATCAGGACCTCGCGCGGTGGGCGCGTCGGCGAAGAGCCACGATGAATGAGGTCCGCCGGCGTGACGCGCATCAGAAGATTCTGCTCGGTGCCCTGGTGGTCCGCGCCGGTCTGGCGACGGCCGACCGGGCGTTCCTGCTCGGCGCCTTCATCGAGGCGGGTGGCGTCCCGGTCGGATCGAGCGACCACGAGCGGCTGAAGGCGATCGGGCTCGAGGCGTTCAGGCGGCAGCCGATGGAAGATGTACCGGCGCCGGATCAGGAAGGTGAACCGACGCCATGAAGCGACGATTGAACCCGAGCCTGCTGTTGGTTGTCGTGCCGATCACCGTCACCGCCCTGACCGCCTATGTCACCGGTTGGCGATGGGCGGATCTCGCCATCGCCATGCCCGGCAAGGTGGCACCTTGGTTCCTGCGCGCAGCGCCGCTCCCTGCCCTTCTGCTCGGGCCCCTCGCCGGGCTCGTGACCGTCTGGGCCCTGCCGATGCATCGGCGTCGGCCGATCGCGATGGTGACGCTGCTGTGCTTCCTCGGCGTGGTCGTGTTCTACGCCCTGCGCGAATATGAGCGCCTCGCCCCGTTCGTCGAGCGCGGCACGGTCACATGGGACCGTGCGCTTTCCTACCTCGACGGCTTCGCCGTAGGCAGCGCCATTGTTGGATTCCTTGTTGTCGCCACGGCGGCGCGGATCTCGGTGGTGGTCGCAGATCCGGTCAAGCGTGCCAAGCGCGCGACCTTCGGCGATGCGGACTGGCTGCCCATGTCCGCGGGGGCGCGGTTGTTTCCCGCCGATGGCGAGATCGTGGTCGGCGAGCGCTATCGCGTCGATCGGGAGATCGTGCATGAGTTGCCGTTCGACCCTGCGGACCGCGCGACCTGGGGCCAGGGTGGGCGTGCTCCGCTCCTGACCTACCAGCAGGATTTCGATTCGACCCATATGTTGTTTTTCGCCGGGTCGGGAGGCTTCAAAACGACCAGCAACGTCGTCCCGACGGCCCTGCGCTATTCCGGGCCGCTGATCTGCCTTGATCCCTCGACCGAGGTCGCGCCGATGGTCAAGGAGCATCGCACGCGGGCCCTCGGCCGCGAAGTCATGGTGCTCGATCCCACTAACCCGATTGCCGGCTTCAACGTGCTGGACGGCATCGAAGGATCGAAGAAAAAGGAGGAGGATATCGTCGGCATCGCGCACATGCTGCTCTCCGAGAGCGTGCGCTTTGAATCCTCGACCGGCGCCTACTTCCAGAACCAGGCCCACAATCTTCTGACCGGCCTCCTGGCGCACGTGATGCTCTCGCCGGAGTATGCCGGCCGGCGCAATCTGCGCAGTCTGCGCCAGATCGTTTCCGAGCCAGAACCCTCGGTGCTCGCCATGCTCCGGGACATCCAGGAGCACTCGGAATCGACCTTCATCCGCGAGACGCTCGGCGTTTTCACGAACATGACCGAGCAGACATTCAGCGGTGTCTATTCCACCGCATCGAAGGACACGCAGTGGCTCTCGCTCGACAATTATGCAGCCCTCGTCTGCGGCAATGCGTTCAAGTCGCGTGACATCGTCTCCGGCAAGAAGGACGTGTTCCTGAACATTCCCGCATCGATCCTGAGGTCCTATCCGGGCATTGGCCGGGTGATCATCGGCTCGCTGATCAATGCCATGGTGGAGGCCGACGGCGCCTTCACGCGCCGGGCGCTTTTCATGCTCGATGAGGTGGACCTGCTCGGCTACATGCGGGCCTTGGAGGAAGCCCGCGATCGCGGCCGCAAGTACGGCATCACGCTGATGATGATGTACCAATCGGTCGGCCAGCTGGAGAGCCATTTCGGGCGGGCGGGAGCCACCTCATGGATCGACGGCTGCGCGTTCGCCTCCTATGCCGCGATCAAGGCGCTCGAAACCGCGCGCAACGTCTCGGCGCAATGCGGCGAGATGACGGTCGAGGTCCAGGGCCGGTCGCGCAACGTCGGATGGAGTACATCGAGCACCGGCGATCGGCGATCGGAGAGCGTCAGCTTTCAGCGCCGGCCGCTCATCATGCCCCACGAGATCACCCAGTCGATGCGCAAGGACGAGCAGATCATTATCGTGCAGGGACACAGTCCGATCCGCTGCGGGCGGGCGATCTATTTCCGGCGCAAGGACATGAACGAGCAGGCCAAGGCCAATCGCTTCGTCAAGGTGTGAATACCCCAAGGGCCGCGTCCGTCGGCGATGTGCATCTTGCCTAGAATGCGGAATCGTGCTGGGCCTGACTGCAGATACGGACGCCCGCCACGCTTGGTTTTTGGCGAAGGTGCGCGATCGACAGGGAGTTGCATGCGAAGGCTTGAATGGGCCCGAAAAGCACGCCCCCCGCCGCTCTGCAGGCGACCACTCTTGCAAAACCCATCGCGTTCGGTTATTGAGTCCTATGGTTACGATCTACCGCGCTCACGGCCTGCGCGTCGTCATCTTCGTTGATGACCATGAGCCAGCCCATGTGCATGTGTTCGGCGACGGACAGGCAAAGATCAATCTGATCGGCTCGAACGGTGTGCCGGAACTGGTCTGGGCCGAGGGCGCAAAGCGCGCCGAGGTGCGCCGCGCGATGCAACTGGTGACCGAGCAACAAGCTGCGTTCCTGACCCGATGGAGGGAGATTCATGGCTGACCTTACCGATGCCGCCATCGACGCCGCCCTGGAGCGCGGACGCCAGGCTCATGAAAGCGAGCCGCGAGCGGCCGCTGCACGCTTTGACCGCCAGAGTGGCCGGGTCATCGTCGACCTGACCAATGGCTGCACTTTCGGCTTTCCGCCGCGTCTGGCGCAGGGTCTGGAAGCGGCCACTGATGACCAGCTTGCCGCGGTCGAGATTCTTGGCAACGGCTATGGACTGCATTGGGAGACGCTCGACGTCGACCTGTCGATGCCCGGCCTGATGGCGGGCATTTTCGGCACAAATACCTATATGGCTCGCCGGGCCGGCCAAGCGACGTCTGCCGCCAAAGCGGCCGCTGCACGCGCCAATGGGGCCAAAGGCGGTCGTCCGCGAAAGGCCATCAGTCAATAGGATTGCGCGTTTCCTCACGCAGCGCCGTGAGGCGGAGGTCAACCGACATGCCGGCGACCATAGCAGCATGTTTCAGCGTAAGGCTATCAGCGCTTTCGAAACATCTCGAACGGATCCACGGCTCCGGGCGGCGTGAACCAGTCGAGAAAGAGCGCGTAAGCGAGCGCGAACGCGACGAGCCCGATCGCCATCAGGCCAAAGCTCCAGAACCGCATTCCGCGGGCCGCGTCCGGGTGGGCGTAGACCACCAGCGCCATCGGGAGCATGACGATCGCGGCGACCACCATGAGCCCGGTGAATGGCCGCAACAGGCACAGGACATAGAAGGCGAGATACCAGAGGCAGTAGACGGCGCCGCGGCCGATCCATTCGAGGAGGGTGAAGTCCAGCGCGAGCGGACGCGGCAGCGACCGGCGCGGGGCCGAGGCATCCGGTTCGCCGGCCGGCGCCTTTGGTGTCGGGAGCCGATCCGTGGTCATCGCCGTCGTCGCCGATTGCCTGATCGCACCAGGCGCCGTTTTACCGTCGGCGCGGTGCGCGGAACATTTTAAGTACACGCTCAAGATGACCGACGCGGCGCGCCATGTCGAGAGGCAGGTGACGCCTTGAAACACCCGTGATCGCACACCAGCAGCATCGCTCTGTCGTCACCCAACAAATGGCCGGTGTGGGGTGCGAAATCGCCGGGTTGTTCACCACCATGGCGGGCCCGGTCGGTTGCTCCACGATCGTGGATGACGTTGCCCGCCGCAGCGCGGATTGAGCCCGCCATCCTGGCGTTTCGAGCCGGGCCGATGTCCGCATCACGGCCAGCCGGGGCAGCCGGTCGATCCGGCTGCCCCGGCTTCTCCCGCGAAGGAAAAAGCTGCCTCACGGCAGCTCCTCCTCGGCGATCTTGCGGGCGAGTTCGGCGCGCGCCGCCTCAAGCTCCGCTGCGATCTGGCGGCGCTCGCCGGCCTCGACGGTGTTCGCCAGCTCGGCGCGCAGCTCCTCGATGTGGTGTTCCAGCGTCATCGTCATCTCCTCGATGGTCTTGTGAAAGATGACTCGGCCGGTCATGGCGGGTGGGCACGGGTCAAAACCCGCGTCAGCGGCCAGCTTGCTGGCGCGCGGAGGAACCGATTTTCCCGCGCAGCGGGAAAATTGGAGGGGCCGCGCGGTTTTGAGGCGTGCCCACCCGCCATGGCACACTGGGCCGTCTGAGCAGACACGGGTGTTTCGGAACGCCGGGGATTGGCGGGCGTAGCCCACGCCGGCCGGCAGGCTGGCCGAAAGATCGATGCCGCCGCCGGAGCAGTGCCTCGCTGTTGTACCGTGCCGGTGACATCGGCCCGCGCAAGGGATCGTCACGCCGCAAGGCGCGAAGACTGCCCTGGCAGGCTTCGTGGAGCCGGGGAACCCGGCGGAATAGAGCCCGGTCCGGCTTGCCGGATGCGCCCGAATGCCCTCTCGCCGTCGGGCAGCACCTCAGGGGCAGGCTCCGCTTACCGCTCCCGCCTTTGAACCGGATTCGTCATTTATCATATGTGGAACCGACGCTTGGCGCATGGCGTAGGCAATGTCGCGTCCACCCATCTGGCCGAGAGGCGACGCCGGTTGGGCGTTGTCCTCGGAATGGCTTGGAGCGAACCCGATGCAGGTTATACTGCCTTATATCAGGCAGTAAAATGAGGCCGGCGACCGCCATGCGGCAGTTCAGGATTGGCGAGGGAACCTTTGAGGAGGGCTCGCCGGAGCTTCAATCCGCGCTCGCGCAGGCCTATGAACGCAAACAGCGGCCCCTCTGCCTGTGCGGCGAGAAGTCCGTCGCGATGTACATCGCACGGGTCGACGGGCAGTTGCTGGTCAAGCGCATGCCCCTGTCCGGGCGGGACCATGCGCCATCCTGCCCGTCCTATGAACCGCCCTACGAACTGTCCGGGCTCGGGCCCCTGATCGGCAATGCGATCCAGATCGACGCGGCGACTGGCGCCGCAGTGCTCAAGCTGGATTTCTCTCTGACCAAGCGGGGCCCCCGCCCGGGGCCGGCGGCCGAGTCCACGCCCTCCGATACGGTGCGCAACGAGACGCAGAAGCTCTCCTTGCGCGCGGTCCTGCACTATCTGTGGGAGGCGGGCGAGCTGACCGAATGGACGGCGGTGTGGGCCCGCAAGCGCGGATGGGGAAAGGTCCGGGCAAGCCTCATGAACGCGGCACGGCAGATGGAGACCCGGGCGGGTCCCCTCGGCGACATCCTGTTCGTGCCGGAGGTGTTCCACGCCGAGGACAAGGCGGCGATCGCGGCGCGCCGCGCGAGCGCGCTTGCGGGCCTTCAGGCGGTGGGTGGCGGGCCGAGAAAGATGATGCTCCTCGTCGGGGAGGTGAAGGAGTTCCCCGAGGCCCGCAGTGGACGGAAGGTCGTCATCCGGCACCTGCGGGATTTCCCGTTGACGCTGGAGGACGCCGCGTGGCGGCGCCTGAGCAAGCGTTACGAGGTCGAGCTGGAGCTGTGGGAGGCGACCGAGAACGCCCACCTCGTCGCCATCGCGACCTTCGGCATTTCGAGCGCCGGTGTTTCCTTCATCGACGAGATCGCCTTGATGGTGGTGACCGAGAACTGGATCCCCTTTGAGACCATCGACGAATTGCGCCTGCTCTCGCGGCTGGCGGGCCTGCGGCGCAAGAGCGTGAAGGGGCTGCGGTTCAATCTCGGCCGCGACCAGCCGCGCGTGTGCGTGACGCTGCCGGAGCAGCGGCCGGCGCCGGTGGCGATGTACATCGTGCCGGCCAGCGCCGGCGAGGACTACGACCGCGGACTTGCGGAGATGATCGAGGCGCGGCCGGAGATGACGGCATGGGTCTGGCGCACCGCCGAGGGCGAGATGCCGGCCTTGCCCTGAGGCTCCCAGGTCGGGGCCCGGGCGACCAGCCGACCGTTGCGCATCTTCACCGATGCCGACGAACGAATTCCGTGGCAGGCGGCTGACCTGCGCTACCGCCGCGCGTCTCGGAGCACGATGGGGGAGAGCCGTTCCATCGGCTGGGCTTGGCCGCGGCGAAGCTGGAGCATCCGATCCATCACCGCAGTGAATCGTTCGACCCCGATCGATTCACCGAAGTCGTTGGACGCTGAAGACAGGCGGCGGGAGACTCCGGCCATGTCCGACCTTCACCGCCCTCCGCTCCACCTTCGCCGCATCGACCCGACGCGGAACATGCGGCGCTTCTATGTGCTCTCGATCCAGCCGACGCTGTTCGGCGGCGCCTCGCTGGTCCGCAACTGGGGCCGGATCGGCACGAACGGCCAGTCGATGATGGAGACCTTCGACCAACCGGGACAGGCCGGCGGCGCACTGAGCCGGCTGGAGCGCAGCAAAAGGCGGCGGGGCTACCGGGATCCGGACGAAGCGGACACCGATTGACCCGCCCGGCGGGTCAATCGTCACGGGATCTCGGCGATGACGCCAGCCGCAAGCAGCCGTGGATCATCCATCTGATCGATGATCTCGTAATCGTCCGACCTCCAGTTGAAGGCGCTGTTCCGCACGTCCTCTACCGTCGCCCAGGAGCCGTCGGGCCAGAGAACGATGTCGTCGGGATGCGGTTCGCGGCGGCTCGAGGGATAAGGTTGCGTCATGGCGGTCTCCCTGCCTGTCGAAAAGGAAGAAGGCTCCGCCGCGCGGCGGAGCCCTCCCGTCGGCGCCATCAGTCCCGCTTCGGCCGGGACCAGATCAGCTGCAGGCCCTCCTCGCCTTCCACCTCGGTCAGGGTGGCGTAGAGGGGCTCGCGGAAGCTCGGGTCGTCCAGCTTGAGCGAGAGGTAGTCGCGGCCGGTCTCCTCGGAGACCTTCTGCCAGGCGGCGCCTAGCTCGACATTGCCGGCGTAGACGCGGAAGTGCGGACCCCGGTCGGAGGGGTTCTCGATGCGGACCAGCCGGGCCTTGACGTTGAGGTGGAGGGTGCGGATCGAGCCGTTGAAGCCGTTGCCGGTGGAGGTGAAAGTGCCGATGTTGGCCATTGTCTAATTCCCTTGATGTCCGGGCCGCGCCCATCGCGACCCGATGGCGGTCGAAAGGCCGGGGGCGATCGACCCGCACCCGCAGGGCTGGAACGCAGTGGAAGGCGGCCGGAGACGGCTTTTTTGACTCGCGATGCAAAGCCGGCCGGGGCCCCTCCGGGGTGGACGGCGGCGGAAAAAAGTCGGCGCCGGACGTTGCGGGGAAAAGATCGAGAGCGCGCAACGCACGCGCGTCCCCCGGCCAGACCAGCTACATCGGGTTCGCCATGGGGGTGGCATCGCAAACAGCTGAGGGGATGACGATGTACCCCGATCGTCGGCCCCGCCACCAGCGCAATATCTTCGCGGACGCCACAGATCCCCTCCCCCGACGCCAAGGGCCTTGCGCGCGCAGAGGCCTCCGACGGAACTGCAGCAGGACGCGTCGCCGGCTCGATGTCACAGCGGGCTTCGCCGCCGCCGGTTGACGGTGGGACCGACCGCGCTTGCGAACGCATCGCGGACGAACCCGCTGCGCTCCAATCAGCCCCTCTACGCCACCCTGAACGCGCTGGAAGGCTGCCACAAGCGGATCGGGTTCCGCCGGCGACGTGTAGCGCCGGCAACAAGCCCTGCCGCACGGCGGAGCACAGCGCTCAGGACTGGACGCGGCACCCGCGCTTCCGGACGCCGCCCCCGGCCATGAACCGACGCCGAAAAAGGGAAGGCGTGCAGCCGGGGATTGGAGGGAGGGGCAAGCCATCGCGAGCGACCGGCAGCGCCGGCGCGTGCAGGAGCCGATTTCGTCGTCGCGCAACGGCGGCAGAGTCGGGGGGGATCCGGGGGTCCTTGGCCCGGCCTGACTGCCGGCAGGATGGCTGGTCATCGAGAGGAGGATAGTCCCGATCCGGCCGGGCTTCTTTCCAGTGCGCCAATGTCGCCAGGTGCGAGAGCTGATCAGCTCTCGGGGAAGTCGTCGGGCCAGATTTGCGCCCCGTGAAGGACGCGCAGGATACGCACGGAGGTCGTCGTCGCCGCATAGGCGGCGATGTAGGGCGTGCCGGGAACGACGAGTTCGCGCGTTCCCGGAACGCGGCCGGGCCTTCCGCTCTCGGGAAACTCGACGAGACGACGAGCCGCGGCGGCAATCCGCTCGTCGACGGCGATCGCGGCTCTTGGGCTGTCGGCCTCGATGTGGGTGAAGATGTCGTCGCGGTCGGAGAGCGCGAGGGCGGACCAGATAAGCCGCATCAGCCGGCGGACCCGGCCTTGCGCCGGGCCGCGGCGCGCCGGGCGGCGAAACGCGCCTCCGCCTCTTCGTCAGGAACGTCCGGCCGGGTATCCTCGAGCGCCTGCAGCACCTTCGCACGGAACCAGGCGTCATGCGCCTCGCTGGTGCTGATCAGCTCCAGCGGAAGCCTGCCTTCATTCGCTGTGCGGGTGAGCAGGATGCGCACCGCATCGGACACCGTCAGGCCCATGTTCTCGAGCACGGCGGACGCCCGATCCCTGACATCAGCGTCGATGCGGGTTTGGACCAGTGCATTGGCGGCCATGTTGATCTCCTCATTCAGTTGGACAATGTAATGCAATTGAATGACGATCACCAGCAGGACGTCAAAGCCCGCACATCCCCTCGCATTCATTCACGAAGAGATCGAGCTGGCCGTGATCCGCGGCGGTCGAGAGATCCGCTTCATCCATCGGGACGCAGGAGCGATGCAGATAGACCTTGCCGCGAATACCGCGCAGGCCGGTGCGCAGCGCCCTGTCGACCTCCGCGGCATCCTTCCATTCCACCGGCTCATGGTCGCGCATGTGGCGCCAGCGGCGGTTGTCGTGGAACGGGCAACCGATGCAGGCCGATTTCGGGGGCTCGGGATAGCCGTGCCGGCGCAACCAGGCGAGGCAATCCCGACGGCTCATCCGTATCTCGATCAACGGAAAGCGCCTGATCTGCCACGCCTCGAAGCTCGGCTTGGCGCGGACGGCCTCGTCGGTCGAGATGCCGATCCATTGCTCGACGACCGGATGGTCCGGCGAGCGCCTGCGTGTCAGGCCGGCCAGTTCACGCACCTTCCTTCGGATCGCGACGATCTTGAAGTCGGTGGTGCACTGCCTGCGGATCATGCCGATCGAGACGGTCTCGGTCGCGGATCTGCGCGAGCCGATCTCGATCAGTTCGCCGTCCTCGTCCTCGCCGAACACCGGCAGCTCCGCGCCGGCCGGGGTGACGGTCCTGGCGAAGGCCGGGATCGAGGCCCAGCGGCGGCCCTCGCTCGCCTCCAGGAGTTGCGTGCGAATGTTCCCGGACGAAACGATGTGCACGGGGAACGGCAAGACGTTCCCGGACATCAGCCATTCCAGATGGGTGTAGACGGCACGGGGCTCCCAGCCGGTGTCCGCGAATATGGCGCAGTGCGGTATGGGCCCGATCTCACCGTGGGCCGCGAGCAATGCCATCGTCGTGGACTGAACGCCGGCACCAAGCGAAAGCGCGCGCAGGCGGATGGGAGAGGGCTGGTCGCCCTCCCCTTCGTAACTCGGAGCTTGGAGCATCAGGCCGCCTCCCCCATCGACCCGGACTGCGGCTGCAGTCCGTGGAGAAAGGTGACGGCACGCTGTGCGTGGGCGGCCGCGGCGAAGATCGCGCGTTTGTCGCCATCGAGGACCTTGAGCCAGCTCTGCAGGTATGCGGCATGGTCGGGCCGCGGCTCCAGCTCCGGGACGATGCCGAGATCGGCGCAGAGCAGCGCCGAGCCGATCTCGGCAACCAGTTCCTCTCGCGCGCGTTCGCTGCGATCCGTTGCGTAGTGGCTGAGATCGCGGCCGACGCGGCGGGGCTCCGCCGTCCAGTGGATGCTCTCGTGGCTGAGCACGGCGGTGTAGGAGGCGGCGTCGCGGAAGGCCGCGAAGGGCGGCATCTGGATGTGGTCGGTCGCGGGCGAATAGAAGGCCTGCGCGCCGCCATGCCGGATTACCGCGCCGGTATTGGCGAAGAAGCGGTCGGCATGGGCGATGCGCTCGACCGGATCGAGGACCGGCGCCGGACGGTGATAATATTGCTGCGGCAGCCCCTCGATCTGCGCGACATTGAAGACGCCATAGGCCTTGAGGAACGGAATGGCCTTCTCGACCTCGTCGCCATGCGCATCGGTCTCCGTCTTCGTGAACCGGCTGGCATAGATGACCGTCGTGCTGGACTCGCCCTTGCGGACATGGCCGCCGAGTTCGATCGTCTGCCGGAAGGTCATCCAGATCGGAGCGCAATAGCCTCGTGCCATGGTCTCCGACCACAGCAGCAGGACATTCATGCCGGTGTAGGGCTCGCCATTGTGGCGCAACGGCCTCGAGATCCGGCCCGTCGCGTTACCCACGCTCCATGGCTGGATCCAGGGGCGACCCCCCTTCTCCAGCTCGGCGACGATGCGCTCGGTAATCCGCGCATAGATGTCGGTGAGCCGTCCGTCTTCTTTCCTGCTCATCTTGCTCAACCTCCGTCACGGAGGCCGCGCCCATCGCGGCCCGTCACGGGGTCCGCCAGCCGGGGATCTCAGGGGGACGGCGCACCCACTGGGCCGAAACGAAGTGGAGGGCGGCGCAGCCGCTGCGCCGGCCGCCGGCCCCGGCAGGACCAGCACCGGGGCGGGCCGCGATGGGCTCCGAATTTGTCTTTTTCCTTTTCCCGATACGGCAATCTGGCGTCATCGGGAGGTACGCGCTATATATCTGACCATCTGACTAGGTACAGGCTGATGAGCAAGCTGACGAACCTGAAGAGGCCGAGGCGCGGGGAAAGCCGGCCTCTTGCCGGGCGGTGGAAGCTTGAAGACGCGAAGGCGCGTTTCAGCGAGATGGTACGACAGGCCCGCGAGGACGGCCCTCAGCGCGTGACCGTGCGCGGCCAGGATGCGGTCGTCGTGATGAGCGTCGAGGAATTCGAGCGCCTGGTTCCGCAGAAGCCCAGGGTGCCGTTTGTGCAGTTCATGGAAGGCCTGCATATCGGCGGGCTCGACCTCGAGCGCGAGATGGATCGCGGGCGGGACATCGAGCTTTGAGGGGCTGGCTGCTCGACACCAATGTCGTTGCGGCCCTGATCAACCCGCAGGGCGCGCCATCGATGAAATCCTGGGCCGCCGCACAGGATGAGGAGAGCTTTCATATCAGCATCGTGACCCTCGCCGAATACGACAAGGGCATCCACAACCTGCCCGACAATGACGTCGACCGGCCGCGCTACATCGCGGCGCGCGACGCGCTCGCGGAGCGGTTTGATACGCGCGTGCTCGGGCTCTCCGACGCGATCGTTCGCCGGTGGGGGCGGATTTCAGGTGAGGTCAAACGGGCAAGCGGCCACCCTCCGCCGGTGATCGACACGATGCTCGCGGCAACTGCCATCGAACATGATCTCTATTTCGTCACGCGCAACGTGAAGGACACGCGGCTGTCGGGCGCTATCGTGTTTGATCCGTGGAAGGACGACGCCGGGATGTTTCCGGTGGGACCTCGGACGGGCAGGACGAGATAGCAACGCGACGAAAGTCCGGCCCCGAGCGGGACCGGCCTCGGCCGTATCGCGAAAACAGAAGGGGCGAGGCCGAAGCCTCGCCCGGTGCGGCTCAGTCGAACGCCGCCATCTGGACGGCCGCCGCCTTGCGGTGGACGCCCTGGCCGGGATTTTCAACCAACCGCTCGAACGGCTTCCAGCGTTCGCCGATCACCCGCTCATAGGCGGCGACGGCGCCCTCGGCCGCCATGCGCAGCGCATGGGACTGAAGTGCCATGTCGGCGGCGAACTCCCGCTTGCGCTGCGCCGCGCTATCGAAGCCGACAGGTCCGTCGAGGTCCTCATCGCGGAAGTCGTTGGCCGACTTGGCCGTGGCGTCGCGAGCCTCCGACACCGCCCGGGAGTAGAACTGGCCGGCGCCGTGGGCGGAGCCGACATAGGCGCCGACGATGCGCTGGAGATGAATGCCCATCGCCCGTTCACCGAGGCCCTCGCCGAGAGCCGCCGCGGTCTCGACGATCATCTTCTCGTGCAGTTCGCGGATGCCCTCGCTGTCGAGGACGGCGAGGCCGAAGCTCTCGGAGATGAGCGCGGCCTGCGTGGCGTCCGGGCAGCAGAGCCGGACCATCTCGACGGTGGTCGCCTTGCGCAGCGGGACGACGCGAGCGGCCGGACGAGGAGCGGTAGCGGTCTTGGCCATGTGAGAATCCTTCCTTCGGTTTCTCCCAAGGGCTCGGACCGGCCCCAGCCGGCCCGCCCTCGGGCGCGGTCGGGGAAAACCGGTGACAGGCGGACGCTTCAGGGTCCGGTGCCGCCAGAGCGAGCGGGGTGGGTATGCGACCAAGCAGGGCACCTGAGCCCTCGCGCGGGACGCGGGCCCGCCCTGCGAAGTGCGGCGGTTCCGGCCGCCCCGCGGCGCGGCACGCGGCCTTGAAGCGGCCGGCCGCCGGTTTACGACCGCAGCCAGACCCGAGGGCGGTCCGGCGGGGGCCGGCACTCCGGCCGAAACCGAGACGGATAGCGCAAGGCCATGTCTGCCTTCTGCCTTCCGACAGCCGCCCTTCCTGCTGCAGGGCGCGACCGATCGGAGCGGCGTGCCCAGAGACCGTCATGCGTGGTCATTCGAAGCCACACCGCCGACGGAGAGGACATTCGAACGACCGATGATGATGGTCGAGATCGCTCCGGAGACGGGCCGAAGACGGGCAAGGTGGGCCTGCCGAGCGAGGCTGCCCGTCGGGTTGCCCAGCCGACTGCCGGATCAGGCGGTTGCGTGCGCCCGTGCCCAGGCCTCCGGCCGCCACAGCCGGATGACGTCCTCGATCTCGGCCCGGTAGGCGTCCGGATAGGCGGCGATGTGTTGCCGGGCGATATGGGCGAAGACCGTCGCCATGTCGCCGGCTATGGCCTCGTCGACCGCGAACAGGTCGGCGATGTCGAAGCCGCCATGGCTGTCGGCGTTCCACCAGGCGAGGATGAAGGAGGCGACGCGGCGCGATTGCCCGGTGTCGCCGCGGGCACTGTGCAGGAGGCGTTCGAAGGCGGCACGCGTCGTCTCGTCCATGGTCGAACTCCTCTTGGCTGACGAAGCTACCTCAAATCCCCTTCGATTGCATATCGAACGGGTTGTTTGGTGGCGTCTCAGTTTGAATTTGCCAAGCGCTAGACTCCGTCCTTCGGCGTCCAGGCTGGTTGGGTCTCGAATGCTTGAACAGCGTCGTTCTCGGCGTCCCATGATCGCTTGGTGCGCGTGAAGATGGCCACCTGAGGTGCGAGATGATCGGACTGTTCGAGCGTACCCATCATGACCGTCATGTAGCCCGGCATGCCTGTATTCCTGCCGAACAAGGGGCTGCCACAAGCGCCGCAGAAGAAGCGCGTCACGGTATTGCCTGCAGCGCTGGTCAGTGAATAGGTCGACGGACTTCCAGAAATGCGAATGCCTGCCTCAGCAAACATTGCCCCTGTCGTATGGCCAGCGCCGCTTAATCTCTGGCAATCGAGGCAGTGGCAAATGGCGACAACCACAGGATCGCCATCAATCTCATAGGTGCAGGCACCGCATAAGCAACGTCCGCTGAGCATTGATGCACTCCATTCCATTGCTAGCCTTTCGTCCATGCGATCGCTGTGCATGTCAAGAGAACCCGATGTTCAAACTGAGACACTACCGGTTGTTTCCGATCGCCCGGCGCGGCGATCCCGTGCTCCTGCCGGGCGGGCTTCTGCGCAAGCGCCGCAATCTCGTCGCGGCGCTCGAAGATCAGTCGATCGACATGCTCGCGCAACAGCCGCTCGTCGGCCGGCGCCCCGCGTGGGCCGCGACGGCGAGACCGCCGCGCCCGGAGTTTCGCCGTCACGGTGATCCGCTCCGCCCGGCATTGGATCAGCCGCTCAATCCGCACCAGCTGGCCGCGCGTCTCTCGACAGGCGGCTTCCAGATACGCGAGCCGCCGAGCAACCATGCCCGGGGCGGTCATGGCGCGCCCTGCCGGGCCCGGCGCGGTCGCAGACCGGCGGCCGGCCCTGCTGGAAACGCGGTCTCGTCCGGGACATAGGGTTCGGGAAGCTCGACCCGGACGATGGACGCGGCCAGATCCTCACTGGCGACCGCCCAGTCGATCAGGGCGGAGCCCACGCCGGCGTTCTGGCGCAGCCGATCGCTCAGAACCGCGTGCAGGAGCGCTTCGATGGCGGGACGCGGCGCCGGCCCCGCCTCGATGAGGAGATGCACGGCAACGACATAAGCGCTCATGGCCGGCCCTCCTTGCGGAGGGCCGGGAGAGCGGCAGGCGCACGGATCGAGAGCAGGACGGCTTGCTTCCACGCACCAGGGCCGCTGAAGTGGCGGCGCAGCCTCGGATGCCGTACGACGAGGAGGCTTTCATCGTCACGATGGGCGGCTTTCCAGCCGAAGGCGGCAGCGACGATCTTCCAGGGCATCGCAACCTCCTACCGATGCCAGCGGATGAAACTCGACGGGCCGCCATAGAGCCGGTGCCGCGCCTCATCGATGACGAAGCCGAAGCGACCGACCTGATAGTCCTCCGCCGGAACCAGGAAGCGGCGTTGCTCGACGCCGTTGCCGTGAAGGCCGCCGCGTGTGGCGACGACTTCCACAAAGCCCTTCTCGTGGGTGGAGGTGATCGCCAAGGTCACGATCCAGTCGTCGGCGTGCGCGCGCTCGAAGGCCCGCCGATCCTTCTCGCGGGATTCGCGGGGCGCGAGGACAGTGCCGAAGATCGTCTCCCAAGCATCGGGCCAGCTGTCCTTGATGGTCTGCTCCGCGCAGCGCCGCTCGAAGGCCGTGAACAGATGCGGAAAGGTGATCGCCACGATCGCCCAGGCCTCGTCCTCCTCGTACCAACCGCCCTCCGCGCGGAGCATGGGATGGACCCTGCGGTTGCGCGCCGCCGACAGGTGGATGCCGCCATGGCTGGCGGTGGAATGGAAGATGACATCCTCCGCATAGAGGGTGGCCCCCTGTGAGGCCCCCCAAGGGGTGCTCGCCGTCGAGCGGACCTCGCGGCGGCCGAGCGCGCGCTTTTCGCGCTGATGCTCGGCGTTCTCCTCGACCTTCGCGCGGAACGCCGCCGCGTCGGCAAGCTCGCCCGAATGGCCGTAGAAGTCCGCGCGAGTCCATTGCTCCATGGGGCGCGCGATGTGCCAGCCGGTCGCAAGGTAGTGCCGCCCGTCGCGGGCGGGCAGCATGGCGAAGGCGGTGTCGCCGACGCGCGCGACCGGGAATCCGTCGGCGCTGTGGCCGAGCGTGACCGTCGGAAACCCGAAGACGGTGTCCGTGATGGCCAGGTGCGAGGAGGTTGTCATGCCACCGTCCTCCCCTCGACGACGTCGGCTCCGACCTCGTCGGCGGTGACCTCCTCGAGCACGGCGCGCGGATAGCCATGGCGGGAGAACCACTGGTCAGCGGCCTGCCGGTGCGCGGCGAGATGGACGAGTTCGGCGCCGGGGCCGGCGCGGTCGAAGATTCGCACCGCGCCGATGGCCGGGCGTTCGAGGATCGCGAAGTGCAGCTTCGAATCGATCGAGAACGTCCGGTGGACGCGGATCGCGATGACGCCGCCGCCGCCATAGTCCGCCTCGTGCAGGGTGAAGCTGGCGGACAGGCCGACGCTGCCGATCCCGCGCTCCCCCTGCTTCTGGATCAGGCGGCCCTTGCTGTTGAGGGTATGCCAGGCGAACAGCTTCCTGGTGAAGCGCTCGGGCGGGCGCGGCGTTCCGTCGGACCAGGCGACGAGGGAGCCGATCGGCGCATTGTCGTAGATCGTGTGTGCGGACATGATGTCCTCCGTGATTGCGCATGCGTGGAAACGAAAGCGCCGCCGGCTGAGCCGGCGGCGGGATGGGATTCGCAGTACGGAAATGTGGGCCGGCTATTCGGCCGCGACGCCGTAGGCCTCCTCGTCTGGCGCCTCGGCCGGCTCCGTGCTGTCCGGCTCGCCCGACCCCTCTTCGAGATCGTCGTCCTCGCTCGCCTCGTGCTTCACCAGCCAGCTCGCGAGCTTCGTCGCGTCGGGCGCGAACCGCGCCGACGGATGAACGAACCGCTCCTCCTTGAAGTGCTCGACGAGAGCGGCACGGGTGTCCTTCACCTTCTGGCGCGGCAGGACAGGGGTGTCCTTGCACGAGCCTTCGAGCGCCGCGCGGGACAGGCACGAGAGGAATTCGTCCGTGCCCATGTTCGGAAGGAAGCCGTCGGCGCCGATGGCGTTGCCGGCGAGCCGTGCGACGATGCCGGAGTCGGTGCGGTTCTCCCGGCAGGACAGCACGTCGATGAGAACGCCGCGGGCCGCCTGCTGCAGCGTCTCGCGGTCGAACTCGAGCTTGCCCTCAGGGCCCACCAGGCGCGCGGCGTGACGATCGATCCGGGCGTAGCCATAGACGTCGCCCGAGGCACCGGACGCGACCGAGATGTTGCGGCCGGCGAACGCCAGGATGAGCAGCGCCAGCAGCATCTCGTCCTCGATTGGCGCGCGCGCGAGCGCTTCATGGAGCGCATCGGTCCGGAAGTCGCCGATCATCTCGACGCCCTTGCGGGTCACCTCCGGGCGCTGCCGGGACAGGGCGATGCCGTCATCGCCAGCCACGTCGCCGGCGTCCTCGCTTTTGCCCTTGGCCTTTTTCGGATCAGGCAAACGGTAGTGGACGGTCTGCACCTTGCCCTCGCGATCGAGATACATGGCCGTGTGGTCGGACTTGCCGGGCTTGCCATGTACCCGTTCGGCCTTGGGGGGCAGCTTCACTTCGCCCCAGTTCGTGGCCTCCGCGATGATGCCGCGCTTCGGTAGATGCTGCGTCATCCACTCCTGCTGTGCCCCGAGGAACGCTTCGACATTGGTGGTGTAGCGGCTGTCCTCGTCGGCAGGGGCGAACAGGTCCTCAACCCACTGGATGCCGTAGGCCTGCGCGAGATCGTCGCCGAAGCTGGCGTGCCGCGCATACATCCGAGTCTTCTGCAGGCCCTGGGCGACGCTCCACCAGGAAACCTGCGGATCTCCCTTGGACGGCTTGTGCTTCTTCCAGACCTCGCGCTGCTCCTCGAGGGACGCCGCGGCGATCGTGCGCAGCTGTCGCTCGTCGGGCATGTCGCCCTTCGCCATGTGGTCGAGCATGGCGGGCAGGACGTTGGCGAGAAGGCGCAGCTTCTTGATCTGGCGGACCGGCAGGGCCAGAGCGACACCGATCGCCTCCTCGGTCCAGCCGAGCGCGACGAGGCGTTCGATCGCGCGCCACTGATCGACGGGATTAAGGGCCTCCCGGGCGATGTTCTCGACCATCGCGCGCATGGCGCCGTTGTCGTTGGCCACCGCGTCGACGAGGACCTCGATCTCCTCGAGCCCGGCGGCGATCGCCTGCTTCACGCGGCGATGCCCGGAATTGATGATGTAGCCGTTGCCGCCCCCGGTCTCCGGCACGATGACGGGTGGCTGGACGATGCCGACGGCCTTGATGGTCGCGAGCAGCAGCGCGTCTGCCTGCGGCGTCGACTTGGTCTGGCGCGCGCGATCGGGGTTCTCACGCAGCGCGCGAGGATCGACCTTCATGAGATGCATGGGAAGCTCCTTCAGAGGGTTCCGTCCGGACACGGCGTCCTGCCTGTCCCTTCTCGTCTCCTTCCCGGAGACCCCTCCTGGCCCGCGGAGCGGACGGGCTGGCACAACTGCGGCCGAGCATCCCTGCCCGGCAGGCCGAGCGGGGCTTTGAGCCCTGCGAGGACGACGGGCCGGGATCGCGGTGGCGGCGGTTGAGCGCCAGCGCTGCCGGCCTGGCCGATCTGCGAGCGGGCCTTCTCTTCTTCCCGTCCCTTCCTTGAAGTCCGCTATTTTTGACGCTATATTTCGCCAGAATGATCGGCAAAATGGGATTGAGGTGAGAACCATGGGCCTCGCCCAATATGTGGACAACGGCATTTTCGCCCCGCGCAGGATTGCCGAAACCTTGCAGACGACGAGCGACGAGATCGCCCGCACAGCTGGGCTGGGCAAGGACGCGGTTCAGCGCAAGGACAGGGTGCGGTCCGACCGGACGCAGCGGCGTCTGCGCGAGATGATCGAGATCATCAACAAGGTCGAGCCGCGCTTCGGTTCGGCATTGATGGCTTATGCCTGGTATCGCTCCGAGCCGCTTGCCGGCTTCTCGGGCCAGACGGCGATGCAACTCGTGCGCAGCGGCCGGGCCGATGACGTGCTTGACTACATCGACGCGGTCGACGCCGGCGTGCATGCCTGACCGCGCGCATGCGCTATGAAGGCAAGCTCTATCGGGCCTTGAACCCGATCCATGCGGGCGAGCCGCTCTCGGGGCGGGGCGCCCAGATCTACGGCGGCCGGTTCAATCCGAAGGGCGTTCCGGCGCTCTACACCTCTTTGTCGATCATGACCGCGCTGAGGGAAGCCAATCAGGTCGGCAATCTTCAGCCGACGACACTCGTCTCCTATGATGCGCAAATCGAGGCCATATTCGATTGCCGCGACGAGGCGGCGCTTGCCGCCGAGGACATGAACGCCGCCACCCTCGCGGCCACGACATGGCGAGACGAAATGAAGGTGGCGGGAGAGGCTAGGACGCAGGCCTTTGCCCGACGTCTCATGAGCGCGGGCTATAGCGGTCTGCTGGTCCGAAGCTTCGCCGCCGGTTCGGCAGCCGATGATTTCAACCTGGTGCTCTGGAGATGGGGGGATGCGCCCCCGTTACGGCTGACGCTCATCGACGATGAAGGGCGACTATCGCGCTGATCCCTTGGACTGTCGGATGCAAAGACCCCTGCCCTTCCCATGGGCTTCGAGCACGTCGTCCCACGACCCGTAGGCTTCCCCTCCCGGGTCGAGAGCGTTGGGATCGAGGACGTCCAAGCGCTGCGCCACCTGCATGATCTGGTTCGGGCGCTTGTCCCGATGCAGTACCGCCATCAGGCCGGCGCACTGCTGGGCGCGGGCGTCATTCCTGATCGGGCGCCAGGTCTCGTCCCAATTTTCCTCATCGATCTGGCACTCGTCATCGAACTCAATGGTCTTGTGGCACTGAAACGCGGCGCTGTTGACGATGTCCTCAAGCCGTTGCTCCGACAAATGATACCGCTCGCCCTGGCCCTTGCGGAATGGGCAGTCTTTGCAAGGTCGTTTCAGATCGAACATGTTTCGCCACGGTACCGTAGACGCTCTCTGACGCCGGATTGCATGGGCCGTCTTTGTCAGGCAGAAGACAGCGCGCTGGCCGTCCGTCAGATCTGCATCCACCGCTTCATCTTTGGGAATGGCGTGACGCTGTGGCGCCATGGCAACTCGGTCATCCCGCCATGGGCGAGGCCGTGGATGCCGAGATGCTGGCCATGCTCGACCTGGTGGTGGATGTCGAGGCCGCCGCCGCCGAAACCTTTGAGGAAAGGAAGGCGGCTGTCGATGTCCGCCGCGAGGGCTGCGGCATAGGACCAGGCGATGGCCTCGGTTTCCAAACTCTGCATAATGGCGCGAGCAACCGGATTCTCGGGATAGCCAAACGCGGCAGGATGCGCATCGAGCCACGCGAACATGGCGGGAAGCACGGCGTTCGTGTTGCCGTCGAGCTGATCGCGAAAGAGCGATGGCGTGACCGCAATGTGCCCGGCTTCGTGCATCATGTCGCCGGCGAGGTCGTGATCGGCGGCGGCGACAGTGATGGTGGCGCCGCGCACCCGCAGGCCCGGCAAGAATCCCCCTTTGGCCGCCACCGGATCGATCGTAACGGCAATGCCGATCGACTGAAGGAAGGTCCGGGCGCGCTGAAACGTTTCGGGCATGCTGTCGTCCGGTCGCCGCGAAGGGGCGAGGTAAGTGGTGGAGAACACTATCATGCGGCATTGCTCGCCGTGTCACCCATCCCCTCCACATCGTTTGCCAGCGCCCGTTCGATTTCGACCAGTTGCTGGCGGTTGTCGTGGAGCTCGTCGGCGAAGGTGAATTCCCCGCCGGCCCGCGCTTTATAGGAAGCAAGGCGCCGCCGCGCATCGGCGAGCCGATGCCGACAGCGGTCCTGCTCCTCCTCGAATCCGGACAATGCATGCTCGAGGCGCGCGACGGCCCCGAGTGGCGTGACCGTCAGCGGCAGCTCGATCTCGTAATCGGGGCGGGTGCGCCTCAGAATCGTGGTGTATGAGTAGCCGTCCCGGCCAAACCGCTGCCCGGCATAGTCGAGATCGAACCCGCCGACCGAGGCGACCACGGTCGTGCCCTCCTGCTGCAGCTGGACAAGGGTCAGGATCTCTTTCATCAGTGCCCTTCCCGCCTCCTTGCGCTCGGCATAGCGCTTGCCGGTCACGGTCATGGCGAAGGTATCACCCACCGTCGGCACTCGGCGCGCAATGTCCGAGCCGATCTCGCCGATGCGCCCTGTCGCATACTCGATGTCGCGCTCGGCATCGCGGATCTGCCGGCGCACGGCATGCTGATCGTCGAGGTGGGCGGCGCGCAGGCGCTCCAACCGGGCGATGTCGGCCTCGAGGCCAGCCTTCTGCATCAGGCGCTGGTCGCCGGACGCGATCGCCTTTGCCATGGCGAACTGGTTCGCCTGGCCCTCGGCGAAATCCTCGAGCCGCCGGATCGAGGTGTCGCCCGAGAGCACTGCGGCGATGAAGCGGGCTTTGCGCTCGTTCGTCTGCCACATGGTCGCGTCGAGCGAGCCCTCGGTGGCATAGGCGAAGATGTCGATGACGTCATGCTGGTTGCCCTGCCGCTCGATCCGACCTTCGCGCTGCTCGATCTGTGACGGGAGCCACGGCACGTCGAGATGGTGGAGCGCCTTCAAGCGGAGCTGGGCGTTGACGCCGGTGCCCATGGTATCGGAGGAACCGATCAGGAAGCGGACCTTGCCGGCGCGCACGTCGCCGAACAGGCGCTGCTTCGCCTCCGACTTCCTGTAGTCCTGCATGAAAGCGACTTGCTCAGGCGGAACGCCGAGGCGGACCAGTTCGTCGCGGATCCAGCGATAGGCGGAGAAACCCCGGGTCTTCTCGACATTGATGGTGCCGAGGTCGGAGAAGATCATCTGCGCGGCGCCGGGAAGCTCGTAGGGCTTGCCGTCCGGCCGCACATAAATGTTCTCGCCGGTTTCCCGCCAGATGCGGAAGGCATTGGCGACCAGCAGGTTGAGCTTGTTGTCCGCCTCGTTGTCGTTGTCCGGGTCGACCAGGCGCAAGTCGATCGCGGCGTGGCGCCCGTCGGTGATCACGGAGAGCAGGATGTCGTCGCCCGGCTCCGGCGGCCGGTCACGCGCCTCGATGGCCTTGATGCGCGCGTCGAGCTGGAGCTGGTAGAGCCTGAAGGCCGGCGACGGCTTCGCGGTCAGGATCTGGCGCTTGCCGGTCGAGATGGCCGGGATCTTCACATAGCGGCGAAGGTCCGCCGGCATCACCACGTCGGCGAAGGAGCGGAACAACGCGATCAGTTCCGGCACATTGACGAAGGTGGCAAAGCGCGTCACCGGCTTGTATTTGCCGTTGGGCTGGAGTTCGAGCTCCGTTGTGGTGTCGCCGAAGGTCGAGGCCCAGGCGTCGAATTCGTGGAGCCCCCGCTCCAACAGCGCGTCGCGGCCCATGAGGCGCTGTATGGAGAACATCTCGCCGAGGGTGTTCGTGATCGGCGTTCCCGAGGCGAGGATGAGTGGCCGGCCCGGGTTCTTCGTCTCGATGAAGCGGGACTTCACATAAAGGTCCCAGGCGCGCTGCGAGCCGTTCGGGTCGATCCCCTTCAGCGTGCTCATGTTCGTGGCGAAGGAGAGTTTGCGGAACTCCTGGGCCTCGTCGACGATGATCTGGTCAACGCCGATCTCCGCGATGGTGAGGAGATCGTCCTTGCGGGTCGCGAGCGCCTCGAGGCGCTCCTTCAGCCCCTCCTTGAGCCGTTCGAGCCGCTTGCGCGAGACGCGGTCGTCTCGCTCGACCCGGGTCAGGAGGTCTTCGTAGAGCTCAAGCTCGTCCTCGATCATCTGCTGCTCGAAAGCGGACGGCACGCCGATGAAGCGGAAGGCCGAGTGGGTGATGATGATGGCGTCCCAGGCCGCCGTCGCCGCTCGAGCGAGGAAGCGATGCCGCTTGTCCCGGGTGAAGTTGGTCTCGTCGGCGACGAGGATGCGGGCGTTCGGATAGAGCGCCAGGAACTCGCGCGCGGCCTGGGCGAGGCAGTGGCCCGGCACCACCAGCATGGCCTTGGCGATCAGGCCGAGCCGGCGCTGCTCCATGATCGCGGCCGCCATGGTCAGCGTCTTGCCGGCGCCGACGGCATGGGCGAGATAGGTCGCGCCCGCGGCGATGATCCTCCAGATGCCACGCTTCTGGTGGTCATAGAGAACAAAGGCGCCGGAAGCGCCCGGAAGCTTCAAGTGAGCCCCGTCGAAGGCCCTCGGCACGATGTTGTTGAAGCGGTCGTTGTAGATCCGGGCCAGCCGGTCGGTGCGGTCCGGATCGGACCAGATCCAGGCCTGGAAGGCGGTCTTGATCTTCTGAAGCTTGTCCTTGGCCGCCTCGGTGTCCACGACGTTGAGCACGCGCCGCTCGCTCGTCCCGTCCTTGATGGTGTCGAAGATCTGTGGAACCGAGGAGTTCAGCGCATCAGCGAGCAGTTCGCCGGCATGGCGGCGATCCGTCCCCCATTCCGAGGTGCCGGCCGCCATATAGCCGAGTTGGCGGGCCTCCACCGTCCATGAAGCAAGTTCCGGCATGTGGTGGATGCGGATCTCGGCGCCCATCGTCTCCCGGACAAAGGCGACGATGTCGGACGGCGGAAGCCACGGCGCGCCAAGCCGCGCGGTGATGTCCGAAGGACCGAGATCGGCCGGCTGGACACCGCGCAGCGCCGTGACGTTGCGTGCATAGGCCGGGTCGAGCGCCGCGGCCGCCTCCGCGGTGGCGAGCTTCGATCGCACGGGACCTGAGAGATAGGCGTCGGCGGTCTGCCAGGCGCCGTCGGCCGGATCGTGGAAGATGGCGTCGCCGAGTTCTGCGATCACCTCATCGACGTTCCGATGCAGCAATTCGGCGATATGATCGGGATCGACAAGGCCGCACTCGTTGAGCACGACGGCCAAGGCGTCGATCGCGCTCGAGATGGCCGGCGGCGCCGGCGGCGCGATCACGCGCTCGGTGAAGAGCGGACCCGGCTTCGCCGTGTCGGATTCGAGATCGTAGTCCTCGATCGAGGCGACCAACCAGCAGTCGGGATCGTCAGCGAAGGGGGCGAGGTTCGGCCGGCGATGCGTCTCGCGGACCTCGCCGGTCTCCGGATCCTCAGTGGTCGAGACGACGGTGGTGTTGATCGGGCCGAAGGCGCGCACGAAGCTCGACCAGGCGATGCGCAGCTTGACCTGCGCGTCTTTCCACGGCCGGTCGAGTTCCTGGGCCTTGAGCACCGCACGCACCGCGTCGCGGATCGGGATCAGCTTCTGGATGATCCGGATCTGCTTCTCGGGCACGCCTTCGCCGCCGCGGCCCTTGCGGACCTGGACCGCGATCGGCTGGCCCTCGATGACCTGCATGAGGCCTCGGGCGTTGTCGACGAAGAAGCTGCCCTCGCGGACATGGCTCTCGCCCGGTCGGTCGACGGCGGTCTGGCCGCGGTCATCCTCGTCGCCGAGGTCCGTTTCTGCGGGCTCGCCGTCATAAAGTGCCTCCGGAAGGTCGCCGATCGCCTCGCCCAGCGCCGCAGCGAGGTCCTCGTCGGGACGCGGCCGGCAGGTATAAGTTTCATCGGGGCCGTAGATGCCGCGCGTCAGAGCGTGGGTGCCGAGCACCATTGCGGGATGGCGGGCGAGCCAGCGATTGACCCGGATGGCGCCTTCTTCGTCGGTGGACGGGCGGACCTCATCGAGATCGAGCCAGGAGACATCGCCTTCGGGTTCGCCCGCGCGACGCTTGCGGAAGAACAGGATGTCGACCGTGACGTCGGTGCCGGCATCGGCGCGAAAGCTGCCCTCGGGCAGACGGATGGCGCCGACGAAATCGGCCATGGTCGCGATATGGGTGCGGGCCGTGACGTCGGCTTTGTCCAGGGTGCCGTGGCTGGTCACGAAGGCGGCGAGACCGCCGGGCTTCAGCAGGCGAAGCGACTTCAGGATGAAATAGTCGTGCAGGCGCAAGCCCAGCGCGCGATAGGCGCGATCCGAACGCACGATCCGGTCGGAGAACGGCGGGTTGCCGACGGCGAGGTCGAAATGCGACGGCAGGTCGGTGCGTGCGAAATCGCCGGCGATGATCCGCGCCCGCGGCTGCAGCAGCCGCACGATGCGCGCCGTGACCGGATCGATCTCGACCCCGGTGACGTGGGAGGCGCCGCGCAGCGCCTCCGGCATCAGCGCCGGAAAGAGCCCGGTGCCGATGCCAGGCTCGAGCACGCGCCCACCGCGCCAGCCGAGACGTATCAGCCCGGCCCAGATCGCCCGCACGATGAACTCCGGCGTGAAATGGGCGTACTGGGTACAGCGCATCAGCGAGGCATATTCGGCGTCCTCGACCGCATCCTGGAGCTCGACACCGATCTCATCCCAGCCAGCCCGGAAGCCATCCTCGCCCGGTCGGTGAAACATGTGGTTGGCCAGCTCCGATGCGCCGAAGCCGGTGAAGCGGATCAGTCGCGCCTGTTCGTCGGGCGAGGCGGGCCGATCCTGCCGCTCGATCTTGGCGGCGAGCCGGATCGCTTCGATGCTGTCGCGGGCGCGGGCCTTCCAGCCCCTAGCGAGGCCGCGATCGCCGGTGAGGCTGAAATCGGAGCCACGTGCGCGCAAGGACACATCCGCCAGCCCGCTGGTTGCCGTGACCGGCATCGCGGCCGTCGGCGCCGAGGGCGGTGGATCGTCGTCATGGTCGGGGTTGTCGTTGGACCCGGCCGGGAACGCCGTGATGTCGAGGCCGAGCCCCGAGGACAGGGCAGTGTTGCCGAAAAGATCGAGGGTGAAAGGGTCATGCGACACCGGGAGTGCCTCCTTGTGATGAGGGCGCGCGCCATCGGCCCGCAGGACGGCGTCCGGCAGGAGGAAGGTCGCGATGATGTCCGGAGAAAGCGGGCCGGCTCGGCCCGGAATTCAGCGTCGGATGAGGACGATCGACATGCTGGCGTCGGTCATCTCGATCCGCACATGGGTGGCGTCGGGAGACGCCTCGATGAGCCTCAGGAGGTCGGCCGCGTCGAGGAAGTCGATGCCATCATCGCCACCGAAATGCTGGCGCTTGTAGTGCCAGTAGTCGGGATTGGTCGTCGGATCGCATTCCTCGGCGTAGACGACGATGGGGCGCTGGCCGTCGGCGAGCTTGCCGTTGGATAGGAGATAGACGCCCTCGTCGCCGACCAGCCAGAGGCCGGGCTTCTCGTCCTTGCCGGGGGCAAGGCCATAGTGGGGGTTGCGGAAGCCGCCGTTGGCGGTGGCATCGGCTTGGCCACGCGCGATGACCGCGCGGACCTGCGTCACCGGAAAGGTGAACATGGTCGCTCCTAAAGCATGAGTGGGGACCTGCAGCTCGGGTCAGAGCCGGAGGACGAGAACGAGGTCCTGGCGCCGCCGGTGCTCGTCGAGCATCCGCCGGTAGAAGGCCTTGCGGGCCTCCCGTTTCGCGGGGTCGTGTCGATGCGGTGCCGCGATTTTCCCGTAGGCCGCGCGCACGACGGCGCGGTCGGCGGCGTGGACGTGCACGCCGAGCCTGGATAGGTGCCGGACATCGCGGGGCTCAGGCCGCGATCACGTCGGGCAGGTAGCGCAGATGCACTGGCAGCTTCGCGGCGATCTCCGCGTCGGTGAGCTGGTCGAGCAGCTTCAGAACCGCTCCCTGACGGCCGCCGTAGTAGAGCAGGGTGCGCTTGCCCCGGTACTGTTCGGACCAACGCGCACTGGCGTAGCCGCGATAGTCGTCGTTGGTCGCGCTCCAGATGTGCTCGAGGCGCTCCGCGCGCGTCATCGCCTTTACGGGACGCGTCTCACGATCAACGATGGCCTCGCGCATGTGCACGGGCGAGGTCCCGTCGGACAGATCGCAATAGCCGTGGAAATAGCGGACGCGGCCATCAATGCTCAGCTCGAAAAACACGCTGGTGACCGAGCCGGCAAGGAACTCGCGCAGGGCGAACATGTCGCAGCGCATCCAGAGCGGTGGCAGGATCTCCAGCATGTACTCATACTCGACGCGGCCGATCTCGAACCATTCGCCGGCATAAAGGGTGCTGGGATCATCTTCCCCACGGCTTGGTCGCTGCGCATGGCGATCGAACATGCGGAACATCTGCCGGCGGTCGGCGACGCCCTGATAGACTTTGCGGATGGCAGTGGTGGGGTTCATGGCGGCTCCTTCAGCCTCGTCGGGCCGAGGTGCGGCGCATCCTCTCGATCCTGCCGTCACCCTCAGCCCTTCCTGACCCCTCCCCCGCGGCCGCGCCGCGGTCCGGGCGGGTCAAGGGCCGCGAAACGCGGGCGAAGCCCTCCCTTGACGCGCCCGGCGGGTGCGGCAGGTTTACCTCCTTTCCCCTCTCGCTTTTTCCGTCTCCGCGTCAGGAGGATCGATCTCCTCCGGCGCTCGGGACCTGTCTACCCGGATCGTCGTAGCTGGGTTCAGTCCAGCTCAAGTCTACGCGGCGATGTCGCCTGCAACATCCAGCGCTCGCCCTTGATGCGTCGCAGGAACTCGGTCGCCGGCGGAACCCGGCCAAGCACCTCCTGGACGTGGCGTTCAGCAACGACGCGGGTGGGGCCTGCCCTTTCCGCATCGACGTTGATTGCGGGACCGAAGCGGGCCTCCGCCTCGAACACTCCGAAGGCGTGATGGTGAAACGCCAGGTGATCATGCCCGGATGTCCAGGCGCCGGTCGCGAGGAACCACTGGTGGAGCGGCAGATAATTCGTGGCCTCGCCACCGAAGCGCAGTGCGCTCGCGCGTGCGAGATCTTCAGCCTGCAGCGGGGTCGCCGGAAACCAGTCGGGCTGATCGAAGCCGATCAGCCAGTCCCGGGCATTCACGAGCCGGGGGCAGTCCTCTTCCAAGTGCTGAAGCCCGAGCCGCCGCGTGTCGATGTCCGCTCCATCGCTATTGCAGAGGCGGGAGCCGAAAAGGAAGACCGCCTCGTCGATACCTTCGACGTGGTGGCGCAGGGCCCGATGGGTGAAGCGGCAGAGCAGCGACTTCGTGGCGTCGAACCAAGCATGCAGGGCAAAATAGTCCTGCCAAACCCCGCCGTAGATGGTCGCTTGTGTGTCTCGCTTGCGGACCTGCGAAACAGCTCTGACTAGACGATGATGTTCCTGCTCAGCTCCTCATTCCAGTCTCCGGCGAGAGGGCGAAGGCGCTCAAAACCGCATCCAGCTTCCAGGGCGATCGCCATCAGCCGTCCGGCATAGACTTCGCCCTGCGGATTGTTGTCGGTCGCCGCGACGAGAAGTGTTCCCTCGCGGGCCGCAAGCGTCCGGATCGCGGCCTCGGTAGAGGGAGCCCAGCCTCCGCCCGTGCTGAGGAACAGGGTGTCGGGGCGCAGGTGTTCGATCGTAGCTAAGCTCATGGCGTCGATCGCCGCCTCGGCCACACAGATCCGCACGGCATCATGACCGCCGAGCCGAAACATGACTTTTGCTCCTCCGGTCGCAAAGCCGCGCCATTCCGGTCCTCGCTCCTCCCAGCCGACGACGCCATTCACATCATTGGTGTGCGCAGCCCACATGCTGCCCCACGGCCCCTCGCGGAGCCGGTCTTGCCGGATCGTAGCCTGGATGATCGCTTCGGAGAGGTGACGCACATCCCGCAGGTATCGCCACGTCGCAGATCCTCGCCACGGCCTGCAGCGGCGACGCCAGCGTTCCGTAACGAGGAGGTCGGAATCCTTCCGCTCCGCCAGGCGCGGCCAGGCCGGTTCGATCGGAACGAAACCCACAAGCTCTGCGACGCGGTCGAGGCATGTGTTGAAGCCGCCGCCATCGAGGTGCGCAACGAGACCGTACACATCGCCCTTTGCATCAGAGAGGGGATCGAACCAACCTTTCCCGGCGTGGATCACGATGATGATGTCGTTGTCTCGGCGATACTTTATCGCGCGTCGCGTGCTTTCCTTTGGGTCAACCGCGAACCCGGCCTTTTCCAGCACGGCTGCGCACGGCACGCGATTCTTCAACTCTTCAACTTTTTGTCTTTCCATGCTCTTCTCCCGGGACGTCACTCCGGCGTCCCCGACCCTTTCCTGCTCAGGTTTGCTTCCCCACGTGCTGCGGGGCCAGCCCCGGCGGCCGCGAAGAGCGAAGGCGGCAAGGGCGCGGCCGTCATCCTCGGCATCTGGCCGGGCCGGAAGGGACGCCGGCCGCGGCGGAGCCTCCCTTGCCGCCGCGCGCGCGCAAGCGGCATTCCGGGGGAGATTCTTCATCGCGATCCCGACCGCCTTCGAACATCTGCACGTGGTCTGACGTGAGCGCTTGTCTCGCGCCGGTAACCGACCTGCCCCCTGAGAGCGCGAAGCATTGCTCATCACGGTCATGAAGCATTGGATCAAAATAGATTCAATAATTGTGTTGAGCGAACGAAACAACGTTACCCAGAGAAGCGCACATGGACGCATGTGGTTGTTACGATTTTCTCACTCTAAAACTAGGTTCAGGACTCATTGATTTGATCAGAGCCAGAAGATGACGATGGCTGCGATGCAGATGGCAGAGAAGAAGGTGTGTGCGCATCGGTCGTAGCGTGTAGCGATGCGTCGCCAGTCCTTGAGCTTGGCGAAGAGGTTCTCGACCTTGTGCCTCTGGCGATAGAGTGTCTTGTCGTAGGCAAAGGGTTTCTTCCGGCTCTTCGAGGAAGGAATGCACGGCTCGATGCCCCTATCGGCAAGAGCTTGGCGGAACCATGCGCTGTCATAGCCCCGGTCGGCGATCGGGCTTCGGGCCGGTGGCAAGGCATCGAGGACGAGGCGGGCACCCTTGTGATCGCTCATCTGGCCTTCCGAGAGCAGCATGACGATCGGGCGGCCCTCGCCGTCGCAGACGGTGTGGAGCTTGGAGTTCAGTCCGCCTTTGGTGCGCCCGATACGGCGGGGAACAGCCCCTTTTTGAGCAGGCTCGCCGCCGTGCGGTGCGCCTTCAGATGCGTCGCGTCGATCATGATCCGCTCCGGCTTCGGCCCTGCGCCGGCGAGGCTCGCGAAGATCCGGTCGAAGACGCCGAGACGGCTCCAGCGGATGAAGCGGTTGTAGAGCGTCTTGTATGGGCCGTAGCCCTTCGGCGCGTCCTTCCACTGCAGGCCGTTGCGGATGACATAAACGATTCCGCTCACCACGCGCCGGTCATCGACCCGAGGAACTCCATGTGACAACGGAAAATGCGGCGATATCCGAGACATCTGCCGCTCGCTCAGCAAAAACAAATCACCCATCACGGCGTCCTCCCAGACACCGTGAACGTATGGCCCGCCCCGTCCGCAAGGGGTTTTGTGAAGATTGGTCCGTGCAGTCTGCATCAACGTATCCGGTCTCGGGCTCAGGTCCCGGCCAAGATGGAGATCCGCGCCGCCCAGGCCTCATAATCACAGCGGTCTTTGCCGACCGTTCACTGTTTCAGGCTCAAGGACTGCCGTTCGACTGTCAGGCCATCTTCTATCCACCACCCGCAGAATGGTCCGGCCAGAGGGGCCCGGCCGGCGTTTCCCTCAACCCGCTGCGATCGCCGGATCGAAGCTTCGCTCCGTGTGCAGCACTGCCCATGCGATGCGCGCCAGCTTGGCGGCCAGAGCCACCACGACGATGTTCTTGTGCGCCCGCGTCGACAAACTGCGCGCCCATCGACCCAGCGGTGTGTCCTGGGCAAGCACGCGCGGCAGTACCGCTCTGGCCCCGTGGATCAGGTTCGCCCGCAGCTGTCGGTTGCCGCGCTTGGATATGCCGAGCAGTTTCGGTCGGCCACCTGTCGTCGCCTGCCGTGGGACGAGTCCCAGCCATGCGGCAAGGTCCCTGCCTCGCCCGAAGCTCTGCGCGGTCCCGACCGCCGCCACAAGAGCCGTGGCGTTGATGGGCCCGATCCCTGGGATCGTCGAAAGACGACGGGCGAGCGCATCCTCGCGGGCCATCGCCAAGAACTCCGCATCGAAGGCCGCGATTCTCTCATCGAGGCCGCGCCATTCCGCCCTCAGGTCCTCCACCAGGCGGCGGATGCGCGGCGATAGCCTCCCATCATCCTCGTCGGCAAAGACGCCGAGCGTGTCCTCCAGCTTGCGCCGCCCCTGTGCCACGACGATGCCTCGCTCCAGCAGCAGGGCCCGCAGATGATTGATCAGAGCCGTGCGCTCCGACACCAGGCGCGAACGCGCCCGGTGCAGGGACTGGATGTCCGACTGCTCCTCACTCTTGACCGGGACGAAGCGCATGGTGGGCCGCGTCGCGGCTTCCGCGATCGCCGCGGCATCGTGATCGTCGTTCTTGTTCGCCTTCACATAGGGGCGCACATATTCCGGAGACATCAGCCGGATCGTGTGTCCCTTGCCGGCCAGAACCCGGCCGAGGTGATGGGCACCGCAACAGGCTTCCATCGCCACGATCAACGCTGGCATCTTCGCGACGAAGTCGATGACCCCCTCGCGCTTCATCCGACGGCGCAGGACCACGGCTCCCGTCTCGTCGAGCCCCGCCAGACTGCAGACGTTCTTGCCGAGATCAATTCCCAACACCACGATCGTCATTGGTCCGCTCCCTTCCTCGTCTCCTAAGGCGATCGTAACCGACCGCTGCCGAGTGGGGCGGGCCATCCCATAATCACATCTCAAACGAAATTAATAGGTCCTGAGCCTAGTCGTGCCCCGCGCCCTCCGTCCGAGAAAGAAAGCTTGCACGTTGTGTTCGTGCTGGACGACACGAACGTTGGCCGTCGCGATGCTATCGCAGCTGCATGCGGACCGTTGCTTATCCGAACGGCACCGGACAGGATCTTGCGGATCGGATACGCACTAGACCGAGAGATGCGAGAAGCGGTGGATTGTCGGCTGGCGTGATGGACGCCTATGCTCGAACGGTGTAGGTGTGGAACCTTGAATCGATCCATTGGAAAACCAATGAAGTTGTCGAAACGGCCATTCGTCGTTGAAGTCAAACGCAGGCGCAGCATAACGAAGCCATCGGCCTCGATTTGGGCTGGTATCGATCTCGTCGGCGCAGCCGAAACCTTGGAAGCTGCTGGAGAAGAGACAAAACCGCCGGAGCATCTGCTCACCGAGCGAGTAAATGAACTGGCTGAGGTGAGTTTAGAACCGCGAGCCGAGCGTGATCCTCTCACTGACGACGCGTCCCCCTTGGTAGAGGAAGAGTTCGCATCGGCAACATCGGCAACTCAGCGCGCCAAGGTGAAGCAGCCTGTCCGTGTGCGGCGGCTCAAACAGACGGTGTTGTCCCGCGCAGACCGCTGGAAACGGCGCCTGCCGCGGCTATTGCGGACCCGGCGCGGATCGTAGTTCACATGAAGAGCTTCGCATCGGCTCAACCCGGCGGAAATTCTGAAGGTAGCGTTCGAGGGAATCGAGTCGTCTTCGCCGAACCCAGATAACTCAGCACACCGACTCGCCCTTTTCGACAAGCGGACGCTCCTGTGCAATCAGCTGACGGCGGCCTTCCGCCGCGCAGGGGTCTTCCGCGCCGGCGCGGCGCGTTCTTCAACCTTCTTGCGCACCTGCCCCAACCCCATCGCCTTGGCGAGCTCCGAACGGGCCGCGGCATAGGCCGGCGCGACCATCGGATAGTCCCGTGACAAGCCCCATTTGTTACGATAGTCGTCCGGCGTCAGGTCGTAGACGGAGCGCAGGTGCCGTTTTAGCGATTTGAGTTTCTTGCCGTCCTCAAGACAGATGATGAAGTCGGGTGTTACCGACCGCTTGATGGGTACAGCAGGCTTCTGTTCCTCGACGATGACGCTCTCTGGTGCCGTTCGCAGCTTGCCCAGCGTCGCATATACACTCTGGATCAGCGCGGCGAGATCCGTTGCGGCGACAGTGTTGCGCGCGACGAATGCCGCGACGATGTCCGCGACAAATTCAAGTTGATTGCCCTCTTTGGTTTCGACTGACGCGTCGGCCACGGCGCACCTCGCTGCAAATAGCTCTTTTGTTTGAAGCTCATTTTCTTGCGTTGAGCAAGCTGGCCAGATGACAATCCGAAATGTCGTCATGTCTTAAGGTATCAGGCAATCACGCTTGTCGGCACAGCCAACGCTAGCCTGCCAGTTGCGCGACGACTCGTCATGGTCGGAATTATCGGAAATCCCGCGTCTTCACACGGATCTCGTCGAGATGCCCATAAGGATCGATGATGTCGCGCGGCTGCGGCGCCTTGGGCAGGCCGCGGGGGTCGGGCGTTGGCGCGCCGTGATGGAATTCATCCCCCCGACCATGCGGCAGCGGGAAGCCCGCCTCCCGCGATCCGACGCTGGCGAGCTCGGACGAGAGGTCGGAGAGATGGTGGGCGATGAGGTGGACCACCTCTCCCTCCCTCTGGATACGCCCACGCACCGCGATCATGCCGGCGCCGAGCACGATGCGCCGATGCGCCTCGAACACCTTTTGCCAGACCACCAGGTTGGCGATGCCGGTTTCGTCCTCCAGGGTGATGAACATCACGCCCTTGGCGGAGCCGGGACGCTGGCGCACGAGAACGAGGCCCGCGACCTCGACCCAGCGTCGGTCGCGCAAGGCCATGGCGGCGGCGCAGGTGGTGATACGTCGGCGCGCCAGATCCGTCCGCAGGAAGGAAACCGGGTGATCGCGCAGGGTCAGGCCGACATGGCCATAGTCCTCCACGACCTCCCCGCCGGCGGCCATGGGGCGCAGGGCGACGACGGGTTCGTCCTGCTCGGGAACGGGGGCATTGGCGCGCGCGGCGGCGGCGAACAGCGGGAGCGGTTCGTCGCGCAGCGCCTTGATCGCCCAGGTCACCTCGCGGCGCGTGAGGTCGAGCGCGGGACGGAAGGCGTCCGCCTCAGCGAGCTGAACCAAAGCGGCGGATGGAATACCGGCGCGGCGCCACAGATCGTCGACGGAGAGGAAGGGCCGGTCGGCCCGGCAGGACACCAGGCGCGCGGCCTCGGCATTGCCGAGCCCTTTCACCATGCGCAGGCCCAGCCGGACCGCGAAGCGGCTCTCGTCGGCGTCGAGGGGCTCGAGCGTGCAGTCCCAGCGGGAGGCGTTGATGCAGACCGGGCGGACCTCGACACCATGCGCCTGGGCGTCCCGCACGATCTGCGCCGGCGCATAGAAGCCCATGGGCTGGGCGTTGAGCAAGGCGCAGCAGAACACGTCCGGATGCCAACATTTCATCCAGGTGGAGGCATAGGCGACGAGCGCGAAGCTGGCCGCGTGGCTTTCGGGAAAGCCGTAGCTGCCGAAGCCTTCCAACTGGCGGAAGGTGCGCTCCGCGAAGTCCCGCTCATAGCCGTTGGCGACCATGCCGCCGATCAGCTTCTCGCCGAACTTCGAGACGCCGCCGGTATGCTTGAAGGTGGCCATGGCCCGGCGGAGCTGGTCGGCCTCGCCGGGGGTGAAGCCGCCGCAGAAGATCGCAACCTTCATGGCCTGTTCCTGGAACAGGGGCACGCCCAGGGTCTTGCCCAAGACAGCCTCGAGCTCCGGCTTGGGATAGACGACCTCCTCGCGGCCCTCGCGCCGGCGCAGATAGGGATGGACCATGTCGCCCTGGATCGGGCCGGGGCGCACGATCGCCACCTCGATGACGAGATCGTAGAAGGTGCGCGGGCGGATGCGCGGGAGCATGGCCATCTGCGCGCGGCTCTCGATCTGGAAGGTGCCGAGAGTATCGGCGCAGCGGATCATGGCGTAGGTGGCGGGGTCCTCGGGCGGGATCGTCGCCATGTCGAGGGCGATGCCCTTGTGCTCGGCCAAAAGGTCGAGGGCGCGGCGCATGCAGGAGAGCATCCCCAGGGCCAGGACATCCACCTTCATGAATTTCAGGATGTCGATGTCGTCCTTGTCCCATTCGATGACCTGGCGGTCGGCCATGGCGGCGGGCTCGATCGGCACGAGCTCGTCGAGGCGATCGCGGGTAAGCACGAAGCCGCCGGGATGCTGGGACAGATGCCGCGGGGTGCCGACCAGCTGATAGGCGAGCTCCAGCGCCAGCCGCAGGCGTCGGTCGCCCATATTGAGGTTCAGCCCCTCGGCGTGCTTCTGCTCGACCGCTTCGGACCAGCCCCAGACCTGCGAAGAGAGGGTCTTGGTCAGGTCCTCAGGTAGGCCGAGGGCCTTGCCCACGTCGCGGATGGCGCCCTTCGCCCTGTACCGGATGACGGTGGAGCACAAAGCGGCCCGGTCGCGGCCATAGGTTTCGTAGACCCACTGGATGACCTCCTCGCGCCGCTCATGCTCGAAATCGACATCGATGTCCGGCGGCTCGGCGCGTTCCTCGGAGACGAAGCGCTCGAACAGGAGGTCGTTGCGGTCGGGATCGATGGCCGTGATGCCGAGCACGTAGCAGACGGCGGAATTGGCGGCTGATCCCCGGCCCTGGCACAGGATGCCCTTCGCGCGCGCGAAGCGGACGATGGCGTTCACGGTGAGGAAATAGGGCGCATACTGCAATTTCTCGATCAGGCGCAGCTCGTGGGTGACGGTGCGCCGGACCTTGTCGGGCAGGCCCTCGGGATACCGCTCGGCGACGCCCTCCCAGGTCAGCTTCTCCAGCGCCTGCTGCGGCGACAGGTTGGGAAAGAGCCTTTCCTCAGGATATTGATAGGCGAGCTCGTCGAGCGAGAAGCGGCAGCGTTCCGTGATCTCGAGCGTTCGGGCGAGCGCCTCTGGATAGCGGTCGAACAAGCGGGCCATTTCCGCCGGCGGCTTCAGGTAGCGGTCCGCATGGCGTTCCCGCCGCGCGCCGAGGTCGTCGATGGTGACGTTGTGGCGGATCGCGGTGACCACGTCCTGCAGGATGCGCCGGCGTGGCTCGTGGAAGAGCACGTCGTTGGTGACGACGGTGGGCACCCGCACCGCGGCCGCGAGGCGGACGAGTTCCCACAGGCGCAGCTGATCGTTCGGCCGCCGGCGCAGCGTCAGCGCCAGATAGGCGCGGTCGCCGAAGGCCTCGCGCAGCCGGCGCAGGCCGAGCGCGCAGGCCGCGTCCGCCATATCGGGCACCAGCACGGCGATCAGGCCTTCGCCAAAGGCGACAAGGTCGGCCCATTCGAGATTGCATTTCGCCTTGCCGCCACGCCGCTTGCCGAGCGAGAGCAGCCGGCACAAGTTGGCATACGCCTGCCGGTCGGTCGGATAGACGAGGACCGGCAGGGCGTCGGCGAGATCGAGCCGGCAGCCGACCACCAGCCGCAGGCCCGTGTCCCGCGCGGCCTGGTGCGCGCGCACGATGCCCGCGAGGCTGTTGCGGTCGACCACGCCGAGGGCCTCGATGCCGAGCGCCTTCGCCTGCTCGAACAGCTCCTCGCAGCTGCTCGCCCCGCGCAGGAAGGAAAAATGCGAGGTGACCTGGAGCTCGGCATAACGGGGTCCGGTCATGCGAAGATCCCGTGCAGGAACCAGCGGTGGGAGCCGGTCTGGGGATCCTCTCCATCCCCGGCGCGGAAGATCCAGTAGCGCTCGCCGGCATCGTCCTCGACCCGGAAATAGTCCCGGACCGCGATCAGCTCGGCGTCGCGCCGCCACCATTCGCCGAACACGCGCTCGGGACCATCGGCCCGGCGCACGCGCCGGCGGACCCCCCGCCAGGAAAACCAGACCGGCGGATGGTCGGGCAAGAGCGCCAGGGTTTCGATGGGCTCGGGATGCGGCAACAGCCGCGGCGGGCGCGGCCAGTCCCCCTCCCAGGTGGCGCCGTCCTCCGGCGCGAGGGGCGCGATCCGGGCAACCGAGCGCTCGGGAACATCACTGGCGACGACGGAGAAACGGTAGAGCCCGCGCTCGCCCACCCGGTTCGCCAGCACGTCGATGAGATCGGAGACGTCGGGCTCTTCTGCCTCGACGAGGGAGGAGACCGTCTGGCGTGCGTCGAGCGGCTCGGCGCGCGTCGCGGCCAGGGCCATCATCTCGATGCCGAAGCCGGGATCGACGGTTTCGATCTGGTCATGGAGAAGACGCGTCAGCCGCTTGACGTCGCGCACCGGCCGGGCGGTGCCGACGCGGATCGCCTGCCGCGCATTATCGACGCGGTGGACCAGGAGATCGAGCCGGCGCGCGCCAAGGCCTTTCGCCTCCAGCTCCGCGCACAGGGCGACGACGAGCTGGCCCAGATACCGAGCGATGGTTTCCGCGGCGGCGATGGGCTCACCGAACATGCGGCGCACCTCCACGAGATCGGGCGGCCGTACCGGATCGATCGGTTCGGCGACGGCGCCTGTCGCCTGGTCGAGCCGGCGGCCGATCTCGGGACCGAACCGGAGCACGAGCGGCCCGCGCGGCTGGTCGAGAAGATCGCCGATGCGGGCGAAGCCGAGGGCGTGGAGCCCTTCGACGATCCTGCGATCGAGACGCAGCGCGGCGATCGACAGGGGAGAGAGGAAACGCACGCCGTCGCCGGGCGGAACAACGGTGATCTGCCGGCCGGCGAAGCGGGCGCAGGCATGGGCCGCGCCCCAAGGTGTCGGCGATGGCCCCGCGCGCCTCGACGCCCGATGCCGTAAGGCGCTCGACGAGCGCGGCCAGCATGGCGGCCTCGCCGCCATGGAGATGGTCCGCGCCGGTGGTGTCCATGACGAGGCCATCGGGGGGATGGGCCGCGACGATGGGCGAGATGCGTTGCAGGGCCCAGAGCGCCAGCCGTTCGAGGCCTTCGGCATCTGCCTTCGGATCGGCCTCGCGCACCACGAGCCCGGGAACGAGCGCCTGCGCCTTCGTCACCGCCATGCCGACGGCGAGGCCGGCGCGCGCGGCGGCAAGATCGGCCGCCAGCATCACCCGGCGCCGGCCATCCCGGCCGATGAGAACGAGCGGGGTCTCAGGCGGAGGCGCGGCCTCCGCGGATGTCCGCCTGAGGCGGTCCGTGGGCCACCTTGGCAGGAAGAGCGATACGACCCTTGGCATCGCAGGCCTCCACCTCGAAATCGGCGCTCTCGCCGGCCCGGCACCGGATCAGCTCGAGCAGCCAGCGGGCGCGGCCGACGCCCGGCACCGGCAGCGGCACGGACGGGAGTACTGAGACGCGCCAGCGGCTGACGCTCGCCGTCGGCTGGCCGAAATCCGCCGCCTCGGCCTGGCGGCGCCAGCGCCGGACCGCGATGCCCATGGTTCCCGAGCCCTCGGCGGCGAGCTGGAGGCGGCGCGAGGCGGTCATGGAGAGGCGGGAGACCTCCCCGATGACGGCGCCGAGCCCGCCGTGGCGGAGCCCCTCCTCCATGCAGGCGAGCAGCGCCTTGTCCTCGCCCGCCTCGACGAAGATCACCCGGCGGGCCGCAAGTCCGGCTTGGGCGAGCGCCGGCGCGAACAGGTCCTGTCGGGTGACGCACCACAGCACCTTTCCGGCGAGGCGCGCGGCAATCCCCGCGGCGAACAGCGCCGCGGCCGCGCCATCGACTGCTCCGTTGGCGCCGCCCGCCACCTCATGCAGGCACACCAACGCCAGCCCACCTCCCGGAAGCCGCCTGTCGATGTCCGGCACGCCGAAAGGCAGGACCCGCCGCGCGCGGCCCCCGGCGCCTTCGAGACGCTGGATGCGCTCCCGCAGCTCGGCGATGACGGGACTGACGACACGATCCGGCATGGGGTGTGCGATACCTTTCCAAGGCTAGGCAATGGCCTTCTCCGCTGCTACGTTCTTTTTTTGTTCTTAACTGCGTCGCGAGTCAATCGGACTCCCGTGGAGCCTTCGGATGGTGGCTCGATCGCGCGGACCGGAGGCTTCGACGCACGATGGTAACGGTGGGGCCAAGTCCGGGCGGGGGCGATGAGCGCGGCATATCTGGACAAGTTGAACGAGCGGCAGCGGGCCGCGGTCGAGCATGGCGTCGGCCTTGCTGACGGCAGAGCGGGCGGGCCGCTCCTGATCATCGCCGGTGCCGGCTCGGGCAAGACCAATACGCTGGCACACCGGGTTGGGCATCTGATCGTCAAGGGCGCCGATCCGCGGCGGATCCTGCTGATGACCTTCTCCCGGCGCGCGGCCTCGGAGATGGGCCGACGGGTCGAGCGCATCTGCGCCAGGGTGCTGGGTGATAAATCCGGCGTCCTGACCGAGGCCCTCGCCTGGGCCGGCACCTTCCATGCCATCGGGGCGCGCCTGCTGCGCGAATATGCCAATGAGATCGGCCTCGACCCGCAGTTCACGATCCATGACCGGGAAGACAGCGCCGACCTCATGAACCTGGTCCGCCACCAGCTCGGCTTCTCGAAGACAGAAAGTCGCTTTCCGACCAAGGGCACGTGCCTTTCGATCTATTCGCGAGTGGTGAATTCGGAGGCGCCGCTGCAGGAGATCCTGCGCGCCCATTTTCCCTGGTGCGCCGCCTGGGAGGGGCAGCTACGCGAGCTGTTCGCCGGCTATGTCGAGGCCAAGCAGGCCCAGAACGTGCTCGACTACGATGACCTTCTGCTCTACTGGGCGCAGACGGTGGGCGATCCGGTCCTCGCCGACGACATCGGCGGGCGCTGGGACCACGTCCTGGTCGATGAATATCAGGACACCAACCGCCTCCAGGCCTCGATCCTGACGGCGCTCAAGCCCGGCGGCCGCGGCCTGACGGTGGTCGGCGACGACGCCCAGTCGATCTATTCCTTTCGGGCCGCGACCGTCCGGAACATCCTCGATTTCCCGGCGGAGTTCGCGCCGGCCGCCGACGTCATCACGCTCGACCGCAACTATCGCTCGACCCAGCCGATCCTGGCGGCGGCGAACGGCGTCATCGGCCTCGCCAAGGAGCGCTACACCAAGGACCTCTGGACCGACCGGGCGTCCGCCGAGCGGCCGGGCCTCGTCACGGTGCGCGACGAAGCCGACCAGGCGCGCTTCGTGGCCGAGACCGTGCTGGAGAACCGGGAGACCGGAATGCGCCTGAAGGAGCAGGCGGTGCTGTTTCGCGCCAGCCACCACAGCGGCCCGCTGGAGGTCGAGCTGACCCGCAGAAACATTCCGTTCGTGAAGTTCGGGGATTGAAATTCCTCGACAGCGCGCACGTGAAGGACATGCTCGCGGCCTTGCGGTTCGCTCAGAACCCGCGCGACCGGGTGGCCGGCTTCCGGCTGATGCAGCTCCTGCCCGGTGTCGGCCCCTCGACGGCGCAGACCGCGCTCGATGCCATGGCCGATCGGAGCGACCCCATCCGCGCGCTCGCCGATCATCCCACGCCGCCGCGCGCGGCGGCCGACCGGCCGTCCTTCGTATCCCTGATGGCGGATCTGCGGGAGGGCGTGGCGGGATGGCCGGCGGAGATCGGACGGGTGCGCGCCTGGTACGAGCCCCACCTCGAGCGCATCCATGAGGACGCCGAGATGCGGCGTGCCGACCTCCTTCAGCTCGAGGACATCGCCGCGGGTTATCCTTCCCGCGAGCGCTTCCTGACCGAGCTCACTCTTGACCCGCCGGATGCCACCTCGGGCGAGGCCGGCGTGCCGATGCTGGACGAGGACTATCTGATCTTGTCGACCATCCATTCCGCGAAGGGTCAGGAATGGAAGTCGGTGGTCGTGCTCAACACCGTGGATGGCTGCATTCCCTCCGACCTCGGCGCGGGCACCTCGGCCGAGATCGAGGAGGAGCGCCGGCTGCTCTATGTCGCGATGACGCGAGCGAAGGACAGCCCGTCGCTCATCGTGCCGCAGCGCTTCTTCACCCATGGTCAGCCCGCCACCGGCGACCGTCACGTCTACGCCTCGCGGACCCGGTTCATTCCTGCGATGCTGCTGCAATTCTTCGAGTGCCGGGCGTGGCCTATGGCGGCTGGTGGCGCGGCATCTGGGAGCGGCCCGCGTCAGGTCCGCATCGATGTCGGCGCGCGCATGCGGGGCATGTGGAGATAGGAGGCGAGGCCTTGTGCAATCTCTACAATCTGACGACCACCCGAGACGCCGTGGTACAGTTCACCAAAGCCTTCCGGGACAAGGCAGGCTGGAACGAGCCCTCGCGCGATGTCTATCCCAATACGCTGGCGCCGATCGTGCGCGTCGCAGAAGACGGGCAGCGGGAGATCGTCAGCGCCACCTGGGGGATGCCGACGCCACCCGACTACATCAAAGGCAATTACGACCCGGGCGTCACCAACATCCGCAACGTCAACTCCCCGCACTGGCGCCGCTGGCTGGGACCGACGAGCCGCTGCGTCGTCCCCTTCACGTCCTTCGCGGAGCCTGATCCAGCGAGCAAGGTTCCGGGCGGCCGGGCCCCGAACGCCTGGTTCGCCCGCAACAAGGATCGGCCCCTGATGTTCTTTGCTGGATTCTGGACACCCTGGAAGGGCGTCAGGAAAGTCCGCGATGGCGAGCGCGAATTCGAGCTCTACGGCTTCCTGACGACGTCGGCGAACGGGATCGTCAAGCCGATCCACCTCAAGGCGATGCCTGCGATCCTGACCACACCCGAGGAGGTCGATCTCTGGCTGACCGGGAGACTGGGCGGACGTGAAGCATCTGCAGCGGCCGCTTCCCGACGACCTGCTCGTCCTGGTGGAGGCGCCGCTGAAGCTTGAGGAGGGGTCGAAGTGACGGGGGCCGCCCCGACGCGAGGCATCGCAGCCGCGCGGCCGGCGCCGGAGCTCGTCCCCGCCGATCCGTCAATATCGGACATCGGTTCCGACCGGCTGCTCTCCCCGGCGACACGGAAGATCATCCATGTCGACATGGATGCGTTCTATGCCTCGGTCGAACAGCGCGACCATCCAGAGCTGCGGGGCAAGCCGGTCGCGGTCGGGGGTGCCGCCGCCCGCGGCGTGGTCGCCGCAGCAAGCTACGAGGCCCGCGCCTTCGGCGTCCGCTCGGCGATGCCGTCGGTCACCGCCAGGCGGAAATGTCCGGAGCTGATCTTCGTGCCGCCGCGGTTCGACGTGTACCGAGCCGTTTCCGCGCAGATCCGAGAGATCTTCGCCGAGCACACCGATCTGATCGAACCCCTGTCGCTGGACGAAGCCTATCTCGACGTCACCGACAACAAGCACAGCCTGCCGATCGCGACCGAGATCGCCAGGCTGATCCGCGCACGGATCAAGGAGGTGACGGGTCTCAATGCCTCGGCCGGCATCTCCTATTGCAAGTTCCTCGCGAAAATGGCGAGTGACCTCAACAAGCCGAACGGGCAGGCGGTGATAACGCCGCGCATGGGGCCGGGCTTCGTCGCAGACCTGCCGGTGAAGAAGTTCCACGGCGTCGGGCCGGCGACCGCGGCGAAGATGCAGCGCCTCGGCATCGAGACCGGCGCGGATCTGAAGGCGAAGCCCCTCCCCTTTCTGCAGGAGCATTTCGGCAAATCGGGACTCTGGTATTATCGCATCGCACGCGGGATCGACGAGCGCCCGGTTCAGCCAGATCGGCCACGCAAGTCGGTCGGCGCCGAGGACACCTTCATGGTGGACATTCTCGAGCTGGAGCCCGCGCGGGCGGAGCTACGCCCCCTGATCGCCAAGGTCTGGCGGCACTGCGAGGCAAAGGGCCTGCGTGGGCGCACCATCACCCTGAAGGTCAAGTTCGCTGACTTCCACCAGCTCACGCGCAGCCGAACCCTGGGGCTTCCGCCCGAGAACGCCGCCGAGGTCGAGACCATCTGTGACGCTTTGCTCGACCAGGTCTATCCGTTCCGCAAAGGGGTCCGCCTGCTCGGCTTGACGCTGTCCGCCCTCGAGCACATGCAGGATGGCCAACCCCTGGGAGATCAGCTCCCGCTGCTGTAGGCGCCGATACACGCTCACATATTCATGTTTAATTCCGCTTATATTGGACATGAATTTGTGAGCGTTTTGGCTTACCCCGCTCACATATATGTGCTATATCCGTGCGGTCTTGGACATAATTTTATGAACACCAAACAAACCGCACTCGCCCGCAAACAACTGGAACGCCGCCTTGCGCCATTGCGCGAACTCAGCCTCGCCGTCCCGCCGCGCGGGTGGATGAAAGCCATTCGCGAAGCCCTAGGGATGAGCAGCCGGCAGCTTGCCGCCCGCATGGGGGCTGCCCCCTCCCGCATTCCGGCTATCGAGAAGGCGGAGGTTTCAGGCGCCACCACAATCAGGACCCTTCGGGAGGCAGCGGCCGCGATGAACTGCACGTTCGTCTACGCCTTCGTTCCGATCAAGCCGCTCGACGACATTGTCCGTGAACGTGCGGCCGAGAAGGCGGGACGCGCAATGACCCGACTCGACCACACCATGCGCCTGGAGAACCAAGCCTTGCTGCGGCCCGATCTTGAGGATGAGCGGCGTCGTCTCACGGAGGACCTTCTTGCCGACTCGCCACGGCGGCTGTGGGAGGACGACTGATCTCCATGCCGGCAGACGATCCGCTGTTTCAGGATGACGACGAGGCCAATACCCCGCTGAACGCCGAGGAGCGGGAACAACTCATCCCCTCCTACATCACCATGCGCCATGAGCTGAACGAGGCCGAGCAGGTCAATATCGGCGCGGGCTGGCGTTGGGCGATGTCGCGACGGCGGAACGTCCTCGACCAGGACGTCCTGGACGAGCTCCACCGCCGGATGTTCGGTGACGTATGGCGCTGGGCGGGACAATACCGCACGACGGGAAGGAACATCGGCGTTGACGCCTACCGGATCGCAATGGAGGTACGACAGGCGGTCGACGATGCCCGCTATTGGATCGAGAACGGCACCTACCCGCCCGACGAAATCGCCATCCGCTTCAGCCATCGTTTGGTGGCCATCCATCCCTACCCGAATGGCAATGGCCGCTTCTCACGCCTGGTCGGAGACTTGCTCGAACGGCAGCTCGAACGGCCGCCATTCAGCTGGGGCCGCGCCAACCTGGTTGATGCTGGCGAAACCCGAACGCGCTACGTCACGGCTCTCCGGGCAGCCGACAATCACGACTTCACCCCCTTGCTGACATTCTCACGTTCCTAGAGTAGCGCGGCCCCGGAGGGGGCGTCGCCGGAAAACGGGCGATCCGCTCGCCTGTATAGCTCGCAACCCAAATCTCCGCGCCGACCTGCAACGCCCCCGTCGCGCCGCCGAATCCGGCGGCCAGGGCCTCGGCATGGCTCACCTGAAGAATGGGCGTGACCTCAAGGTCGGCCGGCACGAACCGCCGGAGATCCCCGCCGAGGTCGCGGCGGCGTTCGCCGCATTCCCCGAGCGGGTCCGCCTGAGGCTCCTGGAGGTGCGGGCTCTGATTTTCGCGACGGCCGCGGGAACGTCCGGCGTCGGCCCTTTAACCGAGACGTTGAAATGGGGTGAGCCCGCCTACCTTACCTTGGCGACGGGCAGCGGCAGCACGATCCGGCTCGGCCGGCCGAAATCGCCGCAAGGCATGGGTGCGGTGCTGTTCAACTGCCGCACGACACTGGTGGAGACGTTCCGCGCACATTTCGCGCAGACGCTCTCCTATCAGGGAAACCGCGCGATCCTGCTCGATCCATCCGTTCCGCTGCCGGCCGAGCCGCTTGCGATCTGCCTCGCCATGGCGCTCGCCTATCATCGACAGCGTCCCTGATGGAGTTGTCTCCGGCCCAGGACTTGAATCGTCGCAGCGGCGCGGGATAGCGCTCTCGCGGCGCATCCTTTCGTCGGTGGCGTCCATGGGTCACGGGCGATGGCTTCGGGCTCTGCGCCATGCCATCAGCGAGATGCCGAATCCCTGCACCAGCCGCCGGACCAGCTCCGCTCGGCTTGCGGTCTCGGCAATACCGAGGTGCTCCCGCTCGCCGTCCACATGCGCATCGGCCACTCGCTCCAGGCGCCAGCCAGCAGCAGGTGGCGGAGCCCAGGTCGCACCCCGCCCTTCTTCGCTGCAGTGACCAATTTTTGGATATAATTTTTGGTCGCGTCGTCATTGCCACTGACCAATTTCTAGATATAATTTTCGGCTCAATTAGCATTAGCTATGCACGCAGGTCTAACACTCAGCATTCCCCCGGCTGCGGCGAGGACCGCGCGGGGTGAAGGAGCGCGCGGGAGGACGGCGAGGTGATACCACCGCAGGTAGCTGTC
>NZ_JBDZDP010000021.1:0-50739 GCF_040044995.1 Xanthobacter pollutisoli
GCTCCGCTTCCCGCGGGGCGCCCACCTTCCAGCCCGCAATTATGCGGAGCAGAACCCCCGCCGAAACCGGCGGCAACACAGACCTTACAGGCCGGCGCTCTGCATAATCCCGCTCTCCGCATAATCGGCGCGACCGACCAGGACGCGGTGGCTGGGGGCGTTCTCGCCGGTGGCCCGGGTCTCGGGGACGATTCGGACGTTCTTGGCCTGAACGCTCAGGGTGACGATCTCGCCGGTGAACTCGTTCGTGCCGGTCTTCTTGAAGGTGCCGATGGTGGCCATGTCATTTCTCCTCGATCTGAAGTCTCGAGCCCGCACCATTGCGGCCTCGATGGCGATCGGCGGGCCGGAGACGCTCGGCGGCGCACCCCAGCCTCGGGGCCCCAGTTCGCTGGGGTAGGCTTGGGGCCTGACAGCAAAGGAGGAACTTTCTTGTTCCGCGAGGAATGACGGCGCAGCCGGCAGGGGAAGAAAGTTGTGACGCCGCTGTTGCGCCATTGGCGAGCGAGGCGTGAGCCGGTCTTCGGCCAGATCAGGCCATTGAAGAGGCCGCTCGGGTGCGCTCGATCTGGCTAGATCCCGAGGGGATGACGTGGCGGCGCAGGGCATCGGCCGAATTGGCATGCGCGGTTCACGCGATCGGCGTTTCTGAGCTCTGAGCTGACACGTCTTGTCCTGCTGATGAGGGGCGCCTGACCGGTGACGCCCGTCAGCCTGCGTTTTGGTCAGTCGGCGAATGAGTAGCCGGGGATCAGACGATCAGCGAGCCCTGCGCCATGACAGGTTGCGCGCTGACGTGCGCGCCCTTTCGCCCGATCCCACATCAGGTCGGTCGATGGTTGGTGCGTGGCGCACGTCCGCTTTCTGGTCCGGCTCTGCGGTCAGTTCGGCATTCAGGCATTGGCAACGCCCCGGCTGGTCGATCCTGGCGGGGTGAGCGACGTCACGCGGATGAAGGTCGTGACCGCAACGGCAATCGCCCCGATGACCGAGAACACGAGCTGCCAGGTTTCCGACGGCATGGTGTGCTTCACGATGCCATGCGTCGCGTGAAAGCCCGCGATGGCTGCGGGCGCGACAAAAGCCGAGGCGACGAGGAGTTTCAGCCAGGCCGGTCGCAGGATGGCGAGCAGAAGCTGGCCGACGCCGAGTGCGATACCGGCGCCAACGGCGCCGATGACGATGGCACCGAGCAGGCCGGCGCCGGTCTCATGCGCCCAGATGCCCGCGCTGACGCCGATGAAAGCTGGAAGCGCAAAGACGGCAAGCGTGAACAAAAGCCAGCAAAGCACGCCGATGGCGGCAAGCGAACCGAGAATGGCGAAGACGATCATGGTGGTGGCCTCCGTAAGAATAGGTCTGACGGGTGCGCCAACCACCACCAAGGCGCATTGCAGAGTATAGCGAAATTCGACGTGCTTCGGGAGCGGAAATCGAACCGATCTCCGCCCGCGAAGCTGTTCTGCCAGACGTCAGACGTCGAACGGATCGATCTCGGCCACGACCTCGGCATCGCCGTCGAACTCGTTGCAGGGAGTGACAGACAGCGTGCCGTCGCCCGCTCGGAAGATGATGATGGCGACCATCAGGGTGCCAGCGAGGCTGTTTGCGAAGGCATAAGCGGCGTCGAGGGACATCGGTCCGGCTCCTGTTCCGAGCGGAGGACCATCCCCCGCTGACAGGCGCCCGAAGTGTCCGGCCGAGGGCCGCAATCACCGCGCAGGCGAAGACGAAGCGGCGGCACGCAATGGGCGTAGCCGACCCTTCATGGGTTGATGGCGTCAGGCCCTCGGTTGGACCAAGGATGAGCGCACAAAAGCGGGGCGGTGGCTCTGCCTCCGGCGCCAGTGCGGCCGGTCGATGACCAGTAGCGTGGCCATAGCAGTTTGCGGTATCCCGCATCCGATTTCTCTCATGCATGAATAGGGCAGAAAGCGGTCGTCGAAAGCAAAGGGGAGAGGGATGTTGAGGTTTCGTGATTTTGTAAATTTGCCGATGCTGACCGAAATAATTTTGTCCAAAGATGACGAAAGTTTCGAGCGGCTTGACGAAGGCAAATGGGTGAACGGCCGTTTCGACAGAAACATCCGTATCGACCAGCCGACACACGGCGTTGGGCAGACGCATGCGCATATATACGGGCGCAGAGGGGCAGAAATAGGTGTGGTAAATTTGGACGGCTCATCAAGCCACGGAACCCAATGCCGGTTGAGCGATGCAGACGCCGCCGCCCTGCGAGATCGTGGCTTCACGATAATGGCGGGCAACATCGTAGAGTGGGTCATGCTGCCCACGCAGCCACAGCTTTTGTTCGGCTAAAGGCGGCGCTCACGCGCCGCCGAACCTCCAGACCGGGATGCCGAGCTTCTTCGCCTTATCGGCCAGGTTGTCCTGGATGCCGGTGCCGGGGAAGACGATGACCCCGATCGGCAGCACGTCCAGCATCTGATCGTTGCGCTTGAACGGGGCTGAACGGCCGTGCCTGGTCCAGTCGGGGGCAAAGCCGATCTGCGCGACGCCGCGGTGGTCGGCCCAGCGGGCGGCGATTTTCTCGGCCCCTTTCGGAGATTTGCCGTGCATCAGCACCATGTCGGGATGCTTCATGCGGACCTGGTCGAGCTTGGCCCAGATCAGTTGATGGTCGTTGAAGTCGAGCCCGCCGGTCAGCGCGATCTTCGGTCCGGCGGGCAGCAGCACCTCGCGATCGGCGCGTTTGCGGGCGGCGATGAAGTCGCGGCTGTCGATCATCGCAGAGGTGAGCTGTCGATGGTTGACGCGTGAGCCGTGGCGGGGAGACCAGTTCGAGCCGGTCGTTTTCCGGTAAAGGTCGGCGCCGGTGTCACGAAAGAGTTCGAGGGCGTCGCGGCGTTCGATGAGCCGCTGTCCGGTGGCGATCAGCGCTTCGAGCTGCACGGCCTTCACCTCGGAGCCGTCCTGTTCGCGCTGCCCTTGCTTCTGCGCCTGCTCGTTGTCGTCGAGTGTGCGTTCGACCCGTTCGACGGCGCGGTGGAAGGTGTTGACCGTTGACCACAGCAGGTCGTCGAGATCAGCGTCGAGGCCGGTATCGGCCATGGTGGCAATCAGCGCGTCGAAGATGTCGGCGACGGCGCCGGCGATCACGCGATCTTCCGGAATTGGTCGAGGATCGGGTTCATCGTCGCGGGGATGGAAGCCGTAGAGCTGAAGCTCGGTCAGAACGTGGTCGGTGGGAGAAGAGATGTGGTCGGGCTCAAATTCGTCGTGCTCGCTCATGGGAAGCTCCGTTCGCTGGACCGCGACCGCCGCGGCCTTCATGGCGACGAAGCCGTCGGACGGGCTGGACTGGCACCCGGAGCGAAGCGAGGGGCCGCAGCGTGAGAGAAGGACCGTAGGGGCAGGCTATTTTGTCTCGCGATGGAAAGGCCCGAGCCGGGGTCCCCGCGCGGCTTCACCGCGTGGGGTGGAACGGGCCGCCGGAAAATAGTCGGCCACAAGGTTGCCGGGATGGACCGTCTGATGGCCGATCGCCCTCTGGAAGGCCGGGGCGCGGTCCTCTGGCGAAACGGTCATCCCAGATGCGAGCGTTGATCGAAGTGCTCGACCGGCAGCCGCCTGCCTCCATCGCGGTTAAGCTGCGTGCTCCATGAAGCGTGCGATTTCCTGGGGCGCGACCTGGACACGGATGGCCGCCCGGAGCGCTGCGAGTCCCAGCAGCCGGAGGTCTTCATTGAAGTCGCCGAGGGTCGGAGACAGGATGACCGCCTCGATGCCCGCTTCCTCCGCGCGGGTCATCAAGGTCCTCACCGCTGCATCGCCGGCGGGATCGTCATCACGCGCGACATACAACCGGTGCAGGGTGTCGGGGAACTGGATGGCAGCCAGATGCGCCGCCGACAGCGCGGCTGCCATTGGCATGTTCGGCAGGACGCAGCGCAGCGACAGCATGGTCTCGACGCCTTCGCCGGCCGCCATCACCGAGCCCGGGAGTCCGAAGCGCACGGCAGATCCGAGGAGATTGCCCATCGCCCGTCTTGGTGTCTCGACGGGCGCCTTGCCTAAGGTCGCTTCGTTGAAGCCGCCGGGGTCCAGCCAGGTGCGATGTGCGCCAGTGAGCTCGCCATTGAGATCCGTGACGGCTGCGATGATCGCCGGCCAGATCTCGGTCGGGGAATGCTCATCGGGGCGGAAGAAGCAGCGGGGATGAAAGCGCAGCGATCCGGTTTCGTGCAAAGACGTAATGCCGCGTCTGCGCAGATACGTCTCGGCGAGTGTACGGTTGATCGGCTGTGCCATCGCGAAGAGACGCCTCGCGGCTTCTGGTGAACCCATTGGCGCCGCGAACGTCCTAGCCCGCCGCGACTCTCGTGCGGGCTCTGGATGCGGGAGGCTCAAAAAGCGCCGCGCTTCCTCGGCGACCTGCTTGAAGTCGGGAAGGCCGCAGGTTTCGCGAATGATATCGAGCAGATCGCCATGCTCGCCGGTGGCGGCGTCGGTCCACTTGCCGGCGACGCCCTTACCCGTCTGCGGCCCCTTGAGCCGCACGAACATTGAGCGGCCCGGCGTGTTGCGAACGTCGCCTACCAGCCAGTAGCCTCCCTGCCTTGTGCCGTTGGACAAATAGTGCCGGCACACGGCTTCGGCTTGGCCGGCGAGGCGGGCCGCAAGATCGGATGCGTCCAAGCTGGCCATCACGCGGCCTCCCGTTCAGAGATCCGCGTGACCGGATAGCGCTCCATCACCTTGGCAAGAACGGCCACGCCGGTCGCGTCGGTTGGAACGAACATCCTGAGCTTCCAGGAGATGATCTCGTGGAACAGGCCGTAGGACCGGAGGCGATCGCGCATCGTTTCGGAGAAGCCCGATAGCTCGATGCGGTGGATGCCCATCACCCGAGCGCGATGAAGCTGGAGGCCCTCGGTGAGGTCGAGGACGGTGCTGCCTGCCACCAAGGCTGCAAAGGCATTGGCTGCCGTCAGCGTGGGCGCTCCGATCGCGAGTGCGTTGGCCGCCCAGGCTGGAGACACGCGTCGCCCGATGATGCGTTCACCGTCGTCCGTCTGGAGGCGATAGACACGCGTGCACTCATCCGGGAGACGCTTCCAGATCGGGAGCAAGAGCCCGGCGACGACATGGATCGTGCTGTCGGTGAACTCGGGGATCTGCCTCAGTTCGCGCTGCCACGCCACCGCGAAGACCTCGCGATCGGCCGCCCGCCAATGGCTTTCCGCCATCGACGCCAGCGATGCATGGTGATGTTCCATCGGCCGGAGCAAGCGCACCCGGCGTTCGATTTCGCCATCATCCAGCATGATGCTCGGGGCAGGCACCTGAACCGCCGCCCTGGCGGATCGCTCGTTGATCAGCAGAGCTGCACGTGGATCGGCGAGAAGCTCGAAGGCTTGGTCGAGCGACAGGGGCCGGTTGCGCTCGCGCTGGGTGATCGTCAGCAAGCGGGTTTCCGCGCCAGTGGCGGGATGCGTGTAGATGGTGTGCCGGTCGGTGACGACGAAGCTTTCGGCCTTCAGCGTTTCCAGCCCGATGTCATAGGTGCCGCTGGCCAGTGCTCCGGCAATCCGGGCATTGAGAAGCTGCTCGAAGGCGGTGAACAATATGCCCTGCAGGTCGATCGTCAGCGCCAGCAACCTATTGAGAAAGGTCGTGATCGGCGGCAGCTCGTCGCGGATGCCCGTGTCGTCCATCAGGCTGAGGCCGGTGGCGCTCTCGAAGAGCTGGAGCGGGCAGCCATCGACCTTGCCGCGAACGATCAGCAGGTAAAGTTGGCGCAGCGCGTCGCGCGCGTGCGGGCTTTCGAGATTGTCCTCGGGTCTGAAGAGGCCCTGTCCGCCGGTCTGGCGCTGGCCGCGGGTGATTGCCCCGAGCGTGTCGAGCCGGCGGGCAATGGTCGACAGGAAGCGCTTCTCGGCTTTCACGTCGGTTGCGATCGGACGAAACAGCGGCGGCTGCGCCTGGTTGGTGCGGTTGGTGCGACCAAGGCCCTGAATGGCGGCGTCGGCTTTCCAGCCCGGCTCGAGGAGATAGTGGATGCGAAGGCGCTGGTTACGCGCCGCGAGATCGGCGTGATAGCTGCGCCCGGTGCCGCCAGCATCACTAAACACGAGGATGCGCTTGGCATCATCCATGAAGGCAGCGGTCTCGGCGAGGTTAGCGGAGCCCGGACGGTTCTCGACCATGAGCCGATCACCTTTGCGGATGATGCGCCGCGATCGCCCGGTCACCTCGGCAACCAAGTCCACTCCGAAGCGCTGGACGATCTGATCGAGCGCGCCAGGCACCGGCGGCAGGCTTGCGAGTTTCTCGATCAGCCGGTCACGCCGGGCGACCGCTTCACGGCTTTCGACGGGCTGGCCGTCGCGGGTGACAGGTCGCGAAGAGAGATTGCCATCCGCGTCGGTGAACGGCTCGTAGAGCTGCACCGGGAAGGAGTGTTGAAGGTAAGACAGCACATATTCGCGCGGCGTGATGTCGACGCGCACGTCGTTCCATTCCTCGGTCGGCACCTCGGCCAGTCGCCGCTCCATCAGTGCCTCGCCGGTGGAGACGATCTGGACGACAGCCGCGTGCCCGTCATCGAGATCGCGCTGGATCGAGCGGATCAGCGTTGGGGTCTTCATCGAGGTCAGCAGGTGCCCGAAGAAGCGCTGCTTGGTGCTTTCGAAGGCCGAACGGGCGGCAGATTTGGCGCGCGGGTTGAGCGTGCCGGTCTCGCTGGTGATGTTCGCGGCGCGCATCGCCGCATCGAGGTTGTTGTGGATGATCGAGAACGCGCCAGCATAGGCGTCATAGATGCGGCGTTGCTCGTCGGTGAGCGCGTGCTCAACCAGCTCGTACTCGACCCCGTCATAGGACAGGGATCTGGCGGTATAGAGGCCGAGGGCGCGAAGATCGCGGGCCAGCACCTCCATCGCTGCAACACCGCCGGCCTCGATGGCAGCGACGAATTCGGCCCTGGTGGCGAACGGGAAATCCTCGCCGCCCCACAGGCCGAGACGCTGGGCATAGGCGAGATTGTGGACGGTGGTGGCGCCTGTCGCCGAGACGTAGACGATTCGAGCCGCGGGGAGGGCGTGCTGGAGCCGCAAGCCGGCACGGCCCTGCTGCGACGGAGCGACATCGCCTCGTTCTCCCTTTCCGCCGCCGGCGTTTTGCATGGCATGGCTCTCGTCGAAGATGATCACCCCGTCGAAATCGGAGCCCAACCAATCGACGATCTGGCGGACGCGCGAAACCTTGTCGGCCTTCTCATCGGACCGCAGCGTGGCATAGGTGGTGAATAGGACGCCTTCCGGCAGTGTGATCGGCCGTCCCTGCGGGAAGCGGGAGAGCGGCGTCACGAGCAGGCGCTCCATGCCCAGGGCCGACCAGTCGCGCTGCGCATCCTCGATCAGCTTGTCCGACTTCGAGATCCAGACGGCCTTGCGCCGACCGTGCAGCCAGTTGTCGAGGATTATGGCGGCGGACTGGCGCCCCTTGCCCGCGCCCGTGCCGTCGCCGAGCATGAAACCGCGCCGGAAGCGGACGGCGGATGCCGCCTCGTCAGGTGCGGCAGAGACGACATCGAACGTCGCGTCGACAGTCCAGGCGCCGCTGAGAAAGCCCATATGCGCCTCGCCGGCATAGATCATGGTTTCGAGCTGCGCATCCGACAGTACGCCCTCGTTGATGAGCCGTTCAGGCACGCGTGGACGATAGCTTGGCTTGGGCGGTGCGACCGACGCCATGGCCGCCGATTGCACGAGCTTGGTCGGATGGGCCTGAGAGCCGGGAATGCGGATCGTCTGAAGTCCGTATTCCTCGTAGATGGCGTCGGTCAGCCGACCGCCCTCGGCCGGCTTCCAGTCAAGGGTCTCATAGGCGAGGTCCAGGTAAACCGGTTCCTCGAGTGATGACCTCTGCGGCGCGTTCGCGGTGCTGCGCGCAATCGGACAGGCAACCTGCTTCGGCGCCATCGCCGACGGTGCCGGCAGGGCGACCGAACCCGCCAGTGTGAGCCGTGGGGGAACGTGATCCGTGACCCAGCCCATAAGCGTCTGCGTGTCGGGTGCTTGACCCTGTGATGCGGGAAACCGGGCCGGATCGTCTGCTGGCAGCTTGTCGAAGACGGTGAGCCGCGTCTCGATGGTTGTGCCGTGCTTGGCGTAGACGGCGCCGTCGATGCTCGCGGTGAATACGACGCGCCCGAGCTCCTGCAGTCGGATGAACGCGTCGCGCCAGGCGGGATGCTCCGGGCTGACATTGGCGCCGGTGATGGCCACCAAGCGCCCGCCCTCGGCGAGGCGGGCGAGCGCGGATGCGATGTGTCGCAGAGCTGCGTCGGCCATGCGACCGGAGACGTTCGCCATCGCCGAGAATGGCGGGTTCATCAGCACGACCGACGGGACCATAGCCGGGTGCAGATGATCGTCGATCTGCGCTGCGTCGAAGCGCGTGACTGCGACCGCCGGGAAGAGGGAGGACAGGAGGCTGGCGCGGATTTCCGCCAGTTCGTTGAGGACCAAAGTAGCGCCCGCAATCTCGGACAGAATGGCGAGCAAACCGGTCCCGGCGGAAGGCTCGAGCACATGGTCGGCAGGTGTGATGCCGGCCGCGCGCGACGCGATGAATCCGAGCGGGATCGGCGTCGAGAATTGCTGGAACGTCTCGCTTTCGAGGGAGCGGCGGGTCTGCGTGGGAAGCAGACCGGCGACTTTGGCGACCAGCGGCAGGGCAGCGGCCGGAGAGCCGGCTTTGTGCAAAAGCGCTTTGCCGTATTTGCGGAGGAAGAGAACGGTCGCTGCCTCGCAGGCGTCGTAGGCCAGCTTCCAGTCCCAGGCTCCGGCAGCGTCGCTCGCGTTGAAGCTCGCTTCCATCGCGTCACGAAGCAGGGTGGCGTCGACACGTCGGCCGGCTTCGAGATGGACGAGGATGGATCGGGCGGCATCGAGCAGGGCCGCCATTCGGTCGACGCGTGGCAGATGAGACGCCGGCCTATGTTCTTGCGCGCATGGTGCGGAACGATCGTGCATGGGGAAGACCTCGAGGAGAGCGGGAACAGGGCAAGCCCTCGGCCGCTCTCTCTCGACCGTCCGGGCTCAAACCCGTCCCGGCCCCCTCTGCCTCTCGACGTGCGAGCGGCAGGCTGAATCAGCCGAAGCGCCGGCCCGCTTCGGTGAAGGTGTAGCCGTTCGCCGCAATCGCCTCGTCGACCACCTCGTCCGAGGTCAGATGCTCGTATTCCCGTTCGAGCTGGCGGTAGAGCCAGCGGGCCAGATCGCGGAGCGCTTCCGACACGGCATCTTCTGCATCGGCGGTCATGTCCTGACCTACGGGACTGTCGCGATCGACCATGATGGCCATGCAATGCTCGTGATAGTAGCGCCCCCGGTGGGTCATCGTGGCTCGGAGCTGGTAGAAGTTGCGCCTCTGAACGGCCTGGAGGGTATCGGCGATCCGGTGAAGCGCGGTATCCGTCGGTGCATAGGCCCGGATGCGGCCGGCGGCGGATCTCGCGTGTCGGTAGTCGCCCTCGAAGCAGGCTCCGTCGCCCTGGCTCCAGAAGCCCGAAAACCAGATGCAGGGTTTCGAGCGGGTGCTACCGCCGAACAGTCGGACAGGGCGCCTCCTGAGGCTGATGCCGAGGATCATGCAAATGCGTTCGAAGTCGTCATAGGCGAACTCGAACCAGTCATAATCGAAGCTGCCGTCGCGGTACCATCCGCGCGCGGCGTCCTTCGCAGCAGCGGAGAGTTCGTCGAGGCGATAGACGGTGGTTTCGATGATCTCAGACATCGGGATTACCTCCATCCACCGCGGCGGCGAGCCAGCCATCGGTGTCGATCCATCCGAGGGTCTCACCCGTGCCGAGGTCGAGGACGTGCGCACCGCCACCGAACGCATTGAGCCGGGGCCGCGAGCAGGTATTGGCGTATTGGAAGCCCCAACGGCCCTTGAGGCTGAATTCCGCGGCGCAGAGTTTCACGAACTGGATCAGCCGTTCGGGATCGCCGGAGACGTCATCCCGTAGCCAGAGCTGCGAGCCGCCGTGCTCCGGCTGGATGGAGATAAGGAAGCCCTCCGACGGCGGTTCTTCCGACGCGCCGGCTTCGGACAGGGCATTGTAGAGATCGAGTGCGCGCGCGGCGTTCTGAGCTGTGCCGACGTCGAGCAGGCACGAGAAGTGCGTGAAAAAATCTGCCATGACAGTCTCCCACGAAAATGGAAAAGCCCGGCGTGGCGACCGGGCTTATGGAAGGGGCGTGTGAGGAAAGATGCGGGACCACCGGAGCGGTCCCGCCTGGATCGGCTACTCGGCTGCGATGGCCGGGAGCGGCTCGGGATCTTCGTCCGAAGCTTCCTCGTCACCTGAGAGAAACGCCGGCAGATCCACGGAGCTCGCCTCAGCTTCGGGTTCGGCCGGTTCGGAGGATGTGTCCGTGTCGGCGAGCCGCAGCGGCTCGGGCAGCCACCGGGCGTCGGCGAGAAGGCGTTCGGCTTCCTTGGCCATTTCAGCCTTCTTCAGATGCTCGATGAGCTGCGCAGCCCGGTCTCCCGCGCCCTCACGCACGGCCTCGACGATGCGGTGCTTCGGGACCCGGCCGAGATAATTGTCGACCGAAGGACGCCATCCGGCCTCCACCATGTCGAGACCAGTCTCCCGCGCGAGCCGGTCGGCCTGGGCGAGACGGCGTTCGAGCCCGTGCTGGGACACGCCGTTCCCCCCGTAGGGGTTCGGCTTCTCGTAAAGCGCGTTGACGCCGAAGCTCACGCAATGAGCGAGCAGCGCGAGTCGGCTCGCATCGTCGAGTGCCGACAGCCAGTCCCAGAGCGCCTGATCGTCCTGGGGAAGATCGGCCTTCCAGGCGTCGTGACGCTCCGCGATCGCGCATGCGGAGGGGCTGTCCTTGAGGTCGGCGGCCTGCGCGGGGAAGAAGACGTGTCGCACGGACGCTTCGAGGCATCCGCCGCCGGTGCTGGTGCGCTGGAATGTGTCGATGACGAGCTTGTGCAGCAGCGCCGTCAGCGCGATCCGTGGGTTACTCGCCACGGCGTCGCGCAGCGCGAGCGTGCGATGGGCGGTCAGTTCGATCACCAGGCGCTCGGGCAACGGCTTGATAACGTCGTCCTCTTCGTCCTCGCTTTCGATCGTCTGCCCGCCGACCGTGATGACGGTGCGGGACGTGCCGCTCGGTCCGGGTTCGCCGGCTTGGGCGCCGGTCGCCGCCGTAGCGCCACCGGTCTCGTCATCGGGCAGGACGAGGGGCGCCTCATCGTCCGGGCGAACATAGCCGCGGTCGGCCAGGAGCCTGCCGTCCGCGCCGATGCTCACGAAGACGCCAGCACGCGTGATATCGCAGGGATCAAAGATCACCGACCGGGTGTCGAGCTCATCCAGCTGGGCCTCGATCTCGCCGAGCCGCGCATCGACCTCGTCTGGCAATTCGTCCGCACCTTCGTACTCGGCTTCGAGCCGCTGATACTCAGCGTTGAGCGCGTCGATCGTCGCCTGCTCGTCAGCCGATCGTTCGGCGGCGACACCGTCGATCTGGCGCAGACCGTGGGTGTGACCGTAGGGGAAGTCGGCAGCGACCTCGATCCACTTCCAACCTTCGGCCGCGATGGCCTCAGCCTCTGTCTTCAGCTTGGCGGCAACCAGGGTATCGAGCAGGGCGACATCGGCGAGCCAGCCGCCATCGTCCTGTTGGAAGAGATCGCGCAGGACCGTGCCGCCAGCGGCTTCATAGGCATCGAGCCCGACGAACATGGCGCGGCGGTCCGACGCGCGCACCGTCTTCTCGGTCAGCATGCGGCGGATCTGATAGGGCTCCTTGGACCAGGAGCCTGCGATCGTCTCCCAGACCTGTTCCTGCCTAGGATGGTCGGCGCTGACCGTGAAGGCCATCAGCTGCTCCAGCGTCATGCCGTCCTCGGCATAGATGTCGAGAAGCTTCGGCGAGACGCCGGCAAGGCGCAGACGCTGCTTCACCACATGAGCGGAGGTGAAGAAGGCCGCGGCAATGTCTTCCTCGGACTGGCCCTTGTCGCGCAGCGCCTGGAACGCCCGGAACTGATCGAGCGGGTGGAGCGGGGCACGCTGAAGGTTCTCTGCGAGGGAGTCGTCTTCGGCCAGAATCGGCGTCGCGGGATCGCGCACCACGCACGGCACTGCGGCTGTCTTGGCGAGGCGCTTCTGCTTCACCAGACGCTCGAGCGCCTGGTAGCGACGCCCACCGGCCGGGATCTCGTACAGGCCGGTCTCCGTGCCATCGGCATCGATGATAGGACGGACGTTGAGGCTCTGCAGGAGACCGCGGCGCGCGATGTCCTCGGCGAGTTCGTCGATAGACACACCGGCTTTGATGCGCCTGACGTTCGCCTGCGAGAGCGTGAGCTTGTTGAAGGGGATGTCGCGCGATGGCGAGAGGATGATCTTTTGAAAGGCAGTGGCCATGACAGGTCTCCGCGACGGGCGGCCGGGAGCCTCTCTCCCGACCTCCAACCCGTCACGAAAATCGGCGCAGCCCTCTTCCTCTCATCGCTTCCGGAAAGCCGGAACGCCGTAGAGCCGGAAAGACGGGACTGCGCCGATGCTTGGAGTGTATGCGAGTGGGTCAGGCCGCCTGGCGTGCGGCCTCGGGGGTGGTGGCAATTGCCTGACCCGGTTCGCCCGTTTGTGGGGCGAAGGCCAGCAACCAGTCCGCTGCCTTGCTTGCCTGACTGGCTGCACGGACGATGGCGCGATTGTCCTCGCGCAGGACCTCGGCCCATGATCCGATGTAGTCGGCGTGGCGGACGGTCGGGGCGATGCCGAGGGCGGCGCAGCAGAAGGCCGAGGCGATTTCGGCCACCAGTTCCTCGAACGCGTATTTCTTGGAGCCGAACGATCCTGTGAGATCGCGTCCCAGCCGATGGGCCGCGCCGCTGGCATGGGCGCATTCATGCAGCGCCGTGCGATGCCAGTTGATGGGCTCGAAGAAGGCCTGAGGCGGCGGCACCGTCACATAGTCAGGTCCCGGCGCGTAGTAGGCCCGGTCGCCGCCGATGCGAAAGTCGATCCCGCTCGCCCGGATCAGCGCGTCGACCGTGGGCTCGATCAGCCCGGGTTCGGGCGCCGGCACGGCGGCCACGAGGTCCTCAGGCAGGCCGTCACACTGAGCGACGTTGAAGACCGTGAAGCGCTTCAGGAACGGGATCGCCTGTGCCTCGTCGCCGGTCTCTCGCGCACGACGGCGTTCATCGTCCGGCACGAAGCGGTCGGCATAGACGACGGTGGTGCCGCGCTCGCCCTTTCGGACATTGCCGCCGAGCGACAGGGCCTGGCGGAAGGTCAGCCAGCCTTGGCTCGGGAAGCCAAGTGAGATCACTGCGCCCCAGAGGATCAGCACATTGACCCCCGAATAGCCGCGCCCGGTTGCGGCGTTGGTCGGCATGGCCAGTGGCGCCTTGGCCGCGGCCGTCCCCCAGGGCTGGACCCAGGGCAGTCGCCCGGCTTCCAGTTCGGCCAGGATCTTGCCGGTGATTTCGTCATAAAGGCTCGTCCGGTCGGCGCTCGGCCGGGCGCGTGGATCAAGTTTCGACATCGCGGGTCTCCGCGACGGGTGCCGGAAGCCTCTCTCCCAGCCTTCAACCCGTCACGGCACAGCCGGCCTGCACTCTCACTCTCGGGGCGCTAGGGGAGGATTCCCGCAGAAGGGGTCGGCTGAGACATGGCTCAGCCGCAGGGGAATGCTTTTCCCCAATTGACGTCGCAGCTATCGATTCTGCAGGCGATGCGGTTAGACGCAGTAAAATCCAGTGTTGTCATCATCTTCGCCTTTGGGCATCAGCAGTCGCTTAGTGAGCAGGCTGATACCCAGCGGTGCTAAAATCCGCTGCTCGCCATCTCCTTTCTGTCGGGACTCAGCCGGCGCAGCATTTGTCGGGCGACAATCGGCGGAACGCGTTGGTGTATATTCATCGTTTCCTCGCGGTGGCAATTCCGCATGGGTCTTCCGCTTCCGCAGGGACAGGGCCAGTGGCCTTTCGGCCAATCCTGGGACAGCAGTCGCAGGTGGTAAAGGAGGCTCCGTCGCCGGTTTGGAATTCCCAGTGCATCCGCATAGGCCTCTTCGAGCCCGGATGACCCGTGAGCCCTTTCGCCAAAAGGCCATTGCCCAGTCTTTTCAAACCAAAGTTGTCCTAGGAAGTACTCATTGAGCGGGCCGCTGAGAAAGTTCCCGATCGAATGGTCATTTACGGTGACCAGCCAGTTCTCCCACACCGTCACGCAGCAGTCGCCATCAGGGTTAATGTGACGCGCCGCCTCACGCGGAACTCTGCCGCCGACTTCGAAGACCTTTGGTTCGCGGCGAGGGTAGAGATCGGGCAGCTCTATCCTGATGTCGAATTCGGCGATCGGTCCCCCTGGGGCCGCGACGACATCCTTCTCAAGAATGAGAAAGCTGCCCTCGATATATATTTGGTTGCCATTCTGTGACGCGTGCAGCTTCGGCTGGTCAAAGGCGATGGCAGCCTTGGCTTCCTCCAGCGTCAGCAGCTTGGTCGGCTTTCTTACAATTTTGCCCAAGGCTTCGACTGCGGTCCGGCTTGGTTGATCAGTTCGACGGCGCGCTCGGCGCGCGTCATGTCATCGGCATTGGACGGCCTCGAGGCGATCGCCGGGGCTGCGAGGCTGGAAACGGGCAGCGCCGCAGACATCGTGCTATCGACCAGCTTGGTATCCAGGTGCTCTCGGAGCAGTTCGGGCATTTTGTCGAATGTGCTTGCTCGCAGATAAAGCGCGAAGTCCTGCCGTGCCTGATCGAGCCAGCGGTAGAAATTCTCGCGCTTCTTGGGCTCCTCGGCCCACTTGTCGGCGAAGTTCTCGGCTGGATTGACCGGGTTTGCTACCCAAGCGACGCCACCGCGATCCTCGATAAAGCGGTCCATGCCGGTGAGGATGCTCTGTAGGGCCGCCGAGATGGTGAGCTCCTCATTGTAAGCGTGCGCGGCCAGCGTGGTGATGATGATCGAGATCGGTTTGTATTCTGCATCATCCGTGAACATGCAGTCGCGATGGCGCTTCAGGAGCTGGATCGCCCGCTGCAGCGGCGTCTTGACCTTGTAGTCGGGTATCTCGTCGACACTGGCGGTAATCCGCTCTCGCTTGGCTAGAGCGCGTTTTGCTTCGGTCAGGCGCACGCGCATCCGGCTTCTAAACCAAGCCGCGTAGCCGGTCGGATTACTCTGCGGCCAATCCTCCGTTGGCCGATCATATTGCGGTAGAGAATTGTCAGTGATGGCGATGGCCTGGCCGCTCAATGTGTCGTCTTTTGCAAGGGTGCTGTATCCCTCCAAGATGAGCCTCGCCTGGTAGCGCTGCGCATCGGGCAGCGCCGGCAGGACATCCATGTGGAATTGTGCGCCGGCGGCGTAGTTCAGGCGCCAGCAGCGGCGATGCTCCTCGGGGCCGGCCATGCCATGCGCACGAGCATAAAGCGCGACCTCGCGGCCAACCGCCTCCTTTAGGCTCTTCTGTGTGAAATCGGCCTTCGTTGCCAAGAGTCTGCACACCAGATCGACGTCGTATTCCTCGTTGTCATTGAACGGCCGCGTAACCGTACCAAGCAGGAATGACCCTTGTGGTGAGATCGACGGCTCAAATTGGGCGATGGAGGATTCCGGTCGATCGAGCCAGTTGCCTATCGCTTCATAACGGCTCTTCGCCTCCTCGAATTTCGAAGGCGGGATGTCGAGAGCATCCGCTATCGCTTCCAGGATATCGTCGTGCGACTTTGCAAGCCGCTCGTTGTACACGGTCATGGCGTCACCTGTAGTAAGGTATGAATTCCTCAGCCGGTGCGCCGAAGAATTGCGGTTGAAGGATCGGCTTTTGAATCCGTGCTTCCGCGAACGCACGGTCTTTGAGGCTTCGTATGCGGCTAGTGTCGTCGAGCGAATAAAAGCCGTCAGGTACCGGCTGGGAGACACGAAAGATGGCGCGCCGTTCGTGCGGATCGCCGGTAAGGATTTGGGCGATGCCGAGAGAGCCGTGCGACTGCCCCGCCATGAAAAGGCTTGCAAGCTGCGGCGCGAGGCTTGCTGCGCCGTAAGCCTCCCGAACGACCTTTACGTCATCCAGGCAGCCGATGCTGAGCACGCGGATTTCGTCAGCGGGCCATCCAAGTGTCGCTATGGCCTCGACGACAGCAATACCGGTCGGGTTATTGGCCCAGAGTCCCCCGTCGACCAGTCCCACATCATTGGCAGTAACGTGCTGCGCGAAATAGGTTGGAGCTGCTGCGGTACCCATTGCAGCGTCGATCGCGAGTTCTTTGTAATCCGTCCGAAGGCGGGGATGGTGAGCGGTCTTGAAGATGTAGACGCCCTGTGTTTGGGGATGCCATGCGGGGATCACCAACCGCGTTAGAGCTTCGCCGAGCTTGCGGTCGCCGAGCACGCCGTGCAGCGCATCATAAAGAGGTTGCGCGCTGTATTTCGGTCCCCAAAGCAACCACCGGCCTTTGCGCAGATGTCGGCTCAACCAGCCAATCATACCGCCGCGCGACTGAGCAAAAATCGCTGGCCCTTTGTCTTCATAAAGCTTGAGAATGTCCGCAGCGCGCATCCCGAGCGCCAACCCGATGGCGATGATCCCGCCGGTCGAGGTGCCGGAAATAAGGTCGAAGTAGCGGCCAATGGGCTGATCCAGGTCGCGCTCCAGATTGGCAAGGAACGCCGCCGGGAAGGTGCCCCGGATGCCGCCGCCATCGATTGTCAGGATCCGTTTCAAGGCACGCGACCTCAGTTTGCTGCCTAGTGCTTCTTGTCCCGGGGCGGGTTCGGGTCGCTGCCCGGGGGAACCGTGTCGGAGTCGCGCCAGCGGCCGTCACGGCCCTGAATGCGGACCTCGCCTCCGCCGAGATTGCGAACGGTTTGCTTTGCAGCCTGCTCGGCTTCGCGCTGCGTGGGATGGACACTGCTAGCGCGCTCGCCGCTTGGCGCCTTCACTGCCCAGCCCCTCGGATGCTTGGTGACATATCTGTCGGGCATAGCGGACCTCCTTGTCATTGACTCGACGATGGGATGCATATATGAACTATACGCGTTCCTTGTCAAGGTCCGTGTAGTTTTTATCCCCATTGGAGGGCTAGCGGTGCGCTGGGGCGTCGAGCAAAGGCTTGAATTTATTGAATTTCGCCTGTTCTGGGAGGGCTCGATCAACCGTGCCGACATAGTAAAATTCTTTGGCGTTTCGGTGCCCCAGGCTTCGAAAGACCTGACCCTCTATCAGGAGCGCGCGCCTGGAAACATGGACTACGACACGCGCGGGAAGCGCTATGTCGCGGCCGACAAGTTCGTCCTGCGTTTTCTTGATCCCGACCCGTATGTCTATCTTGCGCAGCTTCGGTCCGTCGCCGAAGGCGCGGTCCCGACCCACGATTCTTGGATCGCCACACTGCCGAACGCCGACGTAGCGCTGACGCCCAAGCGGGGCATCGATATTCAGGTCTTGCGCCGTGTGCTCGACGCAGTGCGCGAGAGCGCGTCGGTGGAAATCTTCTATCAGTCGATGAACAAGGTTCGACCAGATCCCATCTGGCGCCGAGTTACACCGCATGCCTTCGGTTTTGACGGCTTCCGATGGCACGCGCGTGCCTATTGCCACCTCGAGAACAGGTTCAAAGACTTTCTGCTCCCACGGATCCTCGAGGTGCGTGGCAAGGGCAAGCCCGGGGCGGCCGGCGAGCAAGACTGGCTCTGGAACAACTTCTTTGATGTAGTCATCGGACCCCATCCGGATTTGACGGAAAGTCAGAAGAAGGTGGTCGCCAAGGACTATGGGCTGGACCAAGGCAATGGTGTGCTGTCCGTTCGGTATGCGATGCTTTTCTATGTTCTGAAGCGACTTGGCCTGCTCGGCGATGCGGCAAAGCAGAGTGCTCGCACACAGCATATTGTCGCGCTAAACCGCAAGGAAACCGAGGCTGCGCTGAACAAGGCGGAGCTTCTGATATGACGATATTGTGGGGGAGCGCCGGCTGATGACCGCCAAGCTCGAAAGCATCAAGAACGGCGCCTCCGTCCGCGGCATCGCGTCTGCGCAGCCCGTGCAGATCGTGTCGGTGGACTGGATCGGAGATCAGGCGATCAATGTCGTCTACCGCGACCACAACGGCTCGGTCGCGGAGTCTGTTCTCTACAGGGACGACGAGCATCGTCTCGAGGTCGAGCAGGACGGGCGGCCGTGGTCGTTCGACGCGGATGGTTCGCTGCTTCGATTGGTGACCGAAGCCAACCGCATCAAGCTTGCCCATTTTTTCGATCCTTATCTGGCCATCCACACCAGCCTCGTCGATCCGCTGCCTCATCAGATTTCGGCAGTCTATGGCGAGATGCTTCCGCGGCAGCCGTTGCGGTTTCTGCTCGCAGACGATCCTGGCGCCGGCAAGACGATCATGGCGGGCTTGCTGATCAAGGAACTCATCGCGCGGAGCGACCTCGAGCGTTGCCTCGTAGTCGCCCCCGGCAGCCTGGTCGAGCAGTGGCAAGATGAACTGGGTCAGAAGTTCAATCTCGAGTTCGACATCCTGACGCGGGACATGATCGAGACGTCTCGCTCGGGGAATCCGTTCAACGACCGGGATCGACTCATCGTTCGCCTCGACGTTCTGGCCCGCAACGAAGACCTTCAAGAAAAGCTCATGAGCGCCCGCGAGTGGGACCTCGTCATCTGCGACGAAGCCCACCGGATGTCGGCAACCTATTTCGGTGGCGAGGTCAAATACACGCGGCGATATCAGGTTGGTCAGAAGCTCGGCCAGGTCTGCCGGCATCTGCTGCTCATGTCGGCGACGCCGCATAACGGCAAGGAAGAGGACTTTCAGCTCTTCATGGCGCTGCTCGACGGCGACCGGTTCGAGGGGCGTTTCCGTGATGGCGTCCATTATGCCGATACGGAAGACATGATGCGGCGCCTCACGAAGGAAGAGCTGCTGAGGTTCGACGGTCGGCCGCTCTTTCCCGAGCGCCGAGCCCGCACGGTCAAATACCAGCTCTCGGAAGGCGAGGCTGCGCTCTACGCCGCCGTGACCGAATATGTGCGAACCGAGATGAACCGGGTTCAGCGGTTTGCTGAGGGAGATGGCAAGAAGCGCAATAATGTCGGATTCGCCCTGCAGATCCTGCAGCGTCGCCTCGCTTCCTCACCGGCTGCCATCTATCAGTCGCTGAAGCGTCGCCGCGAACGGCTCGAGACCGAGCTGGGCGAAGCGAGGCTCGCGGCCAAGGGACGGCGTGCCGGTATCGGCGAGCCGTCGGTGAGCTCCGATGTTCTCGGCAACATCGAGGAGTACGGACAGGACGAAATCGATGAGCTCGAAGAGCTGATTTCGACTGGCGCGACGACGGCGGAGACCGTCGAGCAGCTGGCGCTCGAAGTCGACACGCTCAAGGGGCTGGAGTCTATGGCGCTGGGCGTCCTTCGCTCCGGTGTCGATACGAAGTGGACCCAGCTGAACCGCATTCTCGACGACGATCTCATGATCGACGCCGCCGGAAATCGCCGGAAGCTGATCATCTTCACCGAGCCCAAGGACACGCTTCATTACCTGCTCGACAAAGTGCGCGCGCGCCTTGGGAGCCCTGAAGCCGTGGACGTCATCCATGGTGGTGTGTCGCGCGAGGAGCGGAGGAAAGTGATCGAGCGCTTCATGCAGGATAAGGACTTGCTTGTGCTCATCGCCAACGATGCGGCGGGCGAAGGCGTGAACCTCCAGCGCGGCCACTTGATGGTCAACTACGACCTTCCATGGAACCCCAACAAGATCGAGCAGCGCTTCGGCCGCATCCATCGAATCGGGCAGACCGAAGTTTGCCACCTCTGGAATCTTGTGGCGGCCGACACGCGTGAGGGCGAGGTCTACGGGCGTCTGCTCGAAAAGCTTGAGGCGGCGCGGGAGGCTCTGGGTGGGCGCGTCTATGATGTGCTCGGTGAGCTCTTCGAAGGGACCGCGCTGAAAGACCTCTTGTTCCAGGCCATCCAGTATGGCGAACAGGAGGAGGTGAGGGCGCGCTTGTTCCGCCAAGTCGATGGCGCAGTCGACCAGACGCACCTGCTGGAACTTCTGCGTCGACGCGCGCTCACAAACGACACCATGCCTCAGGCCAAGGTCGAAGAGCTGCGGCTCGAGATGGAGCGCGCCGAAGCGTTGCGCCTGCAGCCGCACCACATTCAGAGCTTCTTTGTCGAGGCATTCCAGCATCTGGGCGGCCGTTTGAAGCGCCGTGAAGAGGGCCGCTGGGAAGTCACCCACGTTCCAGTGCGGATCAGAGAGCGCGATCGCCAAATTGGCACGGGCGCGCCTATCCAGAAGCAGTACGAGCGGGTCTGCTTCGAGAAGAGCAAGATCAATCAACAGCCGGTCGCTGCGTTCATCTGCCCGGGCCATCCGCTGCTGGAGGCTGTGATCAGCCTCATCCGGGAGCAGTACGAGCAGATCATGCGCCAGGGCGCGATACTGGTGGACGAAACCGATACTGGCGACGCGCTGTCCGCTGTCTTCCTGCTGGAGCACACGGTCCAGGACGCCCGCACGACGAGCGGCGGCAAGCCGCATGTCATTTCTCAGCGCTTGCAGTTTGCCGCGATCGACAAGGCCGGGAGTGCCAGCAACGCTGGTATCGCGCCTCATCTCAATCTCCGGCCCGCCGCACCAGAAGAAGTCGACCTGGTTCGAGACCTGCTTGATGAGGATTGGCTGACCACCGAGCTCGAGAAAACCGCGATCCGCTTTGCCACAGTGGAGCTGGCGCAAGGACACGTCGCCGAAGTCAAGGCGCGGCGCATACCTGAAATCGAGAAGGTCGAGCAGGAGGTACGTGCCCGCCTTAAGAAGGAAATCAACTACTGGGACTCGCGGGCCTTCGAGCTGAAAGAAGAAGAGAAGGCGGGCAAGAAGACGCGGCTCAGCTGGCAGAACGCCCAGCGGCGCGCCGAGGATCTGGCGGAGCGGCAGAAGCGCCGGATGGATCAGCTCGAGCGGGAGCGGTTTATCTCATCGCAGCCGCCGCGGGTGCGCGGCGGCATGGTCGTCATTCCGCGCGGGCTGCTCAAAGCCCGGCAGAATCCTACGGTACCCAATCATTTTGCCGAAGATCCGGCGGCGCGGAAAGAGATCGAGCTCGCGGCCATGCAGGCTGTGATGGCGGCGGAGCGAGCGCTTGGGCACGAACCGCTCGACGTGTCCGCCCAAAAGATTGGCTACGACATCGCCTCCCACAATCCGAAGTCCGGACACCTTCGCTTTATCGAGGTCAAGGGCCGGATCGACGGTGCGGACTCCGTGATGATCACGCGGCAGGAGATCATCACCTCCCTTCATGAGCCGGAAAAGTTCATCCTCGCGGTCGTGGCCGTCAACGGCGGGTTTGCGCACGAGCCGCGATATGTGCGGGGCGCGCTTATTGAACGCGAGCCGTCCTTCCTGGAGACAGCGATCCAGTTTGACCTGCGGCGTCTGCTTGAACGTGCGGTGCCGCCATCATGAGTGCGGACCGCCGATCCGCGCCTGTCGTGGCTGAGCCACCGGCTTTCTTCCATCCGATCAGGGATGGCGCGTCGAAGCGTTGGAATCAGCTTGAGGCCGACCCCGAGCTTGCCGGGCCGTGGCACCAACTGTTCAAGCAGGTGCAGAGCCCACGCCATATCCTGTCCGAGCTGCTTCAGAATGCCGACGATGCCGGCGCGACCGAGGCGCGCGTTTCGATCGAGGACCAGCGTTTCGTGTTCGAGCACAATGGCGAAGACTTTGTCGAAGCGCACTTCGCCTCGATCTGCCGCTTCGGTTACTCGAACAAACGTGCGCTTCACACCATCGGGTTCCGAGGGATCGGCTTCAAAAGCACATTCAGCCTGGGTGATCGCGTCGAGCTGTTCACCCCCACATTGTCTGTCGCCTTCGAGCGGAACCGCTTCACCGAGCCGCATTGGATTGACGGCCGCCGCACGACGCAGGGCGTCACGCGCGTCGAAGTGGCGATCGCCAACCCGCTTCTCTGCCGCGAAGTCGAGAAGAACCTCGATGAATGGCTGAAGAGCCCGGTTTCGCTGCTGTTCTTCAAGAAAATTCGGCGTCTTCAGATTGGCGATCGGGTGGTCCACTGGCAAAGCCTCGGACCAGGCCCTGTCGCCGAGAGCGAGTGGATGTCGCTGGACGACAAGGGCGATGACGCCTTTCTCTTGGTCCGGTCGGCCGAAGAAGCGTTCCCCGCTGATGCGCTCGACGAGATCCGCAAGGAACGGATGCTCGGTGCCGAGGACGGCGGCGACTTCCCGCCCTGCCGGGTCGAGATCGTCTTGGGCGCAAAGGGCCGGCTCTATGTCGTGCTGCCAACGGGTGTTGAGACGCCGCTCCCGTTCGCCTGCAACGCTCCGTTCATCCAGGATCCCGCCCGCCTTAAAATCAAGGACCCCGAGACCTCGCCGACAAACCGCTGGCTGCTGAAACGTGCCGGCGAACTCGCGGCCAAGGCGATGGTGGAATGGCTTGAACAGACCAAGACCGGTGTTCTGGATCGAGCTGCGGCCTATGGCCTGCTGCCTGACGTTGACCGAGAGGCAAGCACACTTGAGGGCTCTTGCGCGGCCATCGTCGAGCTGGCGTTCGCCGATGCGGTCGAGGACCGGCCGATCCTGCTGACCGATGAGGGCAAGCTGGTTGCCGCCGACGCGGCGATCGTGATCCCGCTGCCGATCTTCGATATCTGGCCGGCGGAGCAGGCGATGGCTCTGTTGGATGAGAAGTCGCGGCCAGCCTTGTGTCGGCATGTCTCGGCCGCCGACCGGACCAAGCTGGTTCACTGGAACCTGGTCGAGGAGTTTTCGAAGAGCGATCTTCTCGCTCGCCTCCGCACAAGCCACCTGCCTCGGCCGTCCACATGGCGGCATCTGCTGAACCTTTGGACTTACATCGCGCCCGAGGTGACGGGATGGCAGAGCCATCAACCGGAGCGACTCCGCATCGTTCCCGTCCAGGGCAAGGAAGTGCTCTATTCGGCGTCTGAGGTGGTGCGGCTCGGGGAGAAGAAGCTGCTCCAGTCCGATGATGACTGGGAGTTTCTCGCGGAGCATCTGATTGTCCTCAATCAGAACTGGACCCGCTTTCTGGCGGAGCAACGCCGGGACAAGGGCGACGGCGATGGCCGATCTGACCCGACCCAAGCCGCCTTTGCGGTGCTCAAGAAAATCGGCCTCGACGACACGAGTGACGTCAACGCGGTGATCGAACGGGTCGCTGCCGACTTCTTTGGAACAAGCGGCATCAAGCTGGCCGAGTGCGTGCAACTGGCCCAGATCGCGGCAAAGCTTGGCGCGTCTGCGGGCGAAGCATTCCGCTACGCGTGCGCCGATTTGAAGCTTCGGCCGATCGCCAAGGCGATTTTGTACGACGAAGACGGCGCCCTCGATGACCTATTGCCGGAGACTGCTCGGCAGACCCAGCTCCTGCATCCCGATTATGTGGCCAGCTTCACCTCTTGTTCGCGTGAGGATTGGCTGCGGTGGGTCTCGTCCGGCCGTTCCGGGCTGCAGACCTTCGCACCGCTGACCGCGAAGCGGACCAACGTCTATGGGCGCCAGCAGGTGGACGCCGAGGCCAAAAAGCGTGGTCTGCGCGGAGCGCTCTATTACCCCTATGTGACGAGCCAGTTCGTCGTCGAGGATTGGGATTTCCCGGCTGAGTACTGGCGGCACTGGGAGGCGCTGGCGAAGTCCGACCCACGAATTTGGGCCAAGGTCGCCGGGCGGGTTTTGGAGCAGCGGGACAGCTTCTGGTCTCGTGCATCAAGTGCGCGCCTGTCCCAGGTCGCGACTACGGGATCGACCCGATCGCTGACGTCAGAGCCCCTGCTGGCGGACTGGTTGCTGAAGCTCAGGTCGAAGCCCTGCCTTCCCGATACACGCGACATGATCCATGTCCCTGCCGATCTGCTCCGGAGGACGCCGGAGACGGAATCGCTCATGGATGTCGAGCCATTCGTACACGGTCTCCTCGACCGGGAGACGACTCGGCCGCTGCTCGATCTGCTCGGCGTCCGCAGCGCGCCGAGCGGGCCAGGTCGATTGCTCGACCGGCTACGCGCGCTGGCGAAGTCGGATAAGGCGCCGGCCCATGAGGTCGAGAAATGGTATCGCCGCCTCGACCAGATGCTCGATGCCGCTTCCACGCCTGACGCGCAGAGCATCAAGGACGCCTTCAAGACCGAGAAGCTGATCCTCGCGCAGGACGGCACCTGGGTGACGTCGGGCGGGGTTTTCCTGGCCGGGGACGAAGAGGATGTCCCGGGCGCCGCGGTCATCCGCGCCTCGGTGCTTGATCTGACCCTATGGCGCCGCATCGGCGTTGCTGAGCGGCCGTCAGCGGATCTGGCGTTGCAATGGCTGGGTGCGCTTCCCTCCGGTAAGGCGCTCTTGCCTGACGACGCGCGCCGTGTGCGGACACTGATGGCGCGATACCCGACCCGCATCTGGGAAGAGTGCGGGCATTGGGTGAACCTGTCCGGCGAATGGGTCGAAACCGACGCGCTCGCCTATGGGCTCAGCATGCAGAGCCTGTTCACCTACGGGCATCTCCACGACTGGGTGAAGCGCAAGACAGCCGATTTTCGGCAGCTCTCGGCAGAGACGGTGCGCACCCCGCCATTCTCGTCGCTTCGGGCATTGTCCGATCTCGTCGAGGAGCGCTTCAACCAGCCGCCCCTGTTCCCGGGTCTGGAAGACAGGCGCGCTTGGCTAACGGCCTTCGGCACGCAGCTTGCGCGGATCGAACTGGCCGACCCTGGCGAGACCGAGCGCGTGCGCACGGTCGCAGCGGCGATCGCGGCGACCAGCTGGGTCGCCGCCCCGAAGCTGGAAGTGATCCCTTATCTGGACGGCGTGCCCGCTGGCACGGCGCGGCTCACGGACATTCTCTGGCTCGACGGCAAGCTGTTCGTCAGCCCGCTGTCGAAGGCGAAGCTCGCCAAGCGCGTGCCAGAAGAGATTGGAAAGGGCCTGAGCGCCGATATTCGTGCCGCGCTGGCCTATGCGTTCGAGCGGTCGCCTGCTGACATCAAGGACTATCTCGAAGAGAACTTCACGCTCGGCCCAGAGCAGACGATGGTCGCGCTTGGGGTGGAGGTGCCGCCTGCAGCTGCCGCTGCCGGAGGCGAAGCGGTCGATGAGCCGGTCGATCACTCTCGGCAGGCGGCGTCGGCAGATGGCGAGGCTGAGTCGGTGCTCGACCAGGATTTGTCCGAGGACGAGGATCCCACGAACCCGCCGGAACCGGATGCGCCGCCCCAGGAACCCGATGGCGGGTTGTTGGAGCCGGAGACCGTCAGCCGTCCGCGCCCGCCGCAGAAGCCAGCGCGTCCCAGCGTCATCGCCCGCTTCGCGTTGGCGCTCGGCTACAAGCCCGATGGCGAGGATCGCTTCTACCATGCGGATGGCAGCTGGATCGGCCGCGCCAACGGCGCACGCTTCCCGTGGGAGCGTCGCTCGGCAGGCGGTGAGGTGCAGCGGCATTACTATCCGAAAGAGCATTGCCTGGAGCGGGAACCGCTTCAGATCGAGGCCGACGTCTGGGGCCTGCTCGACCAGAAGCCCGACGCTTACTCATTCATTCTCGTCAACCCGGAGGGTGAACCCGTCGAAATGACGGGTGCTCGCCTGCGCGCGCTGCGCGATGGCGGCGAGATCACCATTCACCCCGCAACATACAGGCTCGTCTATGACCTCGACCAATAAGTACAAGAAGAAGCTCATCGAGGTCGCCATCCCGCTGGAAGCGATCAACGCGGCGTCGGCGCGGGAGAAGTCGATCCGGCACGGGCATCCGTCCACGCTGCATCTCTGGTGGGCGCGGCGGCCGCTGGCGGCGTGCCGGGCGGTTTTGTTCGCCCAGCTCGTCGATGACCCCTCTGGCTATGCGGACAAGCTGCTAGACGATCCCAAGGTACGCGAGCGGGCAGAGGCAGATCTGGCCGTGCGCCTGAAGACTTGGCGCGAGCGCAAAGCGGACGCTCAGGGGAATGTGCCCGACACACCCGAGCCGACGCTGGAGGATTGCGCGGCCGACATTGAGCGCAAGCGGCTTTTCGAGATCATCGAAGAGCTTGTCATCTGGGAGAACTCGACGAACGAGGAGGTTCTGGAGCGTGCGCGCGCCGAAATCCGGCGTAGCTGTGGCGGAGTGCTGCCGCCGGTCTATGACCCGTTCTCAGGTGGAGGGTCGATTCCGCTCGAGGCGCAGCGGTTAGGGCTACCTGCTTATGGCTCCGACCTGAACCCTGTAGCGGTCATGATCGGCAAGGCGATGATCGAAATCCCGCCGAAGTTTATGAACCTGCCGCCCATTCATCCCGGCATCAAGGATCGATCTTTCTACCGCAACGCCGAGGGGCTGGCCGAGGATGTGAAGTTTTACGGCGAATGGATGCGTGAGAAGGCGCTAGAACGCATCGGGCATTTGTATCCGCAGGCAGATCTTCCCAAGGAATTAGGTGGCGGAAAAGCAACGGTAATAGCTTGGATCTGGTCGCGAACAGTGCCCAGTCCTGATCCGGCATTCTCGAGTGCGCATGTGCCGATCGCATCTAGCTTTATGTTGAATTCAAAGTCTGGAAGCGAGGTTTGGGTTGAGCCGGTTATTGATCGTATGTCCAAGTCGATCACTTTCACTATTCGTCGCGGGGGAACGAAATCCGAAATTGAGAAAGCGTCTGAGGGTGCAAAAGCAGGCCGAGGAAACTTCAGGTGCTTGCTCTCCGGAGCAGGCATTTCAACGGAATATGTGAGGCAGCAGGGGCAGGCAGGAAACATCGGCTACACGCTCATGGCCGTTGTTGCGGAGGGAAAGCGCGGCCGGCATTACCTGGAGTCTTCAGAGGATCAGCGTCAATCGGCTAAACCCATTGAATATGCTAATGAAATAGCAGAGTTTAGGTCAAAATTTCTGTCTGGATCGACGCCTGAAAAACTCACAGGTGGCACTAGCTATGCCTATGGATTGACTACTTGGGGGTCGCTTTTTACCGATCGCCAAATTGCTGCGCTGAAGGCATTTTGCGATTTGCTGCCAGTAGTGCGCGCGAAGATTGCAGCCGACGCTAACGGCAAGTTTGCTCAGGTCGACGCAACGGCTCTCGCGGAAGGCGGCGCCGGTAGCAATGCCTATGCTGAAGCCGTATCTCTATATCTCGCATTTGCGATAAATCGCGTCGCCATGTCCGGAAATAGCCTGGTGCGTTGGAATCCGGTAGGCGAAAAAGCCCAGCACATTTTTAGCCGGCAAGCCATTGCAATGTTGTGGGATTTCGCTGAGACGAATCCTTTAGGCAACGCTACTGGTGCGTTCAACGCAGCTTATACGATGGCAGAGAATGGGCTTCACACGCTGATGGGGAACGTGGGGGGCGTGAGGCAAGCCGATGCCCAAACGGTTAGATTTCCCGAGGGGGCCGTTCTGAATACGGATCCCCCATACTACGACAATATTGCTTATGCCGATCTATCGGACTTCTTCTATTGCTGGCTCAGACCCGCCCTGAAGAGCACTTATCCTGACATATTTGGAGTTCTTGCGACTCCAAAATCAGAAGAGCTTGTCGCAACCCGCTATCGCCACGGGACACGTGAGATAGCTGAAGAGTTCTTTCTAAGTGGCATGCGTCGCGCGCTGTCAAATGCGCAAACGCAAACGAGCGACGAGTTCCCGGCAGCGATCTACTACGCCTTCAAGCAGAGCGAAGTCTCGCAGGATGGTGTGACCTCCGCTGGTTGGGCGACGTTCCTTCAGGCGGTTATCGAAGCAGGGTTTGCTGTCGTGGGCACTTGGCCTGTTCGCACCGAGATGCGAACAAGACAGGTTGCAATGGGGACCAATGCGCTTGCCAACTCAGTTGTGCTTGTTTGCCGCAAGAAGAAGGCTACGGCCGAGGTCATCACTCGTGCCGAGTTCATACGTGCCCTGAAACGCGAACTGCCTCCAGCTATCGCTGAGCTTCAGGCCGCTAACATCGCCCCGGCCGACATGCCGCAATCGGCCATCGGCCCTGGTATGGGGGTGTTCTCACGCTACAAGGCGGTGCTGGAATCCGACGACAGCCCGATGAGCGTTAAGACGGCGCTCCAGCTCATCAATCGCGAACTCGACGAGTATCTTGGCGGCATCCAGGGCGAGTTCGACGCCGACACGCGGTTTGCGATCACCTGGTTCGAGCAGTACGGCATGGCGAAGGGTGACTATGGCGCCGCCGATAATCTCGCGCGTGCACGCGGCATCTCTGTTGAGAGCGTAAAGCACGCCGGGATCATAGAGAGCGCCGCCGGCAAGGTGCGCATCCTGCCGCGCGACGAACTGGATGATGATTGGGAGCCCGAGGGCGACGGTCACCTCACGGTGTGGGAGTGCCTTCAGCATCTCGTTCGCAAGTACGAGAAGGACGGCATCTCGCACGAGACCGCCGTCTTGCTGAAGAAGATCGATGCGAAAGCTGAGGCCGTGAAGGATCTTGCCTACTGCCTCTACGACATCAGCGCGAACAAGCGGAAGGATGCGAAGGAGGCCACGGCTTACAACGCCCTGATCGCCGACTGGACGGAGCTGACGCGGCAGGCTGCGGCGATCCACGACACGAGCGGGGATCGTCAGATCCGCCTGGATATCTGAGGAGGAACGGGACAGTGGCCAAGAGCACGCGCCAGTATGTTTTTGAGGGTATGGAGCTGCTGCCCGCGGCCCTCATTCCGTTCGTTGAAAAGCGGCTGGAGAGCTCGCTGAAGGGTCATTGGCAGGTTCAGGTTCTGGAGAAGCTGCCGAGCCTGCGCCCCAACAGCAACGGTGAGGTCGGCTGGGACCAGGCCGCGCTGTTCAACGCGATGGACCGCTTTTGGAACGACGCCTTCCGCGCCGTTCTCGGCCGCGCGGAGCGGTCGTGGGTGAACGAGCTGAGCGACGTTCGCAACAAGCTCTCGCACAACGAGACCTTCACCTACGACGACGCCGAGCGCGCGCTCGATTCCATGCGCCGTCTGATGGAGGCGATCAGCGCCGGCGAGACCGCCGAGCAGCTCTCGAAGATGCGCGACACCATCTTGCGGACGAAGTTCACCGAGCTTCAGCGCAACGAGGAGCGCCGGAAGACCCAGCGCCTGGAAATCTCCGTCGAGACGGTGGCAGGCTTGCTGCCTTGGCGCGAGGTGGTGGAGCCGCACCAGGATGTTGCAACCGGCGAGTTCCAGCAGGCCGAGTTTGCGGCCGACCTCGCCAAAGTGCATTCGGGCAGCGCGCCCGCCGAATATCGCGACCCGCGCCAGTTCTACAGCCGCACCTATCTGACCGAGGGGCTGAGTGCGCTTCTGGTCGGCGCGGCCAAGCGGCTGTCGGGCAGCAGCGGCGATCCGGTCGTCGAACTGCAAACCAACTTCGGCGGCGGCAAGACGCACTCGATGCTGGCCCTCTACCACATGGCGGGGCCGACGCCGGTTCAAGACTTGTCGGGCCTCGATCAGCTGCTCGAAAAGCACGAGCTGACCGTGCCCAAGAACATTAAGCGCGCGGTGCTGGTTGGCACCTCACGCGGGCCGCAGGACGTCCTCAATGCCGAGGGCGGCCGTAAGATTCGCACGACCTGGGGTGAATTGGCGTGGCAGCTCGGTGGCGCCGAAGCTTTCGACATGGTTGCGGAGAATGATGCCAACGGCATTGCGCCAGGCTCGCACCTGCTCGAGACGATCTTCAAGAAGTACGCCCCATGCCTGATCCTGATCGACGAGTGGGTCGCCTACCTGCGGCAGATCTATCGGGTCGAAGGGCTGCCATCGGGTTCGTTCGACGCGAACCTGTCGTTCGTCCAGTCGCTCACCGAAGCGGTAAAGGCCAGTCCCGGCACATTGCTGGTCGCCTCCTTGCCTGCGTCGCAGATAGAGGTCGGCGGCGAAGGCGGCCAGGAGGCGCTCGCGCGTCTCAAGCAGACCTTCAGCCGCGTGGAATCCTCATGGCGGCCCGCCAGCCAGGAGGAGAGCTATGAGATTGTCCGGCGGCGGCTGTTCAAGGAGATCTCCGGCGACAAGTTCCATCACCGGGACAACACGCTGAAGCAGTTCGCCAAGCTCTATCGCGAGAACGCCAACGACTTCCCGCAGGGCTGCGCCGACGAGGATTACCGGCGCAAGCTGGAGAAGGCCTATCCGATCCACCCCGAGCTGTTCGACCAGCTCTACACGAGCTGGGGATCGCTGGAGAAGTTCCAGCGAACGCGCGGCGTGCTGCGCCTGATGGCGCAGGCGATCCACGAGCTCTGGATGAACGGCGACCCGTCAGTGATGATCATGCCGGGCAGCGTTGCGGTTAGCTCGCCGCGCGTTGAACCGGAGTTGCTCCACTATCTCGACGTGACCTGGCAGTCGATCATCGCCGGTGATGTGGATGGCACCGCGTCGACGCCCTACAAGATCGATCAGTCGGCCCCAAACCTGAACCGCTATTCCGCGACGCGGCGCGTCGCGCGCGCGATCTTCATGGGCACGGCACCGACGCACCAGCAACAGAACACCGGTCTCGACGACAAGCAGATCAACTTGGGCGTCGTGCAGCCAGGTGAGCGGCCCGCGATCTTCGGCGACGCGCTGCGACGGCTGACCAACCAGGCCAAGTTCATGCACGCCGATCTCGGGCGCTACTGGTACTCGATGTCGGCGAGCCTCAACCGCATCGCGGCCGACAAGGCAGCACAGATCGAGACCGCGCTCGTCCTGATGACGATCGACACCGAGCTGAGCAAATATGTGAACAGCCTCGCAGATCGTGGGCACTTCGACGCCGTGCAGGTGGCGCCGGCCTCGTCAGCGGAAGTGCCGGACGAAGCTGGAGGCGTGCGGGCAGTCGTGCTGGGCGTCGCGCATCCGCATAATGGCCGCGAGGGTTCCGAGGCGCTGGTCGAAGCCAAGGACATACTGATGCAGCGTGGCAGCACGCCGCGTGTGTATCGCAACATGCTGGTCTTCATCGCCGCGGATTCTCGCCAGCTCGATAATCTGAAAGACGCGGTGCGAGCGTCACTCGCTTGGGGCGAGATCGTCCGCGACACCGAGCGGCTCAACCTGACGCAGAGCGACAGCGCGCTGGCCAAGGCAAAGCTGGCTGAATCAAACGAGACGATGAAGACACGCCTGAAAGAGGCGTGGTGCTATCTTCACTATCCGGCGCAGGAGAGCGCACAAGCCGATGTCGAATGGGTCTCGGGCAAGATCCCGGCTCAGGACGGGCTGCTGGCGCGGGCCAGCAAGAAGCTCGTGGCCGAAGAAGGGTTGCTCACGGAACTGGGCCCGACGCGCCTCGATCGCGACCTCCAGAAGTACATCTGGAACGGCAAGCCGCATCTCTCGCTCAAGGATCTGCGGGAGTATCTCAATCGCTACATCTATCTGCCACGCCTGAAGAACCAGGAGGTTCTGATCAAGGCCGTGCAGGCCTCCGTAAGCGGGATGATCCCGGGGCCCTTCGCTTATGCCGAGCGATGGGACGAGAAGTCAGACATCTATCTGGGCCTTGCCATCGAGCGCGCCGCGAACGCGGCAGTCGTGATCGACAGCGACAGTGTCATTGTTAAGCCTGCTGTGGCCGAGGCCCATCGACCGGCTCCGGTGCAGTCTGGTAGTGGCGGGGGTGCGCAAGGCCCAGGCGAGAAGTCGCCGGATACAGGGTCACAGCCAGACGGCGGTACGCCCCAGGCTCCGCCTGCTGAGAGGAAGCCAACCCGCTTCACCGGCAGCGTGATGATCTCTTCGGAACGACCAGCCCGCGAAATCCATCAGATTGTCGAAGCTATCGTCGAGCAGCTCACGACGATCCCGGGGAGTTCGGTGAAGCTGAAGCTAGAGATCGACGCCGAAGTGCCATCGGGGCTCGACCGAGCAAAGGTGCGGACGTTGGTAGAAAACGCCAATACGCTCGGGTTCATCGACAAGGCGGTCGAGTAAATGAGCGGGGCCGGGCCTGTTGAACGCGACCTGATATTCATCTCCAAGGCGACGCCTGGTGATGACCAGTTTGTGTTGTGGCTCGCGCCGCGGCTCGAAGCCGCCGGCTACAAGGTCTTCGCAGACATCTTCGATCTTGATGCCGGAGACGAATGGCGCGGCAAGCTTACTGCGGCGCTTCAGACTCGTGCGTTCAAGATGCTGTTGTGCTGTAGCGACGAGACGCTTGCCAGAAGGGGTGTTCGCGAGGAGATCGCCATCGCGGAAGACCTGACGAAACAACTTCAGGATCCGAACTTCATAATTCCGTTGAAGATGCGTGCCTTCCAAAAGCTCTTCGGCATCGGCGGCCTGCAGTATGTCGACTTTGAGAGCGGATGGGCGAAGGGGCTGGAAAGCTTGCTCAAATCGCTCGAAAGGCAGCATGTGCCCAAGGCTGGCGGCGGCAACATTCAGCCCGAATGGTACGCTCATCTGCGTCGGCGCGCAGTCGAGATCGAGGCGGTTCCCGAGGTACTGACGTCCAATTGGCTCCGGATATTAAGGATGCCGGACAAGCTCAATCACCTGGTGCCGAACAATCGTGCCAATGAGGCGTTGCTGCGTAAGCTCGGCGCGTCCTTCGAATACCCGATGGCGGAATTCGGCGACGGTTTCCTGACCTTCGCCAGCCCAATGGACCTTGCGGAACATTTCGAGCGGGTGGGGCCGTTTCACGCCGAGCGTGACTTCGATGTTCTCGATCTACTCGAGAACGGGTCATCGGACGCGGGGATCGACAGTCGCGATGCCCGGTCGATTATGATGAATCTCTTGCGCCAGGCATGGGAGAAGCATTGCGCCCGCCAAGGGCTTCTTGCTCATTCGTTCTCAAGCGGACTGTCCTTCCACGTTGGCGACAAAAGATTGGGCCTCAAGAAGCGCGTCTCATGGGGGCGCCAGGGTCAGCGCCGCAATTCAATGCTACGCGGTGTCGCCCGCAAGAAGATCTGGGAATACGGTGTAAGCGTCATTCCCAGCCTCTTCCCTTACCCTCATATGCGGCTCAAGGGCCGTGTGCTGTTCTCTGACATCGGCGAGCACAGCAAGCCGATCGCCATTCCAGACCCCAAGACTCAGTTTCGCCTTCGGCGTTCGATCTGTTCAGCTTGGCGGAACAAGGCATGGCATGGGCGTGTGATGGCCTTCATGGAGCTGTTGGCTGGCGACAGTCCATATGTCGACCTTGCCGTCGGCTCTGGCGGCAGCATCACTCTCGATGCGATGCCGATCCAGTTCACAGCGCCTGTGACCGCGCGCCAGACCAACAGACTGGGCGAGGATGCGGAAGAAGCCGATCCCACAACGTTAGGCGGCCACTTCGAGGAGGAGGACGCTTGATCGAGTTTTCCGAGAAATCCGTTCCGGTTCTTTACATTCCGGAACCACCGCTGGGGTTTGGGCACGGGCAGGCTTCGGATCATCCGAAGGACGGCCTTACGCTTTACGGGCCTGCGTCAAAGCCTGATCGTCCACAGATTACGATAGGTGCGGTTGGTACAAAACATGGCCTAGACCTCCTGTGCCGCTGGCTCGATGCAATCAGCAATCCCGTCGCAATTCCGCCTCGCGGTCAGCGCGACAAAGAGTTCCGGCTTCATCTTTCTGATTTTCCCGGTCTCGAAGAGGCCTTCGGCATCCGCGCCGATCTTGGCGCTATGATTCAATGCGAGATAGATCCTGCGGATATCCGTGCTGCGATTGCGATCGAGAACCATCACGAGGCGGTGGCCACCACAACTAAGCTGTTCATCGACCCTATTGAACGCCACGCGAAAAATGAGGAGCGGACGGTAGACGTTTGGATCTTCGTTGTGCCGGAAATCGTCTTCGAAACCTGCCGCCCAGTTGCGGGTCAGCGCCGTAAGGTCGAGCTTCTCAAGGGGGAATTGTCCCGGCGCCAGAAAGGGCGCGTCGACCTTCCTCTACTGGCCGGTGTTATTGATGACACGCTTGAAGCAGTGTTCGATGACATTCCCGACTTCCACCGGCAGGTCAAAGCGAAGCTTTTGAAGCTGGGCATGACATCTCAGCTTATTCGCGAGACAACCCTTGCCCCTGAAGAGTTCGTGAACAAGGCTGGATATCCGAAACGTGGCACTCAGGATTCCGCCACCGTCGCTTGGAATTTGGCCACAGGCCTGTTCTACAAAACGCAGGCGGAACCTCCGTGGAAGATCGCCCGTATGCGGCCAGGCGTCTGCTACGTCGGCTTGGTGTTTAAGCTCCTTCCCAATCACGCTGACAATCACGCCTGCTGTGCGGCGCAGATGTTCCTGAGCGAAGGAGACGGGGTCGTCTTTCGCGGGGCGAACGGGCCGTGGCAGACTGAAAACAGAGAGTTTCACCTCAGCGATCTGGCGGCCGAAAACCTGATCAAGACGGTTCTGGATACCTACAAGCAACGCTTCGGAACTTATCCAAAAGAGCTGTTCATTCACGGCCGAACCAAGTTCAACGACGCGGAATGGGAGGCCTTTAGCAAAGCCGCGCCCGACGGCACCAATATCGTAGGCGTGCGTATCCAATCGACTCATGGCGAGACCAAGCTCTTCCGCGATGGCGATTATCCGTGCCTGCGCGGCACGGCGATCCAGCTCGGAGACAAAGATGCTTATCTGTGGACCACGGGGTATGCGCCACGTATCGATACCTATATCGGTCCCGAGACGCCGAATCCGTTGTTCGTGACCGTGCTCCGCGCGAGCGGTGACTATCCCTCCATCGAGACGGTACTGGCAGACATATTGGGTCTCACGAAAATCAATTACAACGCCTGCAATTTCAGCGACGGGTTGCCGGTCACCATTCGCTTCGCGGACAAGGTCGGCGAAGTGCTAACTATGGGCAGCGCTACGGGAGCAGAGCGACAGCCGTTCAAGTTCTACGTTTAGGGGCGTCGGACGTGCGCTGGCCACCTTTGCCGTTCCCGGGCTCCTCGATCCGAAGACTGAGTCCTGCTATGGAGAGCTGACGGTACTTTCGGGCAGCCGCCGGAGTTGCGATGCGCAGGCAAAAAAACGGGTCTGAAGGGCGATTGACCTCGATAGATGCCGGAACTGCAAAAATATTTTTTCTGGCGGTTTTTTCAATGAAATCAAAAGCGTAGCATTTTGACGGCCTCACAGTCGGAGAATGACCGTCAGACCGGATAGTTACCATCGAATTTTCAAACACTTATGCGGGATTCAGATAATCGAATGGGTATTGGCACATCCGGGCATGAGTGAGTGGCTCAAGAACACATTGCGAACGGCGCACGATCAAGACCCCGTAAACCTTCTGAATGATCTGGAGATACTATGCCTGCTCTTAAGATCGAAGTCTCAAGCAGTCATCCACCAAGCGCTGCGCGATTCTCAAAATTAACCCTGAGAACGCTTCCTGCTCTGCGACCCACCTTCAACCGGGCGGTCGTCGCACGAAAGTTCCGGCGACCTCTGTTGCATGTTGATTCGCCCGACCGAGCTTCGAGACGTTCCATTTTTCTTTCAGGCTTCGTTCCGCCTAAGGACGAAGAACCGCCGTTGTCCGGGAAGCAGCGCTTAACTCCATTGACGAGGGATTGAAGGTCCCGGGATCATGGAGCTTCGGCATCTTCGCTACGTCATCGAGGCGGCCGAGCGCGGGAGTTTCCGCAAGGCCGCGGACTCGCTTGCTGTTCAACAGTCCAATCTCAGCCGGCGTATAAGAGCGCTTGAAGAGCAAATCGGGATCAAGCTGTTCGAGCGGACTAACGGCGGCGTGCGCCCTACGCCGGCTGGCCGCGAGTTCCTCGACGGCGTTCGTCGCACGCTTGCAGACTTACAGAGCGCAATCGACAACGCTAAGGCGGTCAGTCACGGCAAGGTCGGCCACCTCGCCATCGGATTCTATACGTCACTGTCGGCTGGCAATCTGCGTGCAAGCCTTATCGACTACACGGGGCGTTTTCCCGAAGTTCAGATCAGCATAGTCGAAGAATCGCGTTCGAGGCTGTGTGCCGGCATCCATAGCGGCACGATCGATGTCGCCATCCTTACCGGTGAGGCGCCACTTAATGACACTCGATCAATGACCCTGTGGGGCGAAAGGGTCGTAGTCGCGTTACCCGAGGACCATCGGCTAGCAGCCAACGAGATTATCTACTGGACCGATCTGAAACGCGAGCGGTTCCTATTGAGCAAACGCGATCCCGGCTCCGAGTTTCAGAACATCCTCATTTCCAAACTGGCGTCGCCCGGAGAGCTGCCTGATGTGGTGCGGCATGATGTCAGCGTCGAGAACATCAGGGGCCTGGTTGGGATGGGTCGCGGAGTCACGCTTATGTGCGAGGCGTGTGTGGGCGCCAGCCATGACGGCGTGATCTATCGCGAAGTATACGACGGAAATGGCGCGACGCGGATTGGCTATTCCGCATTGTGGGAACACAGCAACGACAATCCCGCGCTCCGGAACTTTATCCGTCTTTTGGAGGAGCGCTGCCCGCCGGTTGCGGACGGGAACGGGCCGCGTGGCGGAGTTTTGAAAATTCCCGATCCGTCGCCATGAAACGCTCAATCATCGGTGCGACGAGCTTGGCAGGCTCGACGGCTTTGCCGCTTTCGCGGCCGAGGATCTCTGCATACGCGATCAGATCGCGATGAAGTGCAGCGGACAATTCCACCGCGAGCTTCACTGGCTTGTCGTCTTCGAGCGCACCGAGCTTCAGCTTCGCCATCGGCTAGCCTCCGTAAGGTTCGAGCACCAGGTCTCGCGTGACGATGACGCGAACGGGAAAGCCCGAACGGATCGTCAGCGTTGGCGCGATATTCAGTTGGCGGCGCACGATCTGCTGGCCGGCATCGTTGATCGTGTCCTGGCCGCCGTTGCGGATCGCCTGGATCAAGCGGTCGTCGTCGTTGGTGGCGAGTTCGGCACCGAGGCTCAGCAACGTGGACAGCCCCGCCGCCTTCGCCAGCTCCCACCAATGATGGTCGACGCCATCCTGAAGGCCGGCATAACCCTCAGAATCGGCACCGGGTTGGCGCTCGATCACTATCGAGCGGCCGTTCGGGAAGATCAGGCGGTTCCAGACCAGCAGCACGCGCCTTTGGCCGAACTGGACGCTGTTGTCGTACTGACCGATGATCCGCGTGCCTTGCGGCACCAGCAGGATGCGGCCTGTCGGGCTGTCGTAGATGTTCTCGGTCACCTGCGCGGTGATCTGGCCGGGCAGGTCGGAGCGAATGCCCGTGATGAGCGCAGCGGAAATGACGGCGCCTGCCTGAAGGATGTAAGGCGACGCCGGCGCGGCAACGCGATCCGGCGCGACAGTGCGCCGATCGGCGGCTGCGTTCAGGAATGCGAGCTGCCGATCCTGGGCCGATGGTGTGGCGGGTGGTGGCGCGAGGCCGAGGCCGGCGAGGTCCGGCGCTGGCGGCGGCGCGATCGTCGCGGGGCCGGGACCGGTCGAAGCCATAGGCCGATTCTCGGTGCCGCTGAAAAGCCTGCTGACGCGGGCGGTCTCTATTTCTTGCAGCCGCCGCTGCTCCTCCGCGCTAAGGCCGGGGTCGGGCTGTCCCGGCAATGGCTGGCCACGATTTTGCGCGCCCAGGATCGGTCGCCCGAGATCGCCCGGAAGCGGCGGACCGAGCTGAGGAACTCCGCTGTAATCACGCGGCAATCCGGCAAGGCCATCGGCGGTCGACCGATTGTCCGTCGAGTAGAGTTCCTCGGCGGGCCCACCTCCGTCGCGTGTTTGAAGCGCATAAATGAGCGCCCCGCCGATGCCGACGCTCGCGACCAGACCAATGCCGGCGAGCACCTTTCGCGACAGCCGCGTGACGCGCGGCGCTTCGGCACGCAGCCGCATCGGTGCGGCCGCATCGCCGGCCGACCCGGTCAGCGGCGCCTCGTCTTCCTCTTTCCGGGGTTCGGGCTCGCTCACGATGCCGGCCTCCCATCGGTGCGGACGATGCGGACGCGCTTCTGGCGGTCGCCGGCGCCGAAGCGTAGCTCGGCGGCCGCGAACAGGCGGTCGACGATCATGTAGTTAGCGCGGACGCGGTAGTTCACGAGTTCGGAGGTGTTGCCCTCCGGGCCGACGACGAACAGCGGCGGCATTTCGCCCTGACCAATGCCGCGCGGAAACTCGATGAAGACCTGGCGCCCATCATCATAAGCCCGCAGCGGTCGCCACGGCGCACGATCGCCCTCGATGGCATAGCGGAAATTGATGTTGGCGAGGTCGACGCCGGTGGCGACGGGACTGCTGGCCTCGGCCTGTGCGTTCTGGCGCCGCAGCGCGATGAGCTGATCCTGCGGATACTGCCATGACACCGAAGCCATATAAGTCCGCTCGGTCGAGCGCAGCTCCATGTGGTACGTGCGCAGATTGGTGTTGATGATGAGATTCGTCATCAGGTCGGCGCGGGTCGGTTTCACCAGGATGTGGACTTGGCTCGTCGCGCCCGAACCGCTCAGCGTATCGCCGATGATCCAGCGGACAGTGTCGCCGGCGGCGACCGGGCCGGACCCGACCAGTTGCTCACCGGGTTGAAGAGCGATGTCGGTGATCTGGCCGACGGCGGTGTAGACCTGATAGAGCGCGCCACCCGTATAGGGATAGACCTGCATGGCATTGATGAAGCCGTCGCGGACCGGCTGAACGCGCGCGGCGGCATTGGCCTGGTTGACGCGCGCCGTGGGCTCGGTCGGCTCCGGCGTTCGGCGCGCCGGTTCAACGGGCTGCAATTGCCCAGGCAGCGGGAGCGGCCTCGGAATTTCGACCACACGCACGGGAGCGGGAGGATCGGCGCTCAGTGCCGCCGGCACGGCGTTGTCATAGGAGATCTCGGGCGGCCTGTTGGCCGTGGCGCAACCGGCGAGCCCCGACGTGCAAAGCAAAATCGCCAGTATGGAAGTGCGGAAAGCCGGGTTTCCGGCTTTACGGAAAGACGGCTTCTTTGCCCAAGCTCCCGTGACCAGTTGATGGCGTTGACATAGATGCCGAGCGGGTTGGCGCGCAGCCGGTCGGCGTTGCGCGGCACCTGCACGACGATGGTGAGGATGGCGGTCCAGCGGGTCGTCTCGGCGAGCTGGCCGTTCTCGTAGCGGCGTTCGACCCAGGCGACACGGAAACTGTCCGGCGAAGCGCGGATCACACTCGACACGTCGATAGCGATTTGTTGCCGGCCGACCTTGGTGAAGGGGTCGTTGGATCGCGCGTAGTCGTTGAGCGCCATCGCGCCGCGATCGGTCGTGAAATCGTAGGCGCGCAGCCAATTCTGCCGGACGATGATCGCGTCGGCCGGGATCGAGCGGACCTGCTCGATGAAGCGCGCGAGATGGAAGGCGATCTGCGGATCGGTCGGTCGATAATCGGCGACTGCGGGCGCGACCGCCTGCGCCTGCCCGAGCCTGTCGACCTGGACGACCCACGGCACGATCGTTCCGCGGGCGGATTGCCAGACTAGCGCCGCCGCAAAGCTGGCGGACAGGACCAAAGAGCCGAAGGCCATGAGCCGCCAATTCTTCGCCTGGACCCGCGCGGCGCCGATGCGCTCGTCCCAGACCTGTGCGGCGCGCTGATAAGGTGTCTCGGATTCTGGCGCTTTGCCGTAGTGAGTAGATGGTCGTTTGAACATCAGCGATCGCCTTGGGAAAGGTTGATGGAGGAGCTGCCGCCATGGCTGTCACCGCTCCGAACGGCGTGGGCGGCGGCCGTCACACCGTGGCTCAAGGCCTGAGAGCGTTTCATGCGCTGGGCCCATTCCGGCGGGCCGTCGGCGGACGTTGAGGGCGCGGCATCGGCCGCGCTTCCGCCGATCGCGCCCATGGTCGACGTGCCGCCCGTGGCGGCGAACGTGGATTTGGCTCCGTCGGAGACGCTCGACTTCATGCTGTCTGCTGCGCGGGCGGCCGCGCGCCGTAGCGGTGAGGTGGCGGCCGCGCCAGCGGCGCGAGCAACGCCGCCGAGTCCAGACCCGACGGCGGACGCGCCCGACTGACCAGCGGCGCCGAGGCTGTAGGCAGTCGAAGCGCCTCCGGCCATCGCCGCACCACCCCGCGCGGCGGCAGCGGTTCCGGAAAGAGCGGCGGCGCCGCCGCGCAAGGCCATTCCACCCGCCGCGCCGGCCGCGACCAGAGCCCCACCCGCCGCGAGTCCGGTTCCGACCGCCGCGCCTGCGCCGAGCTGCGGACCGCCGGAGACAAGGCCATTGGCGATGCCGGGACCGAAGATTCCGAGACCCAGCAGCGACAGCGCGGCGAGCACGATCGCCATCGCCTCGTCGATCGTCGGCGTCTGGCCAGCGAACCCGGCGGTGAACTGAGAGAACAAGGTCGAGCCGATGCCGATGATGACGGCAAGCACCAGCACCTTGATGCCGGACGAGATGACGTTGCCGAGCACCCGTTCGGCCATGAACGCGGATTTGCCGAACAGGCCGAACGGGATCAGTACGAAGCCAGCGAGAGTCGTCAGCTTGAACTCGATCAGGGTGACGAAGAGCTGGATGGCGAGAATGAAGAAGGCGAGCAGCACCAGGGCCCAGGCGAACAGCAAGCAGGCGATCTGGATGAAGTTCTCGAAGAAGGCGATCCAGCCCATCAGGTTGGAGATGGAATCGAGTAGCGGGCGGCCGGCATCGAGGCCGGTCTGCGCAACGCGGCCGGGGCGCATGAGATCTTCGACGGTAAATCCCGTGCCCGACGCCTTCAGGCCGAGTCCCGCGAAGCTCTCGAACACGATGCGCGCGAGGTTGTTCCAGTTGCCGATGATGTAGGCGAAGACGCCGACGAACAGCGTCTTCTTGACCAGGCGCGCCATGATGTCGTCGTCGGCGCCCCAGCTCCAGAACAGCGCGGCCAAGGTCACGTCGATGACGATCAGCGTAGTGGCGATGAACGCTACTTCGCCGCCGAGCAGGCCAAAGCCACTATCGATGTAGCGGGTGAAGACCTCTAGGAATTGGTCGATGACGCCGGTGCCGCCCATGATCAACGTCCGTCGTCATGCTGCGGCGACGTCCGCGCTGGTGTGGCCGTAACGCCGAGGAATCGGTCGCGGGTTTCAGCCCAGGTGCGCAGGCATTCGGTATCGCGCACGGCAGCCTCGCCAAGCAGTTGACACCGCCGCTGCGCTTCGCGCAGCGGATCGGCCGACATGTCTTCGCTTGGCCGTGACGCCTGGACGGGCGGCTCTTCCTCTTTCCGGGTCATCTCGATCGCCGTCGCGGTGATGGCGACGGCGACGAAGACGACGGCGCCGAGGCGCGCCAGGAGTTTGCCGTTCATGATACGATCCTCTTGAGGGGCCTTAGTTGCCATTCGGGAACATGCGGGCGTTGCCGGGCTGATAGCCGTCGCCGGGCGTCAGGAAGCGGCGGCGCTGCTCGCGACCCTGCTCGGCGGCTGCCGCACGCTCCGCTTCGGTCAGCGCTTGAGCCCGTCCGTTCGCCGCGACGACGGCCGTGAGATCGGCGAGTTGCTGGGCCTGGAGCGCGAGGAGCTGATTGCCGGCCTGCGCCGCCTGCAGGGCGCCAGTCGCGCCCTGGCTTTGGCCGATGAGCGCCGACATCTCGGCGCGGTTGGTGTCGAGGTTACCGACGACGGCGGCCTGCACGCGCATGGCATCCTGCAGGCCGCCGACCGTGTTCTGCCAGCGCTCGCGCGCTTGCGCGACGAGCTGCTGGTCGGAGGCGGACATCGACGCATTGCCGTAGGTGGACGTGAAGGCCTGGTCGATCTGCTGGATGTCGTAGGCGATGCGCTGCGCCTGGCCGAGGAGCTGTTGTGTCCGCTGCACGGACTGCTGCAGGCGCTGAAGCGAGGAGTAAGGCAGGCTCGCGAGGTTGCGCGCCTGGTTGATCAGCATCGTCGCTTCGTTCTGAAGCGAGGTGATCTGATTGTTGATCTGCTCCAGCGCGCGGGCCGCGGAGAGAACATTCTGCACGTAGTTCGTCGGGTCGTAGACGACCCATTGCGCGGACGCCGGCTGGACCATCACGGGCGACATCGCCGCGGGAATGGAAAGGATCGACGCGGCAAGAAGCGCCGCTCGTGAGCGACGGAAGATCATGGCTGTGTCTCCAGGTTGTTGAGGTTGGGGATGAGGTCGGCGGCCCAGGCGACGCCGCGCAGACGCAGCCAGGCCGGCAGGAATCCTTCGGGGCCGTGTTCCGCCACGACGCGCTCGATTGTGGCCTGGTCGGTCTTCGAGGAAGCGGCGCAAAGCGCCAACGCAACGTCGGACAGACCGAGCTCGAAGAGCCGGTTGCCGCGGCGCGATTGGCAGTAGTAGTCGCGCTTCGGCATCGCGCGGGCGAGGATCTCGATCTGGCGGTCGTTGAGCCCGAAGCGGCGGTAGATCGCGGTGATCTGCGGCTCGATCGCGCGCTCGTTCGGCAGCAACAGCCGGGTCTGGCAGCTCTCGACAATGGCGGGCGCGATCGCCGAGCTGTCGATGTCGGAAAGCGACTGGGTGGCGAAGATGACGGAGGCGTTCTTCTTGCGCAGGGTCTTCAGCCACTCGCGGAGCTGACCGGCGAAGTCTTCATCGTCGAGCGCCAGCCAGCCTTCGTCGATAATGAGCAGCGTGGGGCTGCCGTCGAGGCGGTCCTCGATGCGGTGGAAGAGATAGGCGAGCACGGCCGGTGCGGCGCCGGTGCCGATCAGGCCTTCGGTCTCGAACGCCTGCACAAAGGCTTCGCCAAGATGCTCGCTCTCGGCGTCGAGCAGCCGGCCATAGGCGCCGCCGACACAATAGGGCCGAAGCGCCTGCTTGAGATCGTTCGATTGAAGGAGGACGGCGAGTCCGGTCAGGGTGCGCTCGCCGGCGGGCGCGCTGGCCAGCGAGGTCAGCGCCGTCCAGATGTATTCCTTCACCTCTGGCACGATCGTCACGCCCTCGCGCTGCAGGATCGCGACGATCCAATCAGCCGCCCATGCGCGTTCCGGCACGTGGTGGATGCCGGCGAGCGGTTGCAGCGAGACGCTGTCAGCCGCGCCTTCTGTCAGGCCGCCGCCAAGATCGTGCCAGTCACCGCCCATCGCGAGCGCCGCGGCCCGGATGCTTCCGCCGAAGTCGAAGGCGAAGACCTGGGAGCCGGGATAGCGCCGGAACTGCAGCGCCATCAGCGCCAGGAGCACTGATTTGCCGGCGCCGGTCGGCCCGACGACGAGCGTGTGACCGACATCGCCGACATGAAGGGAAAACCGGAACGGGGTCGAGCCTTCGGTCCTGCCGTAAAGCAAGGGGGGTTGTCCGAAATGCTCGTCCCGTTCCGGCCCCGCCCACACCGCCGACAGCGGAATCATATGGGCGAGATTGAGCGTCGAGATCGGCGGTTGCCGGACGTTGGCGTAGACATGGCCCGGCAACGAGCCAAGCCAGGCGTCGACGGCGTTGATCGTCTCCGCCATCGCGGTGAAGTCGCGGCCCTGAACGATCTTTTCCACCAAGCGCAGCTTTTCGGCTGCGATGCGTGGATCGGCGTCCCAGACAGCGACCGTCGCGGTGACGTAGGCCTGACCGGCATAGTCGGCGCCGAGTTCCTGGAGCGCGAGGTCGGCATCGGCCGCCTTGTTCGCCGCGTCGGTGTCGACGAGCACCGAAGCCTCGTTGGTCATCACCTCCTTGAGGATCGCCATGATGCTCTTGCGCTTAGCGAACCACTGCCGCCGGATCTTGGTGAGCAGCTTGGTCGCGTCGGTCTTGTCGAGAAGGATGGCGCGCGTCGACCAGCGATAGGGAAAGGCCAGCCTGTTGAGGTCGTCGAGCAGCCCAGGCGTGGTCGCTGTCGGAAAACCGACAATGGTGAGGATGCGGAGATGCGTGTCGCCCAGGCGCGGCTCAAGTCCGCCGGTGAGCGGCTGGTCGGCGAGCAGCGCGTCGAGATACATCGGCGTCTCGGGCACGCGCACGCGATGGCGTTTGGTCGAGACGGTCGAATGCAGATAGGTCAGCGTCTCGCCGTCATCGAGCCATGCGCATTCCGGCATGAAGTTCTCGATGAGCTGAAGCACGCGGTCGGTGCGATCCGCGAAGCCGCGCAACACTTCACGGGGGTCGAGACCGTTGTCGGCCTTGCCTTCATAGAGCCAGCTTTCGGCGCGGGCGGCCTCCTCAGCCGGCGGCAGATAGACGAAGGTCAGGAAGTAGCTCGACTCGAAGTGCGAGGCGTCTTCGTCGAAATCGGCCTTGCGTTCGGCGTCCACCAAGGCCGACGCGGCCTCTGGAAAGCGGCTCGACGGATAGGCGCCGGCGCCGTGGCGCTGCGCCTCGACGAAAATCGCCCATCCCGAGCCGAGCCGGCGGAAGGCGTTGTTAAGCCTACCGGCCACGGCGACGAGTTCGGCCGGCACCGCGGAATCCAGGTCGGGACCACGAAACCGGGCGGTGCGTTGGAAGCTGCCGTCCTTGTTGAGGACGATGCCTTCGCCCGCGAGCGCGGCCCAGGGCAGGAAATCCGCGAGGCGGGTTGAGGTCCGGCGATATTCGGCGAAGTTCATCATCGGGATCTCACGCGCTCAGGTGGCCGGGGATGCGCAGGTGGCGGCGCACGACGTCGACGAATTGCGGATCGCGTTTGGCCGCCCACACCGCCGCGAAATGCCCGACCGCCCAGAGCCCGAGGCCGACCAGCCAGAGGCGCAGGCCAAGGCCGAGCGCCGCCGCCAGCGTGCCGTTGAGGATCGCGATCGAACGCGGCGCGCCGCCGAGCAGAATGTGTTCGGTGAGCGCCCGATGGACTGGGACGGTGTAGCCTGGCACTTCGCTGGCGCTGTCGATCAGGCTCACCATCAGACGAGCGCTCCGCCGCCGAAGGAGAAGAAGGACAGGAAGAAGCTCGACGCGGCGAAGGCGATCGACAGGCCGAAGACGATCTGGATCAGCTTCCGCGCGCCGCCTGATGTGTCGCCGAAGGCGAGTGTTAGACCTGTGATAATGATGATCATCACAGCGATGATCTTGGCCACGGGTCCCTCGATGGATTCGAGGATAGATTGCAGCGGCGCTTCCCACGGCATGGACGAACCGGAAGCATGAGCCGCTGGCGCCAGCATCATGCTGATGACGGCGACGGACATGGCGGCCGCAATACGACGGCGCGCGAGCAAGGCGTGGTGCATCATTTGGAATCTCCTTGGACGGACTGGGTTGCTGGGGTGACGCGGTAGTCGCCGTCGGGATGAAGGCCATCGACGCGAGCGAGTTCGGTGAGGCGACGGGTCGATCCGCGGCCGCTGAGCACCGCCACGAGATCGATGGTCTCGGCGATGAGCGCGCGCGGAACGGTGATGACGGCTTCCTGGATGAGCTGTTCGAGGCGGCGCAGCGCGCCGAGCGCGGTCCCGGCGTGGATAGTGCCGATCCCGCCCGGATGGCCTGTTCCCCAGGCCTTGAGGAGATCCAGCGCCTCGGCGCCGCGCACCTCTCCTATTGGAATGCGATCCGGGCGTAGGCGAAGCGAGGAGCGAACGAGGTCGGAGAGCGACGCGACGCCATCCTTCGTCCGCATGGCCACGAGATTTGGCGCGGCGCATTGCAGTTCGCGCGTGTCTTCAATGAGAACGACGCGGTCGAAGGTCTTCGACACTTCGGCGAGCAAGGCGTTGGTGAGCGTGGTCTTGCCGGTCGAGGTGCCGCCGGCAACGAGAATGTTGCGACGCTCCGCAACGGCGAGGCGGAGAATCTCGGCCTGTTCGGCAGACATGATTTTGGTCGCGACGTAGTCGGCGAGCGTGAAAACAGCGACGGCCGGCTTGCGAATGGCGAACGCTGGGGCCGTTACGACCGGAGGCAGGAGACCCTCGAACCGTTCTCCCGTCTCGGGAAGCTCCGCCGATACACGCGGCGAGCCGGCATGTACCTCGGCGCCGACATGATGCGCGACGAGGCGCACGATGCGCTCACCGTCCGCCGGCGACAGACGCTCTCCAGTGTCGGAGAGCCCCTCGGAGAGCCGGTCGATCCAGAGCCGCCCGTCGGGATTGAGCATTACCTCGACGATCGATGGGTCTTCCAGAAATCCGGCGATGGCGGGGCCGAGCGCCGTGCGCAACATGCGCGCGCCTCGCAGGATCGCCTCTGATTGCTGGTGAGAAACCGCCATGTCGTCCCCGTTCTGCGTGGGACCGCAAACGTGCGGCCCTGGATCGGGGATCAGTAGAAGAGGCAGAAATCAGGGCATGACAACAAGCAGAATGGGGTCGTAGTGCTCTGGCGTATAAAGACAGGGAGGCGGCGGAACTGCCGGAATCTTGCTACGCGTCGCGCGATGATTAATCCGCGCCTGCGATCCCGGCGACGTCCTCCGAAATCTCCTCACGCACTTTCGGTCCCTTCGCGAGTCGCCGCCCGAGTGCGGCGACGAAGGCGTCGTACCGCTCGCCAGCCTGCGCCCGTGCGGCGGCCTGGGCCGGCTCCGGCAATGGCGGATTGGTCGTGAGCCAGAAGCGGACAAACACCGCCAGCATCTCCACCGAGATGCCGAGATCGCGCTCCATGCGCGTCATGCGCCGGTCGAGCTGATCGAGACGCTTGGTCGTCGCTGCTTCCTGTCGTTCGGCCGCATCGGGCGACAGGAACGATGCGATCGCCGCTTCGGCGATGAGCGATCGTGACTGGTCGCGGCGCGCGGCATAGGCGGCGAGCGCCTTCATGGTGTCCGGATCAAGATAGACGGATAGCCGCTGCTTTTTCGGCGCCTTCACCATCGCAGCGCCTACAGATCCATGCCGTCATTGGTGTCGAGCGAGACCTGTCGCGCGATACCCTGCATGACCTGATTGAGGCGGCTCGTGCGGACGCTGTCGTCATCCGCATCATCGGCAAAATCGGCCGCGAACTCGTTGTCGATGGGCGCCTTCTTCTCGACAGCGCCCGCCTTGTTCAGCTCGGGCTGATGGCGGCGCTCCGAGCCTGTAGGGTCTTCGTCATCCCCATTGGCATCGTTGATTTCCACGTCCGACTGCGGTCGTGGCGGCAAGGGCATCGCGCTCCAATCGTCGGCCTTCGCCGCAGGCGTCTTCACGAGCACGGGCGGCGGCAGCACACGCTCCTGAAAACGACGATCCTCGAAATAGCGGGCCTTCTTCGCGCGGATCGGCGGCGTGCCGGCGACCATGACAATCTCGTCGGCCGGCGGGAGTTGCATGACCTCGCCTGGCGTGAGCAACGGCCGCGCGGTTTCCGAGCGCGAGACCATCAGATGGCCAAGCCAGGGGCTGAGCCGGTGTCCGGCGTAGTTCCGCATCGCCCGCATCTCGGTTGCGGTGCCAAGCGCATCCGACACGCGTTTGGCCGTCCGCTCGTCATTGGTCGCGAAGCTGATGCGGACGTGGCAGTTGTCGAGGATCGAGTTGTTCGGCCCATACGCTTTCTCGATCTGATTCAGCGACTGGGCGATCAGGAAGCTCTTCAGGCCGTATCCGGCCATGAAGGCCAGCGCGGATTCGAAGAAGTCGAGGCGGCCGAGCGCTGGGAACTCGTCCAGCATGAGAAGCAGACGGTGCCGCCCTCCCTTCGCCTGTAAGTCCTCGGTCAACCGCCGGCCAATCTGATTGAGGATCAGGCGGATCAGCGGCTTGGTCCGCGCGATGTCGGAGGGCGGCACAACGAGGTAGAGCGTCGTGGGCCGCGCTCCGCCGACAATGTCGGTGATGCGCCAGTCGCAATGTCGGGTAACCTCCGCCACCACCGGGTCGCGGTAGAGGCCAAGGAACGACATCGCGGTAGACAGCACGCCGGACCTTTCGTTGTCTGACTTGTTCAGCAGCTCCCGCGCGGCAGACGCGATGACGGGGTGCGGTCCAGCGTCTCCGAGATGCGCGGTCTTCATCATCGCGGCGAGCGTCGATTCGATCGGTCGCTTAGGATCGGAGAGGAAGGCGGCGACGCCGGCGAGCGTCTTGTCGGTCTCGGCGTATAGAACGTGTAGAATGGCACCGACGAGCAGCGCGTGGGACGTCTTCTCCCAATGATTGCGGCGTTCCAAACTCCCTTCGGGATCGACCAGGATGTCGGCGATGTTCTGGACGTCGCGCACCTCCCATTCGCCGCGTCGGACCTCGAGCAGCGGATTGTAGGCGGACGACTTCGCGTTGGTGGGATCGAACAGCAGCACGCGGCCATGTCGGGCGCGGAAGCCGGCGGTGAGCTGCCAGTTCTCGCCCTTGATGTCGTGAACGATGGCCGAGCCCGGCCAGGTCAGCAGCGATGGCACGACCAGGCCGACGCCCTTGCCGGAGCGGGTCGGCGCGAAGCAGAGCACATGCTCTGGTCCGTCATGACGAAGATAGGCGCGGTCGAATCTGCCGAGCACCACACCGTCGGGTCCAAGGAGACCGGCGGCTCGCACCTCGTCGGCGCGCGCCCACCGCGCTGAGCCATAGGTCTCGACATTCTTGGCCTCGCGCGCGCGCCAGACCGACATGCCGATCGCGACGGCGATCGCGATGAAGCCGCCTGATGCAGCGATGTAGGCGCCCTCAACGAAGACCGAAGGCGCATAGGCGTCGTAGAAGTACCACCACCAGAAGAAGGCCGGCGGATGATAGACCGGCCAGCCGAACAGCTCGAACCATGGCAGGCCGAGTTGCGGCTGGAAGCCGAGCTGCCATGCCGTCCACTGCGTCGCGGTCCAGGTGGTGGCGAGCACAATCAGAGAGACGACAAGGATTTGACCCCAGAGGATTTTGGTGGCCGACATAGCGGAGTCCTTTCTTGATGAGGAGCTGTGTTCACAAGCCGATCCCCCGCTTGCGGGCGAAGCTCCAGTCGATGCCGCCATCGCCCCGCGCGAGACCGGAGACATGCCGGCCGAGCTGCTTTTCGAGTGATGGCGACCAGGGAACGAGCTGGAAGCCGAGGCCGTCATCGATCATTGCGAAGCGGCCGGAAGCGAGCGCGAAGCGCCGCTGGTAGTTGCCGGCGACATATTCACCGCTGGCCGCCTTGTTGAACGGCCGCCCGCTTTCCGCCGCCAGCCTTTCGCCGAGCGCGTCCAGCTCGCGCCGGCGCAGCGTCTCGATCAGGTTGCGGCTAAAGCTGACGCCGCGGCTCTGACGTTCCGCCAGACCTTGAGCGATCAGGTGCTCGGCGCGCCGGTCCAGCGCCTCATGCACCACCGCTCCAAAGCCACCGCCCCCGAGTGTGACAGGTTCACGCGCGATAGCCTGCCGGTCGAGCCAAGTGGCGCCGTTTGCCATGATCTGCTGTTCGATCGAGAGGTCCGAGCGGACCGCCAGGGCGACGCGGCGTTGGCCCTGGGCGTCATCGAACCTGCGTAGCTCGACGATCGATCCGGGCGCGCTATCGCCGGCGGCGTCGAGGTCGGGCAGCTTGATGTGATGGGTGCGGCCGTCCGTGCCGTCGATCACGGCATAGGCCGTACCCTTCAGCTCATCGTCGAGACCGCGGGCGACCAGCCGGCCGACGACAGGATCGTCCAGGCTTTCCCCGGCGAGCACATAGTTGGACGCACCGCGCTCGATGCCGTGTTCGGTCAGGCCGCAATGGATGCGCTTGATGATGTCGCCGCGTTCACCGAGCTGGCGCAGCGTCGTCTCGGCGTTCTCCGATATCGACCACTGGCCGGGGCCGATTTGGTCGGCAAGGCCGAGCGACTCGAGCTTGCGTAGGCGCCCGACCTTGAGTGCATGAAATTCGTCGGGCTGGCGGTCGGGCCGCGGCGCGAGGTCGATGACGCCGGTGCGGGTGCTGTCGCGCGCGAGCTGCCGGTCGAGGTTGGTCCAACGCTCGGCGGCTATCTGGCGTTCGAGCGTGCGGTGGATCTCCTGATCGGTGCGGGGGCCGAGCTCCTGGGTGATCAGGTCGCGCGCCCGATCGCGCATGCCCTCCTTGATGTAGTCGCGCGAGATGACGAGGTTCTCGCCGTCCTCGCGCGCGCCACGCACGATCAGGTGGACGTGCGGATGCTCGGTGTTCCAATGATCGACGCCGACCCAATCAAGCTTCGTGCCGAGGTCCTTTTCCATCTGCCCGACGAGGTCGCGGGCGAAGGACTTGAGGTCGGACATCTCCAAAGCGTCGTCGGGCGAGACGATGAACCGGAAATGATGCCGGTCATCCTCGCACCGCTCCGCGAACGCTTGTCGATCGGCATCGTCCGCGGCAGGGCCGAATAGCAGGGCCTTCTCTCCGTCCCGGGTGACGCCCTCGCGGCGCAGATAGTTCAGGTGGGTTGCGAGCTGCGCGTTGCGTCCGCCGTGGCGGACCACACGCGCCTTGACGACGGCGCCACGCGAGCGGGACGTGATGAGCCGATTGGCCTGCAACGATGCACGCTGGCCGCGGCCGAACCGAGAGCGGTGGCCGGGACCGATCGTCCCCATGCGGGAGACCGATCCGCCGGCCCGTTGGGCGGCGGCGAGCGCCTGGGCGATGAAGGGTCTGGCGCGCTGGACGCGCGTCGAGCGGATGCGGCCTGGCCGGATGCGGAAGTCGTTCTCGTCGCTCATGGCGGCAAGACCGCACATCGCGCGATAGCGCTGATTTGCTTATGAAATCGCCGGAGCCGCAGGCTGCGCCAGTCAGGCACACCTCGCGAATCTGCTGTGTAAGTCCCTGAAAAAGCACAACCGAACCGAGGCGCACATCGCGCCCCTTTATCCTGCCCTCCTAATCGGTCGTATTTCCACTGCTCTTGCGGACATCGTCGTTCATCCTTCCCGATGCGAGAATATACTATGCTGTTCGCCACGGCACGCCTCCGCTCGCGGGCTTCGAGTTCCGATGCGCC
>NZ_JBDZDP010000022.1:0-50317 GCF_040044995.1 Xanthobacter pollutisoli
TGCTCCGCCGAGAGGTCGTCGATCTGCGAAAGCCACGCCATGTAGTCTTGCCGGTCCATCTTCGCCTCCTGCGTGCAGACCGCCAGCCTACCAAATCGGATCATGCATAGCTAATGCGAATTGAGCCTTTCGGAAAGCTGATCACCTGGTTCGCGATCGGCATGGCAGCCCTGATCCTTGCCTTTGCTATTCTGGTGCGGGACTATCCGTGGTCCGACGCGCTCATGGTGGTGGTGGCGCTTGCGGTCGGCGTGGTGCCCGAAGGTCTGCCGGCCATCATCTCGATCACGCTGGCCATTGGTGTCCAGCGCATGGCTCGCCGCAATGCGGTGGTGCGCAGGCTTCCGGCGGTTGAGACGCTGGGGGCCACGTCGGTCATCTGCTCTGATAAGACCGGGACGCTGACCAAGAACGAAATGACCGCCCGCCGCATCGTCACTTCGGAAACGGAATATCTCGTCGAAGGCGCGGGATATGCCCCGCTCGGCAAGATTGGAGCGACGGCGGCGACCAGCGATGCCGCGCCGGATTCGGACCCCGCGCGTGTGGACCTGGTCCGCGCCGGCCTCCTGTGCAACGACGCTCAACTGGTGGAGAGCGAGGGCCGTTGGAGCGTGCATGGCGATCCGATGGAGGGAGCGCTCGTAGCGCTGGCAATGAAATCCGGTCTGCATCCCGAGACCGAGCGCGGCGCCTGGGCCAGACTCGACGAGATTCCCTTCGATGCCCAGCATCGCTTCATGGCCACGCTGAGCCGCACCCCCGCAGGCGACACATGGGTTGCCGTGAAGGGGGCGCCGGAGCGCGTGCTCGAAATGTGTGAAGCGCAGGCCGCCGGCGACAAGACCAACGCCGCCTTTTGGCAAGCGCGCATCGCCGCGGCGGCCGGCAATGGCGAAAGAGTGTTAGGCTTTGCCGCCATGAAAGCCGGTGCGGGCATGGAGCGCCTGTCCTTTAGGGATGTCGAAAGCGGATTGGTATTCCTCGGCATCGTTGGTTTCATCGATCCGCCGCGTGAAGAAGCCATCGCCGCGATCGCCGCCTGCCGTTCTGCCGGCATTTCCGTGAAGATGATCACCGGCGATCATGGTGACACGGCCGCCGCGATCGCACGGCAACTCGCATTGGCCGATAATCCGCAAGTGGTCACCGGCTCCGAGCTCGACGGATTTTCAGACGCCGCGTTGCTTGAGATCGCGCAGACCGTCAGCGTCTTCGCCCGCACCAGTCCCGAGCACAAACTCCGCATCGTACGCGCCCTACAGGCCAACGGCCATGTGGTCGCGATGACGGGCGACGGAGTCAATGACGCGCCGTCGCTCAAACAGGCCGATGTCGGTATCGCGATGGGCCGCAAGGGTACCGAGGCTGCCAAGGAAGCGGCGGAAATGGTGCTGCTCGACGACAATTTCGCTTCGATCGTCGCGGCGGTTCACGAAGGCCGCACGGTCTATGACAACATCCGCAAGGTGATCGCCTGGACGCTGCCGACAAACGGCGGGATGACGCTCGGTGTGGTGCTGGCCATTGTCCTGGGCCTCGCCCTGCCGATGACCTCGGTTCAGATCCTGTGGATCAACATGATCCTGGCGATCACGCTGGGCCTCGTGCTCGCCTTCGAGCCGCCCGAGCCGAACGTGATGCAGCGCCCGCCGCGCCCGCGCAACGCGCCACTGCTTTCGCGCTTTCTTCTGTGGCGCATCGCGTTCGTTTCCGTCCTGTTCACGCTCGGCACTTTTGGCATTTTCGAATATGCCATTCTGGGCGGACGGGGCGAGCAAGCCGCGCGAACCATGGTGGTGAACACGCTTGTGGTGATGCAGATCTTCTATCTCTTCAACGTGCGATACCTGCACATGACCTCGTTCAGCATTCGCGGCGCGCTCGGCACCCCGGCGGTGCTCGCCGCTATCGGCGTGGTTATCGTCGCGCAGCTCGCCTTCACCTATGCGCCGTTCATGCATGTCCTTTTCGACAGCGCCCCGGTTTCGATCCTTGAAGGCGCAATCATCATGGGAATTGGCATCGCGGTACTGGTGGTGCTTGAAATCGAAAAGGCCCTGATGCGCCGCTTGGGATTTCTGCGAACCATCGATGCATAATGTGCGAGAGGTCTTTTCAACGACGATCCCGGCGGCGCTTGGCAGGCTTCGTGGGAATATGCATGGGTCGCCGGCGGCTCGAACAGATCACGCATTCCGTCGCGGCTGTGCTTCCACCGTTTCGAGGCATGCCAAAGCACCTTCCGCGACGGCGCGTTCTTCCTCGGCCGGTATCACGAGCACATCGACATCCGACGCGGCGGAGCCGACACTCGTCTCCCCTCGCTCGTTGCGGGTGGGGTCTATGCTGACACCCAGCCATCCTGCTGCCTCGCATATAAGCTGCCGAACCCTTGGCGCGTTCTCGCCGATGCCGGCTGTGAAGACCAAGGTATCGAGCCCGCCGACCGCCGCAGCCAACGAGCCGATCGCCCGGCCGATCCGATAGATGAAGAGGTCGACGGCTTCGGCCGCGCGAGGGTCGCCGCTCTCGAGCAGCGTCTGCATATCCCCGGAAATCTCCGATACGCCGAGCAGGCCGGACTGCTCGTAGAGAAGTTCGCTCACGACCTCTGCGCTCATGTGCCGCTCGCGTATGAGGTGAAGGACGATGCCCGGATCCAGCGATCCACAGCGCGAACTCATGACGAGGCCATCGAGCGCCGAGAACCCCATTGTGGTGGCGACACTTCGCCCGGCATCCATGGCGCAGAGACTGGCGCCGCTGCCGAGATGGGCCACGATCGTTCGGCCGCCGGCGCTGGCGCCGTATCGCGCGCGCAGAACCGCCGCGACATGGGCATAGGAAAGGCCATGGAAGCCATAGGCCATGATGCCGTCATCGCTCAGCCGGCGTGGCAGCCCATAGAGGCGGTCGCATCGCGGCCGGTCGGCGTGGAAAGCGGTATCGAAGGCGCCGATCTGGATCGCGGCAGGCAGAAGGCCCGAAGCCAACTCGACGATATCCAGATTGTAGGGCTGATGCAGCGGCGCTAGCGGCGCCAGGTGACGGAGTCTGTCGAGTGTCAAACGATCGAGGACGGTTGGTCTGGTGAAAGTCTGCCCGCCGTGGACGATACGATGGCCGACGATGACGATCCGATCCATCAGGCCGCGCCCGCGAAGCTCGGCTAGCGCCGCCTGCACCGCATCGCCGGGCGACATCGGACCAGCGCCAAGGGCCCGTTCGCAATCGGCCTCGCCAGGGGACCCGACTTTCAGACGCGGTTCATGACCAAGCTGTGAGATGCTGCCCTTCAGCAGCACAGGTAGCTCGGCTCTACGACCGAAGACCGCGAATTTGAGACTGGACGAGCCGGCATTGAGGACGAGGAGCGCCTTGGTCATCTGGAGGGCTTCGTCCTCTTGTGCCGCGCAACCAGCACCGCTGCGGCACAGGACGCGAGCCGCGACAGGCGGCCGTCGGCCCGGCTGGTCAGGATGATCGGCACCCGTGCCCCCATTACGATGCCCGCGGACTGGGCGTTGGCCAGATAGGCGAGTTGCTTTGCCATCATGTTCCCGGCTTCGATGTTCGGGACAATCAGCACGTCCGCGATGCCGGCCACGGCCGAGACGATCCGTTTCGCATCGGCGGCTTCCCTGGAGATCGCATTATCGAAAGCAAGCGGCCCATCGATCAGGCCGCCGACGATCTGGCCGCGATCGGCCATCTTGGCCAAGGCCGCCGCATCGGTGGTCGCCGGCATGTTCGGATGCACCGTTTCCACTGCCGCCAGGATTGCCACCCGCGGTTCCTGAACACCCATGGCGTGCGCGCAGTCGATCGCATTCTGGACGATGTCTTTTTTGGCCGCGAGGTCAGGCGCGATGTTGATGGCGGCATCGCTCAGAAAAAGCGGGCGCGGATAGGTAGGCACGTCGAGAATGAAGACATGGCTCATCCGCCGATCGGTGCGCAGACCCGCCTCGCGGTCAATCGCTGCGGCGAGCAACTCGTCGGTATGAAGGCTGCCCTTCATGATGGCCTCGACCTCGCCCGCCCGCGCCAGGCGGCAGGCGGCCTTGGCGGCAGCATGGCTGTGCTCGACCGCTACGATGCGGATGCCGGTAAGGTCTTCGCCCGCCGCCGCCGCCGCGGCTGCGATCTTCGCAGGAGGACCGACCAGCACGGGCAGGATCAGTCTCATCCGGAAAGCTTCGAGTGCGCCGCCCAGAGAAGCCGCGTCGCAAGGATGGACGATCGCGGTTCGAACCGGCTCCCGCTCGGCGGCCAGCGTAAGCAGCCTATCGAGTTGGGAGCGCGTCGTGCTGTCCCTTCCTGCTTCTACGGTGTCTTTCAAGTTTTGCCGCTTTGCTCATTCGCCTGGCGTCATTGCCTCGCGATCACGGCGTGATTGCGACTTTGAACACACCATCGCGCTGGTTGGCGAAGAGGTCGTAGGCCGCTTCGATGTCATCCAGCTTGAAACGGTGCGTGACCATCGCGCCGAGGTCCACCCGCCCCGATTCAATCACAGCCATGAGTCGGCGCATCCGCTCCTTGCCGCCCGGGCAGAGCGTGGTCACGATCGTGTGGTCACCGAGGCCGGCTGCGAAGGCATCGCGCGGGATGTTGAGGTCGGAGGAATAGACGCCGAGGCTCGACAACGTGCCGCCAGGTCTGAGAACGCGCAGGCAGGCCTCGAACGTCGCCTGGGTGCCAAGCGCCTCAATGGCGACATCGACGCCACGCCCGTCAGTGAGCCGGAGGATCTCGTCGACGGGGTTGGCGCGGCTGAAATCGACGACATGGTCAGCACCGAGACGTCGCGCCATTTGGAGCCGTTCCGGCAGTCTGTCGACGGCGATGATCGTTGACGCGCCTAGGAGCTTCGCGCCGGCGGTGACGCATAAACCGATCGGTCCCTGCGCGAAGATCGCGACCATGTCGCCGATCTTTATGCCGCCTCTCTCCGCTCCGCTGAACCCGGTCGACATGATGTCAGGGCACATCAGCACCTGCTCGTCGGTGAGGGTGTCAGGGACCAGAGCCAGGTTTCCCATCGCGTCGGGAACAAGAACATACTCGGCCTGGCAGCCGTCGATCGTGTTGCCGAACTTCCAGCCGCCCATCGGTTTCCAACCGTGGCGGGTGCCAGGTCCGTCCTGCGAGCAGCGCCCGCACTGACAGGCGTTGCTATAGCCGCTCGGCGTGATGGCGCCTGCGATGACCCGCTGGCCTTCGCTGAATCCCGCAACGGCGGAGCCGAGCTTCTCGATGACGCCGACCGGCTCATGGCCGATGGTCAAGCCTTTCTCAACCGGATACTCGCCCTTCAGGATGTGGACGTCCGTGCCGCAGATCGTTGTCGTCGTGATCCGGACAAGTGCGTCCAGCGGCCCGACATCCGGGATCGGCTTCTCATCCAGGACAATCCGACCAGGTTCGACGAAAATGGCTGCTTTCATTCTTTGCATCCGGCACTCCTGAAATTGCGAGGTGGTCCGCCTCGCCAACGAACTTTTAAGCAGCCACCGGCTCGTCAGTCACGAGGTTGGGTCCGGGGCATCTTTACGCCCCTAGTGAGACAGCAATACCGGAAGCCGCAGATCCTTCAGGATTCCGCTCGTCGCGCCACCCAACACAAAATCCCTCATCCGGGAATGACCGAAGCCCCCCATCACCAGCATTCCCGCTCCGGTTTCCCGCGCATGCTCCTGCAGGGTTTCGGCGATGGGACGGCCCCGACTCTGCACCCGGGCGACTGTCGCCTGAATGTCGTGCCGTGAGAGATATTCCGCCAGCCGGGTACCGGGATCCTCGTCCGGGAGGGCCTTTTCGTCGGTAACCGAAGCAATCGTGACGGTTTGCGCACGCTGCAGGAAATCACGAGCATCGGATACCGCACGCGCCGCGACCCGACTCCCGTCCCAGGCAATCATGACATGCCCGAAATCCGCGGGCGGTGAATTTTCCGGAACCAGGAGAGTCGGCCTGCCTGATCCGAAGATTGCCGCCTCCGCGGTCGCTTGCGGCGTGACATCGTCAGGTCCGATCCCCACCAAGACAAGATCGTGGTAGCGCGCGAGGTTGGTCACAGCGTCTCCAAACGTGCCTGGGAAGCATTCCGTTTTGGTGGTTCGCCATGAGACGCCAAGCCGTCCCGTCTCTGTTTCCATGGCCTGTATGACCGCCGATCCACGCTCACGGCATTTTGCCTTCGCACCACTGATCAGCGAGGGGATGTCGATGAGAATGTTGCCGAGGGCGCTGGATACGTGCGGAAACTCGGCAACCATGACGAGCGCATGAACATCGGCCTCCAAGTGGCGCGCGGCCGCAGCGACGTGGAGAGCAAACTTGTCTGCGTTTCCATCGGGGTATGTATGGATTGGCACGAGAATGTCTAATTTCATCGAGAGAACTCCTGATTAAGGGAAGGCAGTGCGTGCGGCTCGGGCTTCCTCGTCTGATAGCACGGCACCAACAACAATAATACGAGCCCTGCCGTAGCCGCCGGCTACTTAGCGCGGTGAAAGCGGGGTGCGCTCGGCCCGGTTAAGAATCCTATTTCTCATCGGGCCGGTTGAGACTGGCGAGCCGCAGATAAGCCGCGCTACAACACATGGCCGACGAGGCCGCAACGGTGTCTTTGTGGCGAGTGGTGGGATAGCCGCAGGGTGGCTGGCGGTCGATGCGGTTGATCCACGACGGCGGACATTAACGGTCATCTATCGTCTTCGGCAAGTGAGTGGAGGTTTTCCATAGAGAGAACAACACGCCGGCCGCGATGATAGAGAGGGTCACTGCGAGCGAAATCGCGGGGTCCAACTTGCCGACGATCTGGTTCCAGAAGATCTTGGCTCCGATAAAGACGAGCACGATGGCGAGGGCATACTTCAGATACTCGAAGCGGTGCACCATAGCGGCGAGGGCGAAATAGAGCGCGCGTAGGCCGAGGATCGCCATGATGTTAGCCGTGAACACAATGTAGGTGTCGGTCGTAATGGCGAAGATCGCTGGCACCGAGTCGACCGCGAACACCAGATCGGCGATGTTGATCACGACGAGCGCCAGGAACAGGGGCGTGGCGAAACGCACGAGCTTGCCCGTCTCGGGGTCGGGCTTGCGGACGAAAAAGCGCTCACCGTGCAGCTCGTCCGAGACCCGCATGCGCCTCGACAGGAAGCGCACGATAGGATTCTTCGACACGTCCTGCTCGCTCTCTCCCATGACGAGCATCTTGATCCCTGTGGCGATCAGGAAGGCGCCGAAGATGTAGAGCACCCACTCGTACTGCTGCACGAGCGCCGCGCCTGCCGCGATCATGAGGCCGCGTAAGACCAGCACCGCGAGGATACCCCAGAGGAGCGCCCGGTATTGGTACTTCGCGGGAATTGCGAAGTAGCCGAAGATGAGCGAGATCACGAAGACGTTGTCGATCGAGAGCGCCTTCTCGATGGCATAGCCCGTGAAGTACTCCATGCCCGAGGTCGGTCCCATGGACCACCACACCCAAGCTCCGAAAATGATCGCGACCGCGATGTAGAACGCAGACAGCTTCAGGCTCTCGGCGACACCGATCTCTTTGTCCTGCTTGTGGAGAACGCCGAGGTCGAAGGCGAGCAGCGCCCCGACGATGCCGATGAAGGCGAACCAGAGCCAGGCGGATTTGCCGAGGAAATCACTGGTCAGGAAGTCGGCGAGTAGGTCCATGGTTAACCCTCATGTTTCGGACGATAGTGAGGACGCGTTGAATGCGTCCTAGGTCCGACATCGCGGCCATGCTCGGCCGCCAGAGGGGCCCGGACCTTCCGGGTGCTTGAGATGTGGTGCCGAGCCATCGCCAGCGCAATAGCAATCTTTGGTCCTATGTGTGTCGCGAGAGTTCAGACATCGGCATAGACGTGTGTCTCCGCGGCGGCACCGGGATGAGTGACCGCGCCCTTCGATGCGGGCCCCACGGTTTGCGCAAATTTCCAAAGCGCCCCCGACTGGAAGTCGTGACGACGCGGTCGCCAGTCCTTGCGCCGAATCTCCAGATCGTCGGCCGACAGCTCCACGTCAAGCGTGCCCGCATCGGCATCGATGGCGATGATGTCACCGTCCTTCAGCAATGCGATCGGGCCGCCAACGGCCGCTTCGGGGCCGACATGGCCAACGCAGAAGCCGCGCGTGGCGCCGGAGAAGCGTCCGTCCGTGATCAGCGCCACCTTGTCGCCCATGCCCTGGCCGTAAATCGCCGCCGTGGTCGCCAGCATCTCGCGCATCCCGGGACCGCCTTTCGGCCCTTCGTAGCGAATGACAATGACCTCGCCCGGCTTGTACTCACACTTCTGCACGGCGTCGAAAGCCGCCTCCTCGGAGTCGAAGCACCGGGCCGGCCCGCGGAACTTGAGGTCCGTCATGCCGGCCACCTTGACGATCGCGCCCTCCGGGGCGAGCGTGCCGCGCAGACCGACCACGCCGCCGGTGGTGGTGATCGGGTCGGAGATCGGGCGAACAATGTCCTGGTTGGTCGGGAAGACCACGTCGGCCAGGTTTTCGGCGATCATCTTGCCTGTCACCGTGATGCAGTCGCCGTGCAGATAGCCGCCGTCGAGCAGCGCCTTCAGGATCACTGACACGCCGCCGATCTCGAACAGATCCTTGGCGAGGTAGCGCCCTCCAGGCTTGAGGTCGGCTATATAGGGTGTGCGCTTGAAAATCTCGGCGACCGCATGCAGGTCGAAGTCGATGCCCGCCTCGTGTGCGATCGCCGGCAGATGCAGCGCCACATTGGTCGACCCGCCGGAGGCCGCCACCACGGCGGCGGCGTTCTCCAGCGCCTTGCGGGTGACGATGTCGCGCGGCCTGAGGTCGCGAGCCAGCAGGTTCATCACGGCCTTGCCAGACGCTTCCGCGAAGGCGTCACGGCTCTCGTAGGGTGCCGGCGCACCGGTCGAACCGGGCAGTGCGAGGCCGAGCGCCTCGGAGACGCAAGCCATGGTGTTGGCGGTAAACTGGCCGCCGCACGAACCAGCGGAAGGGCAAGCCACACATTCGAGAGCGTGTAGCTCGTCCTCGGAGATTTGACCGGCCTGGTAGCTTCCCACCGCTTCATAGACGTCCTGCACGGTGACGTCCTTGTCGCGGAAGCGCCCCGGCAGGATCGTACCGCCGTATATGAACACGCTCGGCACGTTGAGGCGGACCATGGCCATCATCATGCCGGGCAGTGACTTGTCGCACCCGGCGAGGCCTACCAGCGCGTCGTAGCAATGGCCGCGCATGGTGAGTTCGACCGAATCGGCGATCACCTCGCGGCTCACCAGCGACGACTTCATGCCCTGGTGGCCCATGGCGATGCCGTCGGTCACTGTGATGGTGGTGAACTCGCGCGGCGTGCCGCCACCCGCCTTGACGCCCAGTTTGACAGCCTGTGCTTGACGACTGAGGGTGATGTTGCACGGGGCCGCCTCGTTCCAGCAAGTGGCGACACCGACGAAGGGCTGTGCGATCTCGGCATCGGTCAATCCCATGGCGTAGAGGAACGACCGATGCGGCGCCCGCTCGGGGCCGACTGTCGTGTGGCGGCTTGGCAGTCTGGATTTGTCGAAATGGTGTGTCATGGGTCGGGTTCTCTCATTGAACTGGGATAAGCTCTTTCAGGCCGCCGGTTCGAGCAGGCGCCAACGAGCTTTGCCCTCCGGGCAGAACACACGCACGTGATCAGCCTCGCCGACCGGCAGCAATTCTGGCGGTTGCCACGGCGATTGCTCGAGCGTGACCGTCTCGGTGTTCGGCGGCAGACCGTAAAACCGTGCGCCGTTGAGTGACGCGAAGGCCTCGAGCCTATCGAGGGCTCGTTCCTCCTCGAACACTTGGGCGTAGAGCTCAAGCGCAACCGGCGCCGTAAAGACTCCAGCGCAGCCGCACGCCGATTCCTTGTCCTGGACTAGGTGCGGCGCCGAATCCGTACCGAGGAAGAACCGGGGATCGCCGGAGGTCGCGGCCTTCCTCAAGGCGAGACGGTGCCCCTCCCGCTTGGCCACGGGCAAACAGTACATGTGCGGCCGGATGCCGCCTGCGAACATCGCATTGCGGTTGATCATGAGATGGTGCGCCGTGATGGTAGCGCCGATAGGTCCCGCGGCGTCCTGCACATAGTCCACGGCTTGGGCGGTCGTGATGTGCTCCAAGACGATCCGCAGCGCCGGGAAATCGGCTCGCAGCTGAACAAGCACCCTGTCTATGAATGCCTTCTCCCTGTCGAAAACGTCTGTTTCGGGGTCGGCCACCTCACCATGTATCAGGAGCGGCATGCCGATCGCCTGCATCCTCTCCAATACCCGGCTGACCCGGCGAACGTCTGTGACGCCGGCGGCGGCGTTCGTGGTGCTGCGCGCCGGGTACATCTTGACCGCCATGACGATCCCTTCGGCAAAACCTTGAGCTATGTCCTTCGGCTCCGTCTCATCCGTCAGGAAACATGTCATCAGCGGCTCGAATCCGGATCCGCCTGGCAAGACGCGCCGGATCCGATCGCGATAGGCAGCCGCCCGCGCGGCCGTCGTCACCGGTGGATCGAGGTTCGGCATGACGATGGCGCGCCCGAACACGCGGGCCGACCAGGGCAACGCCATGCGCAGCATATCGCCATCGCGAAGGTGCACGTGCCAATCGTCGGGTTTAACGAGCGTTATCACATTTGCCAAGGTCACCTTCGCCCCGCTTCCAAGGGCTGTTGCTCGGCGCCATGCACGATCAGGTCGGGAAGGTTCCTGATGGCGCGGGCAGTTTCCGGCGAGCGCGCTTCGGCGGGCGAGGACGTTGTCACGAGTGTCGGCATCGATGCACCAGGTGGGGGCGGCGGAGGATGCAATGGTGTGGGCGACGGAGCAGATAGGCCATCAATGATCATCAATCGTCTCCGGCTGGGTGTATGCGGGCGCTGGTTTGGTGCTGATCGATTTCACTTGAGTTTAACATTCTAAACAAGCCGGGACGGCATCATATTTCTTTGCTCTTTGCCGCCCGAGTTCTTGTTGCTCATCTCAGGTTCATTGCTGTCTTCCTCGATAAGCAATGTGACCAAGTCGCTCTTTAAGGGAAAAGCAGCAAATTTTTATGGGTGCCGCTAAGGGATGCTATTGCGACCACGCGTATCAGATCCGGTCGGCAGTGTGCTGTTCGCGGCAAGCACCTCCCCGGCGAGATAGAGCGAGCCGGTAATAAGGATTCGCGGGGCCGGGGCGAGGCCAAGCGCGGAGATTGTGGCAAGCGCGTCCCCGACACTGTCGCGGGTCTCGGCCGGGATGCCGACGCGGCGGGCGACTTGTGCGATCTCTTCGGACGGCAGAGCCGTGTCTTGTTGGATCGGCACCGCGATGACACGGCAGATGAGCACGGCGAAGTTCATGAGAAAGCCTTCGCAATCCATGCTCGCGAGCATGCCGACGATGAGTATGAGCGGCCGCGGACCGCGCTTCTCAAGATCGGCAAGCGCGCCCACAAGTGCACGGCCGCAGTCCGGATTGTGGCCGCCGTCGAGCCACACCTCGCTGCCGTCCGGCGCCAGTTCCACCAGCTCGCCGTGGGCGAGACGTTGCATGCGCGCTGGCCACTCGACTTTGGCGACGCCTTGCTCGAAGGCCGCGTGCGGAATCTGCAGTGCAGTGATGCTGCAAGGTGGCGATTGCGGTACCCGCGTTGTCGAACTGATGACGGCCAAACAGACAAGGCGGCGGCAGGTCGATGCGCCCGGTTTCGTCCCAATAGACCATGCGGCCGTGGCCGGGCGTCACGCCCCAGTGCTTGCCACCAATACGAAGCGGCGCGCACAAGCGCGCTGCCTGCCGTTCGATCACCGCGAGCGCCTCCAGCGACTGGGGCGCGGTTACCGCCAGCACATTGGGCTTGAAGATACCCGCCTTCTCCGCCGCGATCAATTCGATGGTGTTGCCGAGAAACTCTTCATGGTCGCGCGAGATTGGAGTGATCACGCTCGCAAGCAAGTGTCCGATCACGTTGGTCGCGTCGAGCCGGCCACCCAGGCCTACCTCGAGCAGCAGCACATCGGCGGGACGGCGCGCGAACAGCAGAAAGGCCGCGGCGGTGGTAATCTCGAAGAACGTGATCGGATCGCCGGCATTCAACCGTTCGCAGGTCGCAAGCGCATCCGCGAGCTCGTCGTCGTCGACCAGCGCGCCGCCGCCCGGTCGCGCAAGACGGATGCGCTCGTTGAAGCGCATGAGGTGGGGCGAGGTGTAGACGTGCACGTAGAAGCCGGCCGCTTCCAGGATCGCGCGCAGAAAGGCGACGGTCGAACCCTTGCCATTGGTGCCGGCGACGTGGATCACCGGCGGCAAACGACGCTCGGGATGGCCAAGGCGGTCGAGAATTCGCCACATACGGTCGAGCGAGAGATCGATCCGCTTGGGATGGAGCGTAAGCAATCGCGTAAGAATTGCAGCCATTCGGACCATTGCGCTTCTTCTACTGGTCTTTTTTAGGTGGGCGGCCATCGTTTACCCGCGTGGGCGCGAATCTAAACCTAATTCCCAAATGAACGCGAAGCTCGAGCCAGATCCAATCGAAACACGCAACTGGGCCTATTGCCCAGCAACGAATTAATGCCGCCATGCACATGTAACGATGTTGCAGCGAAACAGACACGCACGCCATCTTGAAATCCCCTGCACACACTGCGACTCGGAGGAATGGAAAACGCCGATCAATTTACAGTTGGGGGTCCGGCTCTTAACCCGCCTACTACTGGGAGTGGCAACGCTTGCAAGATTACCTTGGTCAACTCGCTCGGTCGGCTCGACTATGACTGCTCCTGCTTCGCAGCTCGTGCCATAAGTTCGGCGAGCAGTGGGTTCGGGAACCGCCGCTTCTGCGTGATCGCGTAGAAGCTCTCGCTGAGCGTCGGGATTCGACAGACCTCGACGAGGGCGCCGGAGGCCAATTCGTCGCGGACTACGATCGGGGGCACTAACGTGAAACCATCGCTGTCGCGGGCGAGCAGGCGCAACATCGCCATGTCGTCGACCTCGGCCAGGATCACCGGGCGCACTCCGGCACGCTCAAGGATCCGGTCAAACGCCAGGCGAATCTCGCTGCCCAAACTTGGCAGGAGGATTGGTTCGGAGGCCAAGTCTTCCGGAAAGCGGAACGGTGACGCCGCCGCGCCGGGCCGGCGGACCAGGCCGACCGGCTGCTGAGCGAGCAGATGGCTCCGAAACGACGACTGCGCGTCCTGCTGCGGCGCGCTGTTGGCGAGCACGACGTCGACCGTGTGCGCCGTAAGCTGGGCGAGTAGATCATACATCGTGCCCGAGCGCACAATCAGCTCGACATCTGCGCGGCCGACCAGGGGACGGAGGAACTCCAACTGGAAGTTGCGCGACAGGGTCGTCAACGCCCCGACCCGGAACGCCTGACGCCGATCGACGGGCCGTCCCTGCATGGTGCTGACGAGTTCGTCACCAGCCTGGAAAACGGTGTCGGCGTAGTCGAGCGCGATGCGGCCCGCCTCGGTCAGGATAAGCCGCTTGCCTGCCCGTTCGAAGAGCGGATGACCAAGCTGCTGCTCTAGCTTTCCCAACTGCACCGAGAGCGCCGACTGGGACAGGTTGAGGCGCTCGGCGGCGCGCGTCAGGCTGCCCTCATGGGCGATGGCCCAGAAATAGCGTAGGTGGTGGTAGTTGAGGCTTGCCATCAGTTCAATTTTATCAAAACGAACGATTTCTCACAATCTTTATATTATCAAGATAGTCGGCTGGGCGTTAATGAAGGGGTCGCTTCTCACCGGAGACGACCATGAACTCAGCCCTGACCTGGTGCCTCGCCCTCGCGCCTTTCGCGCTTGCAGGGTCCGGCTTTCTGGCCGGCGCTGCGAAGCCGTTTCGCCGACGGGCGGGAACGGGCGCTGCCCTCACGGCGGCGTTCGCACTGGCCCTGGCCGTTGCAACGGGCGTTGCTATCGCCCTGCACAGCCCGCTTGCGACGGGAACCCTCGGCATCGACGGCGTCGGCCTGGGATTCTATGTCGACACACTAAGTGCGATCATGTTCGCGCTCGTCGCCTTCGTCGGCCTGATCGTCACCCTCTACAGCCGCAACTATCTCGACGGCGACCCCGCCCAGGGTCGCTTCACCAAGTGGCTGTGCCTTACGCTAGCCGCGGTGCTGCTGCTGATCGTCTCGGGCAATTTGTTGCAGTTCGGGTTAGCCTGGATCGCAACGAGTGTCGGCCTCAACAAGCTGCTGCTCTTCTACCCTGAGCGGCAAGCGGCGGTGCTCGCGGCGCGCAAGAAGTTCCTCGCCAGCCGCGTCAGCGATCTCTGTCTGGTCGCGGCGATGGCGTTGCTCCACCAAGCGTTCGGCAGCCTCGACTATGCGGTCCTTTTCGCCGGCGCTGAGGCGATGCGCATCACCGGAGTGGTTCCGGGCGCGATCCATGCCGTCGCGGTGCTTCTGGTCATCGCCGCGCTGCTCAAGTCGGCGCAGTTCCCGCTGCACGGTTGGCTGACCGAAGTGATGGAGACGCCGACGCCGGTCTCGGCGCTGCTCCACGCCGGCGTCATCAACGCTGGCGGCTTCCTCGTGCTGCGCTTTGCCGGGCTGATCTCGCTGTCGCCGGTCTCGCTGGAGGTGCTGGTGATCGTTGGCGGCTTTACGGCCTTGTTCGGCTCGGTGGTGATGCTGACGCAGACGAGCGTGAAGGTGTCGTTGGCGTACTCGACGATCGCGCAGATGGGCTTCATGATGTTGCAGTGCGGGCTCGGCGCGTTTGCGGCGGCGCTGCTGCATATCGTCGCCCACTCGCTCTATAAGGCGCACGCCTTCCTGTCCTCGGGCAGCGTCATCGATCTGGCGCGGGCGTCGTGGTCGCCGAGCCCGGGTGGGCGGCCGCATCCGGCACGGATGGCGATGATCGTCGGCCTGGTGCTGGCGGTGACGCTCGTCGTCGGCACGCTGTTCGGCGCGACGATCATTCAGCAGCCGGGCGTGTTCGCACTGGGCGCGGTGGTGATGCTGGGTCTCGCGCATCTCATCATCCAGGCGTTCGACGAACGGCCGAGCCTCTACGTGATCGGGCGAACGGTGGCGCTCGCGGTCTTGGTGGGGCTCGCCTATTTCGGCTTGCAGCTTGCCGCCGAACATCTGCTTGCCGGTTCGCTGCCGCCGGTACAAGCGCTGCGAGGACCGCTCGATCTCGCCATCGTCGCGGTCGTCGTCCTCGCCTTCGCCGCGGTCACGATCCTGCAGAGCCTGCTGCCGGGCAAGGCCGCCGAACCGCGTTGGCAGGCGCTCTATATGCACCTCGCCAACGGTCTCTACGTCAACACGCTCGCCAACCGGCTGGTGCTGCGGTTCTGGCCGAGCCCGCCGCCCGTCCAGACCGGGCGCACTGCGTCCATCATGCCCACCAGCGGAGCCCACCCATGAGCATGGCCATCGCCGTCGAGACCGATCTGCCGAGCCCCTTCGCTGCAGCCCGGGCGCCGGCAGGCGCGGAGAACGCCGCCATCGAGGCGGCGATCGCCCGGGCCTGCGACAGGATCGCGCCGCTTTGGCCACTGAAGCATTTCGTCGCGGTCAATCCGTTCCTCGGCTTCTGCGACCAGAGCTTCGCGGCGACCTGCGCCACGCTGCGCCGGATCGCCCAGGTCGACATGCTGATGCCGCGCGCCTTCTACCGCGACGCGCTCGCGGCGGGGACCATCGCGGATCGCGATCTGGAGGCAGCGAGCGTTGCCGTATCCGGCGATCCAGCCTTCGCCCAAGACGCGGTCACGCTGCGTCTTGCGGCAGCGCGCGACCCCGTTTCCACCGCACGGCCCCGGGCCGTCGTCGCCACCGTCGCCGAGGTCCTGGACGGCTTGGCGGCGGGCGATCGTCAGGCCTCACGCACAGCGTTCATGATCGACGAGATCTCCAAATGGTCGGCGGCCTATTTCGACGAGGGGCAGGCCGCCTGGAAGCTGCCGGCGAGGATGCTGCCGCCGTACTCCGCCTGGCGCGCCGCGATGCGGTTCGACCGCAATCCCGAGACGATGGGCATCCGTGGCTTCCGCAAGGCTGTCGCCGCCATGCCGGAGGACCCGCGCGAGACCATCGCCGCGGTCGTGCGTGCGCTCGGCATCCCAGACCGCGCCGTGGAGGACTATCTCCACCGCGCGCTGATCGATATCGGCGGCTGGGCCGCCTATGCGCGCTACCGCGTCTGGGACAACGCGCTTTACGGGCGTGACGACGACACGCTTGTCGAACTGCTCGCGATCCGCCTTGTCTGGGGCTATGCGCTCTTCCTCGAACGGGCCGACCCGACGTTCACTGCGGCGTGGGCAAAGGTGATGGCGGAGGCTGCGACCTTGCCCGAGGACGAGCGGCTCGGCGACGATCCCGAACTCGCTCTCGATCTCATCCTGCATGAAGCCTATGAGGCGGCATACCGGCGTCGGCTGCTCGCGCGGCTGGCGCAACATGTCGCGGCACCTTGCAGAAAGCCCGCCGCCATACGCAAGGCGTTCCAGGCGGCCTTCTGCATCGACGTCCGCTCCGAAGTCTACCGGCGCGCGCTGGAAACCGTATGCCCCGAGATAGAGACGATCGGCTTCGCCGGCTTCTTCGGCTTCCCGATCGAGTATGTGCCGATCGGCCGCGAGACCGGCGGCGCGCAATGCCCGGTGCTGCTGAAGCCCACCTTCGTCGTCTGCGAGGCGGTCGCCATTGCGTCAGACGCCGAGGAAGCGGCGATCCTTAACCTGCGCCTGCTGCGCCGCCGGGCCACGAAAGCCTGGAAGGCGTTCAAGCTCTCAGCGGTGTCGTCCTTCACCTACGTCGAGACGGCGGGGTTGCTTTTCGCCGGCAAGCTTATCGGCGACGGCGCGCGACTGACCCGGACTGTCAAAGATCCCAACACAGACGGTCTCGATGGCGGAGTTATCGGCCGCATCGGACCGCGCCTCGAGCCGCGCGCCGTGGGCGGGCGGCTCACCGGCTTCGACGACGGGCAGCGCATCGCGATGGCCGAGGCCGCGCTGCGGGCGATGTCGATGACCGAAGGCTTCGCGCGGCTGGTGCTGCTGACCGGCCATGGCAGCAGCACCGTCAACAATCCTCATGCCTCGGGGCTCGATTGCGGGGCGTGCGGCGGCCACACCGGCGAGGCGAACGCCCGCGTCGCCGCCGCTATCCTCAACGATGCCGGCGTGCGTATCGGGCTAACCGCTAAGGGCATCGACATTCCCGAAGACAGTTGGTTCCTCGGTTGCCTGCACGACACCACCACCGACGAGGTCCGCATCTTCGATGCCGACCGGCTCCCGGCGTCTTATGCCGGCGATCTCGCCCGGCTGCGCGAAGCCCTCGCCAAGGCCTCCGCGCTCGCGCGTGCCGAGCGGGCGCTGCTGCTCGGTATCGGCAAGGACGAAAATGTCGATCGCGCCGTTAAGGCGCGCAGCCGCGACTGGGCGCAGGTGCGTCCCGAATGGGGGCTGGCGGGGAACGCCGCGTTCATCGCCGCGCCGCGCGAACGCACCCGCGGGCTCGATCTTGGCGGCCGCGCCTTCCTGCACGATTATGACTGGTGGAAAGACGCGGGGTTCGGCGTTCTCGAACTGATCATGACCGCGCCGATGGTCGTCGCGAGTTGGATCAACCTGCAATATTACGGCTCGACCGTGAACAACCGCGCCTTCGGTAGCGGCAACAAGGTGCTCCACAACGTCGTCGGCCAGCTCGGCGTCCTGGAGGGCAATGCCGGCGATCTCAAGGTCGGTCTGCCCTGGCAGTCGGTGCATGACGGCCAACGCTTCGTCCACGAGCCGCTGCGCCTCAGCGTCTTCATCGAAGCGCCCGAGGACGCGTTGAACCGCGTGATCGCGACCCATACGGGCGTCCGCCAGCTCGTCGACAATGGCTGGGTCCACCTCTTCGCTCTCGCCGACGAGGGATGGACGATCCGCCGCTACGCCGGCGATCTCAGATGGGAGGCGATGGAATGATCGCGCGGCTCTCGCATCTGGCGCGCCTGGAATCCGAAGCGATCCGTATCCTGCGCGAAGCGGTCGCCGAAGCGCGCAAGCCGGTGATGCTCTTCTCGGCGGGCAAGGACTCGACGGTGCTGGCGCATCTCGCGCTGCGCGCCTTCCATCCCGGCCACCCGCCGTTTCCGCTGCTCCACATCGACTCGACTTGGGAGTTTCGGTCGCTGCTCGACTTCCGTGATGCCTTCGCTCGCGAGCACGGGTTCGAGCTGATCGTCCATGCCAACGAGGAAGGCCGCGCCGCGGGGCTCAACCCCTTCGATCATGGCGACCGCTACACGCTGGCGATGCGCACCGAGCCGCTCAAGGCCGCGCTCGACCAGGGCGGCTACGACATCGTCTTCGGCGGCGCCCGCCGCGACGAGGAGAAGTCGCGGGCCAAGGAGCGGGTCTTTTCCGTTCGAGGCGTGGGGCATGTCTGGGAACCCCGTCAGCAGCGTCCCGAGCTCTGGCGCTTGTACAACACTCGGCTCGGCAAAGATCAGTCGGCGCGCGTCTTCCCACTGTCTAACTGGACCGAGATCGACGTCTGGACCTACGCGCTGACCCACAGCATCGCGCTCGCGTCGCTCTACTTCGCGGTGCCGAGACCCGTAGTCGAGCGCGGCGGCGGGCTGATCGTGGTCGATGACGAACCGCGCATGCGGCTGCGGGCCGGCGAGAATGTCGAAACAAAGACCGTGCGCTTCCGCACCCTCGGTTGCTGGCCGGTCACCGCGGCGGTCGAATCGGAGGCGACTGACCTCACCTCCGTGGTTCGCGAGACGCTGGCGGCCTCGGGGTCCGAGCGTCAGGGCCGGATCAGCGACGGCGAGGACGGCGGCTCGCTCGAGCAGAAGAAGCGCGAGGGGTATTTCTAGCGATGACCGGCGCGTCCCGACCCTACAAGCAAGAACCGGCGGTGCTCGCGACGATGCACGGGAAGGAGCGGGTGATCGCGCCGCTGCTGGAGCGCGCGCTCGGCCTGCGAGTCAGGGTGAGCGATGACATCGATACCGACCGCTTCGGCACCTTCAGCCGGGACGTCGAGCGGACCGGCTCGCAGCTCGATGCGGCGCGGTCCAAGATCGCGGCGGCGTTCGCAGACGCGCCCGATGCCCAGGTGGCGTTGGCCAGCGAAGGCAGTTTCGGCCCGCACCCGTATATTCCATTCCTCCCGCTCGCCCGTGAGATCGTCGTTCTTTCCGACCGCGCCTCCGGCCTCGAACTGATCGGGCATCATGCGAGTCCGCCCACGAACTTCAGCCATGCGGTCGTCTCGGATATTGCTTCGGCACGCGCTTTCGCGGACCGCGCGCAGTTCCCTGAGCACGGCGTGATCGTCATGGGCGTCATCGACGGCCAGCCAGCGCCGGCCCGCGCGCTGATCAAGGATATCCGGGACCCGGCGGACCTCGAAAACGCAGTGACGCAGGTGATCGGGATTTGCGGCGCGGCTTTTGTCGAGACCGACATGCGCGCACATCGCAATCCGACGCGCATGCGCGCCATCAAGCGCGCGACCCTCGATCTGGTCCGCCGGTTCCGCAGCCCGTGCCCGGTTTGCGCAGCGCCCGGGTTCGCCGTGACCGAGCGCCTCGCCGGTCTGCCCTGTTCGTGGTGCGGCGGGCCGACCTTGGCGATCAGGGCGGAGGTGCTGTCGTGCGCTGCCTGTGGCCACCGGATCGAGCGCTTCGTGCCAGCAACAACCGCGGATCCCGGGCAATGCAGCGATTGCAACCCGTGACGCAGGGACCCGGGAAAGGAGCTTCGAATGGGCATGTCCGAGCCGTCCGGTGATGAGCTGCGAGAGGCTGAGCGACGGATCGAGTGGGAATAGTTTTTGCCCATCCGAGGGTATCCGAAACTACGCCAGAATACGACGTAACCACCTGAAAAACAAAAATATTTCAGCCGGTACCTATCGAGAGCTATCGGTGGGCATCAAACGCGTCTGTCGTGCCCGCTGACGGACCCTGCCCCCGTTGATCATCCGGAAAATCGAAAGTACCGTCATAGCGACCGAGGCTAATGACGGTACTTTTTTCAGCCTAACACGCTGAACATAAACAGATATTCCCGTCAAAAGCCTTCAAAAACCGCGTGACGGTACTTTTCCGCGAGGAGGCCCAGAATGTTGACGGATGCGGCACTCAAGTGCCTGAAACCAAAAGCCAAAATGTACAAGGTGACCGATCGTGACGGCATGTATGTGCGTGTCGCGCCGACAGGCGGCATCTCGTTCAGGCTCGACTATCGGCTGAACGGCAGGCGGGAGACCGTCCATCTCGGCAAGTACGCCCGAGATGGGATCTCGCTCGCCCGGGCGCGGGAATTGTGCCTGGACGCGAAACGCATGATTGCCGAGGGGCTGTCCCCCGCCATCGAGAAGCAGCGGGAGAAGCGCCGGATCAAGGAGGCCAAGAGCTTCGGCGAGTTCGGCGAGAAGTGGCTGACGGGCGCGCCCATGGCGGACAGCACGCGCGCCATGCGCCGCGCCATATTCGAGCGTGAACTCAAGCCGGTCTGGCAGAACCGTTTGCTGACCGAAATCACGCCTGATGACCTGCGCGCCCACTGCGCCAAGATCGTGGAACGGGGCGCGCCCGCGACGGCCATCCATGTGCGGGATATCCTGAAGCAGATCTACGCCTTCGCCATCCTCCACGGCGAGAAGGTCGCGAACCCGGCCGATGACGTTGGTCCGGCTTCGATTGCCACGTTCACGCCCAAGGACCGGGCGCTTTCGCCGACCGAGATCCGCATCATGCTCAAGCAACTGGAGCATGTCGCGACGCTGCCGACGATCCGGCTCGGCATGAAGCTCTACCTCCTCACCATGGTCCGGAAGAGCGAACTACAGGACGCGGTCTGGGATGAAGTCGATTTCGAAAACGCCGTCTGGACGATCCCGAAGGAGCGCATGAAGCGATCGAAGCCGCACAATGTCTACCTGTGCCGGCAGACCCTCGACATCATGATCGCGCTCAAGACCTGCGCCGGTAATTCCCGGTATCTGCTGCCTTCCCGGTACGATGCGGATGCGCCGATGTCGCGGGCGACCTTCAACCGGGTCACTTACGCTGTCGTCGAACAGGCCCAGAAGGAGGGGCTGCCGCTGGAGCCGTTCACCGTGCATGACCTCCGCCGCACGGGCTCGACGCTGCTCAATGAGCTGGGCTTCAACCGCGACTGGATCGAAAAGTGCCTGGCGCACGAGGACGGGCGTTCATCACGCGGCGTCTACAACAAGGCCGAATACGAGGTTCAGCGTCGCCACATGATGCAGGAATGGGCCGACACCGTCGATGCCTGGGTCGAGGGGCGGAAGTATGTTCCGACGCTGCTGCCGACAGTCATGCCGTCTATCACACTCGATCCTGCCCTTTGACTGGGCGGGACTTGCGCTTGGTGACGTCGGGATGCTGTGCGCGAGGGATTGGCTTCGCGCGCCGCGCTAGCAACCAGGCGTGGACCTCGGCGAGGTCCCAGACGATGCAGCGCGGCGACAGCGCGAAGCGGCGTGGGAATTCGCCGCGCTGCTCCATCTCGTAGATTGTGCTGTCGGCCAGGGGCACCATCTCGCGCAGTTGGTGCCGCCGGATGGTCTTCCTGATCTCCAAAGGCTCGCTCTGACCCATACCCAATCTCCTTAGCGGCTGTCGCTGGCGATTGAGAACGATAGGTGCCGATGCCGGAAGTCCCTCCCGAGTGGCGTGCGGCAATTTCGGGCTCTGGCGTAGAAATCGGCGGGTCATTTTCAGTCCTGACAGCGCGGCCGGACATCCGTCAGTCCAAAGAATCTGCACGACTCGCCGCACGCGTTCCGCGCCGTAATTGCGCTGTTCAGATCACGCACCATTTACTGCTTGCATCGGCGAGATGCGATCCGGAAGTCCGCTAGCGACGTAGCAACAGTCGAAAGTGTGACACTTAAGGATTTCGTGGGCGGCGGTAGCGAGGAGACGGAGAAGACCCATAATCTGATCGGAACAGTTCTCGGGGGCTGACGGGGCTACGTTTGCAAAGACCTTTGCATCATGGGGAACCATCGTGCCGAGATCGAAGATCGAGCTACGCCATGTGCGTTACATCATCGCCGCTGCGGAAAGCGGCAGCTTCCGGCGCGCGGCGCAAGATCTCGGCGTCGAGCAGTCGGCGATCAGCCGCCGCATCCGGGATGTCGAGGACGAGATCGGCGCACAGCTGTTCCGCCGTCATCCTGCCGGCGTCGACCTGACGGACATCGGCAAACAATTCCTGAATCAGGCCGCCCCTGGGGCTCGCCAGATCGGATCGGCGCTCGACGGCGCAAGAACGGTGGCGAACATAGGACGGCATCTTCGGATCGGCGTGTTCGGGCCTCTGACCATGGGCTTTCTGTCTGAGCTCTTCGGGGCCTTTCGGGGTGATCGCCCGGGGGTCAAGCTGCGTTTCAGCGAGGGCAGCTGTCCCGAACTTATCGCGGCGGTGCGGCGGGGGCAGCTTGATGTCGGTGTCGTCGCCGAAGCATCGCCCGGGAAGGGCTTTGACGTGACGCATTTGTGGGCCGAGCCCGTGTACGCGGCATTGCCGGACGGCGACCCACTCGCCGATCAGAAGGCGCTCCGGTGGGATGACCTGCGTGATCGGCACTTTGTGGTGACTGATTTACCGACCGGCGATTTCGCGAAGGGTTACCTAATGCGAAACCTCCAGACTTCGCCCGGAGACCTCCAGATCGAGCAATTGTCCGTCACTCGGGAATCTCTGATGCAGATCGTCGCGCATGGGGACGGCGTCACCATCGCAGGCAGCGCGCATGTCCGTCACGGTCTGCCAGGCATTGCTTTTCGCCTGATCGAGGATGCTGTTCTCCGCTATGGTGCTGTCCACCCGCGAGGGGCGCTCCATCGGAACCTCGAGCGCCTGCTGGCGCTGGCAAAGTCTTTCTCGGAGCGAGATGACGCTTGGTTCGCCCGGCAACGGCTCATGCGCCCTGAGCATCGGCGCGTGCCGCACGTTGACTGCCATCGCGGCGCGCGCGGGCGAACCCCCGATCGGTTGCAATGAAGCGCTCGAGCATGGGCACAATCAGCTTGGTCGGGTCGCCGATGGTCTGGCCTTGTTCGCGGCCGAGTGCTGCGGCGTAGGCGACGAGGTCCCGATGCAGCGGCGCAGGGAGTTCAATCGTCACCTTCACCGGCTTGTCGTCGATGATCGGGCCGAGCTTCAGCTTGGTCATCACAACCCTCCATAAGGTTCGAGCACGAGGTCGCGGGTGACGATGACGCGCACAGGGAACCCCGGTCTGATCGTGAGGGTCGGCGCGACATTGAGTTGCCGACGGATGATCTGCTGGCCTGCGTCGTTGATGGTGTCCTGTCCGCCATTGCGGATCGCCCGGAGCAGCCGATCCTGATCGTCAACGGCGAGTTCGGCGCCGACCGACAGCAGTGTCGACAGGCCGGCAGCCTTGGCGAGATCCCACCAGTGATAGTCGACGCCATCCTGAAGACCCGCATAGCCTTGCGCGTCGGCTCCGGGTTGACGTTCCAGGACGATCGAACGGCCATTCGGAAGGATGAGCCGCTTCCAGACGAGCAGCACCCGGCGCTGACCGAAGCCGACATCGTTGCTGTACTCGCCGATCAGCCGCGTGCCTTGGGGGACGAGCAGGATGCGCCCGGTCGGGCTGTCGTAGACATGCTCCGTGACCTGCGCGGTGATCTGGCCCGGCAGGTCGGATCGGATGCCGGTGATGAGGGCCGCGGCGATGACGGCGCCGGTCTGAAGCACATAGGGCGATGCCGGACCCATCACGCGATCTGGCGAGACCGTGCGGCGGTCCACGCCCGCATTCAGGAATGCGAGCTGGCGATCCTGCGCCGTCGCTGCACCTGGCTGGCCCGGAAGACCTAGCCCAGAGAGGCTCGGACTGCCTGGTCCACCAACTGTCGCAATCGGAGCTGCGACGCGCGCCTCCGTCTGGAAGAAGACGCGGCTCGTTCGGGCAGCTTCTTCTTCCGCGCGCCTGCGTTGCTCGACCGGATCGACGGTGGGCGCTGCTGCCATCGGCGGCGTGACGGGCTGGCCACGATTCTGCGCATCGAGGATGGGGCGCCCCAGATCCCCGGGCAGCGGAGGCCCAAGCACCGGACCGGTGTAGTCGCGTGGCAGGCCGGCGAGCCCGTCCGCGGTTCGCCGATTTTGCGTGGAGTAAAGCTCCTCACTGCCAGGACCGATATTGCGCGTCTGAAGCGCATAGATGAGCGCGCCACCGACCCCGAGGGCGGCGACGAGACTGATGCCGCCCAGCACCTTTCGCGATAGTCGGGTGACCCGAGGCGGTTCGGCGCGCAGCCGCATTGGCGCAGCGGCGTCGCCGGGCTGTGTGCCGACCAGCTGTGCGTCGGCTTCGTTGGGCGTGTCGCGCTCGCTCATGACGCGGGCCTCCCATCGGTGCGAACGATCCGGACCGTCTGCTGGCGCTCGCCACTGCCGAGACGGAGCTCGGCGGCGCCGAACAGGCGGTCGACGATCAGTATGTTCTGGTGGATCCTGCTGTTGGCGATCTGCGGTTCGCCATCTGCGCCGATGACGAAGAGCGGCGGCATCTCGCCCTGAACGATCCCACGCGGGAACTCGACATAGACGCGGCGCCCGTCGTCGTAGACCGAGATTGGCCGCCACGGCGGCGTGTCGCCCGTGAGGCCGTAGCGATAGTTCCGTGCCGCAACGGCCGGGATCACTGGCGTAGCGGGCACTGCCTGTCTCTGCGAGGCGGGCGGCTGCGGATAGGCCCAGGCGACGGCCGGCATATAGGGGCGTTCGCCCGAGCGCAGCTCGATCATGTAGATGCGACGGTCGGTGGTGATGACTAGATTGGTCGTGATGTCTGGCCGTGTCGGCTTCGCGAGGACATGGACGCGCCGGGTGATGCCCGAGCCGCTCTCGGTGTCGCCGATGATCCAGCGCGCCGTGTCGCCCGCAGCGATCGGGCCGGCGCCGGTCAGGCTCTCGCCTGGTTCCAGCGCGATGTTGGTGATCTGCCCGGGAGCGGCATAGACCTGATAGAGCGCGCCCTCGCTCCAGGGATAGATTTGGATCGAGTTGTAATACCCCTCGCGGCGTGGTTCGACGCGCGCGGCGGCGTTGGCATTCTCCACGCGGCCCGCCGGCGTCCCTGCGGCAGCGCCGCCGCGCGCGGGTGTCCAGGCGGGCGGTGTGTGAAGCGGCCTTGGTGGCGCCTCCGTGACGGCAGCCGGCACAGGGGGAAGCGGCGGCACATCGGCGTCGTAGCTGACCTGTGGCGGCCGGTTGGTCGCGCAGCCGGCCAGCGCCAATCCGGAGATCAGCAAAAGCGCAGAGCCGGATAGGCGGAAGCCGCGGCTCGCGGATCGGCGGAGATGATCTCTCATTGCCCCATCTCCCGAGACCAGTTGATGGCGTTAACGTAGATTCCGAGCGGATTGGCCCGCAGCCGCTCTGCGTCGCGTGGGGGTTGGATCACGATGGTCAGGATGGCTGTCCAGCGTTGTGTCGTGGAGAGCTGGCCGTTCTCGTATTGGCGTTCGGTCCAGGCGACGCGGAAGCTGTCAGGCGACGCGCGGATAACGCTCGACACTTCGATCGACACCTGCTGCTTCCCGACGCGGGTGAACGGATCGTTGGCGCGGGCGAAGTCATTGAGGGCCGCCGCGCCGCGATCAGTCGTGAACTCGTAGGCGCGCAGCCAATTCTGCCGCACGACTATGGCGTCGGCCGGGATCGAGCGGACCTGCTCGATGAATCGTGCCAGATGCCAGGCCACCTGCGGGTCGGTGGGGCGGTAGTCGGCCTGCGCTGGCGCGACCGCCTGCGCCTGGCCGAGATTGTCGACCTGCACCACCCACGGGACGATGGTCCCGCGCGCCGACTGCCAGACCAGCGCGGCAGCGAAGCCGGCGGAGAGGATCAGGCAGCCGAAGGCCATGAGACGCCAGTTTCGGGCCTGGACACGCGCTGAGCCGATCCGATCGTCCCAGATCTGCGCCGCGCGCTGATACGGCGTCTCGGGCTCGGGCGTCTTGCCATAGTGGGTTGCGGGTCGCTTGAAGAAGCTCATGTGCGGTCGCCTCCGGAGAGATTGATGGAAGAGCCGCCGCCGTGGCTGTCGCCCGATCGGATCGCGTGTGCCGCGAGCGTGACGCCGTGGCTCATGGTCTGCCCACGCCGCATGCGTTGCGCCCACGCCGGCGGGTTGGCGGCAGAGCCTGTCGCAGTTGGTGCGGCCGAACCGACATCATTCGCGACCGTTCCCATGCTCGAGGAGCCGCCGGTGCCGCCGAAGCCGCTTTTGACGCCGTCGGCGAAGCTCGAGCGAACGCTTTGCGCGGCCCGGCGCAGCGGAGAGGCTGCCGCGCCGCCGGCCGCTCGTGCGACGCCGCCGAGGCCCGACGCGACGCCGGCAGCGCCCGACTGGCCGAGGGAACCGAGACTGTAGGCAGCAGAGGCGGCTCCCGCCGCGGTGGCTCCACCGCGCATGGCGGCGGCGCCGCCGGAAATGGCGCTCGCGCCACCGCGCAGGGCGAGCCCGGCCGCGCCGCCGGCAGCCATGGCTGCGCCGCCCGCGACGAGGCCGGTGCCGATGGCGGAGCCCGCGCCGAGTTGCGGGCCGCCGGAAACGATGCCGTTGGCGATACCCGGACCGAATATGCCGAGACCGAGAAGCGACAGCGCCGCCAATACGACGGCCATCGCGTCGTCGATGGTCGGTGGCTGACCGCCGAATCCTGCCGTGAACTGACTGAACAGAGTCGAGCCGATGCCAATGATGACGGCGAGCACCAGCACCTTGATCCCTGACGAGATGACGTTGCCCAGCACGCGCTCGGCCATGAAGGCGGTCTTCCCGAACAGGCCGAACGGGATCAGGACAAAGCCGGCCAGGGTGGTCAGCTTGAATTCGATCAGCGTGATGAAGAGCTGGATGGCGAGGATGAAGAAGGCGAGCAGCACCAGCGCCCAGGCGAAGAGCAGGCAGGCGATCTGGATGAAGTTTTCGAAGAAGGCGATCCAGCCCATCAGGTTTGAGATGGATTCGAGCAGCGGCCTTGCTGCATCGAGACCCGTCTGCGCGACCCGGCCCGGGCGCATCAGGTCCTGGATGGAAAACCCGGTGCCAGACGCCTGAAGTCCAAGGCCGGCGAAGCTTTCGAAGACGATCCGCGCGAGGTTGTTCCAGTTGCCGATGATGTAGGCGAAGACGCCCACAAACAGCGTTTTCTTCACAAGGCGTGCGATGATGTCGTCGTCCGCGCCCCAGCTCCAGAACAGGGCGGCCAGCGTGACGTCGATGACGATCAGCGTCGTCGCGATGAACGCCACCTCGCCGCCGAGCAGGCCGAACCCGCTGTCGATGTAGGAGGTGAAGACCCCCAGGAAATTGTCGATGACGCCGCTGCCGCCCATGGCTCACCGCCCTTCGTCGGCGCGTCGCGGCACGGTGCGGCTGCCAAGGAAACGGTCGCGGGTTTCGGCCCAGATGCGCAGACACTCGCCGTCCCTTGCGGCGGCTTCCCCCATCTGCTGGCACCGACGCTGGCCCTCGCGCAGCGGGTCCGGCGCCTCCTCAAGCACGGGCGTCGGCCGAGCCGCTGGCCTTTCCTCTTTCCGGGTCATCTCGATCGCCGTTGCCGTGATCGCGACGGAGACGAAGATGATTGCGCCCACGCGGGCCAGCGTCTTGCCGTCCATCCTGCTGTCCTCAGTTGCCGTTCGGGAACATCCGGGCGTTGCCGGGCTGATAGCCGGAGCCGGGCGTCAGGAACCGGCGGCGCTGTTCACGGCCTTGTTCGGCGGCTGCGGCGCGCTCGGCATCGACAAGCGCCTGCGCTCGGCCGTTCGCAGCGACGACGGCGACCAGGTCTGCAAGTTGCTGCGCCTGCAATGCGAGCAACTGGTTGCCGGCCTGGGTTGCCTGAAGCGCGCCGGTCGCACCCTGGCTCTGCCCGACCAGAGCCGCCATCTCGGCGCGGTTGGTGTCGATATTGCCGACGACACCGGCCTGCACGCGTAGCGCGTCCTGAAGGCCACCGACCGTGTTCTGCCAGCGCGATCGTGCATCGGAGACGAGACGCTGATCCGAAGTCGACAGCGAGATGTTGCTGTACTGGCTCTGAAAGGCTTGGTCGATCTGCTGCACGTCGAAGGCGATGCGCTGTGCCTGACCCAGAAGCGCTTGCGTGCGCTGCACCGATTGCTGGAGCTGCTGAAGCGAGGAATAGGGCAGGCTCGCGAGATTGCGGGCCTGGTTGATCAGCATCTGCGCTTCGTTCTGGAGGCTCTGGATCTGGTTGTTGATCTGCTCGAGCGCCCGCGCGGCCGATAGGACATTCTGGACGTAGTTGGTCGGATCATAAACGACCCACTGCGCCGCTGCCGGGGTGACGAACACGGGCGAGAAGGCGACGGGCAGCGACAGGATGGTTGCGGCGAACAGCACCGCGCGAGAGCGTCGAATCATCATGGCTTGGGCTCCAGGTTGGTGAGATCGGGAATGAGGTCGGCGGCCCATCCGACATCGCGGGCGCGCAGCCAGGCGGACAGGAAGCCGTCGCGGCCATGCTCGGCGAGGATCGCCTCGATGGCGGCCTGATCAGTTTTCGAGGATGCCGCGCAGAGCGCGAGGGCGACTTCGGAGAGCCCCAGCTCGAACAGCCGGTTGCCGCGCCGCGACTGGCAGTAATAGTCGCGCTTGGGTGTGGCCCGGCTGAGGATCTCGATCTGGCGGTCGTTCAAGCCGAAGCGCCGGTAGATCGTGCTGATCTGGGGTTCGATCGCGCGTTCGTTCGGCAGCAAAAGGCGCGTCTGGCAGCTTTCGATGATGGCAGGAGCGATCGCGCTCCCATCGATGTCGGCCAGCGATTGCGTGGCGAAGACGACGGACGCGTTCTTCTTGCGCAGCGTCTTCAGCCATTCGCGCAGTTGCGCCGCGAAGCCTTCATCGTCGAGCGCGAGCCAGCCTTCGTCGACGATCAGGAGCGTGGGCCGTCCATCCAGACGGTCGCCGATCCGATGGAAGAGATAGGCGAGGACCGCCGGCGCCGCGCCGCCGCCGATCAGCCCCTCGGTTTCAAAGGCCTGGACCGCAGCTTCCCCTAGCTGCTCGCCTTCGGCGTCCAGTAGCCGTCCGTAGGCACCGCCAACGCAAAAGGGGCGCAGCGCTTGCTTGAGATCGTTCGACTGGAGGAGGACGGCGAGGCCCGTCAGCGTGCGCTCTGTGACCGGCGCGGACGCCAGCGAGGTCAGCGCCGTCCAGAGATGTTCTTTCACTTCCGGCGTGATCGTGACGCTCTCGCGGGCAAGGATGGCGGCAATCCAGTCGGCTGCCCAGGCACGCTCATGGGTCTCGTGAACGCGTGCGAGTGGCTGGAGGGAGACCGACGACGCGGCGCCGTCCGTCAGGCTGCCACCGAGGTCGTGCCAATCGCCTCCCATGGCGAGCGCGGCCGCGCGAATGGAGCCGCCGAAGTCGAAGGCGAAGACTTGGCTGCCCGGATAGCGCCGGAACTGAAGTGCGATGAGCGCGAGCAGCACGGACTTGCCCGCGCCTGTCGGCCCGACGACCAGTGTGTGGCCGACGTCGCCGACATGCAGCGAAAAGCGGAACGGCGTGCTCCCTTCGGTCTTGCCGTACAGCAGCGGCGGCGCTCCGAAATGCTCGTCCCGTTCCGGCCCGGCCCAGACCGCCGAGAGCGGAATCATGTGGGCGAGGTTTAGAGTGGAGACCGGTGGCTGGCGGACGTTGGCGTAGACATGGCCGGGCAGCGAACCGAGCCAGGCATCGACGGCATTGATGGTCTCGGACATCGCGGTGAAGTCGCGGCCCTGGATCACCTTTTCCACGAGGCGCAACTTCTCGTCGGCGGTGCGCGGATCGGCGTCCCAGACTGTGACCGTGGCGGTCACATAGGCCTGACCGGCATAGTCGGCCCCAAGCTCCTGCAGGGCCATGTCGGCATCGGCGGCCTTGTTCGCAGCGTCCGTATCGACGAGTGCGGAGGCCTCGTTGGTCATTACCTCCTTCAGGATTGCGGCGATCGACTTGCGCTTGGCGAACCACTGCCGCCGGATGCGCGTCAGCAGTTTCGTGGCGTCCGTCTTGTCGAGGAGGATCGCCCGCGTGGACCAGCGATAGGGAAAGGCGAGCCGGTTGAGATCGTCGAGAATCCCTGGCGTCGTCGCCGTCGGAAAGCCGTTGATCGTCAGCACGCGCAGATGAGCGGCGCCGAGCCGTGGCTCGAGGCCGCCGGTCAACGGCTCATCGGCGAGAAGCGCATCGAGGTAGATCGGCGTTTCGGGCACGCGGACGCGGTGGCGCTTCGTCGAGACGGTCGAGTGCAGGTAAGTCAGGGTCTCGGCGTCATCGAGCCACCGGCATTCCGGCATGAAGCCATCGACGAGCTGGAGGACGCGGTTTGTGCGGTCAATGAAGGCCGCGAGGGCTTCATGGGGATCGACGCCGGACTGTTGGCGACCCTCGTAGAGCCAGGTCTCCGCCCGCGCGGCGTCCTCGGCAGGCGGGAGATAGAGAAAGGTCAGGAAGTAGCTCGACTCGTAATGCGCGTCCGCTTCCTCGAAGTCGGCCTTGCGCTCCGCATCAACGAGGGCGGAGGCGGCGTCCGCGAAGCGGCTTGCCGGATAGGAGGCGGCTTCGTGACGCTGCGCTTCGACGAAGATCGCCCAGCCCGAGCCCAGACGCCGGAAGGCGTTGTTGAGGCGACTGGCGACGGCCACCAGTTCAGCGGCCACAGCTGAGTCGAGATCGGGACCACGAAAACGCGCGGTGCGCTGGAAGCTGCCATCCTTGTTGAGCACGACCCCTTCGCCGACCAGCGCCGCCCAGGGCAGGAAATCAGCGAGACGGGTCGCGGTACGGCGATATTCGGCGAGGTTCATCATGGCCACGCCTCACACCGAGAGATGGCCCGGAATGCGCAGATGCCGGCGGCCCACTTCGACAAAGAGCGGATCGCGCTTTGCTGCCCAAACGGCGGCGAAATGGCCGATCGCCCAAATGAGGAGACCAACCAGCCATAGCCGCAATCCGAGACCGACAGCGCCGGCGAGTGTGCCGTTCATGATGGCGATGCTGCGCGGTGCGCCGCCCAGCAGGATATGCTCGGTCAGCGCGCGGTGGACCGGAACCGAGAAGCCCGCGACCTCATTGGGATGTTGCAGGAGGCCCGCCATCAGACGAGCGCCCCGCCGCCGAATGAGAAGAACGACAGGAAGAAGCTGGACGCCGCGAAGGCGATCGACAGGCCGAAGACGATCTGGATGAGACGCCGAAATCCTCCGCTCGTGTCGCCGAACGCCAGCGTCAAGCCTGTGACGATGATGATGATCACCGCGATAATCTTGGCGACCGGTCCCTCGATCGACTGGAGGATGGACTGCAGCGGCGCTTCCCAGGGCATCGAGGAGCCGGATGCGTGGGCGGCGGGCGCCAGAAGAAAGCTTAGGGTCAGCGCCGTGGCGGCAGTTGCGAGGCGCTGATGGCCGCGCGCGATATGTCGGATCATGCGGGTTCTCCTTTTGGGTCGGGAGGCTGGGTTGCGGGGGAAAGGCGGTAGTCGGTGTCCGTCCCGAGCCCTTCGACGCGGGCGAGTTCTGTGAGACGCCGCGCAGCGCCGCGGCCGGAGAGCACGGCCACCAGATCGATGGTCTCGGCGATCAGCGCCCGGGGGACGGTGACGACAGCTTCCTGGATGAGCTGCTCGAGGCGGCGCAGCGCGCCGAGCGCGGTGCCCGCGTGGATCGTCCCGATCCCGCCAGGATGGCCGGTGCCCCAAGCTTTCAGGAGATCGAGCGCCTCAGACCCACGTACCTCGCCGATCGGTATCCGATCCGGCCGTAGCCGCAGCGAGGAGCGCACGAGGTCGGACAGGGTCGCGACGCCGTCCTTGGTGCGCATGGCGATGATGTTCTGCGCCCGGCATTGCAGCTCGCGGGTGTCTTCGATGACGATGACGCGGTCGGTTGTTTTCGCGACCTCGGCCAGCAGGGCATTGGTCAGCGTGGTCTTGCCGGTGCTGGTTCCGCCGGCGACGAGGATGTTGGCGCGCGCTGCGACCGCCTGCCGGAGGATGACCGCCTGGTCGGCCGTCATGATGCTGGCGGCGACATAGTCGTCGAGCGTGAAGACGGCGACTGCAGGCTTGCGAATCGCGAAGACCGGAGCCGTTACGACCGGCGGCAGCAGGCCTTCGAAGCGCTCGCCGGTTTCGGGCAGTTCAGCCGAGACACGCGGCCGTCGGTCATGCACCTCGGCACCGACATGATGGGCGACGAGGCGGATGATGCGTTCGCCATCTGCGGCCGAAAGTCGTTCCCCCGTATCGGACAGGCCGTCAGAGAGCCGGTCGACCCAGAGCCGCCCATCGGGGTTGAGCATGACCTCGACGATCGCGGGGTCTTCCAGGAATCGGGCGACCGCAGGCCCCAGCGCGGTGCGCAGCATGCGTGCACCGCGTGAAGCTGCTTCCGATTGCTGATGGTTGACCGCCACGTCGTCCCCGTTCGCTTGCGGGCCCGCGCGATGCGCGGCCCTGGATCGGGGATGAGTAAGAAAGGCAGGAATTGGGGCGTTGCAACAACGCTCAGGGGGTCATCGTACTGTGGCGAAGAAAGACAGGTGATCGGCGGACCGGCGTCGAGCCGCGGCAGCATCTGAGGCTCCCGACCGGCGCGTTTTCCCGAGCGGGAATAATTCAGACCCAGGAGCTACCCTGAGGCGCAAGCTTTCCCGAGCGGGAAATTCTTATAGACATTCTTCAGAAATCCATGATACTTTCCCGTTCGGTAAATATCATGACCAGACGCAACCTCACCACCGCCGAGATCGGCGACATTGTCCGGACAACCCGCAAGGCCGCTGGCCTGCGGCAGGACGAGCTTGCCGGCGCAGCTGGCGTCGGCCTGCGCTTCATCGTCGATCTCGAAGCGGGCAAGTCGACCGCGCAGATCGGCAAGACGCTTCAGGTCCTAGCCGCGTTGGGCTGCTCGCTCGATATCACACCGCCGCCCGATCCCAAAGGACCGCGGAAGGGATGACGCGCACCCTCGATATCTGGTGGGACGGGCGCCTGGTGGGTCAGCTGACGCAGGACAAGCATGGTGAACTCGGCTTCGCCTATGCGCGGGCTTGGCTCGACGACGAGGCGGCGCAGCCGTTGTCCGCCTCACTGCCCAAGCGGGCGGAGCCGTTCACTCGCCGCGAGTGCCGCCCGTTTTTCGGCGGTCTCTTGCCGGAGGAAAGCCAGCGCGACGCCGCGGCTCAGGCGCTCGGCGTGTCGCGCGCCAATGATTTCGCCCTTCTTGATCGCCTCGGCGGCGATGTGGCGGGCGCGCTCCAGCTTCTGCCGCCCGGCGAAGGTCCGACCGCTCCTGCCCCCGATCAACGGCCAACCCCGCTTGACGATGCGGGCCTGATCCGGGTGCTGGACGCGCTGCCCGTCCGCCCATTGCTCGCGGGCGTGGAAGGCTTGCGGCTCTCTCTCGCGGGCGCCCAATCGAAGGTGCCGGTGGTTCTGGTGGATGGCGCGGTGGCCTTGCCTGCACCGGGCCAGCCGACGACGCATATTCTGAAACCTCCGATTTCGCGGTTTGCGGCCACGACCGAGAACGAGGCCTTCGTGATGCGCCTTGCCGCCGCAATCGGTCTCGATGTCGCGCCGGTAGAAGCGCGCATCGTTCAGGATCGAACATTTCTGCTGGTCCAGCGCTATGACCGCGTCATTGGCAACGATGGCTTTGTGCGCCGGATCCATCAGGAGGATTTCTGCCAGGCGCTCGGCGTGCCACCGGAGACCAAATACGCGAGCGAAGGCGGCCCGACCTTCAAGGATTGCTTCGCGCTGCTCCGCCGCGTCGCCGCAAGGCCCGCTGTCGATGTGCTGAAGCTTCTCGATGCGGTGATCTTCAATGCGATCGCCGGGAACGCCGACGCACACGGCAAGAATTTCTCGATCCTTTATGACACAGAAGGGCCACGCCTCGCCCCGCTCTATGATTTGCTTGCGACCGTTGCCTATCCCGATCTCTCACCGAAATTCGCCATGAAGATCGGAAAGCGAGGAACGCTAGCGGAACTGGACGCCAAGGGCTGGGCAGCGTTTGCGGCGGACGCCGGTCTCGGTCTGCCGCTGATACGACGACGGGTTGCGGAGATCAGCAAAGGCGTGATTGCGCGAACAGGCGAGGTTACCGCCGAGTTGGTGCGCCCCGGCTTCGATCGGGCGGCCATCGAAAGCCTTGCCGCGATGGTCCGCGAACGAGCGGAGCGCTGCGCACTGACAGTGGTGGAGCCCGGCCGCTCGGCCAGTCATCTGCGCGATGGGGAGAATGTCGAAGGGAGCAATGGCCAATGACATTTCTCTACTTCGCTTATGGCTCCAACATGTTGCCGGCACGTCTGCTTGGCCGTTGCCCGTCGGCGAAGGTCGTCAGGACGGGAGTTGCACGCGCCTGGAGTCTTGCGTTTTCGAAGGCGAGTAAGGACGGTTCAGGAAAGGCGACCCTGGTTATCGCCCCGAATTCTGCCGTGCCCGGGGTCATTTTCGAGATTGATCTGGCCGAACGAGAGCGGTTGGACCGGCACGAGGGGGTAGGCTCTGGCTACCGGCGCGACGACACTTTCGCCATCGAGGGAAGCACCGTTCCGGCGAGCAGCTATCTGGGCACCTCGTTGGACCACACATTACGGCCTTTCGATTGGTACCTCGCGACCGTCATTGCCGGCGCCGAATATCATGGGCTGGCCACAGCTCATGTCGCCGCGCTGAGGGGCACGCGCTTCGTCGAGGATACCGAATTGGGTCGAAGGACCCGCGTCGAAGCCATTGAGGCGATGCGAGAGCATGGCATCCAAGATTACCGAACGTTACTTGAAGGTCTGGGATAGGCGTGCCGATCACTCTCAATCCTATGTCGGCGCTCCCCCAATGCGAGGGAGAACAATGGAGCGTCGATGCCCCTGACGATCTCGCGCAGCTTGTCGCGCTGGTGTTGGTCGGTCAGGCATTCCACGCGGCACTGATCCTTGTGGGCACGCAATTAGCGCCGCCGAAAATCACGGCAGGGCTGAAAGATACGCTCGACAAAGATCTGCATCCTACGACGGAAAAGGGTATCGAACATCGCGATGGTCTTTTATTCGAGATCACTTGCTGGGTCGCTGCCCGAAAGGGCAAGACGGGCGATGAAAAGATCGACAATTCGCACCTTAAGGCGACCAACCAGGGCACTGATGGCGTCAAGATTACGGTCGATCCGGCGACGAAGACGCTGACGAAGGCGACCGTCTACGAGTACAAATGCACGATCCATGCCCGGCAAAAATTCCAGAGCCAGGTGCTGAAGTCGTTTCGTGAGTATATTTCTGGCAAGCGCGATAATCAGCTGGCTCAAGCCGTTCTCGCCTTGCTGGAAAGCTACGGCTTCAATGGATACGAGCTCAAGACGGCATATGACACGCTGATTCAAACACGCCCGCTGGCGTTTGAAGCATCGCTGACTGTTTCGCCATCGCAGTTTCCAGCGGCCAAATGCGTCGCGTTGTTCAAGGACTATGATTCTCTTCAGGTGGCTTTGGACAAGCGCGGCGGTAACACGCTCCCGTTAGACGACGTTCGGGCCTGGTTTGCTGATTTCGCGGATCGCGTCTGGGCGCGGATTTCGACGTTCGATGTTTGACGCGCAAACCGCAGCCTTGATCCGGAGCGCGCCGGCTCTTGAGGGCGTCGACCCGTCGATGCTGCCGCAAGAACTGACCGGTATCTATGCCGAACTGGCCGGCCTCAGGCTGCGTGCGGCATCGCTAGCCGAGCAGCCCGACTACCTCGCCCAACTCGCGCGTATCGAGCGGATCGCGACTATCTACGAAGCGCTCGTCGACCGCGGTGCAGAAGATCACGAACGCCGGGCCGCCGCCTTCGTCGCAGCGACCGCTTATCAGCTTCTGGCCCGTATCCGCCCGGATCTCGAGGAGCGCGATGAACTCCTGACCACGCGGGCCATTGATCCGCGCGTATCGGCACCACTTCTGTTCCTGATTGCTGAACAGAGCCCTGACGCGCGTGAAGCCGCTCGCGAACTCGCAGGCCCCCGTCTTGAAGATATTCATCGCGGCGCTTTGGTAGAAAGCGTCGAAGACCTTGCCTTGGAACGATTTGAAGCGATCCTCGAGCGTGCCAACCGTTTGGCAGGATTGCGGCCTGGGGCCGATGCGCCGTTTGATGAACGAGCGACGCAGGCGTTGTACGGATTGTGCTGGAGCGGTCTGGTGCAAATGGTAGCACGCTTGCTCGATCGTCCTCGTGTCGAGCTCGCCTATCAATCGTTCGAAACCCCTCAGCATGCCTTCGCCCGAGTGGTGGAACTCGCAACCCGTCCGCTGAATCTTCCGGACACTGGCCTCAACATTACCTCCAGCTATGCGGGACCGCGTCATCTGGCGCGGTTGCTTATGCACGTCGCAGACGGACTTGAGGACGTTGGCGTCACTCGAATCCCACCGCCCGCGGGTGCGGAAGAGAATTCTTGGAAGCTGTGGGTTCGCCATCGCGCGTCGAGCAAACCGGTGCTTTGGCCGAATCACCGCGCCGCTCTGGCTACGCATTTTCTGGATGTTGGAAAGTCAGCGGTGCTGGTACTGCCCACCGGCGCGGGCAAAACCACGCTTTCAGAGTTGAAGATCGCCTCGACCTTGTCGGCCGGCAAGAAGGTCATCTTCCTTGTACCGACCTTGGCTCTGGTCGATCAGCTTCGTGATGATCTTGCCGAGAGCTTTCCAGAGAGTCTGATAGACAGCGTCGTGTCGGCCGATGGCGATCTCACCGCGCTGATCCGCGGACCAGAGCTCGAATCGATCGAAGTGATGACTCCCGAGCGATGCCTTGCGCTGCTGAGCTTCACCGACACCGACATGAGCGATCTTGGCCTGTTGGTCTTCGATGAATGCCATCTGTTGAGCCCCGATGGCGGCGGGTCCCGTAGCGTGGACGCAATGCTGTGTTTGCTCCATGCTATCAAACGCGCACCAAACGCCGATCTCCTTTTGCTCTCTGCGATGCTGAAGAATGCCGGAGAGGTGGCCGATTGGCTTGCCACGATTACCGGGCGTGCCTGCGTCGGTTTTCATGATCCCTGGAAGCCGAGCCGGCAGGCACGCGGCGTGGTGATCTATCCGAAGGCGCAAGTCGATGCCGCAAACATGATCGTCCGGCGTAAGAAACGGCTCAAAGCGTCCTACAAGGCACCACCGCTCAGTGCCGACGCATATGCATTGTTCGGGCTGCACCATGCCTGGCTTAAAACCGTGCCGACCGACATGCGGCTCGTGCGGCTTTCCGATGTGCCCGTCATACTCGGGCATGGGACGGGCGGAGCAAGCCCCAACGCGAATGATGTCGGGGCAGCTTTGGCCAAGAACGCGGCTGTTGCTGGACTGAAGACCATCATGTTCGTACAGCAAGCCGACCACGCGCCGACCACGGCGAAGCGGCTTCGTGGCAAGCTGCCGTCTCCGCCCGCTCTCACTGAAACCGAAAATAGCCTCTGGGTCGACACGGTGGCTGAACTCGGTGCTGAATGCTGCTCGCTGTTCGACCCAACTGCGCCCGCAATCCCACATAACGGAGACATGATCCCGCTCGAGCGACGGCTCGCCGAATCGGTCTTCAAGAAGGCCGGAGGCGTCAACGTCATCGTCGCGACCCCGACGCTGGCGCAGGGCATGAACCTTCCCGCGCAAATCGCGATCTTGGCAGGCACGATGCGGCACAATGAAGATGGCCGCAAACCGCTCGAAGGCCATGAGATATTGAACGCAGCCGGTCGTGCCGGACGCGCCGGCCATCTGGCGAACGGTACAGTGCTCCTGATTCCGGAACCAGTGGTGCAATTCGACGCGAATTCCGTCCCCGAAAGCGAAGCCTTCAAGATGCTTAAGGCGGTGCTGCCGGAGAACGATCAATGCGTGACGATCGACGATCCGCTGACTCCGTTGCTTGACCGCATTCAGGCCGGCGAACTCTCTGGTGCGGGTGTGCGCTACCTCCTGAGCCGACTTAGGGCGGGCGAAGCGGAAGACACGGCCGTCGAAATGGCGGTCAAGATGATCAGCCGTTCCTTTGCCGGATACCAGGCGCGGCAAGCCAAGCAGGATGCCGCTTTCGACGAGAAACTCGGTGCGTTGAGGACCGCGCTTGACACGGCCACTGAACAGACGTCGGTGCCCGTGATGCAGATCGCTGCCTTCACGGGTCTTGCGGTCGAGCCACTAGCGGCCATTGCGGCGAAAGTTGAGGCGGAAATCGACTCGTTACCCTCGACCGTATGCGATTGGATGGAATGGCTAATCGATTTCATGACCGCCGATCGCACAAGCTACGCCTTGCTGTTTGGATCAGCTGTCGAGACGGTCAAGGCTGTCACTCGCGGCAAGAAGACCGGCGGCGACAGCACGGCTGCGGAAATGACGCTACTCAAGACCGCGCTGTCTGCGTGGCTCAAAGGCGAACCCTTCGATCGCATCGAGGCCTCACTTGGAGTTCCCGCGGCCAAGATCGGTGTCTGCAAGCGCACGCGCGACCTGATCAATCGGATCGCCAATCGACAACTCTACATGGTCGCCGCAGCGGCCGCAGAGGTTATCCGCCAAACGCTGACGGCTAAGGAGAAGATCGCTGCGAATCCTGCAGTGCTCGAAATCTTCGCCTACGCGATCCGTCGGGGTGTCGACTCACCGGAGAAGGTCGCGTTTGCATACCGAACCCCAAACGCGCGTTCACGGGTCCTTCTGCACCGTGCGTTTGCTGAAACGGTCGGGGATCGTCCGCCGGTGCTCGGCTCCGATTTCGAGCACGTCATGCGCCATCTCGACGCCATCCTAGCGTTTGGGTCGGTCGATCTCCCCGCACTTGGATCGGTCGCTAGCCCGTCAGCGGACCCGTCCGAGACGCTGTAGGCCGTAGGTGCCCGACTGCACTTCCTTCGCACTGGGCAGTACCCAGCGAAGGCGAGCCCTTATGCCAGCCCGAAATCAGCCAGAGCTGATCGAGCATCGGTAGGAGGTCAGCCTGGCCAGAAACTTGCCGAATTATCCGACTCCGCTGGAGTCCCAACTTCGACAAAGATGTCGACTTCGGGCGTTTGAAGAATCGTCAGCAGTGACCGAGGTGAGGGCGCTGAGCGGAACAGCATAAACCATTCCGAATGTTATATTATCCATCTGATGTGTCCCCGCCGCTGATGTCGTCCGGAATCTCCCTCAAGAAGCTCTGCCCCTTCTGCAGGCGTCGCCCCAGCGTCTCGACGAATCCCTCATACCGCTCCCGACCTTTGGCCTGTGCTGACGCTTGAGCATCGTTCGGCAAGGGCGGCGTGATCGTCAGCCAGAACCGGACGAAGAGGGCCAGTGTCTCTGCGGTGACGCCGAGGTCGCGCTCTAAGCGCTGGACCTGGCGCGACAGGCGGTCGAGGCGGCGCGCGAACGCGGCCTCGCGCTTGTCCGCGCCATCGGGCGACAGGAATGATGCAACCGCCGCTTCGACGATCGCGGAGCGGGAGAGCTTCTTGCGGTCGGCGAGATCGGCGATCTGGCGGAGCATCTCGGGCGGGAAGTAAACATTCATCCGGTCGCGCATGGTTGCCTCACAGATCGATGCCGTCATTGGGATCGAGCGCCACCTGTCTCGCCACGCCGCGCATCTGCTGGCGCAGCGCCTGACGCTGCCGCGCGGCGTCTTCCGGCTCATCGTCCAGCATGATGGCGAACTCGTCGACCGGTGCCGGTCCGGTTGTTTCCTTGGCGATCGCGACATGGTCGGGCAGCTCCGGCTCGCGCCGCAGCCCGCCGTTGGCAGCGTCCTCCGCCTTGTCGAGCTCAGCCGCGAGCAATGCGTCGGGCCGCTGCGGCTTCAACTCGGACCATGCGTCCTTTCGGGCCGAACGCCCGCATTTCGCCGGGTCGGGCGATGGCAGGATGCGCTCCTTGAAGCGGCGATCCTCGAAGTAACGGGCCTTCTTGGCTCGGATAGGATGGACACCGGCGGCCATGACGATCTCGTCTGTGGCCGGCAGCTGCATCACCTCGCCGGGTGTGAGGAGCGGCCGCGCCGTCTCCGAGCGCGAGACCATCAGATGACCGAGCCACGGGCTGAGCCGATGCCCGGCATAGTTCCGCATCGCCTTCATCTCGGTCGCCGTACCGAGGGCGTCGCTCACGCGTTTGGCGGTGCGTTCGTCATTGGTGGCGAAGCTCACGCGCACATGGCAGTTGTCGAGGATCGCGTTGTTCGGGCCATAGGCCTTTTCGATCTGGTTCAGCGACTGGGCGATGAGGAATGACTTCAGGCCGTAACCCGCCATGAAGGCGAGCGCGCTCTCGAAGAAGTCGAGGCGGCCGAGCGCCGGGAACTCGTCGAGCATCATCAGCACACGATGCCGCTGGTCTCGCGCATGCAGATCCTCGGTCAGGCGTCGGCCGATCTGGTTGAGCACGAGCCGGATCAACGGCTTCGTCCGGGAGATGTCGGATGGCGGAACCACGAGGTAGAGCGTTGCTGGCCTCTCATCGGCGATGAGGTCGGCGATCCGCCAGTCGCAGCGGCGCGTCACCTCCGCCACCACCGGGTCGCGATAGAGGCCCAGGAAGGACATGGCGGTGGACAGAACACCGGAGCGCTCGTTGTCGCTCTTGTTGAGGAGTTCGCGCGCCGTCGACGCCACGACGGGATGAGGGCCGCCGGGTCCGAGATGCGGCGTCGTCATCATCGCCTTCAGCGTGGCTTCGATCGGACGGCGCGGATCAGACAGGAAGGCGGCGACACCGGCGAGCGTCTTCTGCTCTTCCGCGTACAGCACATGCAGGATGGCACCGACGAGCAAAGAATGGCTCGTCTTCTCCCAGTGATTGCGCTTGTCGAGTGAGCCCTCGGGGTCGACGAGAACGTCGGCGACATTCTGCACGTCGCGGACTTCCCATTCGCCGCGTCGCACTTCCAGGAGCGGATTGTAGGCGGCCGACTTGGCGTTGGTGGGATCGAACAGCAGGACGCGGCCGTGCCTCGCGCGGAAGCCGGCGGTCAGCTGCCAGTTCTCGCCCTTGATGTCGTGGACGATGGCGGAGCCCGGCCAGGTGAGGAGCGTGGGAACGACGAGGCCGACACCCTTGCCCGATCGGGTCGGTGCGAAGCACAAGACATGCTCCGGTCCATCGTGCCGCAGATAGGCGTCGCCGAGCTTGCCGAGAACGACGCCATCGGGTCCGAGCAGCCCTGCTGACTTCACCTCCCGGAGTTCAGCCCAGCGGGCCGAGCCATAGGTCTCGACATTCTTCGCCTCACGGGCGCGCCATACCGACATCGCGATGGCGACGGCGATGGAGATGAAGCCGCCTGAGGCGGCGATCATTGCGCCTTCAACAAAGATCGGCGGGGCATAGGCGTCGTAGAAATACCACCACCAGAAGAAAGCAGGCGGGTAGTAGATTGGCCAACCCGCCAGCTCGAACCACGGCGTGCCGAGCTGCGCCTGAAAGCCGAGCCGCCAGGCGGTCCATTGGGTCGCGCCCCAGGTCGTGAGCAGCACGATGAGGAACACGGTGGTGATCTGGCCCCAGAGGATTTTCGTCGCGGACATCGGCGCCGTCCTTTCTTCCTTGTTGGCTAGAGGGCGAGCCCGCGCTTGCGGCCGAGGCCCCATTCGATGCCGCCGCCATCTTTCACGGCGCCGGCGACATGCTGACCGAGCTTGCGTTCGATCTCGCGGGACCAGGGCACGAGCTGGAAGCCGAGACCGTTGTCGATCATCGCGAAGCGGCCGGAGGAGAGGTCGAGACGCTGGCGATAGATGCCCGCGACCTGATCACCGGCGGTCGGCTTCATGTGCGCCAGACCAGTCTCGGCGGAGAGGCGCACCCCGACCGCATCCAGTTCGCGCCGCCGCAGCGTGGCGAGGAGGTCGCGTTGCAGGATGATCCGCTGGCCCTGGCGGCGACCGAGGCCTTGGTCGGCGAGATGCTCGGCCCGTGCCTGCAGGGCGTCGCGCACCTCTCGCCCGAAGCCTCCCATCGACAGCGGCATGGGGTCCGCCTCCACAAGCCGATGGTCCAGCCAGGTGGCCCCCGGCGCCTTGATCTGATGGCCGAGTTCGAGGTCTGATCGGCTCGCGAGAACAAGCGTCGGGCGCGGCTCATCGGCTCGGCCAAAGCGCCGAACCTCCACGATGCCGCCGATCGCAGGCGCATGCTCGAAGGCCTCGACACCGCGGAACCGGACATGGTGGGCCCGGCCATCGGTGCCATCGATCACCGCATAGGCTTCGCCCGTCAGTTCGTCGTGCAGGCCGCGATCGACCAGCCGCCCGATGATCGGCGCCTGTCCGCTGCCGCCTTCGATGACATAGTCAGCGACAGCGCGATCCTCACCACGCTCGGCGAAGGCCCGGTGCATGGTCTTGATGATGTCCCCGCGAAGCCCGAGGTCGCGCAAGTGGCGTTCGGCGTCGAGGCCGACCATCCACTCGCCGGGCCTGGCGGATGACGCGAGGCCCATCTTCTCCAGGTGTTGCAGTCGGCCAATCATGAGCCGGCGGGTCTGGGGATCAGCGGCACCGGATTGCTCGGGACGAAGATCGATGAAGCCGGTCTCGTCGGCGGCGATGCGAATCTCGACATCGAGGCGCGTCCAGCGCTCGGCCGTGACTTCGCGCTCGAGCGCCGTCTTGATCTCGTGCTCCGGCTTCGGGCCGAGTTCGATCGACACGAGATCCTCGGCCCGGGATCGCAAGCCGCGGCTGATGTAGTCGCGTGAGATGACGAGGTCGGCGCCCTGGGCGTCAACGCCTCGCACCAGCAGGTGGACGTGGGGATTGTCGGTGTTCCAGTGATCGACCGCGACCCAATCGAGCCGGGTCCCGAGGTCGGCTTCCATTTGGCGCGCGAGGTCGCGCGTGAAGGCGCGCAGGTCCGTCATCTCGCCGGCGTCCTCGGGCGAGATGATGAAGCGGAAATGGTGCCGGTCGTCCTTCGAGCGCGCGGCGAAACCAGCGTCATCGGCGCGGTCGCTGTCGGCATCGAACATCACGGCCTTTTCACCGTCGCGCGTGACGCCGTTGCGCTTGAGATAAGAGAGGTGGGCATTGAGCGGCGCAGACCGAAAGGCCCGGCCCTGGTGGCGGGCGATCCGCGCCTTGACGACGACGCGGCGCGACGAGCTGAAAAGCCGCGCGCGGCTGAACGCGATCCGTCCGCGCCCGAAGCTCGAACGGCCATAGCCGGACGCCTTGCGGCCCGGACCGCCGCCGGTGCCGACATGCCCCGAGCGCTTGGCGGCGCGCAGGACTTGGTTGATGAAGCTCTTGGGTTTCGGCGCCCGCGTCGAACCGATGCGGCCCGGCCGGACCCGGAAGTGGCTGTCGCCGTCGCTCATCGCCGGCCTCCGGCGGGCCAAACGCGGGACAGTGCCGGCAATGTCCTTGAAATAGCGTGGATAATAGCCGGAACCGGCACTGCCCCCGACCGACCGGCACGTGAAAAGCCATGCGAAAGCAATGGCTTGCACGCGAGTGGCGAGCCGCTTTTATCTCGCCGTCTGTTGGTCGTGTCTGCCTCGCCCCAACCGCCCCATGCCGCCTCTTTCCGGGAGCTCGCTACACCGCGCCGGAGTGCGATTCTGGTCATGGGTGCCCCCCATCATCGACGCGGGTCACGAAGATGCCTGCCGTCTGCGTCGAACCGGTAATTGGGGGTTGCTGCGGATCTGCGGTTCGGCTGCCGTTCCTTTGACGATCGGGCTGCGATCGTTCTGCTGCAGCGCTGCCGTCGGAGCGCGCGACGAACAACGGAGACCGAGTCCACGCAAGCGGGTCGACGGTCGCGACAGCGACGCCGGCAGCGAGCGGCTCACTGCCGATCAACGGCGCGATCGCGGCCACGTAGGCGATGGTCTCGGCGGGCAGCGCGCGGCCAGCCGAGAGATAGTCATCGTAGCGCCCGGGGCCGGCATTGTAGGCCGCAAGGAAGCCCGGCGCGCCGTAGCGGTCGTGCATTTCGCGCAGATAGGCTGCACCAGCCAGGATGTTGTCGCGCGGGTCAAAGGGATCGGCCCCCAGACCGTGGCGCGCCCGCAGATCCGCCCAGGTCGCGGGCATGATCTGCATGAGTCCCATCGCGCCTTTGGGCGAGACCGCGCGGACACGACCGCCGCTCTCGACGCGCATGACTGCCCAGATCCAGCGCTTGGGAATGCCGAACCGCTGCGCTGCCTCGGCGACCGCTTGTGTGTAGGGCGAGCCTGCAGCGGGTCGCTCGATGACCGAGGTCTGCGCCAAAGACGGCGCGGGCATCGCGCCGGCAAAGGCCAGGCCGGAAAGGAGAAGGAAGGGCAGTCGGCGGGCGGCCCCTTTCGCTCCGGCAGCGGGCTGGCGACGGGAGACGCGCATCGGTCAGTCCCGCTCGCTGCGCTTGGTCGGCCGGTTCCAGTAGAGACCCCATGCTGATTTGTCGTCGGCCGACTGGAACAGGTTGGCTCGGATTGGCTGCGCGAAGGTCGGATCGTCGAGCTGCAACGACACATATTCGCCGGCCTTCTCGCCGGTGCGCTTCCATCCCGCCCCCACTTCCGGCCCATCGGCATCATCGCCGAGGTGAACGCGATAGTCGGGCGCGTTCTCGGCGTCGGAGTGCTCCGCCGGCACGAGCACCAGAGCGGCGTCGAGGGCGAGTGTGCGAATGCGGCCACCATAGCCGTTCTTGGTGCGGGTGAATTCTCCGATCAGGCTCATGGCAACCTCCTTGGCGGTGCAGTGGAACGGGTCATGGCTGCGCCGTCACCGCGTCGGCGCGCGCCAAACGAAGCGACCGTCGCCGTCTTCGTCGGTGTAGAGAGGCGTGGCCCGGCCGATCACGGTGGTGACGCCGAGAGGCCCGAAGTAGCGGCCGTCCAGGCTGTCCCGGACGCCGATGTTCATGAGGAAGAGTTCGCTCGCGCCGATCCGGTGGCAGCCTCTCCAGATAGGCAGCGTGCGTCCCAGACGGTCGCGGTCGAGCGCATTGCCGACGGTGATCCCGTCGACGGTAATGTCCCCTCCCGAACGGCAGACTGTCTGCCCGGGAAGTGCGGCAACGCGCTTCAAGAGCGGTGAGCCGCGCGGCAGATAACCCCGGTCCGCGAGGAAGGCGGCAAGCGGCTCCGGCGCATTGACCGCGACAAGGTTGGTGACCTCGAGCGGCGTCGCCGGGCCGATCTCATAGAGGCCGACCGGGACGCTGGCCGATGCGTTCCAGACGAGCCGCGGTGCAACGTGCACCATCGCCAGCGTGATCAGCAGGAGCGCGGCGCCCGTGGCCGTCAGCAGGTAGCCGGCGCGCGTCATGGCTCGGCCCTCTGGCGCAAGCGCCAGGCGCGGTGCTGCTGTCGGGAGTAGGATCGCGGGGCGTCCCCGGCGGCGAGCCGGTTATGGACATGGCGCCAATAGTCAGGCGCAGCTTCGGCGGGATCGATGTCGAGCGCTTCGATCGCGTCGATCAGAAGCAGCACCTGCTCGACGCTCGGCCAGCCGCTCGTTTGCAGCAGGATTTCACCACCGGGCCGCACCGAGGGTAGCGTCTGATAGCCTTCGCCCGCGCTGACGGCGCGCAGGATGTCGATGCGCGAGACGACGGTGCCAAAGCCATTCGATGCCCAGCGGACGAAGGCGAAGACAGCCCCGGCGGGGAAGCTGAGGACGCGGCGCCGTCGGTCGAGGATCTGCTCGTGGACCGCGTCGCCGAAGCGGATCCAGTGCTCGATCTGCTTCTCGCGCCAAACCAGTTCGACCTCGGTGAGCCGACCGGGAGGTGATGACGGCCGAACGCCCGCTGCGCCATGAATTGCCGGTGCGCTCATGGCGCGTCCCCCTCGGCAGGAAACGCGCCTGCGAGGAGCTCGCGCAGCATGTCCGCGACGGTTTGGCCGCGCTGGAACGCGGTGACCTTGATCCGGCCGCGCAGGTCCGGCGTGACGTCGATCGTGAGGCGCGCGGTATAGGCGATGGCGTCAGCCCTGCGGCCGTGCGGATCGTCGGCGGCCTTGATCCAGGTGTCCGGGTCGCCGGGCCGCGCGGCGAAGCTGCGCCTGGTCATGGTGCGAGCCTTCCAACTTCGGCGCAGAGCGCTGCGATCTCGCGCGCACCGGCGCGCTGGCCATCGAGTTCGGAGATCAGGCGGCCCGATTGCGCGGCATCCGCGAAGCCGACGCGTTGGCCGATGGCGCTCGCCAGCACCGGCGGATCGTGTTCAGCGAGCGCCTTGGCGGTTTCGCGTGCGATGACGGTGCGCGCGCCGCAGCGGTTGAGCACGAAACGCGCGACAAGCGACGGGCGGAACAGGCGTGCTTCGCGGAGCAGCGCCAGCATCTCGGCCGACGCCCATCCGTCGAAGGGCGACGGCTGAACCGGGATGAGGACGAGATCGGCGGCGAGCAGGGCTGAGCGCATGAGGCCGGCGACCCGCGGGGGACCATCGATCACCACATGATCGGCGCCGCGCGCCAGTTCGGGCGCTTCGCGGTGCAAGGTGTCGCGCGCCAGTCCGATGACGGCGAACCGGCGAGGCAGGCCTTCACGGGCGCGGGCTTCGGACCAGTCGAGTGAAGAACCCTGCGGATCGGCATCGATGAGCATGACGCGTTGATCGCGGGTGGCCCATTCGCCAGCGAGATGGAGGGCGAGCGTCGTTTTGCCGACGCCGCCTTTCTGGTTGAGCAACGCGACGATCATGATCGTGCGCTCCGTCGGCCGCGGGGTGGTTTTCCACCGTCGCCCCGCTCCAACAAGAAGTTAGATTCGTTGTTAGATTCTAAGTTAAGGCTCGGAATCGCCGTTTCAGGCCAGAGGGTTAGTTGCGATCCGCGCGCCCGAAGTCCCGATGTGGCTGCGCCCGAAATCCCGATACCATTTGCGCCCGAAGTCCCGATCGCATCCACAACGTCATCCACAGGGCCAGTGGACAAGTTGATGGGGCGGATGTGGAGGCGTTCCTGACGACCGGCGCGCTCTAGAGCCAAGCGATAGCCGGGCAGCGGCTGGCGAGCGACGATGCGGCGGATGTCAATGGCGAAGTCGGAAACACGCGCCTGGCTGCCCGATTTGGCGTGCAGGTGCGCGATTTCGAAGGTCCAGCCCGCTGGCTGACGGCCGGCATGCTTCCGGGCGACCCGATAGAGCCAGCGCTCGATGCCGCCGGTCAGGCGGAAATAGGCGGGATCTATGGCGAGGACGAGCGAGCGGTCAATGACACCGCGATAGAGCCAGTCGGGCAGTACGAACTCCATGCCCTCTACGCGGCCGTCGCGCGTCGTGCATTCCCCCCACTCGTTGATCCAGGAGAATTGCTGACGCCGCCAATGCTCGCCGTTGCGGATCGTGGTGCGGATGACCGTCGACTGAAGGCGCGCCAGAGCGCCCTTGAGGAGCCGATAGTCGCGCGATCCCGTCTGGCGCCCGATCGCGGTCAGGAGTTGATACGGCGTGAAGCGCAGGAAGCGTGAGGTTTGGAAGCCGAGGTTTGCGGCCTCGACGATCTGGCTCGCGGCCCAGATCAGGATATCGGCATCCCAGATGGTCGCCATGCCATGCTCGGGGACCGCGAAGACTTCAACGCGAATGTCGCCGGCTTGGTAGTGGATCGGTGAGGTACGCTTGGCCTTGGCGAGCGAGAAGAAGGGCCGCTCCATCAGATCGCGCTGGTCGCGCGGACTGGCGTCGCCGGTGGCGACGACGAACGGGTCGAGCCGCGATCGTTCGCTCAAGGAGAGGGGGCGCTGCCGTGGGGACATGTCGGACGGCTCAGCGGGCTTGGCCGCCGCCGAAGGCAGGCGTGACGGCGGCATGGCGCTTGGCGGGAAGGACACTCCCGCGCGGATCGGACGTCGAGGTGACAAACCCGCGGTCAGCCCAGGCTTTCAGGTCCTCGAGCGCGTAGACGACGCGCCCGCCAAGCTTGCGATAGGCGGGACCGGTGCCGTAGGTCCGGTGCTTCTCGAGCGTGCGATCCGAGAGACCGAGGAAGCGGGCCGCTTCAGGCGTGCGGAGAAAGCGTTGCGGCACGCCGGCGCCATTGGGTGACATGATCGGGCCTCCGAGTTTGCGCGAGAGCCGCAGGGGGACAGCGGCGGTTGGCGGCTACCCTGGCGGACCGCGAAGTTGCGGAGGGAGTGGGAAGCTGGCGGGAGCAAATCCCCACACCAGGCGTGCTAGCGTCGACGGCGATGGCTCAGCAGGCGTCGATAGCCGCCGGCGATCATGGCGAGGCCGCGGCGCACAAGGTCCATGGTGGCGAACCGGCGCGAGGATGTTTTCCAGGGTTCATCGGCGAGGTCGCTTGCGCAGAACAGTGCCGCCGCGATCTCGCGGTAGCTGGCGCCGCTGAGACGACCGTCCACGGCCTGCAACATCCGTCGCGCACGTTGACGCTGCTGCTTGGTCAGCCGCGTGTCGGCAGGAATCGAGCGGCCATGGAGCGAACTCAGGAGACGGGCTACGGCCTCGAGCCGATCGAAGCCTTCGGGGCCGAGCGGGATGACGGCCGCCGTGCCTTCGTCTGCGCCTAATCCGCCGAGACGCAGGATCTGAAGCCGTTCGCCATTCGTGAGGGTGTGGACGAAGTGGGAGCCTTGCGCGTCTGATTGGCCGGGCGCCTGCGCGTCAATGGATTGTGACGTGTCGTCCTTCGGCAGGATGGCGGGCGGTGCGGTCAGTAGTACGACGCCAGTGTTCACGGTGGGTGCCCAGATGGGCGCGGCCTCTTTGGCGTCGAGGGCCGGCGACAACAGGAAATCGCAGCCCCCATCGAGACCTCGTCGCCTCGGTTGCTGCGGTGTCGGCGTTCGGTTCCAGCTGAGCGGCCTCGAAGTCGCGCTGATAGTCTCCGTTCCGGCGCAGCCATTCCCAAGCGAGTTCGGGCGAGACGAGGCTTTCGACGTATTCGTAGCGCTCGGGTGATCGCCAGTGAGAGATGTCGGGGGTCATGTATCCTCCGCCAGCAAACCTGCAGCAGCTTCGCTGCGCAGGATTCCGCCACGAAAGCGCCAGCGGAAGCCGGAGAAATGGAAACGGGCGATGCCGCCGCGGCATCACCCCCCCATCAACGACGCGGGTGCTCGTGTACGAGCTCGCGGTAGCCGTGCTGGGTCATCCATTTGGCACGATCGAGATGGCTGTCATGGATGCGGCGGGCCCGCTCCGGTTCGGCGGCCGGGTCAATGCCGAACAGGATTGACACGGCCTCTTCCCAAGCAGCGCCGTCCGACGCGGCATCAAGGAGACGGAGGTAGAGCGTCATGTGCGCCCGATCATAGTCGGTGATCGACGCGCTCTCCGGCGGCCGTTCGAGGAAGTCTGCCTTGGTCACGACGCCCCACCTGGAATCACAGAGCCCCTGCGTGTCGGCATGGCGTTAACCAAGCCCGACTTCGACGGCAACTGGTATGGCTGCTGGCTCGCAACGCGGGTTGGCCGTCGTGGAACGGCGCTAGTTTCTCTTTCGCATGTCGCTGGCGGCTTTTCGGCCATGGACGAGCATCACCCCTTCACCTTGGTCGGACTGCAAGAGGACGATGCCATGCGCTTCAAATGCCCGGCGCACCTGATCGCGCGTGCTCTCGTAGACCTTCAAGTCGCTCTCCGACTCGAGGCGCTTGAGCGCGGTCAGTGATACACGGGCTTCGTCAGCGAGCGTCTCCTGTGTCCAACCCAGCAGCGCGCGTGCGGCCCGCGACAGTCGGGCGGTGATCATGCATGATCACCTCCACTCGGACCTCAGCGCACGCCAGAACTACGACTATAATAGTCGCTCTTGGCTTCTCGGGCCAGACTGAAGAGCGTCTATTGCGGTCGTTCGAGTAGTTCAGGCCGCAACCTGATTCGGATGCTTTGGCCGACGAAGGCCCCGTCCGGATTGACCGGACGGGGCGTCGCCGGAGCCTCAGTCGCCGTTGCGGCGGCTGGGGCGGGACCAGATGAGGCTGAAACCTTCGCCGTCCTCGTCGTCGAACAGGTTGGCGTAGATCGGGGCGTTGAAGCTCGGGTCGTCCAGCTTGAGACCAAGATAGTCGCGGCCCTCGTTGGAGCGCTTGGACCAGGCGGCGCCGATCTCGATCTTATGTGGAGCTCCACATAACGTCGATTATGCGGAGAGCGGGATTATGCAGAGCGCCGGCCTGTAAGGTCTGTGTTGCCGCCGGTTTCGGCGGGGGTTCTGCTCCGCATAATTGCGGGCTGGAAGGTGGGCGCCCCGCGGGAAGCGG
>NZ_JBDZDP010000023.1:0-47392 GCF_040044995.1 Xanthobacter pollutisoli
CCTCCTCGTCCATCCGCGTCGACATGGCTTCTGGTCTCCGAATCAGTCGGAGTCCTATGAATCATGCCGGATTCGGCAGGGGAATACCTGAGCGAGATTCAATCGCGATTTCGTCCACACTGCCTAGATGCACGCGAGTGCGGACGCTAGTCCTTGTCATTGGCGGTACCGGCACATTGAAATTGTCGCTCATCTCGTTCCTTCGTCACAGCAGCACGGCCTGCCAAAGCAGCAAATGGCTCGTTCTTGGCAGTGAGCCATGCCAAGTATTTTTGCTTTTGGTCATGAGTCTCCGCTAGTGCCCCCTCCAGAACGGCTTTTATCGCACAAGAGTAGAGGAGATGGTTGGCCTCAACGCGCATCAAAAGCATATTATCAGCCACTTTCAGGGCCGCTCGTCCACCGTCAAACTGCAAAACACATCCATCGCGAATTTTGATTGTTGAACACAATGACGCAAGTCGTCGACATATTTTATCGACTGCCATATCAGCTTTATCACAGGCGATACATGTTTCAGAGATGAACCGATACACACCACACCATCCCTTTTCCGTTGATTCATACGCGCCTCGTCCAAACACGCACATTTACCAGAGCCGATCTTCAAGACGAACTCGGTCTGCTGCCAGTTGCTGAAACGATGCTGTTCATATGCGCTTGAGCAAAGGCGAATACTGGCCATCGGCTGGACGGTTGCGCCGCATACGTTACGCTGGACGGCAGGCTCCATCCGGTCATCGGATGATGTCACCGATTGGGGCCAGGAGACGCGCAAAGGCCAGATTCATGGGATTCTACATATTCGGGTAGTTCGGTCCGCCGCCGCCCTCGGGTGCGGTCCAGGTGATGTTCTGGTTGGGGTCCTTGATGTCGCACGTCTTGCAGTGGACGCAGTTCTGCGCGTTGATCTGGAAGCGCGGCGCGTCCGCCCCCTCCTCGATCCACTCATAGACGCCGGCCGGGCAGTAGCGGTTGGACGGGCCGGCATAAACGTCGTGCTCCGACGCCTTCTGCAGGTCCATGTCCTTCACCACCAGGTGGACCTGCTGGTTCTCCTCGTGGTTGGTGTTGGACAGGAACACCGAGGACAGCTTGTCGAAGGTCAGCACGCCATCGGGCCGGGGATAGGTGATCTTCTTGCACGCCTTCGCCGGCTTGAGAGAGGCGGCGTCGGTCTTGCCGTGCTTCAGCGTGCCGAACAGGGAGAAGCCGAATGTGTTGGTCCACATGTCCAGCGTGCCCAGCGGAATGCCGACGAAGGTGCCGAACTTCGACCACAGCGGCTTCACGTTGCGCACGTTCTTCAGGTCCGCGCCGATGGCGGACGAGCGCCACGCCGCCTCGTAGCTGGAAAGCTCGTCGTGGCCGCGATCCTCAGCCAGCGCGCCGGCGAGATGATCGGCGGCGAGAATGCCGGAGAGCGCGGCGTCGCAAGACGGAAGGTCGACGCCAGGGCGAGCTCAAGCCCACCGCCGAACGCATATCCGTTGACGAGGGCCACCGACGGGATGGGAAGCGTGTCGAGCTTGGCAAAGGTCGATTGCCCCAACTCTGATTTGCGCTTCTTGGCAATCAGGTCGATCCCGACCATCTCCTTGACGTCGGTCCCGGCACAAAATGCCTTCTCTCCCGCTCCCGTGATGATGAGGACGCGCGCTTCCATTCGGCCGGCCTCGTCGATCGCCGCGCCGATCTCCCGGATCGTCTCGGCATTGAGGGCGTTAAGCGCCTCGGGCCGGTTGAGAGTAAGAATGGCGAACTCTTCCTGCCGCGTCAGTTCTACGGTCATGTCTTCCTCGCTGGTCGAATTGCGGTCAGGACGCGCCCTTGAGCAGCTCACGAGCGATGACGAGCTGCTGAATCTGCGTCGTCCCCTCGAAGATGCGGAACAGCCGGACGTCGCCTAGAAGGAGCTATGGTCGGAATTGGGTGATGGGGCCGATCAGGCGGCGCGGTTAGCTGGCGTCGCCGACTCTGCGACACCGACGGTAAATTTGACGCCGGCGATGACCATTGGCAACTGATTTTCGCCCTTCAGTCGCCGCCAGGTCTTGGCGGCGCTCATGACGAGCTTGAAGACCATGAGCCGCGCCGTCTTGTGCGACAGGCTTCCCTTGGTGCGCACGGTGCGGTGCCTGACGGTGGCGAAGACGCTTTCGATCGGGTTCGACGTGCGCAGATGGTCCCAATGCTCGGCCGGGAAGTCGAAGAAGGTCAGCAGCCTGTCACGGTCCTTCGTCAGGCAGTCGACGGCCTTGGGATATTTGGCGGCGTATTTGTCGACGAAAATGGCCATCGCGACTTCGGCTGTCGCCCGATCGGGCGCGTCGCGGATCTCCCTGAGATCGGCCTTCATGTTCGGCTGCACCGACTTCGGCACCTTGTTGAGCACGTTGACGAGCTTGTGCTGCCAGCAGCGCTGGTGGCGGGTCGCGGGGAACACCTCCTCCAGTGCCTTCCAGAAGCCGAGCGCGCCGTCGCCGACGGCGATCTGCGGCGCGATCGAAAGCCCGCGGGCCTTCAGGTCGACGAGCAGCTCGCGCCAGCTCTGGGTGCTCTCACGGACGCCGACCTGAAAGCCGACCAGTTCCTTCCTGCCTTCCGGCGTCGCGCCGATGACGACCAGCATGCAGGCGGCATCGTCCTCCATGCGCGCCTGAAGATAGACCCCGTCGGCCCAGATGTAGACGTAGCGGCGGGCCGACAGATCGCGCCGCTGCCAGCGGTCATAGTCGTGCGTCCATTCCTCCTTCAGCCGTCCGATCACCGACGGCGACAGGTTCGGTGCGTCCTTGCCCAGAAGCGCGGCAAGCGCCTCCTGGAAATCGCCGGTCGAGATGCCGCGCAGGTAGAGAACCGGGAGCAGGGTATCGAGGCTCTTCGTCCGCCGCGCCCATTTCGGCAGGATCGACGAGGTGAAGGTGATGCGGTCCTCGCCGCAGGCCTCAGCCGCCCGGTCGCGCAGCTTGGCGCGCTTCACCGGGACCGGGCCGATCCCCGTCTGGATCGCCCGCTCCGGACCATGCCCGTGCCGCACCACACGGGCACGCCCATCGGCCAGGCGCGCGTCGGCCATGGCCGCCAGAAACGCATCCGCTTCCGCCTCCACCGCCTGCGCCAGAAGCCGGCGCGCGCCTTCGCGCAGAACCGATGTCAGGGGATCGTCGAGCGTGTCGGGGTGCGCAAAGCTCAGAATGCTGCTATCTGTCGTGATGGCGTATCGCTCCTTCGCGAGGTTCTGGCAGGCTCTCACCCGCCTCGATACGCCGCCTTCCTCAATCCGTCATCACCCAGATTCCGCCATAGCTCTGACAGAATCCTCCAGATTCAAATCGTTCGGAGCCTGCTCTAAAAGCGGCATTTACAGACGCCGCTCGATCGAGCCCTTGTGCGCCATCCGTCTCGCGCTACACGGCAACCCTCTGCCAGCGGCAGGGTGAGCAATTACATCGTCACCGCGCCCAAGCAGCACAACCGGCGCGAGGAGAACGAGACGATCAAGGCCGGCGCGACTCCGCAGGAGTGGAAGGACGAGCCCAACAAGAACCGGCAGAAGGACAAGGACGCGCGCTGGACCAAGAAGCACGGGCGCTGTTATTTCGGCTACAAGAACCACGTGAACATCGATCGCAGGCACAAGCTCATCCGGCGTAGCTCAGTTGCGTCCAAAGACCATTGAGATTCCAACGTATTTTCACGCTTGCCACCCATACCAGCGAAATATCTTGACAAGGTGCTGTATTTTTATTTTGGTATTGTAAACTTAATTTCGGATATATGAAATAAATGAGCGTGGTTCGATCGGCCTCCCGGGCTTTCCAGATCTTCGAGGTGTTCGGCGCCGAAGGGCGCCCCCTGCTGCTCACGGAGATCGCGCCGTCCATCGACGTGCCGCTGTCGAGCTGCTACGGGCTCATCCAGACCCTGCTCAAGCGCGGCTACCTCTATGCGGTGAGCCGCCGACGCGGTTTCTATCCCACGCGCAAGCTGCACGCGCTCACCACCGCCATCGCCGCCAAGGATTCCTATCTCCAGCGCCTCCTTCCGCACCTGGAGGCGCTCAGGACGGCGACCGAGGAGACGGTGATCGTGGGCACGCGGCAGGGCGACCAGGTGCTCTATCTGGAGGTGCTGGAAGGTCCCCAGACCATCCGCTATTCGGCCAGCCCCGGCGACTTCAAGCCGCTCCATTCCAGCTCCATCGGCAAGGCGCTCCTGTCCCTGAGCCCCGGGAGCAGCCTCGACGCGCTGGCCGGCAAGGCGCCGCTCCCCGCCGTCACCGCCAACACCATCACCGATCCGGAGCGGTTGAAGGCCGATCTGGATGCGGGCAGGGCGCGTGGCTATTTCATCACGCGCGGCGAGAACGTGGCGGACGTCACCGCCCTCTCGGTCGCCCTGGACCTGGACGGGATGGCCATCGGCATCGCTGTCGCGGGTCCCGGCTATCGGATGGCGAAGGCCGTCGAGACCGTGGCCGGGCATCTGCTGGCGGCGGCGCGCGACCTCCGGGGAGCCGCGGCATGACCGCCGGGACGCGCCAGCTCCAGGTGGCGGTGACGGGCGCGCGCCTCGACGTGACCATCAACCGTCCACAGGCCCGCAACGCCCTGAGTCTGGAGACCCTGCACGAGCTGCAGACGGTCTTCACCCGGTTCGCCGACGCGCCCGACATCTGCGCTGCGGTGCTCACCGGCGCCGGGGACCGGGCCTTCGCCGCCGGCGGCGACCTGAAGGAGCTGAACGACCGCCGCAGCACGGCCGAGGCCGGAGCGCTGTTCGACGCCGGCCGCGCGGCGCTCGATGCGGTGCGCAGCTTTCCTGTGCCCGTCGTCGCGGCGTTGAACGGGGTGGCCCTCGGCGGCGGGGCCGAGCTCGCCCTGGCCTGCGACTTCCGCATCGCCGCCGCCCATGCGCGCATCGGCTTCGTCCAGGCGCAGCTCGGCCTCACCACCGGGTTCGGCGGCGGCGCCGATCTCAATGCCGCGCTGGGCCCGCGCCGGGCCATGGGCCTCCTGCTCGCCGCCGAGCCGCTGGCGCCGGCGGAGGCGCAGCGGCTGGGTCTCCTCGACGCCGTGGCCGGCGAGGGGGAGAGCCTCGCCGAGCTGGTCGACCGCGTCGTCGCGCCGATCCTCGGCCGTCCTCCGGCGCTGGTGCGCGACCTGAAGGCGATGGCGCTGGCGGCGCGGGACCCGTCGTGGCGCGCGGCCTTCTCGACCGAGGAGCGCGCCCGCTTCATCCGAGCCTGGACGAGCCAGGAGCACTGGGCCGCCGCCGAGCGCATGCTGGCCCGCAGGAGCTGAGACCCCATGACAGCGCTCAAGCAGAAGCCCATGGTCGAGACCGAGGATCCCAAGGGGATCTCCCCCGCGACGCCCTCGGGCATCGAGGCGCCCCGGGTGGTGGACGCCGGCATGGTGGCCGGCGGCGCGCTGGAGCAGCCGGGCGAATTTCCCTTCACCCGCGGCATCTTTCCGGACGGCTTCCGCGGCCGCGCCTGGACCATGCGCCAGTATTCCGGCTTCGGCACCGCGGAAGAGTCCAACGCGCGCTACCAGTTCCTGCTGCGCGAGGGCCAGACCGGCCTGTCCGTCGCCCTCGACCTGCCCACCCAGTGCGGCTACGACCCGACCGACCCCATGGCGCGCTCGGAGATCGGGAAGGTCGGCGTCTCGCTCTCCAACCTGTCCGAGATGGAGATCCTGTTCGACGGCATCGACCTTGCGAAGATCTCCACCTCCTTCACCATCAACGGCACGGCGGCGCTCATCTACGCCATGTACGTGGCCTGCGCCGAGCGGCGCGGGATCGACCCGGTCCTGCTCACCGGCACCATCCAGAACGACATTCTGAAGGAATATGTGGCGCGCGGCACCTGGATCTTCCCGGTGCGCCCCTCCATGCGCCTGACCGCGGATTCCATCCTCTACGCCAACCGGACGACGCCGCGCTTCAACCCCATCTCCATCGCCGGCGCCCACATGCGCGATGCCGGCTGCAACGCGGTGGAGGAGATGGCCTACACGCTGGCCAACGGCCTCGCTTATGTGGACGAGCTGCTGCGGCGCGGCGGCAATGCGGAGAAGTTCGCCAAGCGCCTGTCCTTCTTCTTCTACGTGCACATGGACCTGTTCGAGGAGGTGGCGAAGTTCCGCGCCGGCCGGCGCATCTGGGCGGAGATCATGAAGACGCGCTACGGCGTCACCGATCCCAAGGCGCAGATGTTCCGCTTCGGCGTGGTGTGCGGCGGCTCCTCGCTGGTGGCGCCGCAACCGCAGAACAACATCGTGCGCGTCGCCATCGAGACGGTGGCGGCCGTGCTCTCCGGCGCCCAGTCCATCTTCACATGCGCCTATGACGAGGCGTTCCAGATCCCCACCGAGACCTCCGCCGAGATCGCCCTGCGCACCCAGCAGATCGTGGCGCTGGAAAGCGGCGTGGCGCGCAGCGTCGATGCTCTGGGCGGCTCCCACTATGTGGAGTGGCTTACCGACGAGATGGAGAAGCGCATCCGCGAGCGCATGGACGAGGTGGAAGCCTATGGCGGCGCGGTCAAGGCCATCGAGGACGGATGGCTGCAGATGCGGGTCGCCCAGCGCGCCCACGAGCGCAAGCGGCAGATCGATTCCGGCGCCTTTCCGGTGGTGGGGCTCAACGTCTTCCGCAAGGAGGACGAGGACCGCGGCGCCGTGGAGGTGTTCCGCATCGACCCCAAGGCGAGCCGCCGCGTGGTGGAGAAGTACGAGGCGGTGATGGACCGGCGCGACAATGCCGCCGTCTCCCGCGCCCTCGACCGGCTCGGCGCAGCGGCCGCCGACGACGGTGAGAACATCATGCCGTACCTCGTCGAATGCTGCCACGCTTATGCCACCGTCGGTGAGATGGTGGCGCGGCTCAAGGCCTGCTGGGGCGAGTTCCAGGAGCCCATCCGGCTATGAGCGACATCCTCGAAACCCCCGCCGTTCCCGCGACGCCCCTCAAGGGCAAGCGCATCCTGGTCGCCAAGCCGGGGCTCGACGGCCACGACGTGGGCGCCAAGGTGATCGCCCTGGCGCTGCGCGATGCGGGCGCCGAGGTGATCTATACCGGCCTGCGCAAGAGCCCCGGCTTCATCGCCCGCGTGGCGGTGGACGAGGATGTGGACGCGGTGGGCCTGTCCATTCTCTCCGGCAGCCACAAGGAATTGGTGGCGGATTCCATCGCCGCGCTGGCAGAAGAGGGGGCTTCGGCCATTCCCGTCTTCGTGGGCGGCACCATCCCTGCGGAGGACGTGCCGGCCCTGCTGGAACTAGGCGTCAAGGCGGTCTTCACCGCCGACATGAAGCTCGATGACGTGGTGGCCGAGGTGGCCGCGGGCCTCCAGGGGACCCCGGCATGAGCGGGCCGCTTTCCGGAATCCGCATCATCGAGATCGGGCACATGCTCATGGGCCCGTACAGCACCATGCTGCTGGCGGATCTGGGGGCGGACGTCATCAAGGTCGAGCCGCCGGAGGGCGATATCGGCCGGCGCATCAGCCCCCACACCATCGGTGGCCACAACGCCTATTTCGCCAGCCTCAACCGCAACAAGAAGAGCATCGTGCTCGACCTCGCCAGCGGCGAGGGGCAGCGCAAGCTGGGCGACCTGGTGGCCGGCTCCCATGCGCTGCTCACCAACCTGCGGCCGTCGGCGATCCGCAAGCTCGGCCTGACCTACGGCCACCTGAAGCGGTGGAACCCGAAGATCGTGTGCGTCGCGCTCACCGGCTACGGCCTCGACAGCCCCTTTGCGGAGCGGCCGGCCTACGACTACGTGATCCAGGCGCTCACCGGCATCATGGCGCTCACGGGCGAGCCCGACGGACCGCCGGTGAAGACCGGCTATTCGGCGGTGGACAATTCCGCCGGCATCATGGGCGCGCTGGGGCTGGTGGCGAAGCTCGTGGAGGGCAAGGGCGGGCAGGTCGACATCGCCATGTACGACGTCATGCTCTCCCAGCTCAACTACATCGCCGGCGCCTGGCTCAATGCCCGCGAGCCGGCGCGGCGCATGGACCGCTCCGCCCATCCCTACATCGTCCCCGCGCAGATCTTCCCCACCTGCGACGGCTGGATCGCGCTCTTCATCACCCATGACGACTTCTGGCGCCGGTTCGCCCAGGAGCTGGGGCAGGGGCACTGGCTGACCGACCCGCGCTTCTCCACCATGGATGCGCGCCGGGCCAACCGCGACCTGGTGCTGGGCGAGATCGAGGCAGCGCTGAAGGGCGAGGGGACGGACGACCTGGTGCGGCGCCTGTCGGCGCTGGGCGTGGTGGCGGCCGGCGTGGAGACGCTGGAGCAGGCGCTCGCCAGCGAGCATACCGCGGCGAGGGACATGGTGGCCCACGTGGATTGCGGCGGCGCCACCCTCCGCGTGGTGGGCAATCCCATCAAGGTGGTGGGGGCCAAGGAGCATTTCGCGCCGCCGCCCCTTCTGGGCGAGCACGACGACCTCGCCGATGGAGGGCACGCGGCATGAACGTGGCCCCGCGCACTCCGATGCTGGATCGGCGCGCGCTGGGCCGGGCGCTGTCGCGCGCCGCCGATGCCGCGGTGGCGGACATCCTCAAGGCATCCCGTGGCGAAGGCGGGCACCTGGCCCGCCGCATCGGCGTGACCGGCCCGCCGGGCGCCGGCAAGAGCACGCTCATCGCCGCTCTGGCCCGCCATCGCCTGGCCCGCGCCGGCCGGGTGGCTATCGTGGCCATCGATCCCACCAGCCCCAAGACCGGCGGCTCCATCCTGGGCGACCGCATCCGCATGGATGCCCTGGTGGACGATCCGCGCGTCTTCATCCGCTCCATTGCCAGCCGCGGCGCCACCGACGGCCTGGCCGACAACCTGCCCGAGATCCTCGCCGTGTTCGACGATTTCGGCTTCGACGAGATCATCCTGGAGACCGTGGGCGTCGGCCAGTCGGAGTTCGCCGTGCGCGAGCTGGTGGATGTGGAGCTTCTCGTGCTCTCCCCCGGCGCCGGCGACCAGATCCAGGCCATGAAGGCGGGCATCCTGGAGACCGCCGACATCTATGTGGTGAACAAGGCCGACCAGCCCGACGCCGCCAAGGTGGAGGCGGAGCTGAAGGCCACCCTTGCCTTGACCTCCCCCGGCGATCCACCGCCGGTGCTGCGTGTGCGCGCCGATGCGGGGGAGAATATCGCCGCCCTCGACGATGCCATCGAGGCCGCCGCGGCATGCCAGGCCGCGGGCGGCGACGATGCACGGCTGCGCCGCGCCCGCCAGCGCGTCAAGGGCCTGTTCTGGCGCCAGCTCACGCGGGCCCTCGCGGACCTGCCGCACGAGGCGTTCGAGCAGCCGCTTCCCGCCCTTTATGCCGCCGTCCTCGCCGGCCTCTCCCATAGGGGAGACGGCTAGCGCGGAGCCATTTCACCAAGCGCCGATCAACAGGCGCACCAGACCCAAACAGGGAGGATCATCCAGATGTCCAAGACGTTGCTCAGCGGCACTCTCGCCGCCGTACTGCTGGCGGGTCTTTCGCTCGTCGCGGCTCCGGCCGCGCGGGCCGAGCCCATCACCCTCAAGCTCGCCCACCAATGGCCGCAGGACGAGAAGGACTATGTGGTCGCGGCCGCCGTGAAGTTCGCCAGCGAGGTGGAGAAGCGCACCAACGGCGAGATCAAGATCACCTTCTATCCCGCCCAGTCTTTGGCCAAGGCCTCCAACACACATGTGGCCCTGAAGACCGGCACGGTGGACCTCGCCGTCTATCCCTACATCTACGCCGCGGGTGCCATTCCCGAGATGAACCTCATCCTGATGCCCGGCATCTGGAAGACCCATGACGACGTCTTCGCTTTCCGCAAGTCGGAAGCGTGGAAGAAGATCGAGGCCAAGGCCGAGGCCTACGGCTTCAAGACCCTGTCCTGGATCCAGATCTCCGGCGGCGTCGCCTCCTCGGGCGCGCCGGTTCATGGTCCGGACGATGTGAAGGGCAAGAAGGTGCGGGCCGCCGGCAAGTATATGGAGGCGGCGCTGCATGATGCGGGGGCGACCCCGGTGTCCATGCCCTCGTCCGACAACTACAACGCCATGCAGCTCGGCCTCTTGGACGCCATGTGGACCTCCTCCTCCTCGTTCGGCGCCTTCCGCCTCTATGAGGTCTCCAAGGCCTACACCTCGCCGGAGGAATATTCAGTCTACTTCACCATCGAGCCCATCGCCATCAGCATGAAGACGTGGGAGAAGCTGACGCCCGCGCAGCAGAAGATCCTCACGGAGGTGGGCGCCAGCCTCGAGCCCGGCAGCCTCGCCGGCGCCAAGGAGGAGGACGCGCGGATCGCGAAGGAATTCGCCGATCACGGCGTGAAGGTCACCAAGATGTCCCTCAAGGAGTGGGACAGCTGGCAGCCCTTCTTCAAGCGCAGCCACGAGAAGTTTAAGGCGGACTTCCCGCAGGCGGCGCCCATTCTGGACATGATGCTCGCCGGCAAGTCGTGAGCCGTGATGCCATGAGCCAGGACGCCGGCCGGCAGGCCAACCCACAAGGGGAGGGGGCGTCGACGGCGCCCCTCTTCATCGAGCGCCTCGCGGGGTTGATCGTCGCGAGCGCGGGCCTTGCGGCCGCCGTCATTGCCGCGTCGGTGTGCTACGAGGTCTTCATGCGCTCGGTTCTCGGTTATTCCGTGATCTGGGTGGAGGAGGTCTCAGCCTATCTCATCGGCTACATCGTCTTCGTGGGCATGGGCGCCGCGCTTTACCAGGGCGCCCATGTGGAGGTCGATTTTCTCCTGGTGAGCCTGAAGGGGCGGGCGGCCAGCCGGCTGCGGCTGTTCTGCGACCTTGCGGTGCTGCTGCTGGCCGGTGTGCTGGTGGCCCTGAGCTGGGGCTATTGGCACGATGCCTTCACCAGCGGCGAGCGTTCCGTGAGCATGCTCTCCGTCCCGCTCTGGATTCCCTATCTCACCTTCCTTGCCGGCAGCGTTCTCCTGTTCGCCTTCCAGGCGGTGCGCCTGCTCGGCCGGCTCTGCTCCATGCGCCCGCGCGCGCAGGCCGCCCATCGCGAGGTGCCATCGTGACAGCGACCGCGGTCTTCATGTTCGGCGGCCTCATGGGCCTCATGCTGGTGGGTGTGCCCGTGGCCTTCGCGCTGTTCGCCATCGCCATCTCCACGCTGCTCATGGCGGGCGGCGGGGACTGGTCGGCGCTGGGCCTCGTGCCCAGCACCATCTGGGATTCGGTCACCAATTTCACGCTCACAGCGGTGCCGCTCTACATTCTCATGGGCGCCATCATCGCCGCCTCCGGCATGGGCGCGCGGCTCTATTCGGCCATCGCCACCCTGTCGGCCGGCCTGCCCGGAAGCCTCGCGGTGGCCACCACCATCGCCTGCGCGGTGATGGCCGCCATCTCGGGCTCCAGCGTGGCCACGGCCGCCGCCATCGGCCGTTTCTCGGTCAGCGAGATGCGGCGTTTCGGCTATCGCGAATCCGACGCCTGCGGTGCGGTCGCCGCGGGGGGCACGCTCGGCATCCTCATCCCACCGTCCATCCCCATGATCGTCTATGGCGTCATCGCGGAGGAATCCGTCGGCAAGCTGTTCATGGCGGGCATCCTGCCGGGTCTGCTGCTGGCGCTGCTGTTCGGCGGCTACCAGATGTGGCTGGCCCGCACGCGGGTCTCCACCATGGCCCAGAGCGCACGCATGGGGCCGGTCAGCCTTGCGGACCGGGCGCGGGCGCTGGTGGAGATCCTGCCGATGGCGGCGCTCATCGCCATCATCCTGGGTTCCATCTATACGGGCATCGCCACGCCGACGGAGACGGCGGCCATCGGCGTGGCCGTCAGCCTGCTCCTGGCTTTAGGCCTCTATCGCGAGCTAGACTGGCGCAAATGCCGGATGATCCTCATGGAAACGGGCCGCGGCAGCATCATGGTGCTGGCCATCATCGCCGGCGCCATGCTGTTCGGCTACGCCCTCACCACTACGGACGTGGCGCCCACGCTCTCGCGCGCGGTGGCCGGGGCGGACCTGCCGCCGTGGCTGGTCTTCATCGCCATCAACCTGCTGTTGCTCTTCCTGGGCTGCTTCCTGGAAACCTTGTCCATCATCGTCATCACCACGCCCATCATCATCCCCATCATCGAGACCTTCGGGTGGGACAAGGTGTGGTTCGGGGTGATCTTGATGATCAACATGGAGATGGCGCTCATCACGCCGCCCGTGGGGCTCAATCTGTTCGTGGTAAAGGGCGTGGTGCCGGAGGTGCCGCTGGGGCGCATCATTGCCGGGACCCTGCCCTACGTCCTGATCATGGCTCTGGCGCTGGCCCTGGTGGCGGTGTTGCCGCAGGTCTTCATCTGAGCCGAGGGGGGCGATGCCCCTCCCCTTTCGGCGGCTCGATCCGCGGAGCGTAATGATCACGCCGGCTGAGATCGGCTGCTGCGGGCGTCTGCGATCGGCGCCGGGAGATCACCGGAAGGCGCCGGCGCGCCCTCATGGAGGCGCAGGGCCTTGACGGCGAACTCCCGCTCCGCCGCGAAGCTCCCGTCCGCGGCGGCGCGCTCTCGGTAGGCCGCTTCGGTCGCCGCGCGGATTCCGGGCGTGATGGGCCGGGTCAGGTTCGGCAGCGTCATCATGCGCCGCTCGAAGTTCGCAAAATCCGGGAAGGCGATCGGCGAGAGGAAGATGAAATCCTTCATCACGCGCAAGGCGCCCACCCGCCGCAGTGCGTTCTGCGCGGCGGCGCGCACCTCCGCCTCGTCATGGAAGTTGCGCATGATCTCGTCGAACGGGCCGCGGGCCATGGGCTCGGACACGTAGAGCACGCCACCGGGTCGCAGCACGCGCGCCACCTCGGCAAGGGCCTCGTCCATCCGCTCCACCGGCACGTGATGCAGGGATTTCAGCATCAGCACGCCGTCGCAGCTGGCATCCGCCAGATCGAGGGCTTCGGCCTGCCCGGCGCGAAAGGCGACACCCGCCACCGGTGTCGCCTGAACGGGCACGGCCGCCTCGATGTCCAGCCCCAGGGCCGAGGCCGCACCGCCTTCCGTCACCAGGCGCCGCGTCATGTCCCCGCTGCCGCAACCGAGGTCGAGGAGATGGCCGCCCCGAACGGGCACGTGGCGCTTGATCAGCTCCAGCTCGTCAGTGATGCGTTCGGGTTGGGTCATCTTGTTGTTTCCTCCCTCACCTCGGTTCCGTCAGACCGCCTGGGCGAGCAGGCGGCGCGCCCGTTCCACCACCGGCCGGTCGATGAGCTGGCCGTTCAGCCGCACCGCGCCGTTGCCGGCACTGTCGGCGGCGGCGACGATGGCGGAAGCCTTGGCGAGCTGGGCTGCATCGGGCGCGAAGCCCCGGTGCACCGCCGCCACCTGCTTCGGATGGATGCAGAGCTTGCCGGCGAAGCCGAGTCCGCGGGCGGCCCGCACGTCGGCCAAAAGGCGCTCCTCGTCGTCCAGGGCGACGGTGACGCCGTCCACCGCGGGCGCGATACCCGCCGCGGCGGAGGCGATCACAAGGCAGGAGCGGACATAGAGGAGGCCGGAGACATCATCCTCGATGCCGGTGTCCAACTGGAAATCCACCGAGCCGAACGCCAGCTGGCGCACGCCCTTCACCGCCGCCAGCGCGCGCGCCTCGCACAGACCCACGGCGCTCTCGATGAGCGGGACGATGGGCAGGCCCTGGGGCAGCCGGGCGGCGAAGGCGGCCAGGGCCGCCGCGTCCTCCGCCTTGGGTAGCATGACGTGGGTGACCCCGGGGGTGGCGAGGAGCGCCACATCCTCCTCGTGCCAATGGGTGCCGATGCCGTTTATCCGGACCGCGGCACGGCCGCCGGCCGCCAGCCAATCGCGGATGGCCGAGCGGGCGCGCCCCTTGGCGTCCGGCAGCACGGCGTCCTCGAGGTCGAGCACCGGCACGTCGGCACCGGCCGCCACGGCCTTGTCGAACCGCTCCGGCCGGTCGCCGGGCACGAAGAGATAACTGCGATGGGTCAATGTCGTGCCTCCGCGGAGTGGCTCCGCCGGTTCAGATGGGATGCGGGCGCCGGCTGGGGCCGGCCCGCGTCAGGATGAGGAAGAGGCCCACCAGCATCATGACGCTGCCGATGGCGAGATAGGCCACGGAGAAGCTGTCCGTGCGCGCCACCACCTGCGCGAAGGCCGGCGGACCGACCACCACGCCCGCATAGGTGATGAAGAGGCTCGCGCCCGACACGGTCGCCGCCTGCCCGGCTGGGGCGAGATTGGCCACCTCCGCGAGGAAGACGCCGTTCCAGCCGATGGCGCTCGCGCCGAAGATGGCAGCGAGGAGCATGAAGGCGGCGACGGGCCAGGTGGTGCCGGCCGCGGCGAAGGTGATGCCCGCCGCCCCCATGGCAAGGCCAAGAAGGCCCAGGAGACGGCGGGGCGGGATGAAGCGGTCGGAGAGCCAGCCCCAGCCGATGCGCCCCGCCACGCCCGCCACCTGCGCCACCGCGAGGATGGTCCCCGCCAGCGCGAGCCCCATGCCCTGGGCGGTGGTGAGGTAGATCACCAGGAAGGTGGTGAGGCAGAGCTGCATGGCACCGAAGAAGAAGGAGCACACGCCCACGTCGCGGATGGCCGGCGTGGTCAGCACCAGCTGGAGCGCGCGCAGCGGCGCCTTGGCGGAGATCGCCCGGGCGGGATCGCGGTCATCGTCCAGCTGCGCGCGGATGCTCTGGGTGACCATGGCGGCGACCACGCACAGGCCGGCGACCACCAGCGCCGCCATCTGCCAGCCCAGGCCGCCGATGAGCGGCGGCAGGAAGAGGCCGGCCAGCATGCCGCCCAGGGGCACGCCCGTCTGCTTCAGGGAGAAGGTGAGCCCCATGCGGTGGCGCGGGGTGGTGCGCACCAGGATGTGCGAGCTTGCCGGCGTCACCGGCCCGTAGCCGAGGCCGATCAGCACCGCCGCGAGGAGGATCATGGCGGGCGTGCCGGTGGCCGCCGCGGTGAGCCCGAGTGCGCAGAGCAGGAGCGAGACCTGGCTCATGCGGATGGCGCCCCACCTGCGCACCATATCGCCCGAAACGAGGCTCGACAGGCTCGCGGTGGCGTAGACAATCCCCACGAAGAGGCCCACCATCTCGGCCGCCAGCTCCGTGGTCCGCGCCGCTGCCGGCGCCATGACCGGCGCGGCAAGGGAGGCCAGGGACACTAGCGCCTGGATGGTGATGGTCACGGAGAGCGGAAACAGCGCCCCGCCGCCCGGCGGGGTTACCCCTTGCGCCCTCATGCGCCGCGTCCCGGGGCCTGGTCGCTCTCGAGGCGCAGCGTCATGGAATGGCTGAAGCGGTCACCGGGATGAAGGTTCACCGCGACCTCCATGATGTTGCCCGCGGCATTGAGATACTTGCGGATCACCCTGAGGCCCGCCGTTCCCGGCTCCACGCCCAGCACCCTGGCGCTCTCCTCGTCGATGGCCACGGCGCTGATCTGCTGGCGCACCTCGGTGACCACGACGCCATAGCGCTGCTCGATCATGGCATAGAGCGGCAGGTCCGGCGCATTGACGCCCTTCAGCACGTCGCGATAGGGCCACATGATGAAGACCTCGGAGAGCGCTATGGGCTGGTCTTCTCCAGTGACGCGTCGTTCACCCGCAACCTTCAGCCAGGCCTGGCCCGGCTGACACTCCAGAAGCTCCGCCAGATCCTCGTCGGCGATGACCTCGATCTGCTGCGCGACCACCAGCTTCACGTCGCGCACATACTGGAACAGGTCGCCCGACCCCGTGCTCGAATGCACATAGCGCGAGGCGCTCTTCATGGCGCGCACGCGCGTGCCCACCCCCGGCTGCCGCGTCACCAGCCCGAGATCCGCCAGGCGCCGGATCGCTTCGCGGACGGTGTGGCGGCTGACGCCGAATTGCGCGCACAGCTCGTGTTCCGTCGGCAGAAGCGAGCCGACCGCATAGCGGCCGGAAGTGATGGCATCGATCAGCGTCTGGGCGAGGGCATGGTAGCGGGGCTGCCCTGCGCCGAGGGGCAGGGGAGAGGACTGGGTCATGAGGCGTCGCCATACACCGGTTGTCTGGGCCGCGCCTTCGCTGCGTCGAGCGGCCCGAGGATTTCCTCGTTGTGCGCGCCGAGCCTGGGCGCCGGCCGCAGCGGCAGGTCCTCGCCGGGGCAGCGCACCGGGCAGGCGAGCGTCTTGATGGTGCCGCGCGCGGGGTGAGGCACGTCCGCGATCAGGCCCTGCTCCTGCACATAGTCGCTATCCATCGCCTGCGCCACGTCATAGACGGGGGCCACAGGCACCTTTCCGGCAAACAGCGCGATCCACTCGGCGGTGGTGCGGGCGGAAAGGGCGGCATCGAGGTCGGCGGTGAGCACGTCCCGGTTGGCAAGGCGTGCCTTGAAGCTGGAATAGCGCGGATCGCTCGCCCATTCCGGGCGTTCGATGAGCCGCGCCAGGACCGGCCAGAACTTCTCCTTGTTGCACATGATGAAGAGCCAGCCGTCCTTCGTCCTGTACATCTGGCTGGGCGTCAGAGAGGGGTGGGCGCCGCGCGGCAGGCGGCCGGTCTTCACCCCCTCGTTCAGGTACCAGGTGCCGAGATAGTTCACATTGTGGATGGCCACATCGAACAGGGAGGTGTCGATGTCCCGCCCCTTGCCGGTGGCACGGGCCGAAACCAGGGCCGCGAGCAGCGCCATGGCGGCGGTGGTGCCCGTCATCATGTCGATGATGGAAACGCCGAAGCGCGCGGGCGGCCCGTCCGGCTCACCGGTCAGGGAGCAATATCCCGCCTCCGCCTGCATCAGGTAGTCATAGCCCGGCCACGCCTTGCGCGGGCCTTCCCGGCCATAGGCCGAGAGGTGGCAGCACACGATGGCCGGATTGATGGAGGAGAGGGCGTCGTAGGTGACGCCCAGTTTCTCCGGCAGGTCGCCGCGCAGGTTGTCGAACACCGCGTCCGCCGTGGCCACCAGCGCCTTGAACATCTCCTGGCCCTCAGGGCTCTTCAGGTCCAGGGTGACGCTCTTCTTGTTGCGATTGAACGACTGGAAGAAGTGGCTGTCCCCCGGCTCGAAGAAATAGGGGCCCACCATGCGGCCCACGTCGCCGCCCTCCAGCGGGTTCTCGATCTTGATGACCTCGGCCCCGAGATCCGCCAGGTGCTGGGTGCCGAAAGGCCCGGCGCCATACTGCTCCACGGCGACGATGCGGACGCCCTCGAGTGGCAGGCTCATGCCGGGTTCCTTTCCACCAGCTGGCGGGCGATGATGATGCGTTGCATCTCGTTGGTGCCCTCCCCGATGGTCAGGAGGGGCGCATCGCGATAGAGGCGCTCCACATTGTACTCCTTGGAATAGCCGTAGCCGCCGTGGATGCGCAGGGCGTCGGTGGCGTTGGTGAGCGCCGCCTCGGTGGCGAAGTATTTCGCCATGCCGGCTTCCATGTCGCAACGCTCGCCGCGGTCGAAGGCGCGGGCCGCCTGCTCAACCAGGAGGCGGGCCGCCTCCACCCGCGTGCCCATCTCGCCCAGCATGAGCTGGATCGCCTGATGCTCGCAGATGGGCTTGCCGAAGGTCTTGCGGACCTGGGCATATTTCAGCGCCTCGTCCAGCGCCGCCCGCGCCACGCCGACGCCGCGGGCGGCGACATTGATGCGGCCCAGCTCCAAGCCGGACAGGATCTGCTTGAGCCCCTGGCCCTCCTTGCCGCCCACGAGGCGGTCCACCGGCACGCGGTAGTCGCGGAACAGCAGCTCGCAGGTGTCGATGCCGCGATAGCCGAGCTTCTCCAGCTTGCGCACCACCTCGAAGCCCGGCCCCTTCTCGGCGATGAGCAGGCTCATGCCCCGGTGGCGCGGCTCGGCCGCGGGGTCGGTCTTCACCAGCAGCGCGATACAGTTGCCGTACATGGAATTGGTGATCCACGTCTTGGCGCCGTTCACCACGTACTCCTCGCCCTCGCGCCGGGCGACGGTGCGGATCGCCTGGAGGTCCGTGCCCGCGTCCGGCTCGGTGAGGCCGATGCCGCCGCGCAGCTCGCCGGTGGCGAAGCGGGGCAGGAACTCGGCCTTCTGGGCCTGGGTGCCCGCCCGCTGCACGGCGGAGGCCATGATGAGGTGCGAGTTGATGATGCCGGAGAGCGACATCCAGGTGCGCGAGATGCGCTCCACGATCTTCGCGTAGGTGGAGGTGGGCAGGCCGAGCCCGCCGTATTCCTCGGCGATGATGCAGCCGAAGAGCCCCATCTCCTTCATCTTCTCGACGATATCGGCGGGGTAGACGTCGTCGTGGTCGAAGTGGCGCACATGGGGTGCCACCTCGGTTTCCAGGAACCGGTCCACCATGTCGAGCATGAGGTCTTCCTGCTCGACCATTTCCTTTTCGTTCAGCATCGCATCACCCTCACGCGCGGCCTGCGAGGACCGCGGACACGTCTCGCGCCGAGATTCCGTCATCGAGCCCCAGCACCGCTTCGGCGACCCGCGCCACATGCGCCGGGGCGAGCGCCATGCCGGCGTTCTCCTCGAACTTCGCGCGAATGTCGGCGGCGCTGAGCGGGCTGTCCGAGGCGCCGCGGTTCATGTGCTCGCGGTGGCGCAGCTCGCGCCCGTCGGTGAGGGTGACGATCACCTCGCCGGAATAGTATTTGGGGAAGGCGGAGTTGGGGTCCGGCTCGTAATCCACCTTGTGGGCCACCGCGAGGGTGGTGGCGTCGTTGAGCGCATCCGGCTCCAGCTCGGCGAGGCCGAAGCGGCCATGTACCAGGCCCGAGGCCACGGCGAAGGGGATAGAGAACTGCGCGTCGTAGCTGTTCTGCGGCTTCTTCTTGTGGTGGACCGGCTCACAGACGGTCTTCACCACCTCGGCCGGCACCAAAGCGCGCACCTGGGCGATCTGCTCGGGCCGGATGGCATGGGCCGCGCGCAGGGCCACGGCGGCATCGGCGCAAGCATGGGTGAAGTGGCAGGCGGGAAGCGGCTTCACCGCCACCTTCTCCACCTCCCACACCTCCTCCAGGCCCTCCGTGGCGAGGGCGAGGTTGGCGGGATCGAAATAGGTGCCGAGATGGCTCGGAAAGAGGCCGAACCGCCCCTCATACACCGCCTTCGGACCCAGGAAGCCGTTGCGCGCCAGCGCCGCCGCGGTGATGCCAGCGACACCCGCCCAGCCCGGATGCATCCTCTTGGTCCAGGCGCCGTCCTGCAGGAATTCGAGGCTGCCGGAGGCCATGGAGAGCACGATGCCCTGGGCGTGGGCGAGCTGCTTCGCCGTCAGGCCCTTCAGCTTGCCGGCGACGAGCGCGCAGCCGAAGGCGCCGATGAGGCCGGTCGGGTGGAAGCCCACCTGGTGGAAGCCGCCCTTGGCGACCGAGCCGAGGCGGGTCGCCGCCTCCATGCCCACCACATAGGCGGTGAGGAGGTCACGGCCGGAGGCGCCGGTCTCCGCTGCAATGCCGAGGGCCGTGGGGAAGCAGCTCGACGTCGCGTGGATGATCCCCGCCGTGTGGGTGTCGTCGTAATCGAGGCCGTGGATGAGGAAGCCGTTCATCATCACCGCGTCCCGCAGCGCGAGGCGCACCGTGGGATGGCCGATGACGTCGCCCGCGCCCGCGCCGAATTCGCGCAGGGCGCTGAGCGTGCGGTGGGCGAAGTCGTACTGGGTGGAGGCGAGGGCGATGCCCACCGCGTCGAGGATGAGGTAGCGGGCCCGCTCGCGGACCTGCGCGGGAATGGCGGCCCCGTCCAGCCCCTCGGTGAAGTCGGCGAGGCGGCGGGAAATGAGCTCGGCCGCCTCGATCCGGATATGGTCGTTCATGGCGTTTCCTCTTATTTGACCAGGGCCAGCGAGATCGCCGGGACATAGGTGATGAGCGCGAGGCCGGTGAGCCGGACCGCGAAGAAGGGCATGACGCCGCGCGCCACCTCGTGCACGGGAATGCGGGCGATGCCGCTCATCACGAACAGGTTGAGGCCGATGGGCGGGGTAAGCGTCGCGATCTCCACGTTGGCCACCATGATGACGGCGAAGTGGATGGGATCGGAGCCGAGTGCGACGGCGGCGGGGAACAGCAGCGGCGCCGTCAGCACGATGAGGGCGATGCCGTCCAGGAACATGCCCAGGAACAGGAGGACCACGTTCACCACCAGCAGGAACACGTAGTGGTTGGTCCCGGCGGCGTGCAGGGCGCCGATGAGCGCCTGGGAGACGCCCATGCGCGCCATGACGAAGCCGACGAGGCTGCCGCCCATCACCACCGCGAAGATCATGGTGGTCTGCAGCATGGATTCCCGCGCCGTCTCCCACATGACGCCGAGCCGCACCGTGCGGTAGACAAACAGGCACAGCAGCGCGGCATAGCCGGCGGCGAAGGCGGAGACCTCCGTCGGCGTCAGGAAGCCGGAATAGATGGAGCCGATCACCAGCACCGGCATCAGCAGCGCCGGCGCGGCCATGGGCAGGCGGCTGGTGAAGCCCTTGAAGTCCGGCCGTGCGGTCTTGTACCCGAAGTCGTTCCGCTTGGTCATGATCGCAACGCCGATCATGAGCAGGACGGCTTCCATGATGCCGGGCAGGATGCCGGCCAGGAACAGCTTGTCCACCGGCAGGCCGACGATGGAGCCGATCAGGATGAAGCCGAGGGAAGGCGGGATCATCAGGCCGAGCGTGCCGCCCACTGCCACCAGGGCGGCGGCGAAGCGCACCGGGTAGCCCTCCCGCTTCAGCCCGTCCACCGTGGAGCCGCCGATGGCCGCCGCCGAGCCCACCGAGGAGCCCGACACCGCCGCGAAGAACACGGAGGTGATGAGCACCGTCTGGGCGAGGCCGCCGCGCACGGCGCGGACGATGGAGCCGACGAGCTCGATCATCAGCTCCGCGATGCGCCCGCGCATCATCAGGTTGCCGGCGAGCACGAACATGGGGATCGCCATCAGCGAGTAGGAGTTCACCGACTTGAAAGCGGTCTGGGAGATGACGGTGATCGGCACGCCGCCGAACACGAGGAGCAGCGCCGCCGCCACCAGGCCGAGGGCGACCGCCACATGGCTGCCGATGGCCAGGAAGAACAGGGCTGCGGGCAAGGCGAGGGCGAGGGTCATGCCGCGCCTCCCTGCCGGTCCGCCGACGCTTCAGGCAGCGGATCGAACGGGTTCTGTCCCCTGAGCGCGCGCACCACGCAGCCGGCGTAATAGACGGCGAGCAGCACCGCGCCGATGGGCATGGCGAGGAACAGCGCCCACATGGGCAGGTCGAGCGTCGATTCCGTCATCATGCCCATGGTGTAATAGCGCTGCGCCTGGGGGATGGAGGCGAGGAACAGGATCACCGCGAACACCACGCCGGCGAGGCTCGCCAGGAAGTTGCAGGCCCAGCGGCCGCGCGGGGGCAAGGCATCCGCCAGCATCTCTGTGCGGATGTGCATGCCGTTGCGCCCGGTGGCGCCGATGGCGAGGAAGAAGGCCCACACCATCAGGTAGCGCACGCTTTCCTCGGCCCAGAAGTAGCTGTGGCCGAGGAACCCGCGGCTGAACGCCTCCATCAGCATGATGCCGGTGGCTGCGAGCGCGAGCAGGGTCGCGAGCGACAGGAGCGGGCCGCATTCGAGCCGCCCCCAGAGGCTGCCGCGCCGGCGCGCGGCGGCGGGCGGCCCATCCGCCCCGGCGGAAGGGGGCTTCGCGCCCGTGGTTTCAGCCACCCACGCCACAGGACGCCTCCATCTTCTTGACCTTGCCCACAAGGCCGGGGTTCGCCTTGTCGAAGGGCGCGTTCGCCTCCTCGGCGAGCTTGCGCCAGCGGGCGATCTCGGCATCGTCGGCGACGTTGAACTGCGCGCCCTGGCTCCTCATCTTCTCCACGAGCTTCTCGTCGGCCGCCTTGGCCTCCACCCACTCGCGCGCGGAAATCTCGCGGATGGAGGAGGAAACCGCCTCCTGGAGATCGGGCGAGAGGCCGCTGAACCAGGCGTTGTCCACCACCACGGCATAGGTGGCGAGCTGGAATCCCGGCACGTACCAGCCATACTTGCCGCTGATGCCGATCATCTCGGCCCAGCCGGCCGGCGAGGAGAAGACACCGTCGATGGCGCCCTGGGACATGGCGGAACTCATCTCCGAGGCGGCCATGGAGACGGGGCTGATGCCAAGCCGCTTCATGGTGTCAAGGAAGATGCGCCCGCCGGTGACGCGCACCTTGGTGCCCTTCAGGTCGTCCATCTTCTTCACTTCCTTGTTGCCGAAGATGAAGAAGAGGTCGGCGGTGCGCATGAGGCCGAGCACCTTGAGGCCGCGCGGCTCCACATAGGAGGAGATGATCTCCGTCAACCCGCTGGAGAAGCAGGCATTGGTCATCATCTTGTCGCTGACCGCGAAGGGCAGGTTCAGGACGCCCGCCTGCGGCGCGATGGATTCGATGCGCACCGAGACGGGCCAGACCATCTGCACGGACCCGGTGCCGAGAGCGGCGAGCGCATCCTGTTCATTATAGAGCTGGCCGGCGGGGAAGACCTGCACGTCGATCTTGCCGCCGGTCTTCTGCTTCACCAGATCGCCGAACTGCTTCTGATAGTCGGTCTTCCAATGAGTCGCGGCCACCTCGTTCGGCAGCACGAGCGTCTCCGCCGCAGCCGCCGGGCCGGCCAGCGCGGCCAGTGTCAATCCGGCAATCAGAATGGACTTCGGGCTGAGCATCTTCATCTTGGCGAATCTCCCTCTTACATCTCCAAGAAAAACCTCTCCATTATGGAGGCCTTTTTCCATTTCTTGCTTTGGATCTGCCTTGGCGCCGACGTGTCAGTAGCCGGCCTCAGTATCGATGTTGCCCTCGCGTTTCTGGATGAGAGCCGAGCGATCGAACGTCATGAAGACGGTGCCGTCCGCCTTCACGCCCTTGGTGCGCACCTTCACGATGCCGGCGCCGGGGCGGGACTTGGACTCCCGCTTATCCAGCACCTCGGATTCCGCGTAGATGGTATCGCCGGGAAAGACCGGGGCGGTGAGCATGATGGATTCCCATCCCAGATTGGCGATGGCCTTGCCGCTCACGTCCGGCACGGTCATGCCCAGCACGATGGCGACCGTGAGCCCGCTATTGACCAGGGGCTTTCCGAATTCGGACTTCGCCGCATAGGCCGCATCGCAGTGCATGGGATGCAGGTTCATGGTCATCAGGGAGAAATTGATGTTGTCGGCCTCAGTTATTGTGCGGCCAGGCCGGTGCTCATACACGTCACCGACCTCGAAATCCTCGTAGTATCGGCCAAGTTCTCCACGATACCTTTTTTCACCGATTTTCTTCACGAAATGACCTCCCGCGCCAAGACATTTTGGTCGTCTTTTTATTTGTTCGGTTGTCCGTACAAACATGGCAAAGGCCAGAGGGCTTGTCAACAGCCGGGCGGCAACACCGCAGGGCAATCGAATGAGTTTCGTGTAGCGGCGCGAGCCGAAATGTGATTCGGGCTCTCCTGCGTGATTCGCGGCGCGGGAGGCGTGACGATGGTTGACGATGAAGCCGAGGGGCTGGGCGGAAAGCTTGATTTTCTTGGACATTTTTCGGCGCTGGCCGACCCGCGGCAGTCGGTCAAGGTTCTCTATCCGCTCGACGAGGTGCTGCTTCTGACGCTGTGCGCGGTGCTGTTCCTTCGACCGGGCGGGCGGCAAGGGCGCGGTGCATATGGTTTCGGCCTGGAGTTCGGTCCAGAAGCTGATGCTGGGCGCCCGCGCGACGGACGAGAAATCCAACGAGATCACGGCGATCCCGGAACTGCTCGACCTGTTGGCGCTCAAGGGCGCGATCGTCACCATCGACGCCATGGGCTGCCAGAAGAAGATCGCCAAGAAGGCCATCGACAAGGGGGCCGACTATGTCCTCGGCCTCAAGGGCAATCAGGGAACCCTGCGCGACGACGTGGAACTGCTGTTCACCGAGCACATGGCCTGCGGCTTCAAGGATGTCGCCGTCTCGCGCGCGTCAAGCTGCGACGCCGAGCACGGCCGCATGGAGATCCGCGAGGCGTTCGCAGTGGAGGACATCGCCTGGCTCAAGCAGCGCCATGACTGGAAGGGCTTGCGCTCCATCGTGGCAATCGTCTCCAGCCGCGAGACGGCCAAAGGCAAGGAGCAGGAGAGGCGCTTCTACATCTCCTCGCTGCCCGCCGACGCCGACAAGCTCGCCAGCGCCATCCGCGCTCATTGGGGCGTCGAGAACTCCCTGCACTGGGTCTTGGACGTCAATTTCCGCGACGACGACTGCCGCATCCGAAAGAAGAACGCGCCCGCCAACTTCACCGCCGTCAAGCGCGCCGCCATCAACGCCTTGCGAAAAGCGCCCGACAGCCGGGGTGGATGCCCCTTCGAGCGAATGTCGCGCAGTCCATCGGGCCCCTGTTGGTTGCGTGCCTATCCGGTTGACGCATACACTCACTAGATGTAGATATTTATCTGTCATCGATCGGACGAGGCGGTTGCTACGATGGACGTTCTCGACCGCGCCGCGCTCGCATTTCCGAAATCGCTTCCCGAATTCCAGCAGCTTTTCCCGAGCGACGCGGCGTGCGCCAGCTATCTTGAAAAGGCCCGCTGGGCCGAGGGTTTCATCTGCCCGCATTGCCGCGAAGTCGGCGAACCGTTCCGCATCGCCACGCGGCCAGGTGTCCTGACCTGCCGCAAATGCCGCCGCCAGACGGGATTGACGGCAGGGACCGTCATGGAACGCAGCCATACGCCGCTGAGCATATGGTTCTGGGCCGCTTATCTCGTCGCCAGCCAGACGACCGGCATGTCCGCCGTGCAGTTTCAACGCCAACTTGGGCTCTCGCGTTACGAGACCGCCTTTGGCCTTCTCCACAAGCTCCGCGCGGCCATGGTGCGGCCCAACCAGGACAGGATCGGTGGTCGGTCCGGCCAACATGTCGAAGTGGACGAGACGTGGGTCGGCGGACGGACGCGCGGCGAGGGTCGGGGCGTCCATCACAAAGTCCTCGTGGCCTGCGCCGTCGAAGTGCGTCATCGTAAGCCGGGGACCGCGCAGGACACGCGCAAGGACGGGCGCTACGCCGGGCGCTACGCCGGGCGTGTCCGGCTTGCTGTCGCGTCCGACCGGAGCGCCGAGCAGCTTTGCGGATTTGTCGAGAGCGTCGTCGAGCCGGGAACGCTCACGGTGACGGACGATTGGAGCGGCTATGCAAGCCTGCGGAAGCGCGGCTACGACCATCACGCCATCGCCGAATGCGGCGATCCAGATGTCGCCGAAGAATTTCTGCCCATCATCCATCTCGTCTTTTCGAACTTGCAGACTTGGCTCAGCGGCACCCATCACGGCGTCAGCGCGAAGCATCTGCAAGCCTACCTCAACGAGTTCACCTTCCGTTTCAATCGGCGCTTCTACCCCTTCAACGCCTTCCGCTCGTTGCTCGGGATCGCCGGCGAAGTCGACGCGCCTACATTCGACGCGCTTTATTCAGGAGAGTGGCGGCACCCTACATTTAGCGGCTGTATGCTTTAATCGGATAGGCACGGTTGGTTGAAGCGATGGACCCAATCGCGCAGGGTCTGGCGATCCATCCCACCGATCCGCGCCGCCTGCTCGCGGTCCATCCCGTCGAGCACCGCCGCCAGCGATAACAACCGTCGGCTCTGATTAGCGTGCTTCGATGCCGCAGCGAGCCGCCGCAGGTCCAAAGCCGAGTAGTCCGTCCGAAGCTTCACCGCAGCGGCCATGGCGCGAATCCTCCCCGCGCCATGGAATCAGCGATCCGACCCGCCGAAAAGCCCGGAAGAGTCAGCCGCCGTGGCCGTTGGTATAACAACACTCACCGGGCTACAAAATGGGTTCGGCGACGACGCGTTATGAAATCTGCGGTCGTTGTGCGCGTGGCTCGCCAGACCAGCTTCCAGCGAGACGATTGGTTCTGCTTGCCCGCAAATACTTTTCGTTCAGAACAGCCCCATCGGGCTCACCATCAACTGATCGGCGGCGCGCTTTTGTTCGTCACTGAAGCTCGCATAGAGCGACTCCACCGATGCTTTAATTGTCCGGAGCGATTCCTGGCATAGAGCCATAGCCTTCTCGATCCGCTCAAGGCGAACCGGGAGAGCGACGACCCGCACCTGCATCATATCGTCGCGCATGCCCATCATCGCCTTCGCGTTGGCTCGCACGGCGTCTGCGAACACGATCCATTTGGATTCCTGAACGTCGGTGATCTTGAGCTCGGTCTTCAGGAATGCCAACCGGCCCTCGATGTGCCCGGTCATCATCCCCATCATGGGCATACCGCCAGCACCCATCGTCGACATCATGCCGCCCATGGGCATTTGTGAACCGGGCGAGCTCAAGGGTGTGCTCGGCGCTTCAGGCGCGATCTGCCCGGCGCGTGGCGTCGGCGCCGCCTTGGCGCTCCCCTACATCGGCACCGACGCCATGCAGATGCACCTCGACGAAATCTCGACCATGGTCGCCCGAGGAGCGCACGCCGTGCTGCTGCTCGATCGCGCCGGATGGCACACCACGGGAATGCTCACGGTGCCGAAGAACGTGACGCTGATCTTCCTGCCGTCGCGATCACCGGAGTTGAACCCGGTCGAGCAAATCTGGCAGTACCTGCGCTCGAACTTTCTCTCCAACCGCGTCTTCGAGACCTACACCGACATCGTCGACGCCGCCTGCGATGCCTGGCGCAGCCTCGTCGACAGCCCGGACGTCATCACATCGATCGGAATGCGCGACTGGGCACACATCGGTCAGAAATGAGGGCCGTTGGTATAAAGTGTCCTCGGGAGACATTTACGGGTGATGTGCGGCGCTTTCGGTACCGACCGGGTCTCTCCACCGCGGATGCGTGACCGGCACCCGAGGGGGTCTTCACCACCGCTGATGGCGCCTGCAAGCCATAAATAGCACCGCGAGATCAAAAGCCTGCTCAGGCACACCCTGGCAATGCCACCCTCGCCCGGAAACGCCCTCCCGGCGCGCAAGCCCCAAACATTCTATGGAGGTATTATAGTCGTGGCGGTTGATGCAGTCGGCAGCGAACCCGTCTCCGCTAAAATTCCCTGACCCGCGGGAATTTGCAGGGAATTTTGCCGATTCCGGGCTTCCAGTCGGGACTAATGGCCCGGCTATTGCCTTGAAATACGACACGCTTTTCGCAAATTCCCTACACATTGAAGCGGGGAATATTTTTCCTTCGCCGCGGGGCTCCTCGCGGTCGGTCTGTGCTTCGCCCTCGGCACGCTGATCCGGCGGCAGTCCATGGTCATGCTGGTGCTGTCGGGCATCATCGTGGCGGCCTGCTTCAACGCGCTCCTCTCCATCCTGAAGATCGTTGCGGATCCAGTGGATGTGCTGCCCGTCATCACCTTCTGGCTGCTCGGCGGCCTCAACCGCGTCACGCCCGGCGCCATTCCGCCGGCGTTCGGCCTGATCCTGGCATCCTTGGCGGTGGTGGCGGCCCTGCGCTGGCAGGTGACGGTCCTGGCATCGGGTGCCGAGGAGGCGCGGGTCATGGGGGTGCGCATCGGGCTCGTGCAGTTCGCCCTCGTGCTCGCCGCCACGCTGATGACCGCGGCGGCGGTGGGGCTTGCGGGGACGGTGGGCTGGGTCGGCCTCATCGTGCCGCACATGGCGCGGCTTGTCGCCGGAGGCGGCTTCGACCGAACGCTGCCCGTGGCGGCGCTCCTCGGCGCGCTGTTCCTCCTCGTGGTGGACGACATCTGCCGCAGTGCGGACGCCATGGAGGTGCCGCTCAGCATTGTCACCGCCCTCGTCGGCGCGCCGCTGTTCGCCCTTCTGCTCTACCGCCAGCGGGAGGACATCGCGTGATGCTGCGGGTGGAGGACCTCAGCTTCCGGCGCAGGCGTGGCGCGCCAGTGCTCGACGGCGTCAACTTCTCCCTCGCCGGCGGCGAGGTGGTGTCGCTGCTCGGACCCAATGGCGCCGGCAAGACCACGCTCCTGCGCGCGATCCTCGGCTTTCTGCGGCCGCAGGCGGGCCGGGTGCGCATCGACGGGGAGGACGTGGCGCGCCTGTCCCGCCGCGCCGCCGCGCGCCTCGTCGCCTACGTGCCGCAGGCGACGCAGAACGCCGAGCCCCTCAAGGTGCGCGACCTCGTGCTCATGGGGCGCACCGCCCATCTCGACCTTCTCGCCATGCCCGGCGCCGAAGATCGCGCCATGGCCTTTTCCGCCCTGGAGCGACTCGGCGTGGCGCATCTCGCGGAACGGCCGGTCACCGCCATCAGCGGCGGGGAGCGGCAGATCGTGCTCATCGCCCGCGCGCTCGCGCAGGAGGCGCGGATCCTCCTGCTGGACGAGCCCACCGCCAGCCTCGACTACGGCAACCAGCTCAAGGTGCTCGACGCCATCCGGAGCGCGGTGGCGGACGGCCATGGCGTGCTCTGTGCCACTCATGCGCCGGACCACGCGCTGTTCCTGGGCGGCAAGGCGGCCCTCATGAAGGAGGCGCGGCTGATTGCTTTCGGCCCGGTGCAGGATGTCCTGACCTCGCAGCGCATGAGCGACCTCTACGGCGCGCCCGTCGCCGTGGTCGCGCACGAGACCGGCAGGCATGCCCGCATGGTCCTCATCCCCTTTCCCGACCATGCGGTCCCACCGCGAGACAAGCCATGCGACCCAACAAGCCATGCGACCCAACAAGCCATGCGACCCATCCGTCTGCTAGCCGCCTCCTGCCTTTCCGCCTGCCTCCTCGCCGGGACGGCAGGGGCGGGGGAGCGCACCTTCACCGACGTGGCGGGACGCGCCGTCACCGTCCGGCAGCCGGTGGAGCGCATCGTCACCGTCGGCTCGGTGCCGGTGATCAAAAGCTTCGTCTTCGCCCTCGGCGACGCCGGGAAGATCGTCAGCGGCCTGCCCGAGTTCGCCCGGCGTCCGGGCTGAAAGTACCAGTTCGTGTTCGCCCCGTCTCCTCGTTGGAATGCATGGCGAAACATAGGATGGCGGCTTCCAGGATCAGGTCGCGCGTCGCGTCCGTCGGCTGCACGACCGATCCGGCGGACATTTCCTCTCCCACAAAACAATTGCACTCAATTCATGTTATGTAGAGTATCATGCTCCAGTCAACGATTGTTGATCAAGATCAATGCTCGCTCGCCGAATTCTGGCAGTTGGGGTATCCACGAAGGCCTCATCCGACGATGGGACGGAGATCTGCGATGTCAAATGATGCCAACACCTCAGGCGTGCAATCATTGGTCGATATTTTTATGAAAGGTGCGCCTTTTCAAGTCGCCTGGCTGAAGATCGCCTCCGAAGGCCCGCTGAACGTCTACTCGACCGCATCGAAGCAGCTGCTCGCTGCCACTGCGCGGCAGCTCCAGATCCAGGCGGATTATGTGGCGAAGATCGCCCAATGCGACAATCCCGCGGACATTCTCGCCGCGCAGGCGGAGCTGGTGCAGAAATCCGTCGGCTCCAGCCTCGAGAGCGGCCGGCAGATCGCCGATGCGGTGAGCAAAGGCCTCCCGGCCGCATCGTGACGTTGAAGGTCGGCCTCATGCTCCGCCGGGCCACCCACGCAGCCTGATCGCTCACGTTCCAGCCGCATAGCGCAGTCGCTGTGTCGGCGTGGCCGTTGCGGACCGCGATGGGCTCTGCGCGCCCCTCAACGGAAGACCTCCTGCCCATGACCCTGGCCCGAAAACTCCTGTTGTTCGCCGTCCTCGCCGCGATCTTGGGCGGCGGGGGCTATCTCGGATGGCAGACGTTCTTCAGCCGCGACCTGCCCGCCGGCATCGCCAGCGGCAACGGACGCATCGAGGCCACCGAGATCGACGTCTCCACCAAGATCCCTGGGCGGATCAGGGAAATCCTGGTGAACGAGGGCGACTTCGTGGAGGCCGGGCAGGTGCTTGCCTACATGGACACGGAGCAGCTCGAGGCCCAGCGCCGCCAGGCTGAGGCCCAGTTCCAGCGGGCCCGGATCGGCATCGACACCGCCAGGAGCCTCGTCACCCAGCGCGAGGCGGAGCGCCGCGCGGCGCAGGCCACCATCGCCCAGCGCGAGGCCGAGCTCGACGCCGCCAACCGCAAGTTCGCCCGCTCGGCCCAACTGGTGAAGACCAACGCCGTCTCCGAGCAGGTCTATGACGACGACCGGGCCAATGCGGAGGCCGCCAAGGCGGCGGTCGGCGCAGCGCAGGCGCAGCTCGCGGCCAGCGAGGCGGGGATCAGCTCGGCAAAGGCCATGGTGGTGGATGCGGAAGCGGCTGTCGATGCGGCCCGTGCCGCCATCGACAGCATCACCGCCGACATCAACGACGCCGTCCTCAGATCCCCCCGGGCCGGCCGCATCCAGTACCGCGTCGCCCAGCCCGGCGAGGTGCTGTCCGCCGGGGGGCGGGTGCTCAACCTCGTCGACCTGGGCGACGTCTACATGACCTTTTTCCTGCCGACGGTCCAAGCCGGCCGGGTGGGCCTCGGCGCAGAGGTGCGCCTCGTGCTCGATGCCGCGCCCCAATACGTCATCCCGGCCAAGGCGACCTTCGTGGCGGACGTGGCCCAGTTCACCCCGAAGACGGTGGAGACGGAAGAAGAGCGGCTGAAGCTCATGTTCCGCATCAAGGCGCAGATCCCGCCCGACCTCTTGAAGAAATACATCCAGCAGGTGAAGACGGGCCTGCCCGGCATGGCCTATGTGCGGCTCGATCCGGCGGCCAAGTGGCCCGCGCGCCTCCAGCAGGGGCTCGTCCAGTGAGCCCGCCGGAGGGTGCGCCGGGGGGCCATCCTGCGGTCGCATCGCTGAAGGGTGTCTTCCTGTCCTATGGCAAGACCCGGGCGCTCAACGCCGTGGACCTGGAGATTCCCGCCGGGTGCATGGTCGGCTTCATCGGGCCGGACGGGGTCGGCAAGTCGAGCCTCCTGTCCCTCATCGCCGGGGCGCGCATCATCCAGGAGGGCGAGGTGCGCGTGCTCGGCGGCGACATGGCCGACGCGCGGCACCGGCGCGCCACCTGCCCGCAGATCGCCTACATGCCGCAGGGCCTCGGCAAGAACCTCTACCCCACCTTGTCGGTGTTCGAGAACGTGGACTTCTTCGGCCGCCTGTTCGGACAGGGACGGGCCGAGCGGAAGCGCAGGATCGACGAGTTGCTGCAGAGCACCGGCCTTGCCCCATTCGCCCACCGACGGGCGGGCAAGCTCTCCGGCGGCATGAAGCAGAAGCTCGGCCTGTGCTGCGCGCTCATCCACGATCCCGACCTGCTCATCCTCGACGAGCCCACCACCGGCGTCGATCCCCTGTCGCGGCGCCAGTTCTGGGAGCTGATCGACGACATCCGCAGCCGGCGGCCGGGCATGAGCGTGATCGTCGCCACCGCCTACATGGAGGAGGCGGCGCGCTTCGATTTCCTGGTGGCCATGGATGCTGGCAAGGTGCTCGCCACCGGCACGCCGGCCGAGTTTCTCGAGAGGACGGGGGCAGCCAATCTCGATGCCGCCTTTATCGCGCTGCTTCCGGAGGAGGCGCGGCAGGGGCACCAAGAGGTGGTGATCCCGCCCCGCCCGGAGGGGGCGGACGGCGAGGTCGCCATCGAGGCCGAGCACCTCACCATGCGCTTCGGCGACTTCACCGCGGTGGACGACGTGAGCGTCCGCATCGGGAAAGGCGAGATCTTCGGCTTCCTCGGCTCCAACGGCTGCGGCAAGACCACCCCATGAAGATGCTCACCGGCCTGCTCGCGGCCAGCGAGGGCACGGCGCGCCTGTTCGGCAGGGAGGTGGATCCCAACGACATGGCGGTGCGCCGGCGCGTGGGCTACATGAGCCAGGCCTTCTCGCTCTATTCGGAGCTCACCGTCGCGCAGAACCTCGACCTGCACGCCCGCCTGTTCGGCCTCGACCCCAACGCCATTCCCGCGCGGATCGCCGAGATGGTCGCGCGCTTCGACCTCGCCGACTTCATGGACGCCCTGCCGGGCGTCCTGCCGCTCGGCATCCGCCAGCGCCTGTCGCTGGCGGTGGCCATGATCCACGGGCCGGACATGCTGATCCTCGACGAGCCCACCTCGGGGGTCGATCCCATCGCCCGCGACGGCTTCTGGCAGATTCTCGCCGATCTCTCGCGCAAGGACAACGTCACCATCTTCGTCTCCACCCACTTCATGAACGAGGCGGCCCTGTGCGACCGCATCTCCCTCATGCATGCGGGCAAGGTGCTGGTCTCCGACACGCCGGCGGCGATCGTCGCAAAGCGCGGCGCCAGGGATCTCGAAGCCGCCTTCATCGCCTATCTGGAGGATGCCATCGGCACGAAGCCGGCCACGCCGCCGCCGGCTCCCGCGCCGGCCGACGGCGTGGAAGACTGGGCCGGCAAGGTGGCGTTCGACGGCGGGCATGCCTTCAACCTGCGACGCATGTTCGCCTACACCCGCCGCGAGGCGCTGGAGCTCAGGCGCGATCCGATCCGCGCCGCCCTCGCCGTGCTCGGCAGCGTCCTGCTCATGCTGGTGGTGGGCTACGGCATCAACATGGACGTGGAGAACCTCTCCTTCGCCGTGCTCGACCGCGACGACACCGCCACGAGCCGCGACTACGTGCTGCAGATCGCCGGCTCGCGCTATTTCATCGAGAAGCCACCCATCACCGACTATGCCGACCTCGACCGGCGCATGCGCAACGGCGAGCTCAGCCTCGCCATCGAGATCCCGCCCGGCTTCGCGCGGGATCTCGCCCACGGGCGCAACGTCCAGATTGCCGCCTGGATCGACGGCGCCATGCCCATGCGCGCCGAGACGGTGAAGGGCTATGTCCAGGGGATCCATGCCAACTGGCTGACCCAGAAGACGCGCGAGCTCTATGGCAAGGCCGCCGCCGGGAGCTTCCAGTTCGCCATCCGCTACCGCTACAACCCCAACGTGGAGAGCCTCGTCGCCATGGCGCCGGCGGTCATCCCGCTGCTGCTCATGATGATCCCGGCCATGCTGGCGGTGCTCAGCGTGGTGCGGGAGAAGGAGCTGGGGTCCATCACCAACTTCTACGTCACGCCAGTGACGCGGCTCGAATTCCTGGTGGGCAAGCAGCTGCCCTACGTGGCCCTCGCCATGCTGAACTTCCTGATGCTCTCGGCGGTGGCCGTGTTCCTGTTCCGGGTGCCGTTCACCGGCAGCTTCGCCGCCTTCAGCTTCGGCGCCCTGCTCTATGTAGTGGTGGCCACCGGCATGGGGCTCGTCATCTCCACCTTCATGAGCAGCCAGATCGCCGCCATCTTCGGCACCGCCCTTATCACGCTCATTCCCGCCGTGCAGTTCTCGGGAATGACCGATCCGGTCTCCTCGCTGCAGGGGGCCGGGGCCGTCATCGGGCGCATCTATCCCACCACCTATTTCATCACAGTCTCGCGCGGGACCTTCTCGAAGGCGCTCGACTTCTCCGACCTGTGGGCATCCTTCGTGCCGCTCCTCGTTACCATCCCGATCCTGCTCGGCCTCGGGGTGCTGCTGCTGAAGAAGCAGGAGATCTGACCATGCGCGCGGCCAACGTGATCCAGCTCGGCATCAAGGAGCTGCGCGGGCTCGCCCGCGACCCCATGCTGCTCTTCCTCATCGTCTATGCCTTCTCGGTGTCCATCTACACCGCCTCGCGGGCCATGCCGGAAACCCTGAACCGGGCCGCCATCGGCATCGTGGACGAGGACCAGTCGCCGGTCTCCGTGCGCATCACCACCGCCTTTTACCCGCCCTATTTCACCCCGCCGCAGCTGATCACCCAGCAGGAGATGGACCTGCGCATGGATGCGGGCCGCGACACCTTCGCCCTCGACATCCCGCCCAACTTCCAGCGCGACCTGCTCGCCGGGCGCTCGCCCACCATCCAGCTCAATGTCGATGCCACCCGCATGTCGCAAGCCTTCACCGGCGGCGGCTACGTGCAATCCATCGTGACGGGAGAGGTGAGCGAGTTCCTTGACCGGGAGCGGGGGGAGAGCGCCTCGCCGCTGGACCTCGTGCTGCGGGCGCGGTTCAACGCCGAGCTGAACAAGAGCTGGTTCGGCGCCATCACTAACGCCATCTCCTCCATCACCATGCTGTCCATCGTGCTCACCGGCGCCGCCCTGATCCGCGAGCGCGAGCACGGCACCATCGAGCATCTGCTGGTCATGCCGGTCACGCCCACGGAGATCATGGTGAGCAAGATCTGGTCCATGGGGCTCGTGGTGCTCGTCGCCACGGCGTTCTCCATGACGGTCGTGGTGCAGGGCTTCCTCGGGGTGCCCATCCAGGGCTCCCTCGCTTTGTTTCTCCTGGGCACCGCCCTGCAGCTCTTCGCCACCACCTCGCTCGGCATCTTCCTCGCCACCATCGCCGGGTCCATGCCCCAGTTCGGGCTGCTCCTGATGATGGTGCTGCTGCCGCTCCAGGTCCTGTCCGGCGGCGTCACCCCGCGCGAGAGCATGCCGGAGATCATCCAGGCCATCATGATGCTCGCGCCCAACACGCACTTCGTGATGCTGGCTCAGGCCATCCTGTTCCGCGGCGCCGGGCTCGACGTCGTGTGGCCACAGTTCCTGGCCCTTGCGGTGATCGGCGCCGTCCTGTTCTTCTTCGCGCTCGGGCGCTTCCGGGCCTTCCTGCGCTGAGGGGCGCCCCGGGCTGAAGGCCGTCAGGCGAGGCCGAGGACCTTCCTCGCCACGTCATAGCCCTCCCGCTGATTGGCTTCGATGGCGATGTCCGAGAAATCATAGTCGCGGGAGGCCGGCTCGCCTTTGCGGCCGGCGCGCACGAAGCGCGTGATGGTGGTCGCCGCGCCGTCGCCCATGAGCTGGATATAGGCCGGAATGCGCTTGATCCGCGCGCTCTGGGCCGGGTCGAGCTGGGCGAGGACATGATCGATGAGCTTGCGATAGCCCTCAACCGTCGCGCGGTGGTGCAGGTCGGAGCGCACCCGTTCCGCATAGACGATCTCGTCGCGCCGGGCGAGGACCTCCATCATGTTGGTCGGCAGCGCTCGCTCGCCCGAGAACAAATCGACGATGAACACCCTCTTGCCGTCCGGCCCGCAGCGGTCGAGCACGAGGTCGAGGGGCGAGTTGCTGATGATGCCGCCGTCCCAATAAGCGGTGCCGTCGATCATGGTCCAGCCGAAGCCCGGGGGCAGGCTGCAGCTCGCCAGCACGTGGTCCGGCGTCAGATCGTCCACATAGCTGTCGAACACGTCGAGGGTGGCGGTCGTGACGTTGACGGCGCCGATCAGGAGGCGCACGGGGCTCGCCTTGAGGCTGGCGAAATCCACGTATTTCGCCAGCAGCGCCCGCATGGGGCCGGTGTCGTAGAAGCTGGTCCAGTTCGCCGGCCAGTCCTGTGGCCCACGCGGGAGCAGCGCCCAGCGGGGCGTGAAGAAGTTCGGCACGCCGTGGCTGAGAATCTTCGCCGCCGCGATGGCGTGGCGCAGGTCGGGGAACGCGATCGGGGGCGTCGCCACCGCGAGCTCGGCCCAGAACGCTTCCAGCGCCCGGGCCGCCTGCTTCGGATGACCGGCGATGATCGCTCCGTTCAGGGCGCCGATGGAGACTCCGGCAACGATGTCCGGGAAGATGCGGGCCTCCTCCAGCGCTTTCACCACCCCGCACTCGAACGCGCCGAGCGCGCCGCCCCCCTGGAGAATCAGCGCCGTCTGCGTGGAGATGTGATCGAGGACGAAGGCTGGCTCGGTGAGGCGCTCCTTCACGTCGCCGAGGCCCACGCGATAGCGGATCAGGCCCTCGGCAACGCGGGTCTCGTCGGCTGGCCGGCCCACCGAGAACAAGGCGCGGGGCACGTCGCCCTTCAGGTAGAACAGCGCGAACGATCCCTCGTCCAGGGCGCCGCGGGCGATCCACGAATCCGCCTCCTCGGTCGCGCCGAGCACGTTGAAGCCGATGTCACCGACCTCGCAGAAGAAGTAGGAGACCTCGTCATAGCGAAGCCTTCGGCCGAGCATGTTGCGCGCGGCGAGGCGGCCCTGCTTCTGGGCGTTGTCCCAGTGCTCGATGTGCCGGCGCCGCGCAAACACGGGATCGTAGAAGGTCGTGACGTCGCCGGCGGCGAAGACACCCGGCGCGCTCGTGCGCAGCATGGCATCGACCACCACATAGCCGTCATCGAGGGCGATTCCGCTGCCCGCGAGGAAGCCCGTGGCAGGCGCGACGCCGATGCTTACCACCACGAGGTCGCAGGGCAGGAGGCGCCCCGCGGCGGTGTGGATCTCACGAACCGCGCCTTCGCCGTGAAGCGCAACGGCCTGGTCGTCCAGGATCACGGTAGCGCCGCGGCTTTCCGCATGCCGCCGGAAATAGTCCGAAAGCCCCGTGGCTTCGAGATGTCGCAGCAGGACCGGCCCCTGCTCGATGATGGTCACCTTTAGGCCGGCGTCCAGGAGCGACATGGCGATCTCCATGCCGAGGAAGCTGCCGCCGAGCACCACCGCGTGCCGCGCGCCGGGGATCGCGGAGCGGATCGCATCGGCTTCGGCCTTGTGGCGAAGGGTGAAGACGCCCTGAAGCGCGGCGCCGGGGACGGCGAGAGGCTTCGGCCCGGCGCCGGTGGCGATCAGCAGCCGCCCGTATCCGATCCGCTCCCTTTGCGCGGTCGCGACGGTGCGCTGGACCGCATCGACGGCGGTGACCACGGTGTGCAGGGAAAGATCGATCTTCTGCCTGTCGTAGAAGTCCTGCGGGTGGACGAAGATGCGCTCCTCGCCCTCGGCTCCGAGCAGGAGGCGCTTGGACAGAGGCGGCCGGTGATAGGGCCGCACGTCCTCCGCGGAGAGGATGCGGATGCTGCCGGCCGCGCCTTCCGCGCGCAGCGTCTCCGCGGCGACCGCGCTCGCCAGCCCGCCGCCCAAAAGGAGGAAATCGGCATGGGCAGTCGGATCCTCGACGGCGCCTGTCGCGCGCGATGCTTCCATGAAACGGCTCCAGGAGAAGGGATCGTGCGGTCGCGCACCCTCGCGGCGGTATCTGCGCAACCCTATTCCCCGCACACGAATAAGCGAAGGCGCAGAGGATCGGGTCGGCGAGAGCCCGGCGCAGGTGTTTGTCCGGCGTTAGGACACTTCGGCGCGGACGCATGCGGTTTGAACGGCATGTGGCGCCAGCTCATGAGGGGTGCATCTTGTCATCCGAGAAGAGCGACCAGGCGGCGACGAACAAAGCGACGATCAGCGGGCCGAGGACGAATCCGTTCATGCCGATCAGCGAGAGGCCGCCCACGGTGGAGATGAGCACGGCATAGTCCGGCAGCATGGTGCCCTTTCCCACCAAAGGTGGCCGCAGGAGGTTGTCCACCGTGCTGATCACCAGCGTGCCGATGGCGAGCAGGATGGCGCCTTTCAGATAGGCGCCGGTGAGCAGGAGATAGGCGGCCGCCGGTACCCAGACCAGCCCCGCGCCCACGGCGGGCAGCAGCGAGAGGACGGCCATCAGGATGCCCCACAGGAGCGCGGGCTGGATGCCCAGCATGAAGAAGGTGAGCCCGCCGATGGCGCCCTGGATGGCGGCGATGGTGACGTTGCCCTTGACCGTCGCCTTCACCACCGAGGCGAACTTCTCCAGCATCTGGTCGGTTTCCCGCTCGCCGAGGGGGCTCGCCTTGCGGATACGGGCGGCAAGGGCCACGCCATCGCGGAACAGGAAGAACAGCAGGTAGAGCATCACGCCGAGGCTGATGACGAACTGGGCCGTGTTCTGCCCGATGGTGACCGCCCTGGTGGCGATGGTCTGGCTCACCTCGAGGAGGAAAGAGGTGAGGCGGGCCTGGATCTGCGCCATGTCGCCGAGGTCGAGGGCGGCGAGCCCCTTCCAGACGAAGGGCGGCAGCGCGCCCTGGAGCCGGGAGAACAGGGTTCCCGGATCGAACTCCCGCGTGCCGATGCGGGTGTAGAGGCCGGCCGCCTCGTTGGCGAGGGCGGCGAGGATCAGTGTGCCCGGGATGACGACGACGCAGATGCAGGCCAGGACGCTGAGCGCTGCCGCGAGGTTGCGCCGGCTGCCGAGCCGCCTCTCGAGCCCGCGCTGAAGCGGATCGAACAGGATCGCGAGGATGACCGCCCACAGGATCGCGCCGTAATAAGGCGACAGCAGCCAGACGAACGCCACCGTCACCAGGGCGAGGGTGGCGAGAAAGGCGAACTCCTGGATCTTCGTCCGCGCCATGGGCGGCATTGCCTCCGTGGTTGCAGGTTCCCTATCTCGCCTATTCCGGCCCGGCATGTCCAAACAATCCCCGGCATGTCCAAGCAATCAAAGCGTGGACCCGCCTCCCGCCGGTCGGATTTCGTCGCCGGCCCCGAGGTGCCGCTCCCGACGGCGGGAGTCGAGATCGTAGAGGATCGGGACGACGAACACGGTGAGCGCGGTGGACGCCACCGTTCCGAAGATCAGCGAGATCGCCAATCCGCCGAAGACCGGGTCGCTCACCATGATCGCCGAGCCGAGGATGATGGCGAGGGTGGTCAGGAGGATCGGGCGCAGGCGCACCGCCCCTGCCTGCCGCACGGCCACATCGAGCGGCATGCCGTGCTTCAGGTTATCCTGGATGAAGTCGATGATCAGCAGCGAGTTGCGGATCACGACGCCGGACAGGGCGATGATGCCCACCATGGACGTGGCCGAGAAATCGGCGCCCACCAGCCAGTGCCCCGGAAAGATGCCGATGACGCCGAGCGGCACCGACGACATGGCGATCATGGGAAGGAGGAACGACCGATAATAGGCCACGAGCAGGAAGTAGACCATGAGCAGGGCGCCGCCCAGGGCCACCCCCATATCGCGATAGATGTCGAGGGTCATGCGCATCTCTCCGCCCCACAAGAGCTGGTAGCCGCCGATGGTGTCGGGCACGTCCTGGATGAACCCGAGATTGCCGGTGCGGAGCCGTTGCCCGTCGGGCGCCGTGATGCCGGAAAGGCGCCGCTGCAGATCCAGCACCGCGTTGAGGGGCACGGAGTTGGAGAGCTCGGCGCCGACGAAGGTCACCTTCTCGTTGTCGCGATGATGGATGGGACGGTCCGCCTCGGCGGGGAGCACCTTCACCAGCTCGGAAAGCGGCACCGGCCTGCCGTCCGCATTGGCGACGAACACGCGGTCCAGCCGGGTCGGGTCCACCTCGAAGCGACGGGGCACGAAGGCGCGCACGTCTACCGGATTCTTCTCGTCGGGCAGATGGGCCCGGCTCAGCACCTTGCCGCCATGGATCAAGGAGAGGGCTTCGGCGATCTGCGCCGTGGAGACCTTGGAGAGGGCCGCCTTCTCCTTGTCCGGGACGATGCGGTGCTCCCGCACGTCCTCCGGCTCGATGTCGATGAGATCGACCACGTCGTAAGTCTCGGCGAAGGCCTTGCGCACCTCGCCCGACAGCGCCCGCAGCCCCTCGGAATCCGGGCCGTAGAGCTCGGCGAGGACGGTTGAGCGCAAGGGTGGTCCGGGCGGATCCTCCACCAGGGAGACCTCGGTGCCGGGATAGGCTTTGGCGAGGGCATCCACCTTGGGCCGCAAGTTGCGCACGATATCGATGGAGCTCTCCGAGCGGTCGTGCTTGTCGGTGAGGTTTACCCGGATCTCAGCGACGTTGCTGCCGACGCGGCCCGCGGTGCCCTTGAACAGGCCGTTGAAATCCTCGACGCCCGCTTGCCCGATCCAGGTCTGGGTGTTGGCGACCTGCGGCTCCTTCGCGAGCCGCGCCGAAATCTCCCGCGCGAAGCGGTCGGTGACCTCGACCGGCGTCGTCTCCGGTGCCTTGATGACGACGTTGAACGTGTTCTTGTTGTCCTTCGGCAGGAAGCCGAGGGGCACGCCCAAAGCCGAGGCCGGCCCGCCGACGCCGGACGGGCGGATGAACTGCCATGCCCCCTGCATCATCGAGGCGACCATCAGGACCAGCACCGCCGCGGCGAACAGGCGGCGAGCGCCGCGCCGTTGCTGCAGGGGCGCGATGAGACGAAGATAGAGGCGCTCCATCCATCCCGGCTCGCCATGGTGCGCGGCCACCGCCTTGGCGTCCTCCTCCTGCACCTCATGGCGGTGGAGCCACCGGTTGGCGGCCCAGGGTGTGACGATGTAGGCCACCACCACCGATGCCGCCATGGCGATGGGCACGTTGTAGGCGATGGGATAGAAATAGTCGCCCGCCATGCCGGTGACGAGGAACAGAGAAGCGAACACCAGCATCACCGCGAAGGTGGCGAGATTGGTGGCGTTGCCGATCTCGTTGGTGGCCGCGACCGTCATCTGCTCCTTGCTGGCGCGGGAACGTTTTGCGCCATAGTGGCGGTGAATGTTCTCGATCACCACGATGGCCGCATCCACCAGGAGGCCGAGGGCGAGGATGAGCGCGAACAGGGTCACGCGGTTGATGGTGACGCCGCCGAGAAGGTCGGCCGCAAGAGTGATGGACAGGATGAGCGGCACCGTCACCATCACGATCAGGGCCTCGCGCCAGCCCAGGAAGAAGATCAGCACGAGGCCCACCGTGGCGAGGGCGATCAGGAGGTGCTCGAGCAGCAGGTTCACCGCGGCGTCGGCCTTCTCGCCATCGTCGCGGGTGACCACTGCCTGAACGTCCTGAGGCACGAACGTCGCCTGCATCTGCCTCACCCGCTCGATGACGGCGTTGGCCACCGTTACCGCGTTTGCCCCCTTCTTCTTGGCCACGGCGATGGTCACCGCCGGCAGGTTCGTCGCGTCCGGTCCGGAAAAGCGCGGGTCGCCGGGGCCGAAGGAGAAGCGGCTCATGGTGGAGATTTCGGATGGCGGCCCATCGGTCACCGCTGCCACGTCGCGGACATAGACCGGGCGGCCATCATGAATGGCCACGATCTGGTTCAGCACGTCGTCCGCCGAGGCGAAGTCGGCGGAGAGCTTGATAGTCTCCACCCGTCCATCGCGCACGGTGGGCGCAAGGGGCACGGAGAGGTTGCTGGCGCCGAAGGCCGCATAGGCCTGGCTCAGGGTCACGCCGAAAGCCTGCAGGCGGTCCGGGTCGAGCTCGATGGCGATCTCGCGCGTCTGCCCACCCTTCACGGAAACGACGGAGACATTGTCCGTGCTGCGCAGGTGCTCCGCCATGCGTTCGGCGAGCCGCTTCAAAGCGTAGTCGTCGTAGCGCGGGGAAGCGAGGGTGACGGTGACGATGGGCACATCGTCCGCGTCGATGCTGCGCACGAAGGGCGTGCCCGAGTCCGCCGGCAGGCGGGCACGGCTCGCCAGGACCCGGTCGTAGAGCTTCACCAGAGACTCTTCCTTCGGCTGGCCGACCTTGAACTGGACCTGGATCATAGCGAGAGAGTTCTGGGCCGTGCTCTCCACATGGTCGACGCCGGACATCTCGCTCATGATGCCTTCGAGCGGCCGGACAACGAGCTGCTCCACCTCGGCCGCCGACGCGCCGGGCAGGCTCACCGTGATCAGGGCGGCCGGCACGATGATCTGAGGGTTCTCCTCCCGCGGGGTCTTCAGCACCGCCACGATGCCGATCAATGCGACGGCGATGATGAAGACGATGGTGAGCTTGGAGGTGATGAAGGTCTGGGCGAGGCGCCCAGCCATGTTGAGGCGTGGCGCGCTCATTTCGCCCCTCCGATCAGGTTGACGATCGCGCCGTCGCGCAGCGCGTCGGTGGGCCCGATGAGGATGGCCTCGCCGGCGGTGAGCCCGGCGTTGACTTCCACGGCATCGCCGATGTCCTTGCCGGTGCGCAGCCAGCGGAAACGGGCCGAGCGGCCGTCGAGCACGAACACTCCGTCGAGCCCACCGCGATGCACGATGGCGGCGCGCGGCACGAGCAGTGTCTTGCGGCTGCCAAGGCTGAAGTCGGCGCGCCCGAACATGCCCGGTACCAGCGCCGGATCGGACGGCAGGATGACGTTGATCTCGTAGCGCCGCGTGATGTCGTCTCCGGACGGCACGATGCCACGCACGCGTCCCGGAAATACCTTGTCCTTCAACGTGTCGATCCGCACTTTGACCTCGGCTTTCGGATCGATCTGCGTGAGCCTGCTTTCGGCGACGAACGTTTTGAACAGGAGGACCTCGCGGGATTCCACCGTTAGCAGGGGGGTGCCGGCGGTGGCCATCTCGCCGGTGCGGCGCGCGACGGAGACCACCACGCCGTCTACCGGGCTGGTGATGGTGGCGTAGCCCTTCTGGGCATTGGCGGCGGCGAGAGCGGCCTGCGCCTTGTCGAGGAGTGCTTGGGCAACATCCACGCGTACCTTCGCCTTGCGCAAGGTTTCGGCGGCGATGGCGCCCGTGACGGCGAGCTTGGAATATTTCTCGACATCCGCCTTGGCGTCGTCGAGGTCCTCGCGGCTGGCTCGCACGCTGGCCTCCGCCTGCCGGATCGCTTCGTGGATGTCGGAAGGATCGATGCGCACGAGGAGGTCGCCACGCGACACCGTCTGCCCCTCGCGCACGTCGAGCTGTTGGATGAAGCCGACAACCCGCGACGACACGTCGATGCGCCCATCGGAGACCACCGATCCGGGCACGCTGTAAGTCACGGGAACCTCCCTTTCCACGACCGTCACGGTGGCAAGGCCCGCGGATGGTTCGGCGGCAGGTGCCGCCCAGGCGGCGACAGGCGGGAAGATCAGGAGCAGCGCCGCAAGGCAGGCGGCATGAGGCCTGGCGGCCGTGTCACGCATGACGATTTCCTTTGGAGTCACATTCGGGTTTTCGATCCGGGTCGGCCGGCGACGATCGAGCGCAGCTTCCCGCTTGATAAGTTCATTCGAATGAACTAACTATTGAACGAGGAAATTGCAATGGCATCGAAACCGAAAGCACCGAGCGGGCACGACGCCCGCAGCGCCAAGACACGCGAGCACCTCCTGGAGGCGACGATCGAGGTCATTGGCTCGGTCGGATATGAGGCGGCGAGCACGCGCGTCCTGGCCAAGGCCGCGAATGCGAACCTGTCGGCTATTCCCTACCATTTCGGAGGAAAGAAGGAGCTCTATCTCGCTGCGGCGCAGATGATCGCCGACTATGCACGGGGCCGCTTCGAGGAAGTCGGCGCCTTGCTGGACGGGGGCGCGGAGGCCGACCCGAGGCGCCGTTTCGAAGGCGCGCTCATCCATCTGCTGCACATCGTCCTGGAGGACGCGGAGCCACATTCTTGGACGTCGTTCTTCGCTCGTTGCACGTACGACAAGGATGAGGCATTCGAGCTCATCCACACGGAAGCCATCAAGCCGTTGGTAAACCGGCTCGCTCTGGCGGCGCGCGACATGTCCGCCTCGAAGGCGGAGGACGAGATCATCCGTCTGCGCGTCAGCGCGATCGTGACCGCCATCATGAGCTTCAGGTTTCTGCGCGGCATCGTGCTGCGCAGCATCGACGGGGATGATTTTCAGGGCGGGCATGTTGCCCAGTTCGAGGTCATGGTCCGCGATCTGTGTCGAAGCAATTTTCTCGCATGATTTAATGTAGATCAATAATGATGATGCAGAAATATGTTTTTATGTGAGATAAGTAAGTGGTGCCATTCCTATAGCGAGAAGGGATGCCAGATGAGTGAAAAATCATACCCCCACGAAACCATCGTATGGGCGAAGCAGCGGCTTGATGAGCTGGACGCGCTCATCTCCGAGGTGGAGAAGAGGTCCAAGGATCTGAGCGGTAGTGTCCGGGCGGAAGCCGATGCCGCGCTGGCCCGTCTTGAGGCGTCCCGCGCCAGCCTGCAGCAGTCCTACGATGAACTCCGCGCCGAGGCGGAGGCTCTCGATCGCACTGCGGAAGATCTCCAGGACGCCTTCGACGCCCAATGGGTCGAGGTCGAGACAGCCTTCCAGTCCCTCCTCGGGGCGCTCGCCGACCAGGCGGAGACGGCGCGTGGCATCGTGGCGGCGCGTGTCGAAGCGCAGCGCCAGGCTTGGGACAATTCCCTGAAGAGGCTGCGCGATCAGGCCGCCGAGACGGTGGACACCGCGCGCGGGGAGCTGGACGCGGCCATCAATCGTCTGTCCGAGGAGGCCGAGAGGTTCCAGGCCAGGATCGGCGAGGTCAAGGACGCGGGAGATACGTCTTGGGAGGCTGTGAAGAGCGGCCTTGCGGAGGCGAAGGCCGTCCACAACCGTACCATCGACAAAATCAAGGGCGCGTTCGCCAAGTTGCTCTGAAGCACGTGACGTCCGGGCTTTCCGACCCCTTCCTCATGCTGCGGAGATCACAATGAAGAACATGCGCGCCACCATCGCCGGGATTGCGTTCCTGGTTCCCGCTCTCGCGTTCGCCGCGCCGCATGCCCTCGCCGAGGGCGCCGCGCCGCCGACGCAGGACGTCGATAAGACTTCGGCGGCCCGCCAGGCCATCCAATGGACCCAGGATCGTCTGGCGGAGGCCGATGCGACCATCGCCGCGCTGGAGCGCAACGCCGCAGCGCTTACGGGCGAGGCGCGCGCCAAGGCGGATGCCGCGATCAAGACGCTGCGCGAGCAACGCGACGCTTATCGAGCGCAGGCCGACACGTCGATCGCCAACGCGAAATCCTGGACCGATGCGCAGGTCAGCGCGGCTCAAGAACGGCTCGATGCGAACTGGACGGCATTCCAATCCGCGCGCGATTCCTACCTGGATTCCGCCAAAGCAGACCTCGCGACGCGCCGGGCCGTGCTCCAGGCGGAATTGGATGCCCGGCGCACGGCTTGGCTGCAATCCGTCGAGGACCTGCGGGCGCGGGCGGAAAAGGTCGGGGCCGACCAGCGCGTGGCCATTGAAGCGCGCATCGCCGCGCTGAAAGCGCAGGTCGATGATGCTCAGGCGAGGCTCGCACGGCTCGAAGAAGGTTCAAGTACAGCCTGGAAGGCCGTGCAGAAGAGCTACACGGATGCCAGGACGCTTTTTTACGAGACCTATCGCTCGATTCGAAAGGCGATCGACGACGCGTCAAAATAAAGATATCCTTGTATTATCCGCCCGTGATTCTGCGGGCGGGCCCAACATCCTTTCAACCAGGGCTGTTCAACGCTCTAAATTGAGAGCGTGATTGGCGCTTTCGGCGCGCTGTGATTTTTTGCTTTTCCCGACGAAAAGTCTCTGAGAGTCCATCCTGGAAGTTTTGAGTCCTGATCATTTAGCCCATCTTATTCACGACAGCGCGGGTTTTTGGAACGTCGGGCGGTGCATGGGGGCGGGCCGCGCGTCGGAGTTCGGCTTTTTCACCGCTTCGGGGATCGCACTTTTTGGAACAGGTTGGAGGGATCAGGAGCGACGAGAGGGGCATGACGCCCCGTCGTTCAAGGGCCGCAGGGCATGAGCAGCGCCGCCGGCAGGGAGCAGAAGAGATCGGCCTCGGGGCAAGCGGCGGAGAAGGCGAGGCGCACGCGGCTCGCGGTCTCGATCACGCGAGCGGCGATTTTCAACAGCCGCAGGCGCAGCGTGGAGAACTCGGCTTTCGCCAGATCGCGCGGCTTTGGGATCGCATCGCGAACGCCGAGCATCAGCCAATAGGCGGCGGTGTGCAGGACGAGGCGAACCTGATTGGCGAGCGCCGAGCGGCAGGAGGTTCGATCGGAGCAAAGCTGCGCTTTGTGCAGCTTGATGAGGTTTTCCGCCTGTCCACGCGCGCAATAGAGGCTGTCGTAGAGCCATTGCGGCGCGCCATGCGAAAGATTGGTGACGGCGAAACGGATGTCGAGGCCGAGCCGCGTCGCCTCGATGCGCGCGATGGCGCGGCGTTCCCTATCCCAGGATTTGGCGCGGTGGCGCGTCTCGGCGTAGCCGAAGCGGCGTCCTGGTCGTCGCGGGCGCGCTCGACGCGGACAGCGTCCGCCGCCTCGTCGACTTTCCTGGACAACGGCTTGGTCCCGGGAGGGCCGAAGATGTAATGGACACCGTGATCCTGGCACCAGGCCATCGCCTCAGGCCGCGCATAATGCCCATCGCCGCGAAACAGGATGCGGGTCGCCGGCCATTGCTCGCGAATATGCCGCACCAACCGGCGCAGATGCGCTCTGACCTCGACGCCGGACGCCGTCTTGCCCGGGCGCAGGATCACGGCGACGGGGCGGCTGCGATCGGTGTCGTAGACATATGGATCGGCAAAAAACAGCGCTCGTCGTAGTGGGTGTTGAACAGCGACAATTGCTGATGACCATGCGTGATGTCGCAGGTGTCGTCGATGTCGAGCGTGACGGAGGACGGCGGCTTGTCGTAGGAGGCCATCCATTGGTCGACGAGCGCATAGGTCAGGCGGATCACGTCACGCAGGGCGGGTGCGTTCTCGAGCTGCGACAGCGTCGGTTGCGAGCAAAGATCGCGACCCGTCTCGGGCAGGCGCCCACAAGCGAGCTTGAACGCCGGGTCGGAGCGCAGAAAGTCGAGATCGTCGGCGTCCTCATAGCCGCAGCCGATCGCGAAGATGCGGGCGCGGATCATATCGGCGAGCGTATGAGTGATGCGCGACGGATCGCGGCGATCGGGAAAGCAGCGGGCCAGCCGCTGGGCGACGCCGAGCCGGCGCTCCGCCATGGCGAGCAGCATGACGCCGCCATCCGACGAGATGCGTCCGCCGTCGAACGCGGCTGTGACTTTCTTGCCCGCGACGGCTGGAAACGCGACGGCGGGAAACGTATCGTCTGTCTTGGCGAGCGTGGCAGGTCGGTGAAGGCGGAAAGGCTTGGTGTCAGCAACCAAATCCTACGCCGTTTCAGCGCTTTATGCTACGCTCGCCAACCTTCGAACAGCGTCGTCGCCAATAAGATGGGTGAACACCGCTTTCGCCAGGTGGGCAGGGAGGGAAAAGATGCCAACGGCTGGTGTCGGCCCGTGGCGGCTGACAGTTCTGGCGGCGGGGCTGGCGGCGCTCGCGGCCATGCCCGCGCGGGCCCAAACGCCCGAAACGAAGATGCCGTCGCCCGGCATCGCGCAGCCCGCCGGCCTCGACAAGGGCGCGGGCGCGCCGGCAGCGGGCGCCGATCACCCATCGAGTGCGCGGTCCGGCGGCACGGCGGACCATTGCAAGTTCAAGATCCTGCAGCAGGACTTCAAGTCCGGGGAGGAGGTCACGAAAGCCTGCCTCACCTGCCACACAGAAGCCGCCAAGCAGGTGATGGGCTCCATCCACTGGACCTGGCATTTCAAGAATCCGAAGACCGGCCAGGAGCTGGGCAAGAGCGAGGTGATCAACTCGTTCTGCGGCAATGTCGCCTCGAACGAGCCACGCTGCACGAGCTGCCATGCCGGCTATGGATGGGAGAAGATGGCCGACGGCCCGCCCCGAAGCGAGACTGCGGTCGACTGCCTCGTCTGCCATGCCGAGCCGGGGCGCTACGCCAAGCTCGACAATGAAGCTGGCCGCCCGGCCTTAGGCCGTGTGGACGAATTTGATCAAGCAGAGGCCTGCGGCGAAACTGACGATGGATCGGAAGTTTCGAGCCGTCTTTTCGCAGCGTAGCGCGACGCGCTTGAAGCGTTTGATGCGTCCCATGCCCT
>NZ_JBDZDP010000024.1:0-46035 GCF_040044995.1 Xanthobacter pollutisoli
ATGACCTGCTGCCCTGGGCCTATGCCCCCGCGCCACTCAAGGCCGTGGCCTGAGAACGGCGGTTACGATGGGTTGGACTATGGACAAAAAGAGCAACAGCGATAGCAAGCTTCTGAACGTTACCGCTGGAAATCGAGTGTGTGTAATCTATTCTCGACGGGATGATTCGATCTCAATACACATTGAGAAAGATATGTTTGATTGAATTACACAATATTCGCTCGTATATTCGGAAAATATGCTAACTCAATGCGCAGTGCATTCACAAAATGCGATTTCAACGACAGGGGCGTGGAAGGAGGCATATATGCGGAAATTTATATTTGAACCAAGTATACTGGTGCAAAAAGGAGATATGTCTATCGATCGACTTTACGGAAGCTTAATGGAGCTATGTACGAGTATAAATCGTAGTGGAACCGATTTGCACCTTAACTTTGAAGTGGGAAGCGCGCTTCTTCGTGTTGCATGCAATGCATTTCTAATGCGCGTTGAAGCGGATGACTTGGTGGGATGTCATTCCATGAAAGTCGTGCTCGAAGGCACAGCCGTGGAAATTGCCGGTCTCAAACAATCGTCAATTCTCTGGATCGCCGCTAATTCGGTGCCATTCGCGGCATTGGCAGATCATCCGATCGTACCGAGGATCTAGCTGGCCACCGCAGCCGGCGGATCAATGCAATCTACTCTAAGCCGCTTCCCTGGCGTTTCACAAATCTGACCGCCCGGAACTGCGCGCCGAGCTTGCGCATTGCATCCTCACCCGCAAGGAACGCGCCGACCCTCGCCGCGTCGGCCGAGATCTCAGCCGCTACGCGAAGGATCATTCCGAGAGGGCGCGCGAGGAACTCGCCGAGATTGGTTCGGCGCTCCTCTGCGCGATCTCGGAATTGTCCCCGAGCTGGATACGCATCCACTTGGCCAGACCCTATATGTGATGTCTGGAGAAGGATGGTTTCAGCTCGATGGCGAGTCCGCGAGGGAAATTCGGCCCGGAGACACGATATGGATCGCGCCGGGCGAGAAGCACTGGCACGGTGCATCCGCCCATAGCGCCATGCGGCATCTGGCGATCCAGGAAGCGCTGGACGGCAAGCACATTACTTGGCTCGAGCCGGTATCCGATGAGCAATACCCGTCGCATGCTCCGACTTGAGTGTGGATCGGCGCGGCATATGATCCTTGATCAGTGCCCGACAATGCCCCGTCCGAAGCGGGTCAAATCCGTTCCAAAAGATCCCGGAAGTTCATCATGTCGGTGGTCATCGGTGGGTCTTTCGGTCTGGCGTTGGTGTAAGCAACCAGACCCTACCGGAACATCCCCGGTGACCACCTCAGCCAAGACCTACACCACGCCTGGGGACACGATCCCAGTCCTAGCCACCGCCTCCGATGTCGTTATCTTGTTGTAGTTCCGAAAATATCTAATGACGAAATTATATTATTTTTGGGAGCCGCGCAGTTGATTTCAAATATACCAAGCTGTGGCAAATCATTCTCGACCCCTCCATTCCAAAGGGCGCTACAAGACTTCCGCTCTTTAGCTCCCACTCCACTCTTATGACCGTAATCAAGAGTGACGTGCAGGCTTCTTCGGCCCATGTCTTTGCCACAGGCTTGGTTTGTCGTTGATGGGCAGCATGGGCAGGGCTGTTCAACCCTAGGATCTTTGGTGGTCGGCGCGGCCGGGCTGGAGGCGAAGAAGGCTATTCCCTCGAAGCCTTTTGTCTGAATCTATGGGGAGCAACCGTTTATGAGGGTTGCTCGGATGGCCAGCACGTTGCTGTCGTTGTTTTCCCAGATCCCCGATCCGCGTCGAGGTCAGGGTCAGATGTACCCGCAGGCGCCGATCCTGCTGTTCACGGTGCTGGCGATGCTGGCCGGAGCGCAGTCGTATCGTCAGGTCCATGCCTTCATCCGCGCCCACCTCAAGCGCCTGAACGCCGCGTTCGGGATATCGGTGCGAAAGGCTCCGGCCTACTCGACGGTGCGCTTCATCCTCCGCGGCCTGGACGCGGCCGCGGTCGAGACCGTGTTCCGCCAGCACGCGGCTGGATTGCCGACACCGGCGCACGACGAGCGGGACACGGCCAAGCCTGCTTGCGTGGCCATCGACGGCAAGACGCTGCGCGGCAGCTTTGACGCCTTCAACGACCGCAAGGCGGCCCATGTGCTGAGCGCCTTCGCCAGCGATGACCAGATCATCCTCGGCCACCTGGCGATCGACGATAAGAGCAACGAAATCCCCGCCGCCCAGGATTTGATCGCCACCCTCGGCCTGACCGGGCGCCTGTTCACCCTTGATGCCATGCACGCCCAAAAAAACCTTCGCCACCGCCCTGGAGACCGGTAACCATCTCCTGGTCCAACTCAAGGAGAACCAGCCCAATCTGGACGCCGACGTCCGCGCCATCGCCGACAGGCGCCAGCCCAGCGACACCGCCTCCTCGCGCGACATCGCCCGATCCCGCCAGGAGCAGCGCACCGTCGACGTCTTTCCCGTCGGCGACGCCCTCGCCAAAAGCGAATGGCAGCCCTTCATCAAGAACATCATCCGCGTCACGCGCCAGACCTGGCTCCGCCAAGCCGCCACCGGCCGGTGGACGCAACGCGCCGAGGTCTCCTTCTACGTCTCATCCGCCCAAGGCCTCGCCGCGCCCATCTGGGCCGAGATCATCCGCGGCCACTGGGGCATCGAGAACCGCAACCCCTATGTCCGCGACGTCTCCTGCAACGAGGATCGCAGCCGCATCCGCCACAACCCCGGCATCATGGCTCGCGCCAGAAGCTTCGCTCTCAACATCCTCCGACACAACGCCACCACCAACGTCGCTCAAGCCCTCTGGAACGGAGCACTCAGCCTCGATCTCATCCTCGCATACCGCGCTCTGTAATCAGCGCTGAACAGCCCTGCACTTCCGGCGCGGGATTTCATCGATGATGACAACGTATATACTGTATAAAGTGGAGTATAAGAAGTATATGCGAATGAGCGGAAGTGTCAATGAACCCGTTGCAAAATAGGTAGGGATTGGCGGCATGAAGCGTGGACGGCTCACGCAACCTCAAAGAACGCGTATTCCGGCCCGGTTGATCGTCGTGATCCCTTCCCGATGCAAACCAGCCGGTTCAGCCAAGACAGGTTGGGTTCTGATGCTTCAAAGCTTCCGGTCACGTAGTAATAGTAACTTTCAGGGTCAACGGCCTCTCCGCTCGAAACGCGTGCCAGTATCTCGGGGTCTCCCGCGCGTATGCCGGCATAGTGCAAGATGACCAAGCTTCCCTCGTCGGTCTTGAGCGGCAAGCGGACATCAATCTGCATGCAGGACTGATCATCATTGAGCGTGATCCAGTCGGTTCCACCCGGGAGAACCTCCCCCGACACGCGTCCTTCAAATCGACCGCCGGAAACGGGGGCAACTCGGCGATAGCCCCGTGGAGTCACACCCATATTATGGTGCGCGCCGACGCGAAGTTTGAGGTAAAATAGAGGTTTTAAGGAAATTTCGTTGCTCAAGAGGGCCTCCATGAAGGCTGGAACTGGCAGTGGGCGAGCTTTGTAGATCGCATTGGTATTTGGGCTCCGAAATTGGTGCGCGCGAGATGCCGTGGCCTAGAACTTCTGCGGTCCCCACTGCGTGGTTCGCTCCGGTCAGGAGCCGTGTTCACGCGGTGCGACCGGTAAAGTTCAGTGGTAAACCTGCTGAAGGCCACGGCATGGTGGCGAGCCTGCCGCTGCCGGACAGAGTAATATAGGCGGTACGCAGGTCATCCCCACCAAAGCAGATGTTGGTGGGGTAAGGATCAGGCATTGTCCATTGCCGGAGCAAAGTCCCGTCGGGACTGATCTCGCTGATGGCGCCGGATACGAGGGTCGCGACACAGATCACGCCGGCCTCATCCACGGCAAGGCTGTCGAACCGCTGGTAGCCTCCCAGCCCGGCGACAAGCCGGCCGCCGTGCGGTGAGGGCCAAGGTAGCTTGCGCACCACCCCCGGAGCCTGGATATCAAACGCCCAAAGCCGTGCCGTATCTGTTTCCGTTACATATAGAATCCGACCATCGGGAGACAGGCCAACCCCGTTTGGCGCCAGCAACGGTGCTGCAACGGTTGTGATGTGGGTGCCATCAATGGACGCATAGTACAATGCGCCATGGTCACGTTCATGCATTCGGACCTTGCCCATATCCGAAAAATAGAAGCCCCCATGGGTATCGAACACGATATCGTTGGGCCCGCGCAGCGGCTGCCCCTCACAGGACGTATAGAGGACCCGGATTGCTCCCGTGACGAGATCGACTCTCTCGATGCGTCCACCGGAATAATTGGACGCTTGGAGCGTCGGCCGGAGCACATCCCGCGTCTCCAGCCACTCAAAGCCACCATTGTTGCAGACATAAAGAGCGCCGTCCGGACCAAGCGCAGCTCCATTTGGCCCGCCGCCCGTTTCGGCGACAACGGCAACAGTACCGTCAGGATAGATTCGGGTGACAGTGCCGCGCGCAATCTCCACCAGCATGATGGAGCCGTCTGCACAAAATACCGGACCCTCCGGGAAGAGTAGTCCATGGGCAAGGATGTGTAGTTCAGGAGACTCCATCACGATTTCCTTCACAACCTTCGAATACGGAGTGAAACGCCGTATGGCCGGCGACATCGCCACTTACCCCAGAGCGATGCGGCCACCGGGGCCAAAACTCAACACTAGACCATCCAACCGAGATGAAAGACATTCTCCGAAGATTCAGGCATCGGGAAATGCTCTCGAATCCAATAGCTTCCGTGCCGTTGAGTCTTGACCCCGGAGGACCTAACGATGTCTGCCGCCGATACGACGGATTTGGCCTAGGCCGGGAGAAGCCCCAACTCGGCAGCCTTGATCTGCAGAGCGAGATACTTTGAATAGATGCGGCACTGGGAGAATGCGCCGCCTGTGAACCACAGGCCAGGCTGGCCAGTCCGCATCCACATGCTGCGGAGCTCCTGGGATTCGTCGAATCCCCAGATGCTGCCGACGCGCTTGGATACATCCTCCCCGAACAGCGTGCGCACGACGTGATCCAACCCTTTGTAGCCGGTCGCCAGAACCACAAGCTCGCCTGGTACGAGCCCTCCATCCCGCATGCGCACACCGGAGGCTTCAAACCCCTCGATGTCGTGGTACTGCAGCAGCCCAACCTCCTTGTTGGCGATGAGGTCGGAGCCGCCCACGTTGAAGTAATAACCGCCACCACGGGTCCGGAATTTCAGCGGCCAACCGAACTCGTCAAAGTCCAGTCGGAAGCCTGCCTCCTGCAATCTCTTGTGCAGAGGCGCATCGTACTCGCGCGCCTTCACCGTCAATAGCCGGTGTGACTGCTTCATTACTTCCAGCGGAATGGAGGCGCTGACCAGATCCCGGTCGATGATCGAAGGCCCCTTGCCGTAAAAGATGCCGTCATACAGCTGAGCGCTCGGCTCAATATTGATGACTTCCGTCGGGCTGCGCTGCACCATGGTGACATAGGCGCCATGGCCGTGCAGATCCTGGGTAATGTCGTGCGCGCTGGTGCCAGTGCCAAAGACGAAGACATTCCTGTCTTTGTACTCAGCCCCATTCCTAAAGGCGCTGGAATGCACGACGGCCCCGCTGAAATTCTCTAGCGTCGGAATTTTTGGAATGTTGGGCGTGCCGCTGACGCTGGTGGCCATGATGATGTGGCGCGGGCGCATCACCCTCTGCGAGCCGTCATCCAGACGCAAGCGAGCCGACCAGTGGGCGGCCGCCTCGTCATAGGTCGCGCCTTCGAACTGGGTGCGCGTCCAAAAATTTATGTCCAACGCTTCGACGTAAAGTTCCAGCCAATTGGCGATCTTGTCTTTGGCGATGTAGTTCGGCCAGGTCGAAGGAAACGGCAGATATGCCAGATGATTGCTGGGCGTCTTGTTGTGCAGCTTCAGCGAGTGGTAGCGATTGCGCCAGTTGTCGCCTATGCGCGCCATGCGATCCACCACCAGCGCATCAATCCCCTGCGCCTTGAGTGCGGCAGCTGCGCTCAGGCCGGAGTGCCCTCCTCCAACGATCAGGACAACGGGATCGCGGTCGGCAAACCGCCGTTCCTCCTCTCGTCTGTCCAGCCAGTTCGGACCATGCCAATCCCGCTCGAAAGGCGGTTCCTCCCGACTCAGGCGAACGGTTTCCTCATCATGCCCACCGATGCTCTGCAGCGCAGTCAGCAGGGTCCAGGCCCGGGGGACGGAATCCACCGCGTCGGCGCGCTTGATGCGCACCACCCCCTCACCGTGCCCCACAGCCGTCTCGAAACGCAAGATCGCTTCGACCACCGCGTCACCCGCCCGCTCGGCAAATGTCGGGGCGGCACGCTCCTCGTCGATCCGGAAATCCCGGGCACCACTTTCGCGGGCAGCATCGAGCAAGGCAGGCGCGATCGCATCTTTCTCGCTGATCGTGCCCAGGGTCCATCGCAACGCTACGATGTCACGCCAATGAGCATCGTGACGGAACAGTATCCGTACCGCGTCGAGATCGCCGGATCGCATCGCTGAGTTCAGTCCGGTGAGCCAGGCCTGAACGATCTGCTCTGGTGCCTGGTCCAATGACGGCGTGTAGAGGTTATTCATGTTTCCTCCGTTCTTTTAGCTGCGTGGCCAGGAAGCCTGGATTCTGATGAACATCAGAATCCTTGCAGCGCAAGGGTGCTGATAAATTTTGTGTTCTGGAATGCCTGGAGCCCCTCCAGCCCGCCCTCGCTACCGAAGCCGCTCTCCTTCACACCGCCGAATGGCGTTTCGGGCAAGGAGACCGTCCAGTGGTTGAGGATCACGTTTCCGGCCTCTATCGCTTCAGCGACCGCATGAGCGCGGCGCACATCGTTTGTCATCGCATAGGCGGCAAGGCCGAACGGCAGGCGGTTGGCGCTCAAAATTGCTTCGTCGAAGGTCTCGAACGGCCGGGCAATGGCGAGCGGGCCGAAGGGCTCCACATTCGCGGCCATGCAGTCGTCGCTGAAATCGGTGAGCAAGGTCGGCCGGTAGAAGAAGCCGGCATTGCAGCAACGCTCACCTCCGGCGGAAAGGCGGATTCCGCGGTGGCGCGCATCCGCCACGAACTCCTCCATAGCTTCCACGCGGCGCGCATTGGCGAGCGGCCCCATACCCGTTGCCGGATCGAAACCATCGCCCACCGTGATGGCCTTCGCCGTTTCCTCGAATGCGCGGGCGAAGCGCTCATAGATGCCGGCCTGCACGTAGAATCGGGTGGGCGAGGTACAGACCTGTCCGGCATTGCGGTACTTGGCGGTTGCGGCGGCTACGCCGACCTTCTCCGCGTCCACGTCGTCGAACACGATCACTGGTGCGTGGCCGCCAAGCTCCAGGGTCATGCGCTTCATGCTCTGCACCGCCTGACTGGCGAGCAGCTTGCCGATGGCGGTGGAACCGGTGAATGTGATGCCGCGAATCACCGGCGACGACAGGAGCTTGCCGGAGATCATGGCGGGATGGCCGAACACCATGCTGAGCACGCCCGCCGGCAGGCCCGCCTCCTCCAGCATGCCCGCGATGGCGAGCGCGGTGGCGGGGGTCTCCTCCGAGGGTTTGACGATGACCGAACAGCCCGCCGCCAGCGCCCCGCCGATCTTGCGCGACGGAGTGATGGCGGGTGCGTTCCAGGGGGAGAAGGCGGCAATGGGACCGACGGGCTCCCGCACGCTCATCTGGCGCGTGCCCTCCGCCCGCGACGGGATGATCCGCCCGTAAGAGCGCTTGCCCTCTTCTGCATACCACTCGAACATGCCGGCGGCCTGTTCCACCTCAAGACGCGCTTGAGCGAGGGGCTTGCCCAACTCGCTGGTGACGAGAAAGGCAAGGTACTCTCGCCGTTCGCGCATGAGGTCGGCGGTGCACTTCAGTACCTTGGCCCGATCCACTGCGGAAACCCGCCGCCAGACGGAAAAGCCCACGTCGGCAGCGGCCAGCGCCTCGTCCAGGTCGGCTTCGGTCGCGAGAGGCAAGTCCGCGAGGCGCGCACCCGTGGCCGGGTTCAGCACCGGCTCGGTCGTCCGCCCGCCTCCTTTGACTTGGCGGCCGGCGACAACGAGATGCAGTTCGGGATAGGCGAAAGCCATGGCGAGACGTCCTAGTCACAGTCGAGGAAAGCCGCAGGCGGCAGAAGCACGTTGGCGATATCGGCACAGGCGGGGTGACGGAGCGCACGTACCCGCCGAGTGCAGACCACGAGCAGCAGGTGTGCACTTCGCGCCCGTGGAGGAAGGCGTGGCGCAGGGCCGGAACCTCATGGGCAGACGGGCTCACTGAACCGCGTCCGCTGGTAGCGCGGCCAGTTCCAAAAGAGAAGAGACATCCGCGCTCTCCTCCACGGCAAGCAGTTCCACAAGGAGGCGCTCCGCCGCCTCCGTCCCGAGCACGGGCGCGACGAGGCTGCTGAACTTGCCGTGCAGCCCCGCATCATCGAAGGGCACGAGGCGCGAGCCGAGCGCCTCTTTTGCCTCTCGCACGAGGGTGCCGCCCAGCGTGCGCACCGTCACCCGGGCCGGACGAAAGTCGGGATAAAGCCTGTCAAGATCCGGATCGACCCGAACGGAGACCCTCGCGCCGATCGCGGCCAGCGCCGGACTCTGCCGCACCTGCGGCGTGAAATCGGACAAGGTGATAGCACCGCGGGCGAGGCCCAGCGCCATGATGAAGGGAAAGGAGAGCTGGGCGCTGGCGAAATCGCTCCAGCCGGTATCGCCGTGCTTGGCGGCGATGGCGTAGGTCTCGACCTCAATGGCCTCCACTATATCCGCATTCAAGCCGTGCTCGGCGACGAGGCCCATCAGTGCCTCCACGGCCGGCTGGATATGACGGCAGCAGGCGTAGGGCTTGATGTAGCAGTCGGTGATACCGAATGGCGCGGCGGGAGGAAGCGTGAGCCGCCGCGCCCGCGCGTCGCGACCGAAGGCGAAGGCCTGGAAAAAGCCGTCCGCTGCCTCGAGCACATCCGGTGGCCCGCCAACGCCCCCGGCCGCGAGCAGCGTCGCGATCAGCCCCTCGCGGGCGGCGTGGCCAGCGTGCAGGCGCTTCACGTCCCCACCCCCGCCGAGAAAGGCAAACAGGCCGCCGGCGCCGCTGGCGGCGAGACCGAGGGCGTGGCCGAGACCAGCCTCGTCCAGGCCTGCGAGGCGGCCGACAGCCATCGCGGCTCCCAGCGGCCCTACACAGCCGGTCGGGTGGAAGCCGCGCTGCCGGAGGTCCGGATGGCAGGTCCGAGCCACCGCCGTCACCGTCTCGTAGCCAGCCACCAGCGCTTCCAGCAGGCGCACGCCGGATACCTGCCGGCCATGGGCATGGACGAGCAACGCAGGCACCACGGCAACGCCAGGATGCACGGAGCCCTGGCGATAGCCGTCATCAAGCTCGATTCCATGGGCACCCGTGCCGCCCAGATGAGCGGCGTCAAGCGCATCTACCCGACGCGTTCGGCCGGGGACGGGAACAGCACCAGCCGGCCTCACCGCAGCCAGCACGCCGTCGAGCCGTGCCGCCACGTCGCCGGCGCAGCCCGCCACCATGACGCCGACGGTATCGAGCAGGTGCCGGCACGCGGCGTGTCTCACCTCGTCGTCGAGGTCGTGCCACGACAGGCCGGCGACAAAGGAGAGAAGGGCGCGCGTCTCGCCAGTGGGAGGTATCGTGGGGGCAGCATCCACCATGGCGCGGTTCAGACCTTGGTGGCTTCGATGAGACGGATCATGGCGGGATAGTAGGCACGCCCGTACCCGGCCTTGCTGGTCGCCTCCAACATCTCCCGGGTGTGCTTCGCTGCCTGTGCGTCGATGCCTCCCTGGCTCGCCAGCTCGAGGGCCAGCTTTATGTCCTTGATGGCGTAGTCGGTCGGGAATGTCTGCTCTGGGAACGTATCGGGTACCAGCGATTTGAGGCCCGGCGTACGCAGGGCGAAGCTGTCGGCGGAGCCCTTGGACATCACGTCGAACAGCAGCGCGCCATCGACCCCGGCGGCGCGGCCGATGGCGAGGGCCTCGGCCAGCGCGTTGACGGTCATGAAGACCACCATATTGTTGAGAACCTTCACCACTTGCCCGCTGCCGATACCGCCGCAATGGGTGATGTCCGTGCCCATGGTGGCGAGGAACGGGCGCACCGCCCCGAATACCTCCGGCGTGCCGCCGACCATGATGGAGAGCGTGCCGTCCTTCGCCGCCTGCCGCATACGGGCGACGGGAGCATCCACGAAAGTAATGCCATGGGCTGCCATGCGCTCGGCGAGCTCGCGGGTAAGCTTCACCGGGCTGGTGCTCATGTCCACCACGGTGTGCACCCGGCCCTTGGCGGCGGCGATGCCGCCAAGGCCGAAACACACCTCCTCCACCTGCGCGCCGCTGGGCAGGGAGAGAAAAATCACGTCCGCCGCCCGCGCCACGCCAGCGATGGTGTCGGCCGGTTTGAGACCGATGGCAGTCAAACGCTCAATCGGTTCGCGCTTCAAATCAGTGCCGGTGACGGGCAGTGGGCTCTTGCGGACGAGGTTGGCGCACATGGGCTCACCCATGACGCCGAGGCCGATGAAGCCGAGGCTCCCGATTGCCTTCATGTCACGTACTCCTTGGGAAATATTCGGACCCTGGCGATCGATCAATGCGGCGAAATCCACAGGCCACGTCTTCCCGAAGCCGCCTCTTGAACACGCCACCTTATTCAACATTATCGTTGAACATTAGCTCGACCATCGACCAGTACTGGGTTCTGCAGAATGCTTGGGCCAAAACGCAACGAACTGCCATCCCGTCGATCCAAAAGCGCTTCAGCCACGCCCTGTCTGGAAACACCCAGAAATTCAACGACGCCCGCGCCGTCGCGCTCTGGCACTCCGAAGTTCGAAGAATGGCGCTGCCCGGTCTTCTTCCCGCATCCCGATGCACCGTCTTTCTTGTTCCATCGGGAGTACGTTCCCATGGATAGAACAAGAGAGCCCAAGCTCGGCACCGGGAGATAGTCCATCAATTCTGGGAATGCTGGACCAGCGGGCACTCGCTTTCGGACAGCGGCCTGAAGGCATCCGAGCCGGAAATCTTGTCGACCACCTTGTAATAATCGTAAGGCCCCTTGGATTCGGCCGGCGACTTCACCCGCATGAGATACATGTCATGCAAGACGCGACCATCGGGCCGAATTTCCACATTGGCATTGTATGCGTCGTTGACTGGCGTCTGCCGCATCTTCCGGGCCACCACGCGTGGATCGACGGATCCGCTCGCCTTCACTGCCTTCAGATAGTGCTTCACGCCGCTATAGACGCCCGCATGAATCATGGTGGGCATCCGTCCGTTCATCTGTGCGCCAAACCGCGACGAGAACTTGCGGGTCTCCTCCGTCAGGTCCCAATAGAATGACGTCGTCAGCAGGAGGCCCTTGGCATTTTTCAGACCCATCGCATGCACATCAGACAGGAAGATAAGAAGGCCAGCAAAATTTTGCCCTCCATCAAGGAGGCCAAACTCCTGGCCCTGCTTCACGGCATTGACGGTATCCGCGCCTGCATTTGCAAGGCCGATGATCTTTGCCCGAGAGGCTTGCGCCTGCAGAAGGAATGAGGAAAAGTCTTGCGTTCCCGTCGGATGCTTGACCGAGCCAACCACCTTGCCCCCAGCCTTTTCGATGAACTTGGTCGCCTCCTTCTGAAGGGCATGGCCGAAGACGTAGTCAGCAGTGATAAAGAACCATGTATCACCACCCTGTTTTACGACAGCGTTTGCCGTTCCGTTTGCCAGCGCGTAGGTGTCGTAGGTAAATTGGAAGGTCGTCAGGCCACAACCCTTTCCGGTGAGCTCGGTCGACGCAACACCGGCCGCTATGAAGATCGTGTCATTGGCTTTGGTCACTTCGTTGATCGCAAGGCCCGCTGCGGACGAGGCACCATCGGCGATGACATTGAACCCGTCCACCGCGATGCCCTTGCGGGCCGCTGCCGCGGCAATGTCGGGCTTGTTCTGATGGTCGATGCCAACCACTTCGATCTTGCGGCCGTTGATCTCTCCCCCGAACTCCTCAACAGCGAGACGAGCCGCGACAACGGAGCCTAGCCCTCCGACTTCAGAGTAGATGCCGCTCTGATCGTTCATCACAGCGATGCGAATTGGCTTTGTATCTTGCTCTGCCGCCCTAAGTGGTGATGCCATGAGCAGAGCTGATATGGCGACAACACAATGCATCGTACGCATTCTTTCCTCCAGTGTTTATTATTATGTACAGGGTATATCTCAGTGCACGCTAGAATCGAATTCTGAATACATGAGTTTGAAAGGCGCGTGAATGCGCGGCATTTGCTATTCGGCAGCCACCGCCTGTTGCGCCCGCTGGTCGAAGCGGCGGTCGAAGACATGCTCCGCGATACGGTTTTTCAGGATCTCGACCGAGCCGCCGGCAATCATCCAGCCACGGGTGCGGCGCATGCAGTATTCGGCCAGAGCCTCCTGGCTGTAACCGATTCCGCCCATGATCTGCACCGCCTCGTTCGCCACATCGAAGCCGGCAAGATTGCAGGCTGCCTTGGCGATGGCGGTCTCGTATGGGTCCGGAAGGCCATCCTCTCCTGCATTGGTAGCGGCGCGATAAAGCAGAAGTTGTGCACTCTCGAGCTTCAACGCCATGTCAGCGAACTTCCACTGGAGCCCCTGGAATTCACACAGGGCGCGACCGAACTGGCGCCGCGTCATCGCATGGTCACGGGCGAGGTTGAAGGCGTAGCGACCAAGGGCGAGGGCACGAGAGGAATTGCCGAGGCGCTCCACATTGAAGCCAGAGATTTGCTTCTTGAACCCACCGGGGCCGAGCAGCAGATTGGCTTTGGGGACGCGGCAGTCCTCGAAATAGAGCTGACACCACTCCTCCCCGCTCATGAAGGGCGAGGGCTGGCCAATGGAGAAGCCCGGCATGCCGCGCTCCAGGAGAACCGAGCCAATGCCCTTCACGCCGGGCCCGAAGCGCACATACACGAGGAACAGGTCGGCATCGGGGCTGTGAGTGGAGAACACCTTCGTGCCGTTGACGATATAGCTGTCGCCATCCTCGCGCGCCGTGGTGCGCAACTCAGTCAGGGCGGAGCCGGCGTCTGGCTCCGTCATGCCGAGGCTGATGACCTTGCGCCCCTCCAAGAGATCGGGCATGAAGCGGCGCTTCTGCTCAGCGCTGGCATATTCTGCGAAGGTGCGGATCGGGCCGAAATTTCCAGCCTGCACCACGTCGGCGCTGCGCGGGCATACGGCTGCGATCTGCTCAATGGCGATGACCGCGTCCATGAGGGTACCCCCCTGGCCGCCGTCCCCCTGCGGAATGGTGATACCGAGCAAGCCCAGTCCAGCCAGTTCCCGAGCCACATCCAAGGGAAAGCGCGGGTCATGGGCACGCTTGAGAGCCCCCTCACGCAGGTTGTTTTCCGCGAACCGCCGCACAGAATCGGCAAACAACTGCTGCTCTTCGGTCATTGCGAATTTCATCTAGGTGTATCCAATGTCTCAATCTGTCCAGTAACTTTCCGCGGAGGGTTTGCCGCACCAACAACGCACGACGGATCGATCACGCAACATTCCCGTTGCCGCCAACGTTGTCGGGGGCGTTCCGGCGGGGATGCCGGGTCGCCAGCGCGGAATGGAGTCGGTGCACTGATAAGCCTGGAACGGCGCGAAAGCACTCCACCGTTGCGGCTTAGCTCAATCCTCCCTGCGACCCGCTCCGGATCAGCGTGTTGCTGGGGCTCGCCGGGCTGCGTCACGGGGAAGGTTGCCCCGCAGTGAAAGGACTTAACACTTCAAAGATATCATAGAAGCATGACTTTTTATCATGTTTCCAGCAGAGCTTTCCAAATCGGTAGAGCTGCGGCTGAGGTCCATCACCGGAGGGCAATTGCGTCTATCGCCCGCTCAGGCAGGTCTCCGGGTTGAACAAAACTTTTCGCGAGTGCGCCGGCCAGCCCTCTTTGGAGCGGACATCAGCGATCCTTGCCGGCCTCCTTGACCAGCCAGTTGCGGAAATTGCGCAGGCGACGGCGGTTGCCCATGGCCTCCGGGATCACGAAATAATAGCCGAGGTCTCGCTTGACCGAGTGGGGATAGGGGCAAACAAGGCTGCGGTTGTCGAGTTCCGTCTTCAGCATGGTTGGCTGGCCCATGGCAATGCCGAGCCCGTCCACGGCCGCCTGATAGGTGAGCAGCGAACTCGGGAAGATCGTCGGCTGCTCCTCCTTCGGCATGACGAGGCCGAGGGAGGCGAACCAATGATCCCAGTCGCGGCGGCGATAATGGGAATGCAGGACCGGATACCGCAGGAGATCCAGCGGTCTCTCGATGGGCGGCCCGGTTTCCAGGAGCTTCGGGCTGCACACGGGCTCGAATGAATCTCCGAACAGGAGCGTTACTTGCATACCTGGCCAGTCACCGTTGCCCAATTGGATGGCGGCATCCACCCGGTGGCGGGTGAAGTCCACCGGAACCACGCTGGAATTGATTCGGATCTGCACCTCGGGATGGAGCGCCTGGAACTCTGGGAGGCGGCGCATCAGCCACTTGGCCATGAAGGTCTGGTAAACTTGGAGGCGCAGCGGTTCGCGCTCGGAGGTTTGGGTGAGCCGGTCGGTGGCGTCCACGATGGCCTGGAAAGCAGGTCCCACCTCGGCCAGATACTGCACCCCGTTCGGAGTGAGCCTCAAACCCGGGCGCTCGCGCAAAAAAAGGCGCAACCCCAGAAAATGCTCCAAGACAGCAACCTGCCGGCTCACGGCGGATTGGCTGACGCTGAGTTCCTCTGCCGCCCGGGTGAAACTGCAATGCCGCGCCGCACACACAAATACATGCAGCGGATTCAAGGGCGGTAAACGGGCGCTCATGTAACTACATTACTAAATCTCATGATGGGCCGACAAGTAGGAAGTTGCTCTCGCCCGGCAAGACCGAAAAAAGACGGGAACACTCAAGCTGGCATCGGCATGCCCGTCACCTTCTGCGAACATGACGCCTTCGGCAGGGTCGCCAAGGCAGAAGAACCGGCGGCTTGGCCGCTTTCCATGAAACCCGGTGTCGGGCGCCCCCGCATCCGTCACCCAAGCAGTGTGTATCATGATCTCCCTGCCCGCCATCTCCACTTCAGCGCCCCATTGGGCCCAGGCCCTTCTGCATCCGCGCTCCGTCGCCCTCGTCGGCATCTCGGACGATATGACGAAGACGGCGGCGCGCCCGCTCGCCTTTCTGCGCCGGGCGGGTTTCGCCGGCCGCATCTATCCGGTGAACCCCTCTCGCGCAACGGTGCAGGGCGAGCCCGCCTTTCCCTCATTGTCGGCATTGCCGGAGGTGCCGGACCACGCCTTCATCCTCACCGGCACGCAGGCGGCCATAACCACCGTGGAGGAATGCGGGCGGCTCGGAATTCCGGTGGCGACGATCCTGGCCGGCGGTTTCTCGGAAGCGGGGCCGGAAGGCGCTGTCAACGAGATGTGGCTGAAGGAGGTGGCGCGGCGCCACGGCGTGCGGGTACTCGGCCCCTCCAGCATCGGCGTCGCCAACCTGAAGGAAAAGCTGATTCTCACCGCCAACGCTGCCTTCGCCGAACCCAACCTGCCCGTGGGCTCCGTCTTTGTCGGGTCACACTCCGGCAGCCTCATCGGCGCGCTCCTCTCGCGTGGCAAGGCACGCGGTGTTGGCTTCGCGGGATTGGTCTCGGTTGGGGCGGAAAGCGACCTCTCCATGGGCGAGATCTGCGCCGCGACCCTCGATGATCCCGAGATTACCGGCTACCTGCTTTTCATCGAGACCATGCGCCATGCTGACACGTTGCAGGCCTTTGCTCTCCAGGCGGCGCAGCGGGGCAAGCCGGTCGCCGCGTACAAGCTAGGTCGTTCGCCAGAGGCGGCGGAACTTGCCGTGTCCCACACCGGCGCCCTCGCCGGTGCAGACGACATTGCCGACACCTTCCTGCGCGAATGCGGCATCGCCCGGGTCGAGTCCTTCGAGGGGCTCATCGACATCTTGCCCCTGCTCCAGCGATTACCGTCCAGCCCTCGCCACCGCGCGCCGACCGTCGGGGTGGTGACCACCACAGGCGGAGGCGCCGCCATGGTCGTGGACCAGCTTGCAATCCGTGGCGTGTCCGTGGTCGCACCTTCGGACGCGACCCGGGAGCGGCTCGCTGCGGCGGGCGTGGATGGCGGGCACGGCCGCATCGTCGACTTGACTCTCGCGGGCACCCGTTACGACGTCATGAAAGCGACCCTTGACGTGATGCTCAAGGCGCCGGAGTTCGACCTGGTGCTGGCGACGGTGGGCTCCTCCGCCCGCTTTCAGCCAGATCTGGCGGTCAAGCCACTGGTGGATACCGCTCGCACGCACGAACGCCCCTTCGCCGCCTTCGTCGTACCCGACGCGCCGAATGCCCTCCTGCACCTCGCCGCGGCCGGCATCCCGAATTTCCGGTCGCCGGAAACCTGCGGGGATGTCATCGCCGCCGCCTTCTCCCGCCGCCCTCCTCGGCCGGACCTGCCTTTGCTGGAGCCGTCTTACGCCACTTCTGGTCCCGCGCGCATGCTCGATGAGGCGGAGGCCTACGATCTCTTTCGTTCCGTCGGCATCACCCACGCGCCGGTCGCGCTCGTGGCACCGGGCACCGACATTCCGGAGCTGCCCTTCCCCTATCCCGTCGTGGCGAAGGTGCTCGACGCCAACATTGCGCACAAGACAGACGTCGGCGGTGTCGTGCTAGGCATCCAGGACCAGGCGGCCCTTGCCCGCGCCATCGAAGACATCCGCCGAACGGTGGAGGCACGCCGGCCCGGCACGAGCGTTTCGCGCATCCTGGTGCAGCCCATGCAGCGAGGCCTAGGTGAGGCGTTGATCGGCCTGCGGCGGGACCCGCAGGTGGGGCCGATCGTGATTCTCGCAGCGGGCGGTGTCTTCACCGAACTCTACCACGACCGCGCCCTCCGGCTCGCCCCGGTGGATCGTGACGGTGCTCGCGCCATGATCCAGGAGGTGCGGGCGATGAAGATCTTCGCGGGCTATCGAGGCAAGCCCAGGGGTGACCTGGACGCTCTGACGGACGCCATTGTCGCGGTCTCTCGCCTTGCCGCTCTGAGGGACCAAGTGGTGCTGGACGCCGAGATCAACCCCGTCCTCATACTGCCTGAGGGCGAGGGCGTGGTCGCCGTGGACGCACTCGTGCGTGTCGCGGAGTACGCCCGATGACCTCTTCAGCGCCTGCCGCCGAGCCCCGCCCCGCGGTCCGCACCGAGCGGGAGGGGGCCGTCGCCGTCATTCTCATCGACAATCCACCGGTGAATGCCGGCTCCCTAGCGGTGCGCGAAGGGCTACTTGCAGCCTTGACCGCGGTAGCGTCTGACCCCTCGGTTGCGGCCGTTGTGATCATGGGTGACGGCCGCTCCTTCATTTCCGGCTCCGATCTAAAGGAGTTCGACCTGCCACTGGCCGAGCCTCAGTTGCCGGCGGTAATCCGCGCCGTCGAGGACTGCCCGAAGACGGTGGTGGCAGCGTTGCACGGTGCAGCGCTAGGCGGTGGTTTCGAGCTGGCCCTCGGCTGCGACGCTCGCATCGCAACCGCCGCCACGGTGGTGGCCCTGCCCGAGGCAACGCTGGGCATGATCCCCGGCGCTGGCGGCACCCAGCGCCTGCCCCGCATGGTCGGCACCACCCTCGCCATCGATCTCGTGTGCTCCGGCCGCCGCGTTGAAGCCGAAGAGGCTTTGCGCTACGGCATGATCGATCAGGTGGCGAAGGGCAACCTGCGCGCGGCCGCCACGGCCCTTGCACTTACCCTCACCGGTCGCAAGAGCTTGGTGATTGAGCGTGCCGTACCCGACGACGGCGCCGACGAGGAGGTGGCCGCCGCAACGGCCCTTAAGGCCGGCCGCAACCTTCCCCACATTGCTGCTGCGATCCGGCACGTGCGCGCCGCCCGCAGCGTGCCAGCCGCACGGGCATTGGCCGACGAGCGAGCCGACTTTCAACGCTTGAGGGTTTCACCCGAGGCAAAGGCGATCCGCCACCTCTTCTTCGCAGAGCGCGAAGCCGCCCGCGGCGGTGGCCTCAACAAAGTGCCGCCGCGTCCCCTCGCCCGTTTCGGTGTGGTGGGCGCGGGCACCATGGGCGCGGGCATCGCGCTGGCCGCCCTCCAGACGGATCTATCCGTGGTGCTGGTCGAGCGAGACCCGGCGGCGCTCCAACGGGGTCTTACCACCATCAAAGCCCAAATCGCCCGGCGTGTGGAAACCGGACGCCTGACCGAAGCGGATGTGAACGCTATGAGCGCCCGCCTGACGGCGGGCCTCGACCTCGGCACCCTTGCAGACTGTGACCTCATCGCAGAGGCCGTGGTCGAAGACCTCGCCGTGAAGACAGCGGTGTTCCGCACCCTTGATGGCCTCGCCAAGCCCGGCGCGGTCTTGGCCTCCAACACCTCCTATCTCAATCTGGACGCCATCGCCGCCGCGACGGGTCGGCCGCAGGACGTGATCGGCCTGCATTTCTTCAGCCCCGCCCATGTGATGCGTCTGCTGGAAGTAGTGCGCGGCAAGGACAGCGCTGAAGACGCCCTCGCCACGGGTCTTGCCCTGGCGAACCGGCTCGGCAAGCAGCCGGTGGTGGCCGGCAATCGGTTCGGCTTCATCGGCAACCGCCTTTATGCCGCCTATCGTCGCCACTGCGAGTTCATGCTCGAGGAGGGGGCCCTTCCGCAGGACGTGGACAAGGCCCTGGAAGCCTTCGGCTTCGCCATGGGGCCGTTCGCCGTGGCCGATCTCTCCGGCCTCGACATTGCCTGGCGCATGCGCCTGCAGCAGGCCTCCACCCGCGACCCGGCCGCGCGTTACGTCACCATCCCGGACCTGCTGTGCGAAATGGGACGGCTCGGTCGCAAGACCGGAGCCGGCTATTATCGCTATAAGGATGGCCCCGCGCGCGGTGCGCCCGATCCGGAGGTGGAAGCCATCATTCTGGCCGCCTCGGCGGACGCTGGGCGCACGCGCCATTCCTTCACCGCCGAGGAAATCGTTCGCCGGGCGCTGCTCGCTCTGGCCAACGAGGCGGCCGTTGCCCTTGCCGATGGCGCCGCGATGAATGCGGACGACATCGACGTGGTTCTGGTGAACGGCTACGGCTTTCCGCGCTGGGCGGGTGGCCCGGTTCACTGGGCGCGGAACGAGGACCCCGGGCGGCTCATCAGCGACTGCGATTCGCTCGTGACCCTCGCCGGCCCCGGCACCCGTCGCGGGGACCTGTCCCTTCTCCTCAGGCCGCCCTCTGCCCGGGGGCCCGTCCGGGCCAGAGGCTAGGGGCCGCCATTCGAAGCGAGGCCCCGCCGCGCGGCTGCTGCAACGATGTCTCAAGAAAAATCATATCTTCAGAGCGAGAGAACGTCCCATGTTCAACAAACACGCCAGCGACCGCGTTGACTGTGGCGACGACCATTGGTGCGATGTCCTGATTGTCGGGTCCGGTGCCGGCGGACTGGCCACAGCCATCACCGCACGGATGGCCGGCCTGGATGTCCTCGTGGTGGAGAAGGCGCCGGTCTTTGGCGGCACGACGGCCGTCTCGGGCGGCTATGTCTGGATTCCGGGCAACTCATTGGCGGCGAAGGCGGGTGTTGAAGATGATATCGACAATTGCCGTCGCTATCTGCAAGCCGAGCTGGGAAATGCCTATGATGAGGCGTTGATCGAGACATATCTCGCGCGTGGACTGGAGATGATCGACTTCTTCATGAACGAGGTCGGCATCCCCTTCATCAGCACAAAAATGCCAGACTACCATTCGAATCAACCGGGTGCCTTGACATATGGGCGCTCGCTGCAAGTCGAGCCGGTCAATGCTCGGATCCTCGGTGCCGAGCTGCGGCGCCTGCGGCCACTGCCACGCGAGCTCTCCCTCTTCGGCATGGGTATCTCGTCAGGATCGGACCTGAGCCACTTCTACAAGGTTGGCCGATCGGTTCGCTCGACCATCCGGGTCGCAAGCCTGCTGCTCAAATACGGTTACGACACCGTTCGCTACGGCAGGGGGCAAACGCTCGTCAACGGCAATGCCCTGGTGGCCCGCCTTGCCAGCGCCCTGTTTCGCCTGCGCACACCCCTGTGGACGTTCGCACCCGCCACCGAGCTCATTCTCGAAAACGGCCGGGTCACGGGGGCGATCGTCAATCGCAACGGACGCCTTGTCCGGGTCAGGACGCGGCGGGCCGTGGTGCTTTCCAGTGGCGGCTTCGCCCAGAATACGGAACGCCGGTCGAAGATCTATTCCCATCCTGCGCTGGAGGGTGAGCACATCTCGCTGACCGCGCCCGGCAATGTGGGCGACGGCGCGCGCATGGCGGAGTCGGCGGGGGGCTATGTCACATCGGACATTCCAAATGCCGGAGCCTGGATGCCGATTTCCCGCGTTCCCCACCCGGATGGGACGGTCGGAGCTATCATCCACTCGGTCAATCAGGGCAAGCCCGGAGTAATCGCCGTGCTACGGAATGGACGCCGGTTTGCCGACGAGAGCATGTCTTACCATGATCTGGTCGCGCGCATGATTGCCTCTCCGGAGAGCGGCCGCCCCACCGGGGCCTTCCTGATCTGCGACCACAATGCCTTCTCGAAATATGGCCTCGGCTATGCGAAGCCCTTCCTATCGACCAGAGCATTGATCGACGCCGGCTACCTCTACAAGGCGGAGTCGATTGCAGCGATCGCATCGCAGATCGGGGTTGATCCGGACGAGCTCGGCAAAACGGTCGCGAACTACAACGAGAACGCCATGAGCGGGAAGGATTCGGAGTTCGGCAAAGGCACGACGACCTACGGATATTACCTCGGCGATGCGAGCAACCCTCACAACCCGAATGTGGCGCCCCTCACCAAAGCGCCTTTCTACGCGGTGTGGGTTTATGCTGGCGACATCGGAAACTTTGCCGGCCTGAAGGCCGATCAGTATTCACGTGTCCTGACGCCGGGCGGCTCCGTGGTGTCCGGGCTCTATGTCGTCGGCAACGACAGGGCCAGCATCTTCTGCGGCCGCTACCCAGGCGGCGGAGCACTGATCGGACCAGCCATGACGTTTGGTTTTATCGCCGCGCGTCATATTGCCAACAATGCGCCTAACGCGCATTAAACGCCCTCGGCGTCTCACCGCCAACCGCCAACGCAAGGCTTAATCGGCTCATGGGGGATGATCCCGTCAGCTTTCAAAGCTGGCTCTCGAAGGCTTCCTATGGTCGCCGCCCTGAACGCCCTTCGGTCGGCTTATGGGCGATGACCGCTACCGTGCGTCCCATCTGCAACGCCGCGGTGTGTTGCGTTGGGACAGGCGCTCGCCCAGACGGGCGCCGGGACGTCCGGACACTGATCTCGGCTTCTGGCCGACAAGGAGGGGCCGCGCGCGGCCTGATGCCATGAGTGAAGCCTTCATCTGCGACGCCGTCCGCACCCCCGTCGGGCGCTATGCCGGCGCCCTTTCCACGGTACGCGCCGACGATCTGGCGGCGATCCCCATCGCCGCCCTGATGGCGCGCAATCCGTCAGTGGACTGGGGCACCATCGATGACGTGATCCTCGGCTGCGCCAACCAGGCCGGCGAGGACAACCGCAACGTCGCCCGCATGGCGGCGCTGCTGGCGAAGCTGCCGGTGGAGGTGCCGGGCTCCACCGTCAACCGCCTGTGCGGCTCGGGCATGGACGCCATCGGCACCGCCGCCCGCGCCATCAAGGCGGGCGAGACCGGGCTGATGATCGCGGGCGGGGTCGAGAGCATGAGCCGCGCGCCGTTCGTCATGGGCAAGGCCGACAGCGCCTTCTCCCGCTCCGCGAAGATCGAGGACACCACCATCGGCTGGCGGTTCGTGAACCCGGCCATGAAGGCGATGCACGGCGTCGATTCCATGCCGGAGACGGCGGAGAACGTGGCCGACGACTTCCAGGTCTCGCGTGCCGACCAGGACGCCTTCGCCCTGCGCAGCCAGCAGCGCGCCGGCCGGGCCCAGGCCTCCGGGCGGTTCGCCCGCGAGATCGTGCCGGTCTTCATCCCGCAGAAGAAGGGCGAGGCGAAGCTGGTCGAGCTGGACGAGCACCCCCGCCCCGACACCACCCTGGAGCAGCTGGCGAAGCTGAAGGGCGTGGTGCGGCCGGACGGCTCGGTGACCGCGGGCAACGCCTCGGGGGTCAATGACGGTGCCTGCGCCGTCATCCTCGCTTCCGAGGCCGCGGCCCTCATCCACGGCCTGAAGCCCCGCGCCCGGATCGTCGCCATGGCTACGGCCGGCGTGCCGCCGCGTATCATGGGCATGGGTCCCGCGCCGGCGACCCGGAAGGTGCTGGCCCTCGCCGGCCTCACCCTTCCCGACATGGACGTGATCGAACTCAACGAGGCGTTCGCCTCGCAGGGGCTCGCCGTGCTGCGCGAGCTCGGCTTGCCGGACGACGCCGCGCACGTGAACCCAAATGGCGGGGCGATCGCGCTCGGCCATCCGCTCGGCATGTCCGGCGCGCGCCTCATCACCACGGCGCTCCATCAACTCGAGGAGACGGGAGGCCGCTACGCCCTGTGCACCATGTGCATCGGTGTCGGACAGGGCATCGCTACAATCATCGAACGCGTGTGAAGCAAGAAGAGATCCGGGGAGGAATTGATGAACGCTCCACCAAGTCAGACCAAAGGCGACGACATTGTCGACGCCCGCGGCCTTACGAAGGAATTCAAGGGGTTTGCTGCGGTCAAGGACGTGGATCTGAGGATTCGCCGGCACACGATCCACGCCCTGATCGGGCCGAACGGTGCCGGCAAGACCACATGTTTCAACCTCATCACCAAGTTCTTGGAGCCCACACGCGGCTCAATCCACCTGAACGGGCACGACATCACCCGCACCAAGCCGGCCGACGTCGCCCGCCTCGGCATGGTGAGATCGTTCCAGATTTCGGCAACGTTCCCCCATCTCACGGTGCTTGAGAACGTGCGCATCGCCCTGCAGCGTCCGGTGGGCAATTCGTTCCATTTCTGGAGCGCGGAGACGTCGCTCGACGTCCTCAACGACCGCGCCATGCAATTGCTCGCCGACGTTGATCTCACATCCTACGCCCGGCATCTGGCGGTCGAGCTGCCCTACGGTCGCAAGCGCGCCCTGGAGATCGCCACCACCCTGGCGCTCGAGCCGGAGATGCTGCTGCTCGACGAGCCCACCTCCGGCATGGGCCGCGAGGACATCGCGCGCACCGCGGACCTCATCCGCCGGGTATCGGCCAATCGCACCATCCTGATGGTGGAGCACAACCTGTCCGTGGTGGCCGACCTCTCCGACACCATCACGGTCCTCGCCCGCGGCGAGATCCTCACCGAGGGACCCTATTCGGAGGTGTCGAAGAACCCGCAGGTGATCGAGGCCTATATGGGCACCGGTGGAGCGCATTGAGATGGCCGCATTGAACGGGACCGCGCCTCTTCTGTCGGTGAAGGACCTGCACGGCCACTATGGCGAGAGCCACGTGCTGCACGGCATGACCTTCGACGTCCATCCCGGCGAGGTGGTGACGCTGCTGGGGCGCAACGGCGCCGGCAAGACCACCACCATGCGCGCCATCATGGGCCTTTTGCGCAAGCGCGCCGGCTCGATCCGCTATGAGGGCACCGAAACGGTCGGGTTGCAGCCCAACAAGATCGCCCGGCTCGGCATCGCCATCTGCCCCGAGGAGCGTGGCATCTTCGCCTCGCTCTCGGTGCGCGAGAACCTGCTGCTGCCCCCCGTGGTGCTGCCCGGCGGGCTGACCGTGGACGAGGTGCACGAGCTGTTCCCGCGGCTGGAGGAGCGGCGCAACAGCCAGGGCACCAAACTGTCGGGCGGCGAGCAGCAGATGCTGGCCATCGCCCGCATCCTGCGCACCGGCGCCAAGCTGCTGCTGCTCGACGAGCCTAGCGAGGGTCTCGCCCCGGTGATCGTCCAGCACATCGGCCAGATCATCCGGAACCTCAAGAATAAGGGGTTCACGGTGCTGCTGGTGGAGCAGAACTTCCACTTCGCCTCGACCGTCGCCGACCGCCACTACGTGGTGGAGCACGGCCGGGTGGTGGACATGGTGGAGAACGACAAGATCGCTGAGAACGCCGCGCGTCTCGAAGCCTTCCTCGGCGTCTGAGGGCAAGTCATGATCGAACTTCTTGGAATACCTCCTCAGGCCCTGTTCGGGCAGTTGCTGCTCGGGCTCATCAACGGGTCCTTCTACGCCATGCTGAGCCTTGGGCTGGCGGTGATCTTCGGCCTGCTCAACGTGATCAACTTCACCCACGGCGCGCAGTATATGATGGGCGCCTTCGGGGCCTGGATGCTGCTCAACTATCTGGGCGTGCCCTTCTGGGGGGCGCTCGTCGTGGCGCCGGTGATGGTGGCGCTCATCGGCATGGTGATGGAGCGCACCTTGCTGCGCCGCCTCTACCATCTCGACCACCTCTACGGCATGCTGCTCACCTTCGGCCTCGCCCTCATCATCGAGGGCCTGTTCCGCCGGCAGTACGGCTCCTCCGGCCTGCCCTACAACAACCCCCTGCCGGGCGGCACCAACCTCGGCTTCATGTTCCTGCCCAACTACCGCGCCTTCGTGGTGGTGGCCTCCCTCGTGGTGTGCCTCGCCACCTGGTTCATCATCGAGCGCACCAAGCTCGGCTCGTACCTGCGCGCCGCCACCGAGCGGCCCGACCTGGTGCAGGCCTTCGGCATCGACGTGCCGCGCATGATCACCCTGACCTACGGCTTCGGCGTAGGCCTCGCGGCGCTCGCCGGCGTGCTCGCCGCCCCCGCCTATCAGGTGAGCCCCACCATGGGCTCCAACCTCATCATCGTGGTGTTCGCCGTGGTGGTGATCGGCGGCATGGGCTCCATCCTGGGGGCCATCCTCACCGGCTTCGGCCTCGGGGTGATCGAGGGCCTGACCAAGGTGTTCTATCCCGAGGCCTCCTCCACCGTCATCTTCGTCATCATGGCTCTGGTGCTCATGGTGAAACCCGCCGGCCTGTTCGGCACGGCCAAGTGAGGGCGCATCAATGACAACGTCTTCCTCCACCACAGCGCCCGTCACCACCTCCGCGACCTCATCCAGGTTCCCGATGACACTGGTGCTCGGGCTGATCGCAGTCGCGTTGCTCCTCGCCGCACCATTCGCGGTCTATCCAGTGTTCCTGATGAAGGTGATGTGCTTCGCGCTGTTCGCGTGCGCCTTCAACCTGATGCTGGGCTACACGGGGCTCTTGTCGTTCGGCCATGCGATGTTCTTCGGCGGTTCGGCGTACATCTCTGCCCACGCCATCAAGGTGCTGGGATTCACGCCGGAGTTGGGCATCCTCGCCGGCGTGCTGTTCTCGACCGTGCTGAGCTTCCTCGTCGGCCTGCTCGCCGTCCGTCGCCAAGGCATCTACTTCGCCATGGTGACGCTGGCGCTGGCGCAGATGTTCTTCTTCTTCTGCCTACAAGCCAAGTTCACCGGCGGCGAGGACGGCCTCCAGGCGGTGCCGCGCCGTGCGCTCCTCGGCTTCATTGACATCACGAAGGACATCCATCTTTACTATTTCGTCCTGGCGATCTTCCTGTTCGGGTTCCTGGTGATCTACCGCACCATCCACTCCCCGTTCGGGCAGGTCCTGAAAGCCATCCGCGAGAACGAGCCGCGGGCAATCTCGCTCGGCTACAGGGTGAACCAGTACAAGCTGCTCGCCTTCGTGCTGTCGGCCGCTCTGGCCGGACTTGCGGGATCGACCAAGGTGCTGGTGTTCCAGTTGGCCTCACTCACGGACGTCGCCTGGCAGATGTCGGGCGAGGTGATCCTGATGACCCTGGTGGGCGGCATGGGCACCATCCTCGGCCCGGTGGTGGGGGCGGCGGTCATCGTGACCATGCAGAACTACCTCGCCGGCCTGGGCGAGTGGGTGCTCGTCATCCAGGGCGTCATCTTCGTCGTCGCCGTCTCCCTGTTCCGCCGCGGCATCGCTGGCGAGATCGTCGCCATCGGAAGACACTACAACGCAAAAAAAACACCCGAATGAAGCAATGCCGATCGCCTGGGCAAACCTTGTGAGTACGCGATAGGCGGCAGGCGAATGATCCTCCCGACTATGCCCTCGGACTCTCTTCTGAACCGGGGGAGAAAAAGGGCTCAGGCTAGGCCCACTCACACCATTGCCCGGATCTCCTGCTGCTCAATGGGAAATGAGCAAAGGGATCGGCGACTGCGCCAGGAGCGAACGCGTCACGCCGCCGAGCATGATCTCCCGGGCGCGGGCATGACTGTAAGCGCCGAGCACGATCATATCGTGCTCATTGGACGCAGCGTATTCCAAGATGACCTCGGGGATCGCTCGCCCGTGTGACTGCACGGGATCGACGGTCAGGCGTACACCGTGGCGCAACAGGAACATGGCGACTTCCATCCCCGGCTCCTCTCCCGCGGGGATGGTCGCCTGCGGATCCACGATAAGCACCGTCACCGATGAAGCGAGCGCCAGCAGAGGCAGGGAATCGCCGATGGCCCGGCGCGATTCCCGGCTTGCATTCCAGCCGATGAGAATGCGCTGTGGCGGTTCCATGTTGCGCCAGTTCTCCGGCACGAGCAGGAAGGGGACGCCGGTCGCAAGTTGCACGACATCGGCTGGCGGCCCGTCGTCGAGCCAGGAGTCCTTCGGAGATGCAGCGACGACGAGATCCGCGTGCAGGGCGCCGAGGCGGCGTTCATCTTCTCCGCGGGGCGCGTGGACACGGAACTCGCAACGCACATCCTGCCGGGCGGCGTGCTTTTCGAAGATGTCCCGCGCGTCGTGGATCATGTCGTCCTTGCGGGCTTGTTGATGGTGCAGAAGGTTGGCGATCGCCGCTTGCCCGCGGACATGGGAGGCAGCCAGCCCCCCGCCGATGTCCGGGGGAAGCAGGAATATTCCGATGAGGTGCGCGCCGTGGCGCCGCGCGAGATTGGTCGCATAATCCATCCGCGTTTCGCGCGACGGACTGGTATCAATGAGAACAGCGATTGTCTTGATATCCATGGATCTTACCCTGTGATGCCCTGTTCAGTCCCGGCATTTGCTGGATTGGATCGAGGATGAATCTCTCTGGCTCTGAAGTCCAGCATTTGCAGATGAATTCGTAGGGCGTGAGGCCTCTGAGGGTTTTCAGGCGCCGGCCGAAATTGTAGGCGGCGACGAAGTCGGCGAGATGCGTTTCGAACTGGTGATGATCATCGTAGTGGAAGCGCTTGACGGTCGCTTCCTTGATGGTCCGGTTCATCCGCTCGACCTGGCCATTGGTCCAGGGGTGCTTCACCTTGGTCAGGCGGTGCTCGATGCCGTTCTCTCGGCAGCGCATGTCGAACATGTGGGTGATGTAGCGAGCTGTCGGCCCGTCGGCATAGCGCGGCGGGAAGGTAAACTGGATGCCGTTGTCCGTCAGAACGGTGTGGATCCGGTAGGGCACCGCGTCGATCAGGGCCACGAGGAAGGCTGACGCCGAGGTCCGGCCTGTTTTCCTGACGACCTGCACGAAGGCGAACTTGCTCGTGCGATCAATGGCTACATAAAGGTACAGCTTACCCTCGGCAGTCTGCACCTCGGCGATATCGATATGGAAGAAGCCGATCGGATAGGACTTGAACCGCCTCTTCGGCTCCTTGTCGCCCTCCACCTCCGGCAGCCGGCTGATGCCGTGGCGCTGCAGGCAGCGATGCAGGGATGAGCGCGTCAGATGCGGGATCGTCGCCTGCAAGGCATAGAGGCAGTCGTCGAGCGGCAGCAGCGTATGCCGGCGGAAGGCGACGATGACCGCCTCTTCCTCGATCGACAGAACCGTCGATGTCGGAGCCCTCGGGCCTGTCGGCAGATCAGCGACCGAGGTGCGCTTCTTCCACTTCGCGACCGTCTTCTGATTGATCCCGTAACGCTTGGCCAGCGCCCTCAGGCTCTCTTGACTATGTTGTATCGCTCGACGCACTGCCTCTGTCGTCGTGGCGCTCCCGTGAAGAACCTGGCCCATAGTGCCTCCTTCCACTCCGGCGAAAAGACTGCACCATCAAAGCCCGGGATCAAACACCAGCCAGGGCGGGATGGCCTTGGCGCCAGGCCTGATGTTTGCGTAGAGCTTGGACCGTGGCTGGGGATCGACGTGAGGGTTCCTGCCGTTGGTGGTGAGCCACGAGCGATAGTGATGAGCACTATGTTTGCGCCATAGCCCTATGATTCAGTAAGCCTTCCCGCCCTTTTTACACCTTGGCCCCGACGGGGGGATGTCCCGGCCGATGTTGAAATAGGAGAGCAGGTGTTGCCCGCCTTGAGCCGCTAGCTCGGGGTGCTGAATCCGCGAAGGAGAGCAACGCCATGAAGAAAGCTACCACATCTGCCGGCGTGGTGCCGGCTGCAATCGTCGATGAGGCTTGGCAGGAGGTCGGCGCCAGCTTCGATCGCTTCTGCCTGACGGCGGGCCTAGCGACGTTGGCGGCGATGATGGACGAGGATGCATTATCCCTCGCCGCAATGGCCAGTGCCTGCGGCGTGTTCGAGGGAGACGGGCGTTTCCACCGGATTCCGGTCAGGGGTTCGGACGCAGGGGCCGTATCGAGAGCGGGATGCGTGACAGCTCGCGCTCGGTGATCAGCCCGTCCGGCTGCACGGCCAATTCCACCGCTGCTTCGATGGCGCGCGCGGTCAGCAGCAGCTTCCGGCCGATCAGGGCGGTGAACGCCTCCGGCCCCAGGGAGGGCGACGCTGCGATGCTGCAGTTCAAGGCCATGATCTCCTCGTTCCAGCGCAGCCGCAGGGGTACCGCACCGGCATAGATGTCCGGCCGAGCAAGACCGAAGGACGATATGAATCCGCGTCGCCTGAAGTCGGCGAGCAGGGCGTCGCGATCGGCCGGCGCCAGGGCGGCGAGATGAGCACGGCCCATGGCGCTGTGGAGAAGCGGCCACACCGGCCCGAGGTCCGGCATGACCATGCTGCGGTGTGGGCCCGGGATGGATTCTATGGACACCACCGAGAAGCGGTCCCGCACGCCGAGGGAGACCTGCCCGGACTCCACCTCCGCCAATTCGCGCATGACCGACCGTGCCTCCCGCCATGGGCTGAGGCTCACCATCAGGGGATAGCCGAGCGTCAGCACTGCATTGCCGAGCGCATAGCGGCCGATGGGCCCAAGATGGCGCAGGCAGCCGAGATCCACCAGCATCTTCGTTACGCGGGAGAGGGTGTGCGAGGCTTGCTGGCGGTGATCGGGGTCGTTCATCATGGACTGCCTGTGCGGACACGACGCGGGATCCGGACGCCGGCCCGCGGGGGTTGACGGACATATTCACCGGCGTTGGAGTGTGGCCCGCCTGCATTTCAACTTCATCGCGCGATCCTACCGCTCGTTAGAGCTTTCCCTGGGTCTCCAGCAGATCGCGCCGCGCCCTTCGCCCGAAGCCTCACGGGTGGGCCATCGTCAATTGAGCCACCTCTTCCGCCGCTTATAGGTCTTCACGTTGCGGAAGTTCCGGCCCTCGCCGCTGGCGGTGCCGAGATAGAATTCCCTTACATCCTCATTGTTGCGCATGTCCGCTGTAGGCCCGTCCATGACGATACGCCCGCTCTCCAGGATGTAGCCGTAGGTAGCGTATTTCAGCGCCATGTTGGTGTTTTGCTCGGCCAACAGGAAAGAGACGCCGCGGTGCTGGTTGAGGGCGTGGACGATTTCGAAGATCTCTTCCACCACCTGCGGGGCGAGGCCCATGGAGGGCTCGTCCAGGAGGATCATGCGAGGCTTCGACATCAGCGCGCGGCCAATGGCGCACATCTGCTGCTCGCCGCCGGAGAGATAGCCCGCCTGCGCCTTGCGGCGCTCGCGCAGGCGGGGAAAGGTCTCGTAGATGTCCTCGAGGTTCTGCCGGACGGCGGCCGCGCCGTCCCGGCGGGTATAGGCGCCGGTGAGCAGGTTCTCCTCCACCGACAGGTGGCCGAAGCAGCGCCGTCCCTCCAGCACCTGAATGCAGCCGCGCCGGACGAGGTCGTTGGCGGTCAGGCGGTCCACCCGCTCGCCGGCGAACACGACGGAGCCCTTGGTGACGTCACCCCGCTCGGACCTGAGCAGGTTCGACACCGCGCGCAGCGTCGTGGTCTTGCCGGCGCCGTTGGCGCCGAGGAGGGCGACGATGCCGCCCTCCGGCACCGTGAGGGAGACGCCCCTCAGCACCAGCGCGACGTGGTCATAGATCACCTCGATGTTGTTGACCGAGAGAATGGCCGGGGCGGTATCTCCCGCGGGAGCTTGTGGCGTCATGGCGTCGTTCCCTGGATCGGCTCGAGCGTGTTCGAGCGAAGTGGGCACCGGTTCGCGTGGGTCGATGCGACGGGCGGGATCGTCCCCCCCCCCCACTTGCGTGATGCGGGGGGACGTTCTGGTGCTCAGGACTCCTTGCTGCAGTCGCGCGGCGTGATGCCCTTCTCCTTGGCGTAGCGGCCGGCCGCATCCTTCAGCATGGGTGCGAGCATGGTCTCGTCCGCCGTGTACCAGTCGGAGATTACCTTCCACTGCTTGCCGTCCCATTGCTGGATGCGGGAGGTGTGGGAGCCCTCGTGGTCCGAGCAGCTGATCTTGATGGGGCTGATCATGCCCTCGAAGCCCAGCTCCTTCAGCCTGTTCTCGTCGAGCGCGAGGTGCTCGATGCCCCAGCGCACCTGCTCGCCGGTGAGCGGCTTGTTGCCGAACTTGGCCATGGCGGTGCGGATGCCCTCGACGCCGAGCATGGCCCCCACCATGCCGCGATTGAACAGCACGCCGCTGGAATCGGTGGGGTTCGATTTGCCGAGCCCCTTGCCGTAGACGTACTTGTCGAGGTCGTCGTGGACGCGCGCGCGCCCCGCCCCGTGCTGCAGCATCAGCGCCTTGTAGCCCACCGCCTGGGCGCCGGCGGGGACGACGTCGGGCTCCGCGCCCGCGAACCAGAAGCCGAGCATCTTCTCGCGCGGGAAGTTGACGTTGGCGGCCTCCTGGATGGCCGTGGGGTTCATCACGCCCCAGCCCCACATCACCACATAGTCGGGACGGAGCTGGCGGATCTGCAGCCATTGCGACTTCTGCTCCACGCCCGGATTGGCCACCGGGATGAGCGTAAGCTGGAAGTCGTATTTCTTGGCGAGCGCCTCCAGAACCGGGATCGGTTCCTTGCCGAACGGGGAATCATGATAGAGCAGCACGATCTTGCGGCCCTTGAGCTTGTCCGGACCGCCGAATTCCTTGGCGATATACTGCACGGCCACGTCCGCCGCGGTCCAATAAGTGCCAATCAGCGGGAAGTTCCAGGTGAAGACGCTGCCGTCTTTCGATTCGGAGCGGCCAAAGCCGGCGGTGATGAGGGGGATCTTGTCTACCGGCGCCTTCTCGGTGAGGGCGAAGGTGATGCCGGTGGAGAGGGGATTGACGAACGCGGCTCCGGTCGGCCCCTTGTTCTTGAGGCGCTCGTAGCATTCGACGCCGCGGTCGGTGGCGTACCCCGTCTCGCATTCCTCGTAGATGATCTTCACGCCGTTGATGCCGCCGTCGCGCTGGTTGATTAGCTCGAAATAGTCGACGATGCCGTTGGCCCAGGGGATGCCGTTTGGCGCGAACGGCCCCGTGCGGTAGGACAGAACGGGGATGAACTGCCCGTTCTCCTCGCCGCGCGCTGCGACCGGTAGGGCCAGCAGCGCTGCCGCCAGAAGCATACTCAACTTCGTCGTGGGATTCTTCATTGGCTTCTCCTCCCTTGGAGTTTGGCCGGCTTGGGCCGGCTCTGGCGCTCCGCTTTTGCCCCTCGGTCAGTAGGGGAAGGGCCAGCGTCGGAGTTTGTGTTTCATGATGGCCCAGATGCGGGCGAGGCCGTGGGGCTCGAAGATCAGCGTGATGAGGATCAGCGCGCCGAACACGCCGAGCGTCAGGTTCGCCGCGGCATCCGCAGCGATGGGGATCGAGAGCCAGCGCGGGATGCCTTCGACCGCGAGCGGCAGCAGCCAGATGAAGGCCGCCCCCAAAAAGCAGCCGATGATGGAGCCGAGCCCGCCGATGATGACGATGAACAGCAGCTGGAACGAGCGGTCGATGGAGAAGGCGTAGGGCTCCCACGCGCGCAGGTTGACGAACGCCCACAGCGCCCCCGCGAGCCCCAGGATGAAGGAGGAGATGGCGAACGCGGTCAGCTTCGACTGCATGGGGCGGATGCCGATGATTTCGGCCGCGATGTCCATGTCGCGGATCGCCATCCATTGCCGGCCGAGATTGCCCCGCACCAGGTTCGCGGCGCCGAGCGCCACGATGGCCGCGACGGCGAGGACGAGCAGATAGCGTTCCACCGGCGAGTCCACGTGCCAGCCGGCGATGACGAGGGGCGGCGCAGTGACCGAGCCGGAGGCGGAATAATTGGTGATCCACCCGACGCGCAGGAACGCCCAGTCCAGGAAGAATTGCGCGGCGAGCGTCGCGACCGCGAGGTAGAGACCCTTGATGCGCAGCGAGGGGATGCCGAAGACGAGGCCCACGACGGCGCTTGCCGCACCCGCCAGCAGGAAGGTGGCGAGGAGCGGCAGTCCCGGCAGGTGGACCGACACGTTGTAGGCAGCGTAGGCCCCCACCCCCATGAAGGCACCGGCGCCGAGGGAGATCTGCCCGCAATAGCCGACGAGCAGGTTGAGGCCGATGGCGGCGGTGGCGAGGATCAGGAGCGGCGTCAGCACCGCGCTGAAGAGATAGTCGCCGGCGAAGGGCGGCACGCCGGCCGCGTGGAGAAGCGGCACGGCGACAAAGGCAGCGATCAGCAGCAGGCGGATGCCGATGCGGTCCTCCCGGATCTGGAAGATCGCCATCTCGTCCCGGTACTTGTCGTGGAAGTGGCCGGCCTCACGGTAGAACATGCTCAGATCCGCTCGATGATACGGTCCCCGAATAGCCCCTGCGGGCGCACCAGGAGGACCAGGAGGGCGACGACATAGGCAAACCAGTGCTCGATCCCGCCGCCGACGGAAGGACCGAGATAGACCTCGGCCAGCTTCTCTCCGGCGCCGATGAGCAGGCCGCCGACGATGGCGCCGGGGATGGAGGTGAGGCCGCCGACGATGATGACCGGCAAGGCCTTGAGCGCCACGTAGACGAGGGAGAACTGCACCCCCACCTTCGAGCCCCAAACCGCCGCCGCGGCGATGGCGACGAAGCCGGCCACCATCCACACGATGAACCACACCCGCGTCAGGGGAATGCCCACCGACTGCGCCGCCGCATGGTCGTCGGCCACGGCACGCAGGGCACGGCCCACCTGTGTCTTCTGAAAGAAGACGGCCAGCGCCACCACCAGCAGGGCCGCGAGCACGGCCGACCACAGATCTAACTGGTTCAGCAGGATCCCGCCGTCGAACACACTCTCCAGCACGAACAGGCTGTCGCGCGGCAGGCCGATGTCGAGCTTGTAGACCTGGGCCCCGAAGATCTGCTGGCCCAGGCCCTCCAGCACGAAGGTGATACCGATGGTGGCCATGAACAGCGTCAGTGCGGTCTGGTTCACGAGCTTGCGCAGGGCGAAGCGCTCCACCGCCCAGGCGATGCCGGTCATCAGCGCGCCCGCGAACGCGATGGCGAGCATCAGCGCCAACCAGAACGGCACCTGTGTCTCGAGCCAGCCGAGGGCCCGCACCAAGGCGAGCCCGGCGACCAGCACCATGGCCCCCTGGGCGAAGTTGAACACGCCGGAGGCCTTGAATATCAGCACGAACCCGAGCGCCACCAGGGCGTAGAGAATGCCCGAGAGCAGCCCGGAGGCGAGCACCTCGAAAAAGAAGCCGACCTTGGCCGGATCGAACCCGAGCATCATGCTCCTCCCCGGCCGAGATAGGCGTCGATGACGCGCGGGTCGCTCTTGACCTCGGCCGGCGTGCCGTCGGCGATCTTGCAGCCGTGGTCGAGCACGACGATGCGGTCGGACAGGTTCATCACCACGCCGATGTCGTGCTCGATCAGGGTGATGGTGGTGCCGTAGGTCTGGTTCACCTCGAGGATGAAGCGGCTCATGTCTTCCTTCTCCTCCAGGTTCATGCCCGCCATGGGTTCGTCGAGCAGGAGAAGCCGCGGTTCCATGGCCAGCGCCCGCCCCAGTTCCACCCTCTTCTGCAGCCCGTAGGGCAGCTTGCCCACCGGCACCTTGCGGATGGCCTGGATCTCGAGGAAGTCGATGATCTCCTCCACCTTGCGGCGGTGCTCGATCTCCTCGCGCATGGCCGGGCCAACGCGCACCAGCTGGCCGAGGATGCTGCTGCGGATCTTCAGCGCGCGCCCGGTCATGATGTTGTCGAGCGTGGTCATGCCCTTGAAGAGCGCCACGTTCTGGAAGGTGCGGGCGATGCCGCGCCGGGCCGCGAACCAAGGGCGGGTCTGGGTGCGGCGCTCGCCGTCGAGCACGATGTAGCCGGAGGTGGGACGGTAGAAGCCGTTGATGCAGTTGAGCATCGAGGTCTTGCCGGCGCCGTTCGGGCCGATGATGGCGAGGATCTCGCCCGACCGGATGTCGAACGAGACATCGTTCAGCGCCCGGACCCCGCCGAAGCTGAGGCTGACGCGCTGGATCTCCAGCAGCGGCGCGGTGGCGGCGATGCTGCGCGCGATGGGCGCGGGGGCGGCGCGGGCGGCCGATGCCGCTCCTGCGGCGGCCGTCGAGGAGAAGAGCGCCGTCATGCTGCCAATGTCTCGCGCTGGTGAGGGTGCGGGCCCCGATCGTCGACCTCGGCGAGGGTGAGCGTGGCCTCGATGCGTCCCTTGCGGCCATCCTCGAACGTGACTTCGGTGCTCACGAAGCATTCGCGGGCATTGTCGTAGAGGGTGGCGACAAGGCCGGCATACTTCTCCTGCACGAAGGCGCGGCGCACCTTGCGTGTGCGCGTCAGCTCGCCGTCATCGGCATCGAGCTCCTTGTGCAGGATGACGAAGCGGGTAATGGCCGCGCCCGCCATGGCGGGCTCCGCCGCGAGATCACGGTTCACCTGGCGGATGTGGCCGCGGATGATGTCGTAGACCTGCGGCAGCGCTGCCAGTTCCTGGTAGGAGCCGTAGCTCACGCCGTTGCGCTCCGCCCAGTTGCCGAGCGCGGTGAGGTCGATGTTGATGAAGGCGGCAACGAAGTCGCGCCCGTCGCCGAAGGCCACGGCCTCCTTGATATTGGGAAAGAACTTCAGCTTGTTCTCGATATATTTGGGCGCGAACAGGGTTCCGTCGGTGAGCCGGCCCACGTCTTTGGCGCGGTCGATGATGCGCAGGTGCCCGTCCTGGCCGATGAAGCCGGCGTCGCCCGTGCGCACGAATCCGTCCAGGGTCAGGGTCTCCGCGGTGCGGACGGGATCGCCGAGATATTCCACGAACTGGCCCGGCGAGCGGAACTGCACCTCGCCGCTCTCGACGATGCGAATCTCCACCCCCGGCGCCGCCGGCCCCACCGTATCGGAGCGGATCTGCCCGTCGGGCTGGGCCGAGATGTAGAGGAAGGCTTCCGTCTGGCCGTAGAACTGCTTCAGGTTCACGCCGATGGAGCGGTAGAAGGCGAACAGGTCCGGCCCGATGGCCTCGCCCGCCGTATAGGCGACCTTGATGCGCGAGAAGCCGAGCACGTTCTTGACCGGGCCGTAGATCAGGATCTCGCCGAGGGCATAGAGCAGGCGGCCATGCGGCGGCACGTCGGTCCGGCGGTTCAGGATCGGCTCGCCCCAGCGGCGCGCCACATTCATGAAGCGGTCGAACAACCAGCGCTTGGCGCGGCCCGCATCCTCCATGGAGATCATGATGCGGGTAAGCAGCTCCTCGAGCACCCGCGGCGGGGCGAAATAGAAGGTGGGGCCGATCTCGAAGATGTCGATAGCCACCGTTTCCGGCTCTTCCGGGCAGGACATGCAGAAGCCGGCAACGAAGGCCTGGGCATAGTTGAGATAGTGGTCGCCGGCCCAGGCGATGGGCAGATAGGCGAGCACCTCGTCGGTCTCGTCGAGGCGGTCCGCCGCCACCGTCTGACGGGCGGCGCTGATGGCCCGCTCGGAGGAGATGACAGCCCCCTTCGGCCGACCGGTGGTGCCGGACGTATAGAGGATGATCGAGGTGTCGCCGCCCCCGGTGCGGGCGACTAAGTCGGTGAAGGCGCGGCCGAGGCCTGCGCCGGCAGTCTCCTGCCGGCCGGAGGCCATGATCGCGTCGAGGCTGGTGAGCGCGCAGGCCTCGCAGACATAATCGCGCATGCCGCGGGGCTCGTCATAGGCGATGAGCCGGAGCGCCGGCAGCTCGGGGAGCACGGACAGGAGCTTGTCCACCTGCTCCTGGTCCTCGACGATGGCGGCGGTGACTTCCGCATGGGCGAGCAGGTAAGCCATCTCCTGGGCTACCGCGTCCGGATAGAGCGGAACCGGCACGGCGCCCACGCACTGAGCGGCGAGGATGCTCCAGTAAAGGCGCGAGCGATTGACGCCGATGACCGCCACGCGCTGGCCGGGCGCGATGCCCGCCACCTTCAGGCCGAGGGACAGCGCCTCGATCTCACGGGTGAGGTCGGCCCAGGTCCAGGTCTTCCAGATTCCGTATCGCTTCTCCCGCATGGCGGGGCGGGCCGGGCGGCGGGCGGCATTGTCGAGCAGCAGCTTGGGAAAGGTGTCTGCGGCGTAGGTGTCGGCCACCTTGCATCCTCCCTCGACCTTCCTTGGATTTTGGATGGTCTTTCAACCATCGGAGGGGAGCCTAGCAGCGGCCATCGAACTAAACAAGTGTTCAATCAGCTTGTCGGCGACGAACGCTGTTGGCTGCCCCATTTGCTCCAGCTTGGCCGTTCTCCCGGCGGGCTCTGGCGACTGCACGGAGGGCGCTGGGAGGCGTCGCCAGGCCGGTGGGTCCGGCGGAGGTAAAGAAGGAACGCCAGGTTACCTCTCGGCCGGCACGCGGCCCATCAGGGCCGAGCCGCAGGCAGGCGCCTTTCGAGGGGCGATTGCCCGTTGCGTGTTCGAGTGCAGGCGTCCGCCGGGCGCTGGCGCGTTGGCGGGGTGACCGGGGCGCCTTCGCGATCGCCGGCCGCCGGCCGCCGGTGCTCAGCGCATGTCGATGATGGCGCGGCCGTCCGGGGCCAGGGTGCCCGGGGGCACGAGCAGGACCTCGCCGCCGAGCTTGGTGATGTCCCTCAGCGCCTGCGCGATGGCCTGCTCCAGGCCAGCACCGGCGCTCGCGCATTCCGCCTCGAGCCGCAGGGCGTCCTGCTCCCGTGCGCGAAGGACCACGAGACGCACATTGGCGAGCTCGGGAAACCTCAAAGCGAGCTCGGCCACCTGCGAGGGGTGGACGAACATGCCCTTCACCTTGGCGCTCTGGTCGGCGCGGCCCAGCCAGCCCGCGAGCCGCTGATTGGTCCTGCCGCACGGGGAAAGGCCGGGCTTGACGGCCGAGAGGTCTCCGGTGGACAGGCGGATCATCGGGTAGTCGGCGTCGAAGCGCGTGACCACCACCTCGCCCACCGCTCCCGGCTCCACGGGCGTGCCGGTGGAGGGATCGACGATTTCGACGAGGCGCTCCTCGTTGAGGACCAAGCCGTCGTCCGGCACGGTCTCGTAGGCGATCAGCCCGACATCGGCGCAGGCGTATCCCTGAAGGACCGAAACACCGCGGGCCGACAGCAACGCCCGCAGGGAGGAGGGAAGCGCCGCGCCGGAGACAAACCCTTTCGTCAACGTCCGCGTGCTCTTGCCCAATTCCGCGGCCCGGTCGAGCAGCAGCTTCAGAAAATCGGGCGTGCCGAGATAACAGGTGGCGCCGTAGCGGCAGATGGCTTCCACCTGCTGGTCGGTGTTGCCGACGCCGCCCGCAATGACGGCGGCACCGATGGCGTGCATGCCGCTCTCGACGAACCGGGCGCCCGGAGTGAGGTGGTGGGAAAAGCAGTTGATGGCGATGTCGCCCCGCCGCATGCCGGCGGCATGGAGGCCGCGGGCGGTTCCCCACCAGTCGGGACCATGGCCTTCCGGCTCCGCCACCGGTCCCGGGGAAAGAAATAGGCGTTTGAAGGAGGAGACCGGCGCGCAGGCGAGCCCACCCAGCGGGGGGCATTCCGCCTGGAGCCGCATCAGGTCCGCCTTGCGCAGGACCGGCAGGCACGCGAGCGCCTGCCGGTCCCTCACGCCGCCCGGATCGATGCCTGCGAGGTGGCGGCGCCAGCCGGGGGCCTGCATGGCGCGCGCGACAAGGCCGGGGAGCCGGCCGAGGAGGTCCCACTCCCGCGCTTCGGGATCCATGACCTCCCGGGCGGTGAAATAGATGTCGGAAATCACCGGCTGTTCCAGTGCCGTCATGCTGGCGTCGCCCCGTCTCAGGTTGCCGGACCGATGGGCATGTGGTCCGCGATGGTGCGGGAGTGGCCGCGGAACTCGGCGACCACCTTACCGGTGGCGCCGTTGACCACGGCACAGTCATAGATGGCGGTGCGGGCGGTGCGGGCGCGCTCGCTGGCGCGGGCGATCAGCCGATCGCCGGGCTGCACGGGCCTCAGGAAAGCGATGCTGCAGGTCTGGGCCACCGATTGCTGGCCCCGGCTGTTGCAGGCGATGGAAAGAGCCGCGTCGGCCAGGGTGAACAGCACACCGCCATGGCAGGTGCCAAAGGCGTTGAGCGCCACCGGGGGCACCGTCATCGCCAGCTCGGCCGCGCCCGGACCGGCGGCGACGAGCTCGAAGCCGAAGGCACCGGCCGGCCGGTCGCCCGACAGCATGAACCGCGCCCAGCGCCACGCCTCGGCGGCCGGGTCCTCCGCGCGATCGGCGGGCGCGTTCATCCGGCCCTCCGATCGGCCTTCTGCGGAACCGCGACAGGAAGTGGAACGCCACCGGCCTGCGCCTCCATAGCGGCGCGCGCGGCCGTGTCGATGTCGATCTCGCCTCGCGCCGCCCGCGCAAGCGTTTCGAGGAAGGCCGCATCGTCCCAGGCGAGAATGCGGCGCCGCATCTCCCCTGCCGCGCCTTCGGCGACGAGGCGGCGGATGCGGGTGCGCCGCCGGGCGGCCGCATCTTCCGGCCGCAAGGTCGCGCAGGCGTCCACCGCGGCGAGCAGCTCCGCCACGCCGCGGTCCTCGCTGGCGATGGTCTCCAGCACCGGGACGTCCGCCTCACCCTCCCGCCGCAGGCTCAGCATGGCCTTGAGCTGCCGGACCGTGCGGGGCGCAAGCGGCAGGTCAGCCTTGTTCACCACCAGGATGCTGGCGATCTCCAATATGCCGGCTTTGATGGCCTGCACGTCATCGCCGAGGCCGGGCGCGTTCACAACGATGCGCACCGCCGCCACGTCCACGATCTCCACCTCCGACTGGCCGGCGCCCACGGTCTCGATCACGATGGCGTCGCGGCCCGCGGCGTCGAGCACGTCCACTACATGATGGATGCTCCGCGAGAGCCCCCCGAGATGTCCGCGCGAGGCGATGGAGCGGATGAAGACGCCCGGATCGTCCGTGTGGCGGCCCATGCGAATGCGATCGCCAAGCACCGCCCCGCCCGAAAGGGGGCTCGAGGGGTCCACCGCCACCACCCCCACCGTACGGCCGCTCTTGCGCAGCTCGGCCACGAAGGCGTCCACCAGCGTCGACTTGCCGGCGCCGGGGGGGCCGGTGAAGCCGATCGTAAGCGCCCGTCCCGTCGCCGGCAGGATGGCGGCGTGAAGCGCGGCGGCGGCGCTGCCGCCTTCCTCCATGAGACTGATGGCCCGCGCCACCGCGCGGGGATCGCCGGCGCGCAGCCGCTGCGCCAGCGGGATCGGGGACGGGGACGGGGCCATGGCGATCCTGTCAGGCGATGATTAGGGGATGGCCGAAGCCCAGCTCGCGGCGCAGGCAGCCCACCATCTCGCCATGGGTCACGCCGGCCTCGGCCGCCTCCACCACCTTCTCGAACACGTTCTCGCGCTCGCTGTTGGCGGCCCGCGCCAGCGCGTCGAGGGCGCGTGCCACCGCGTCCTGGCTGCGTTCGCGCTTGAATGCCTTGAAGCGTTCCACATGCCGCTCCATGGCCGCGGGGTCCGGGCGCTCGGCGGGCGGAATGGTCGGGTCTTCCTCGACCTGATAGCAGTTGACGCCAACGATCTTGCGCTCGCCTGTCTCCAGCTGCTCCTGGAAGGCGAGCGCGGATTCGCCGATCATGGTCTGCACCAGCCCGACCTCGGCCGCCTTGTACATGCCTCCGGCCGCGTCGATCCGCGCAATCACTGCCTCGATCTCCGCCTCCATCTGGTCGGTCAGCCGCTCCACGTAATAAGAACCGCCGAGGGGATCGATCACGGCGCAGAGCTGCGCCTCGTCGCGCAGGATGTTCTGGGTGGCCACGGCAATGCGCGCCGTCTCCTCGCTGGGGCAGGCGATGGCCTCGTCATAGGCATCCGTGTGCATGGACTGAAGCCCACTGAGGATGCCGGCCATGGCCTGGACCGAGACGCGGGCGATGTTGTTCAAGGGTTGCTGCTGGGTGAGATCGACGCCCGAGGTCTGGCCGTGGAACTTGAAGCGCCAGCAGGCGGGGTCCTTCGCGCCGAGCCGCTCCCGGGCGATCCGCGCCCAGATGCGTCGGCCGGCGCGAAACTTGGCGATCTCCTCGAAGAAGGAGATCGAAATATCGAAGAAGAAGGTAAAGCGGCGCAGGACGTCGTCCACGTCCATGCCGCGCTCGATGCAGTCCTGCGCGTACTGGATCGCCGAGGACAAGGTGAAGCCCATGGTCTCGGCGGGCGTCGCTCCGGCCTGCTGCATGTGCTGGCCGACTACCGACAGGGGATTCCAGTTCGGCAACGCGCGCCGGCAGAATTCGATGTGGTCCAGCAGCACCCGCCGCGACCCCGGCAGGGACAGCCGGTAGAACTGGTGGTTGGCGATGAAATGGGAAATATAGTCGCTCTGGTTCGAGGTGCCGGTGATGCTGCGCCAGTCGATGCCGCGGCGGCGCGCCACCCCCAGGGTGAAGGCCAGAAGCGTGAACGGGGAAGGATCGTTCATGGCCGTCGAGATGGTGCCGAGGGGCACCCCGTCGAGCGCCGCATCCATGTGGTCGGTGGTGTTCACCACCGTGCCGCAGGTGCCGAGCAGCACCGGGTCCACCTCGTCGCAATCGATGCCGCGGAAGCCCGAGCAGCACGGCAGGAGACTGATGGCGGTGGCGCCCGCATCAATGATGCGGCGGACCCGGACATTGTAATCCTGCGGCGTGCCGAGGCCGATGAGCTGGCGCTGGGTCCAGGTGCGGCCGCGATGCATGGATGGATAGATGCCGCGCGTGAAGGGGTATTGGCCAGGAAAGCCGAGATCATCCAGATAGCGCTCGCCCGCCCAGTCGCGCGGCGAATAGAGCGGCTGAACCTCAATGCCGGAGCGGTTGCGGACCGGCTTCTCGCCGGCCACCTGGCGGGAATAGTCAGAGCGCCACTGGCCAGAGGCCTGCTCGAACCCCGGGAGTGGAAGTTGCACCGCGGCCTGGTTCATGGGTTTGCCTCCGAATAGTCATCGACACGCTCCGCGCGCGACTTCTGGCCGAGGGCCGTCACGCACTCCACGATCTCCTCGCGCGCGGCGCCCGGACCGAACACCCGGCTGACGCCGGCCGCGGCGAGCGCCGACTGCTCCGCTTCCGGCACGATGCCGCCCACCACGACACCCACGTGACCGAGCCCCGCGGCGCGCAGCGCCTCCATCATTTTCGGGACGATCAGGTGGTCGGTGGCCAGCGAGCTGATGCCGATGACGTCTACGTCCTCTTCAGTGGCGAGCTTCACGACACCCGGGATGGTCTGCCAGGGTGGCGTGTAGATCACTTCCATGCCGGCGTCGCGCAGATAGGCGGCAACGATCCGGCTGCCGCGATCGTGCCCGTCGAGGCCGATCTTGGTGACGAGGACACGGAGGGGCCGCGTGCCGGCATGGATCATTTCTTGCTCGTCCTTCGTGTGGGCTGGATGCCGAACGAGGCGACCATCTCATCGACGACAGGGTCGAGGCCGCCGATGGAGCCGCGATACCAGACCGGGGTCCAGTTCAGAGCGCCGATGAGCAGCAGCCGCATCAGCTTGGGATTGCGGCCCTGAGGAAGATGGAGGCCGTCGATCAGCGCGCGGAAGCGCTCCTCATAGCGCTCGCGCTGGCGCTTCAACTCTTCCGTCGCTTCCGGCACATCCTCGGGCAGCACGCGGACGATGACGCGCGCATAGGCGCTCTCATCGAGGATGGATTCAAGGTGGGCCTGGATGGCGCAGCGGAAGCGCTTCACCGGATCGTACTCCTCCGCGATCGCCTCATCGAAGTGGCGGATGATGCGATCCACGCCTTCCTGATAGACGGCCACGAGCAGCGCATGCTTGGTCGCCACATGGAAGTAGACCGCTCCCGGCGTGACGTTCGCGACACGCGCGATGTCCCGCATGGCGGTGGCGTGGTAGCCGCGCTCGGCGAAGAAGATGGCCGCGGCGTCCAGCAAGGCAGGCCAGCGGCTTGGTTGACGTTTCGAAGCTGTCGAGGTCAAGACATCACCTATCTAACTAAACGATCGTTTAGCATTCTTCGGATGAAGGTGCAAGCCCGTCCTATTCATGACGACCACGGATTTTGCCGGCCATCGCCTGGCGCATGATTTCGGGCGCACGCCATCGTCGGATTTTTCACCGTCTGACGAACCGTACTTGGGGGCGTTGGTGCACGGATGCGACATGCGGCGCAATGGGGTCTTTGATATCGTCCTCTATGCGCTGCAGCGAACCGAGTGCAGGCGTGCACAGGCGAGCATGCGGTTGAGGACTGCACAACCGATGGCAACCTCCGTCTGCTGGGCGGCAAAGAAGCGGGCTCGCAGACGTCGGCCGATCAGCGCGTAACTGGAGCAAATTCCGGGGCGAAGGGGCTTTTCAGGAAGTGGGGGTCGTGATTCACGATTTCCATGTCGGAACGAGACGCTGATACGGTCAGGGACCGGCCGGTTGGGGCGCTTCGCGATCTTGTCGTGGAGCTTCTTTCCGAGGTTCGGAGCCTTCGTGACGAGAATGCCGGCCTGAAGACGGAGCTTGCGTCGGCGAAGGCAGAGAACCGGGATCTCAAGGACGAGATCGCCGCGCTGAAGGGGCTGCCGCCCCGGCCGAAGTTCAAGACGTCGAAGCCTTCGGGCATGGAGAAGGCGACAGGGCCGTCGCGCGGCAAGGGCAAGCGCCGCCGGCGCGGTGGCAAGCGGGACGGCAATCAGGTGAGCCGGGAGGTGGTCGTTCCGGCGGAGGTGCCGGCAGGATCGCGCTTCAAGGGGTACGAGACGATCCTGGTTCGCGACCTGGTGCTGGTCACCGAGGTCGTGCGGTATCGCCGCGAGCGCTGGGTAACGCCGGCGGGGGGGAGGGTGGTAGCGCCGCTGCCGCCGGGGATCGTCGGCGGCTGGGGTGCGAACCTGCGGCGCTTCATCCTCGCCTGCCACGTGCAGGGACAGGTGACGACGGAGCGGCTGACGGCTCTTCTGACCGGGATCGGCATCGCCATCTCCAAGCGCCAGGTCGTGCGACTGATAGCGGATCACGTGGACGAGTTCGTGAGCGAGGATCGCGACGTGCTTCGCGCGGGCCTTGCGACGGCACAGTGGGTGACGGTGGATGACACCTCCGCACGCCACGCCCACGCGGACGGCTACACCACGCAGATCGGCGACGATCGCTTCACGGCCTTCCGCACCGGTGCCTCGAAGTCGCGCGCGGCGTTCCTGGACACGCTTCGCGCCGGTCACGGCGAGCATGTCGTGAACAAGGAGGCGCTGGCCTACATGCGCGGGCGCAATCTGGCGGGACCGGTCATCGATCGTCTCGAGGCCGCACTGCAGAAGATCTTCGCGGACGGGGCCGCATGGCAGGCGCACCTGACGGCGCTGGGCATCGACCAGCTCGGCGTGACGCCGGACCCGGTACGGATCGCCACCGAAGGTGCGTTGTGGGGCGCCATCCATCACCACGGCCTGCTGGGCGACACGGCGATCGTCTCCGATGGCGCCGGCCAGTTCCGCGTCGGCGAGCACGCGCTGTGTTGGGTGCATGCGGAGAGGCTCGTCCACAAGCTGGTGCCGGCAACGCCGCAGCAGCGACAGTCGGTCGAGCTGGTGCGTCAGCTGATCTGGTGGTTCTATCGAGACCTGAAGGCTTGGCAGAAGGATCCGTGCAAGAGATGCGCTGCGGCCCTGCGCGCCCGATTCGACCCCGCATCTTCCGGCCACGAACCGGATACAACCTGCTCGACCGGCTCCTGGCGCGGCTTCATCGCCGAAAACCCGAACTGCTGCGGGTTCTGGAGCGCCCCGAGATCCCGTTGCATACCAATGGCTCGGAGAACGACATCCGCGCCTTCGTCACCAAGCGCAAGATCTCCGGCGGCACGATGAGCGACGCCGGACGGCAGGCGCGGGACGTCTTCCTCGGCCTCATGAAGACCTGAATGAAGCTCGGCGTCTCGTTCTTCGCCTATCTCGGCGATCGGCTCGGCATCAACCCACAGGCCTCAATCCCACCCCTGCCAGATCTCATCCGGCAGGCCGCTCGACCGTAGCCGCCCCGGAATCTGCTCCGGTTACGATCAGCGCCTTATAACGCCCAATAGCCGTTTCGATCAGAGCACGTTTTCCACCCCCACCTCGGGGGCTCTCGAAGCGGCTCAGGTTGCCGATCTCGCTGACGAAGGTCACCGCCACAATGAGGTCGACGCCCCGCAAGGCTTGGAGTGCCTGGGATGGAAGCCTTTGGGATGAAGACGGCTTGCTGGCTTCAGCGCAGCCAACAGCCCGGCCCGCAGGGCGACGCCCTTCCCTTCTCGCCTCAGAACAACCGGGGATCGAGCGAGAAGGGCACCTCGCCGATGATGCGAACTTCGGCCGCAGTCGGATGGCTGTGGTTGATCAGCACGTTCAGGTCGGGAGAGCCGACGATCGGTACGATCGCCGAGGGAACGCGCAGCAGCAAGGAGGCGCGCGCCTCATGCCAGGTATCGCCCCTCTCTTGGCTCCAGGCCTCGTGCCGCCGCCAATCGGTCGGGAGACCTTCCAACGGTACGTCTTCAATTTCGACAGTGTCGGGGATCTCATAGGTGACCATGACCAGCTCCGGCAGGAGCGCGGGATCCTCCACATGGACCAGCTTTTCGAGGACGCAGAGCGCGGGCGATGTCGCGCAATAGGTGACGGCATGCCCCACGGTGTTCCAGCGGCCGTCGAAATGCAGGCCATAGCCGCCGTCCAGCGCCTGCGCATGCTGCCGGCCCGACAGGCGCCAGAGCCGCATCAGGCGGCCGCGCCCCAGGCGATCTTGCCGAGGATGGTCTCGATCACGCGCGCGCCGGCCTCGGTCTGCGCCACGACGAGCGGCGTCTCGCCGCCGAGCTCGGTGAGCGGGCGGCGCAGCCAACGGTTGGCCTTCTCCTGATCACCAAAGGTCTGCTCGGCCAGGGACTGCACGCGCAGGAGGCGCACGGCCCGGTCCGATTCATCGACCGTCAGCGGCTGCTGCTTGTCGGCGCGATGGCGGCGGGTGCGCTGCGGGATCACGAATCTCTCGATCTCCTGCTCGCTCATGCCCGCCTGGCTGAGCCCACGAAGAGCCGACAGGGGAAGCCTGTTGCGGACGGCGAGAGCCAGGTCGGCCTGCGAGCGCACGACCGTGCCGAGCACGCTCTGGCCTCCCAGCTTGCGGGCAACCTCCACGACTATGGCAATCGACATGAGAGCCTCCTTGCAGTCAACGGCAATACGCCTTAGACATATGCGGCATATTGCCGGAGAGCAAGAGCAGCTTTCTTCAGCAGGATTGTCCCCGAGGGATTTCAAAGGCATGGGCGGGGCCGTCGGAATACTCGCATGCCGCTGCACAAGGAAGGGGCCGGACGCCGTCGTCACCGCAGCACAGCGCAGAGGAACCCCCGGTCGGGGGCCCGCGATGCCGGCATCGCGGGGTGGCCCGCGGGGTTGACGGCA